>JAGAPR010000058.1 GCA_017623155.1 Prevotella sp. | reverse complement strand
TGGCCGATAACGGCACAACCGAAGTATATACCCTCGACGGCCGCCTCGTGTTCAAAGGAGCGGCACAGCCCGCGCTCGGCAAAGGCCTCTATATAGTGAAGAGCGGCGGCGAGGCAAGGAAAGTGCTTGTGAAATGACGTAAATATTATATAGACGTACATATTATATATAGATAAATAAAAGAAAAAGAGGTTGAAAGGCGGTGTCAATATGCCGCACAAATGTTTGTACTTTACTATTTTTAAACCTTGTATCCCTGTGTCGGAGCTTTCGGGCTCACGATGCAGGGATGCTAAATTTAACGCGAATCGACGAAATTAAAGGTTCTACCGTAGTGTCCACAATATTCTCTAAATGAAGAACACATCTGTCATCGCTCCTTAATCTTATACACAACACATTTATCTATTTCACTCTTTTATTTGGTTTTTAGCGGAATTTACCGTAAGTTTGCATGTCAAACGATATGAGAACAAGAATACTTATATTTATCGCGGCCGCAATATCGACCTTTTACGGCTGTATACCGGCACGGGGCGCGGAATGTTTACCGGTACGGGGCACGGAATGCTGCAATGCCCGTAGCTCGGAAACGGCGGGCCGGGATGACGGCAACGAGATAAAAGAGAGGAAGAGAAAGGCTGGCAAAAAGCATTATATATACAGATTGCGACTGAGAGACAAGGCCGGCAGCACATACTCACTGAGCCGCCCCGAGGAGTTTCTATCGCACAAATCGATAGAGCGCAGACGGCGACAAGGATTGCCGATAGACTCAACCGATATTCCGGTAAGCAGACTATACATCGACATGCTTGACGCGGACAGGGTGAAAATCATAGGCACAAGCCGCTGGCACAACACGGTTTTGCTCGAAACAAGAGACACTGCCGCCGTGCACAAACTGGCAGGAAAGAGCTTCGTAAGTGCCTGTGAAAAAGTGTATCAGTCGCCCGACAGCATCACCACCGATATATACGACAACGAATTTTACAGCCGGTTCAACCCATGGGACACGATAGCCGCATCGCCATACGGAGCCGCAGAGAGCCAGATTGCCATGATAGGAGGCACGAAGCTGCACGAAGCGGGATTTAAGGGGCAAGGCGTGACGATAGCAATACTCGACGGCGGATTCAGAAACGCCGACCGGATACCGGCTTTCGAGAGCATAAACATCATCGAAGCAAAGGATTTTGTCAACGAAAAAGCCGATGCACTCTATCGAAAAGCCGACCACGGCACACGCGTGCTGTCGGTAATGGGAGTGTGCTCGCCATACGTTTACATCGGCACCGCGCCCGAAGCAAAATACCTGTTGCTGAGATGCGAAGACAACAGAACGGAGCAACCGGTGGAAGAAGACTACTGGACGATGGCCGCCGAATATGCCGACTCGGTGGGAGCGGATATTATCAACAGCAGCTTGGGCTACACACTGTTCGACAAACATCTCGGCGACCACAAATATAAAGACATGGACGGGCACACGGCTTTTATCTCGCAATCGGCTTCCATGCTCGCCGACAAGGGCATGATACTCGTATCGAGCGCAGGAAACAGTGGCATGGGTCCATGGAAGAAAATCGGGTTCCCGGCCGATGCCGACAACATTATCACCGTGGGAGCCGTGACTCCAAAAGGCATGAACGCACCGTTCTGCGGCGTGGGACCCACGCAAGACGGGCGGATAAAGCCCGACGTGATGGCGCAAGGCAGCCCCACGGCAGTGATATCGGGCCGGGGAATGGTAAAAAAAGACATGGGAACATCGTTCTCCACGCCCGTGGTGTGCGGCCTGACGGCTTGTCTATGGCAGGCACTGCCCGGCAAAACGGCGGGAGAGATTATCGAACTTGTGCGACGCTCGGGCAACAATACGGAGCATCCCGATAACATCTTCGGCTACGGCATACCAGATTTCGGCCGCGCGCTCGACATGGGAAGAGACGAATAACACCTGACAATGACAAACAACAACGATATGGACATAAGGCCGATGACACTGCGACAGCTGAACGGGTTGCTGCGAACAGTGATAGAAAGCGGCTTGCCGGGCGAGTACTGGGTGGAGGCAGAGCTATCGGAAGCGAGAGAGTCGCGGGGACACTGCTACATGGAACTGATCGAAAAAGACGGCAACGGCAACACACCGACGGCACGGGCACAGGCAAAATGCTGGCAGAGCACGTGGTCGCTGTTGCGTCCTTACTTCGAACGCACCACCGGACAACAGCTCCGTCCGGGCATGAAAGTGATGCTGAAAGTATATGCCAACTATCACGAGGCATACGGCTTTTCGTGGATCGTGACCGATATCGACCCCACATACACCATCGGTGACATGGCGCAAAAACGACGGATGATAATAGAAAAACTTAAAGCCGCCGGAGTGTTCGACCTCAACAAGGAACTGACATTGCCGATATTCACGCAGCGCATCGCCATAATATCAAGCGAGACGGCCGCCGGATACGGAGACTTCCGCAACCAACTGGCCGACAACGAATATGGCTTTGCATTCGCCACAACGCTCTTTCCCGCCGTCATGCAGGGTGAACGGGTGGAAGAAAGCATCATCGCCGCACTCGACAGGATAAACGAGCAGGCCGATGAATACGACTGCGTGGTCATCATCAGAGGCGGAGGAGCAACAAGCGACATGTCGGGATTTGACTCGCTCGCGCTCGCAGAGAACATCGCCAACTTCCCGCTTCCGGTGATAACAGGCATCGGGCACGACCGGGACGAGAGCGTGACAGACCTCGTGGCGCACACAAGCGTGAAGACTCCCACGGCCGCCGCGGCGATGCTGATAGGATTACTGAAAGCCACCGCCGACAGGATTGACAACTGCCGGGAACGGATAGCAAGGGCGACAGGCAACAGAATGGAAACTGAAAAAATGCGCATCGACCGACTGGCAGAGCGCATTCCGGCACTGTTCTCAGTGGCAAAGACAAGAAAAGAGATGGCACTCGACATGCTGTGGATGCGAATGTGCTCGGCAACACAGCGCAGACTGACGGCCGAAAATCACCGCATCACAATGCTCGAACAGCAATCCAAAGCACTCGACCCCGCCCTGCCGCTGAAACGAGGATACAGTATCACGCTGCACAACGGGCACGCCGTGAAAGACATCGGCACCCTGAAACCGGGCGACGAAATCGAGACACGGGTGGAAAAAGGAACAATCAATGCCGTGGTAAAGACGGTATCATCAAAAAACTGACGCATCAATATTAGATTTATAAGAGCTACTAAGATTTATAATATATATGAAAAAAGAAATAAAATACGAGGAAGCGGTAAAGGAACTGGAAGATATCGTAAGGCAAATGGAAAGCGACAGCCTCGACATCGACATTATGTCGGAACGTCTTAAGCGTGCGCAGGAACTGATTACAATATGTAAGAGTAAACTGACAAAGACCGATGAGAAAATAAGAAAAATACTTGATAAAAAGTAATTTTGTAACATTTACATTCAAATTATACTACATTTTATTGTCGATATACAATATTTTGCTTACTTTTGCAAATGAAAACAGCGACATGATGATGCCCGCCGGGACGGGACAATACGATTACGGAAGTATCGATGCACACCGGCGGCACAGCAACGCTGTCTTAACGACATTTAAAATACGGTATCAGTAATCATGAAAAATTTGGATTGGGCTAATCTTTCGTTCGGTTATATGCCGACAGATTACAACGTTCGATGCTACTATCGCGACGGAAAATGGGGCGAAATAGAGATTTGCTCCGACGAATATATCAACATGCACATGGCAGCTACATGCCTGCACTACGGTCAGGAGGCTTTCGAGGGGCTCAAAGCATACCGCTGTCCCGACGGCAAGGTGCGCGTGTTCCGCATGGACGAGAACGCGGCGAGACTGCAAGGCACATGCCGCGGCATAATGATGCCCGAAGTTCCGACAGAGCTTTTCGAGCAAATGGTGCGCAAAGTGGTATGTCTCAATCAGGAATACATACCCACCTACGAGAGCGGAGCCACATTATATATACGCCCGTTGCTGATTGGCATGTCGCCACAAGTGGGCGTTCACCCCGCGACAGAATACCTGTTCATCATCTTCGTGACACCCGTGGGTCCGTATTTCAAAGGCGGATTTGCCACAAACCCGTATGTGATAATACGCGACTACGACCGCTCGGCACCGCTCGGCACGGGCAAGTACAAGGTGGGCGGCAACTATGCAGCCAGCCTCAAGGCCAACAGCATCGCCCATGAGCAGGGCTACGCATGCGAGTTCTACCTCGACGCGAAGGAGAAGAAATACATCGACGAGTGCGGAGCAGCCAACTTCTTCGGCATCAAGAACAACACCTACGTCACGCCGGAGTCGACAAGCATACTGCCGAGCATCACCAACAAGAGCCTCATGCAGGTGGCAGAAGACCTCGGACTGAAGGTCGAGCGCCGACCCATACCCGAGGAAGAGCTCGACACCTTCGAGGAAGCGGGAGCCTGCGGCACGGCGGCCGTGATATCTCCGATATCGTATATCGACGACCCGGAGAAGGGAAAGCGCTACACTTTCAGCAAGGACGGCAAGCCCGGACCTGTGTCTGCAAAGCTCTACGAGCACCTGCGCGGCATCCAGTACGGCACGGTGGAGGACAAGCACGGCTGGACAACAGTCATAATAGAATAAGAACAGTCATCCAATTAATAACAATTTAAAACAATTACACCATGCAAACAATCACACAGTACAAGGACCAGGCTCTGCAGTCGCTCAAAGGTAAATGGGGCAAGGGAGCTGTTGCAATCATCATCTACTATGCCGTCACTGGCGTGCTGTCGCTTTTCGACTACGCATATCAGGGTTTGGGAACCATCATTATGCTCTTCGTGAGTCTGCCTCTGTCGTGGGGCCTCTCCTGCTTCTTCCTCTCAATAAGCCGCGATGAAGAGGTGACGAACGGCAACCTGTTCGACGGTTTCAAAGAATACGGCCGCATATTCATCACCATGCTGCTGCAGGGTATATACACAGTGCTGTGGACTCTGTTGCTCATCGTGCCCGGAATAATCAAGTCTTTCTCATACGCCATGACGCCGTTTGTGCTCAAGGACAATCCCGGAATGAGCGGAAATGCTGCCATTGAGGAGAGCATGAGAATTATGGACGGCAAGAAAATGGACCTGTTCATGCTCTATCTGAGCTTCATCGGATGGGCAATCCTCGCCTGCCTCACGCTCGGTATAGGTTTCCTCTTCCTCATTCCATACATGGAAACAACTCTGGCTCACTTCTATGCAGATGCAAAAGAAGAGGCTAACAGCCTTTGATAAGTCAACAAAACAAGATAAATGAGCAAAGGAAAGTTAGCTAAATTCGCCGATATGGCGAGATATGAGAACGTGTTTCAGTACCCTTATTCGGTAATGGAACACGTTCCTTTTGATATGAGAGGCAAGTGGCGCGACTATTTCAAGAACGATAATCCGATAGTGTTGGAACTCGGTTGCGGCAAGGGTGAGTACACCGTGGAACTGGCCAAGCTCTATCCCGACATGAATTTCATCGGCGTCGATATCAAAGGAGCGCGAATGTGGACGGGAGCCACGCAGGCTCTCAACGAGCATTTGAACAACGTTGCCTTTCTGCGCACCAACATCGAGATAACCGACCGCTTCTTCGGAGAGGGTGAAGTGCAGGAGATTTGGCTCACATTCAGCGACCCGCAGATGAAAAATCCGCGCAAAAGACTGTCGAGCACATACTTCCTCGAACGGTACAGACGCTTCCTGACAGACGGCGGAACGATACATCTCAAAACAGACTCCAACTTCCTTTTCACCTACACCACATACATGGTGGAACACAACAATCTGCCCTTGCTGTTCCGCACGGAAGACCTTTACCACACCGAAGGCCTCGACGAACAGACATGTAAGATACTCGGCATTCGCACATACTACGAAGCCATGTGGATAGAACGGGGCCTGAACATCAGATATATGAAGTTTACCCTGCCCCACTCCGCCACACTTGCCGAACCGGAAGTGGAAATACCGCTCGACGAATACCGCAGCTACAAACGGCCGAAACGCAGCGGACTGGAAACAAGCAAGTAGCCGGCGCACGGCGGAAAAGCCATAACGGCACGATATTTGCATGCATACGGTAAACAAATAAACAATGAACGATATGACACTATATCCCAAACTTATCCTCGACGCATTAGCCACGGTGACATATCCGGGCACGAAGAAGAACCTCGTAGAGAGCGAAATGGTAGCCGACACGCCGGCAATCAACGGCATGAAAGTAAAAATCGTGCTGCTGTTTCCGCGTGACACCGACCCGTTCCTGAAGTCAACGGTAAAGGCCGCCGAGGCCGCTATACACTATCACATAAGCAAGGACGTGGAAGTAACCATCGAGACGGAATTCAAGTCGAAGCCGCGCCCCGAGGTGGGCAAGCTGCTGCCGCAGGTGAAGAACATCATCGCCGTAAGCTCCGGCAAGGGCGGTGTGGGCAAAAGCACCGTAGCGGCCAACTTGGCGATAGCACTGGCAAAACTCGGATATAAAGTAGGACTGCTCGATGCCGACATCTTCGGTCCGTCGATGCCCAAGATGTTCCACGTTGAGGACGAGCGTCCTTACGCCACGGAGAAAGACGGCCGGCAACTGATTGTTCCGATAGAGAAGTACGGAGTGAAACTACTCAGCATCGGTTTCTTCGTCAATCCCGACACGGCAACGCTCTGGCGAGGCGGAATGGCGACCAACGCACTGAAACAGCTAATCGGAGATGCCGACTGGGGAGAACTCGACTACTTCATTCTCGACACTCCGCCGGGAACAAGCGACATACATCTGACGCTTCTTCAAACGCTTGCCATCACAGGAGCGGTAATCGTCAGCACACCGCAAAACGTGGCATTGGCCGATGCCCGCAAAGGAATAGACATGTACCGGAACGACAAAGTGAACGTGCCCATACTCGGAATGGTTGAGAACATGGCATGGTTCACACCCGCCGAGCTGCCGGAAAACAAGTATTACATATTCGGGAAAGAGGGCTGCAAGCGACTTGCCGATGAGATGAACGTGCCATTGCTGGCACAGATACCGCTCGTGCAAAGCATCTGCGAGAGCGGCGACGACGGCGAACCGGCCGCCACAAAGCCCGAGACAGCCACCGGACAATCTTTCCTCAGCTTCGCTCAAGCCGTGGTGACGGTGACCAACCGCCGCAACAAAGAGCAGGCCCCGACGCACATCGTAGAGGTAAAGAAGCAATGACAACAATCTTTATTTAGGCTTTTTGAGTTACACAACAATAATAAAAGCAAAGTCTTTTTCACAGTTAAGGCCCTGACTTTCAATAAGTCGGGGCCTTATTTTTGTATAACAACCCGTCTGTCAGGCATCATCCGGGCATTTTTCGGGATGTGACAAGGCGCTTGTAACATCGTTACAACGGCCTTGTAACATCATTACAACGGCCTTGTAGCATCGTTACAACGGCCTTGTAACATCGTTATCCGGGCCAGATAACAAAATCGGATGTATACCAACAAGCAACAAATACCTATGGAGTGTGGCGACAGAAACAACAAGCGGATTTGTGTTTAACGGATTTTTATTGCTACCTTTGCATAAGAAAGGCTGCGCCTCGGAAACTTGAAACATATTTCATTGCAACCGACTTGCACATTCTTTACCTTAATTGATAGCTTTTATCTTTCACCCGGACAAACGCGATGAACGAACATACATATATAACAGTGGCTTATGCTGTTCTCATCTTCATCTTCTCGTTCTGTGGAATTTTGCGCTTCTGCAACCTCTTTCCACATGCCATCAAGAATATGGAGGAGTTATATCCCGCACGAAAGTTCGTAGTGGGAGTTTACTTCTCTGTGGTGCTGCTTCTCCCCTGTATGCTGCACCCATACAGTCCCGATGCCCGCCTGCTTGCCCGGTGTTTCTGGATTGTGTACATACCGGCATCGGCATCTCTCGCATTCCGGCGTTTTTTTATGCCGGACAATCCCCCGAGCCGGACAGAGAACCTTTTGGCAGGTGCCGTGCCGGCAATGACAATGCTCGTCTTGGCGGCCTTTGCCCTTTCGGGAGGAAACGCGCTGCAACGTCACCCGGATGTTATCACCGGCTTGGTGGAGGTAATGGCAGTATTGCTTACGGTTTATCTTGCCCGCGTCACATTGCAGGTGTGGCATATAATCCACGGCTCGGAGAAAGTCGGATGCGAAACTGCCCATCACGTCCCACGCCGTTTCGCATCGGGCATATTCATGCTTCCGCTTGCCGCCCAGTTCGCGGCATGGGGAGTGCATCTGTCGTCATCAGCATTGGCAAGTGCCGCTTTCGCAACATTCACAGCCGTCATCGGAGCCATGATATTGGTGGCTATCCTGCGGCCGCAGCGGATTGTCAATAGCGGTACGGCATTGACAGAATATCATGGGGATGAGACAGAGGAAAACACGGACGCCTCCGCCGCTTCGGACAACGAGGAGGAGAACCCGGACGAGGAGAAGACGACAAAGCTGCCGGCGCAGACAATGGACAAGATTGAGCAGCAGGTGCGTGACGCCGTTGAGCGCGACCGCATGTATCTTAATCCCGACCTGACAAAAGCCGATTTGGTGACTCTGCTCGGCATAAACGACCTGTATCTGCACATCGTGCTCAAAGACCGTTTCGGACCTTTCAACAAATACATAAACACCCTGCGGATGGAACATGCCATACGCTACGAGAGCGAGCACCCCGATGTGAAGCGCGAGGAACTGGCATTAAAGTCTGGTTTCGGAAGCGTGCGGACATACTACCGGGCAAAGGCACAATATGAGAAGACGGCACAGAAGACTCAATGCAAGACAAGGAGTTAATCCGCTAATCTTATTTCGTTTATATCCGGTTGCTTCTGATATTTGACACGAGACAATGTCGGATATTACCTTTTTGTCACACGAAATTATAAATCTGTCACAGTCGTTCCGGTCTTTATGCCTAATTTTGTGCCCGCTTTTACGGTTGGCACAACAGCCGGTGAACGGAATGTATCAATCAAAAAACATGCGATAAGATAATCATGAGGACTTACTTACAGAATAATTAGAATAAAAAACATGAAAGAAAACGACAAAATCAGGTTATATGTGAAACCGCAGATGGCAGTGATTGAAATGGAGCCGGAAAGAATACTTGCCGGCAGTAACGAAGCCAAAGCACAGAGTATTGACGGCGGAGATTGGGATGACTGGGAAGAAGATGAGGTTATAACAAGTTCGGAAGACTAATGACAGACAACGAAACGACAAAGACAATGAAGGCAAAAATCACACATTTTCTTTATATGGCGGCAGTGGTGCTGCTCACAGCATGTTCACAGGATGATGACATGTCAACCGTTGTTCCCCCGCAGGATAACGGCAAGCCGCTGACCTTCACCATCACCGACGGCGGATTTTCTGCCGGCGGCAACAGCAGCACCCGTGCCGCCGAGGAAGGCTACAAGACCAATTTTACCGCCGGCGACGCCTGTGGACTGTATATCGTAAGAAACGGCGAGGTGAAGAACGCAAACGTGAAGCTCACCGCCACACAAGACGGTGAGAGTATCGTGTGGACAACGGCTGAGGAGGTGAAAGGCGAGACAACAGACAGCTATTATCTGTACTATCCCTATCAGACGAACATGGAGAACAAGGTGAGCGCGTCAGCCGGTGCCGACGACAAAACTTTTTTCGAAAATCTCATAAGCGGCTGGGAAGTGAAGGCCGACCAAAGCGAATATGCAAATTATACAGCCTCCGACCTTATGACCGCCCAAGGTGTGCCAACAGAAACTGACGGCACAATCGCGCTGACTTTCTCTACCGTTCACCGCATGGCACTGGCTGTGATAGAGATGCCAAAGACCACTTATCATTTTACAAATACATCCCCCGAGATTTCCGACTACGTCGTTCCAACTTCTAATCCTAAGGATTTCACTGTGACTTTTAGCGGGGACACCAACCCCTGGCAGGTGGAAGAGAATGTTCACATTTACCGTTATATCATCAATCCCGATAAAGCCCCGGCAATTACAGGCAGCTACAAACCCGACAGGGAGGGGAACACCGGTAAAAATCATAACTTCACCATCCCGTCTGACAGGCTCAGTGCGATTTCTGCCGGCAAGGGCAAGAAGTTCAAGATTGACGGCGGCATCAGGGAGATAAACTACTATCTTCAGGTGGGCGACTATCTGTGCAAGGACGGCACGCTGATAAGTAAGGATACAACCCTCACCAATGACCAGAAGAAGACAGTTGTAGCCCTTGTTTTCTACGTCGGACACAATGGCTATGACAAGTCAGAATATAAAACTACCGCAATCCAACAAGAGAAATGTCACGGCTATGCGGTAGCCCTGAAAGATGCCAGTAATGATAAGGGCACCATCACCAAGTTTATTTGGGGAAATACAGGCGTTATGGGCTGTTATGTAGATCGCAATCAACAGAATCCCGAAAAGGATTGGAATGGTTATAAATATACCAGTTCGATTACGTTTTATTACTTGACAGGAAATTTGGAGTCATCTTGTCCCGCCGTCTACTATGCTTCCGCGGTGTATGGTAGCAAGGTGCCATCCCCTGTCACATGCACATCCTGGTTTCTCCCCTCTATCGGGCAGTTGAAGACAATATGCGTGAATCGTAATGACATATTTGGTGAATATGGCGGCTCAAAAATGACAAGTATAGGCGGCTCATACATGGGATATAGTGAAATATACTGGTCCTCTTCTGAGCATTATAATTTACCATCGGATAATGCACTCACATTTAGTAGCGCTGGTAGTAATACGAGTGTTGTGTATAATGGGGGAAAAAACATTGCCAAATGCTATGCGCGTGCAATCTTGGCTTTCTAATCACTCTTTACATAAGGGTATATCAAAATACAAGTTCCTTGAACTTGTATTTTGATATACCCGCTTTTATTTACTTCCCACACTCCTCAACTTGCGGCGGACGGCCCGCTTTTGCCTCAAATCGCGTAAACGGCGCAGCAGGTTTGTGCGCGACAGATATATCTGATAACGGTACACGCCGCAGGCAAGACAGAAATACACAACCACTTGCAGCCACAGCATGCGATACTCGGTGAGAACATCGGGCAAGACGGCACCCATGGAGTTGACCCGCACGAAGGCACGCACGCCGAACGTTGACGGGAATATCCACGACACGGCCTGCCAGAACCACGGTATGTTGCTCTGCGGCCACGACACGCCGGAGAGGAAAAGCAACGGCACCGACATGAAAACGACGAGTAGCATCACGTTCTCGCGGTAGCGAATGATACACGACACCGTCATGCCGAAGAAAACGCAGGCCAGCATATACGGCAGCATCACGCCCAACAAAGCATCCGGTCGGGCAATGGCCACAAACCCGAACATCCGCGGAATAACAAGAGTGAGATAGGCTGCTATCACAGAATATATCATTATGTAGCACATCGCCTTGCCGATAACGATGCGGAACACGCCGCGATAATGCCGGCTGATGGGTATCAGTTCCTTATAGCCGTTTTTCTCACGAGCCGTTCCCGCGGCGAGACCGATGCCAAGCACGAGCGTCTGCTGCAATATAAGCATGAGCACTCCGGGCAGGATGAAATTGCCATAGCCACCCGTAGTGTTAAATACCGGCACCTCTTCGTAGGCCAACGGAGTTGTGGTTATCTCTTCTTCACGGTCGGTATGATTTCCGGAAAGCTCTACCTGTATGCCGGCGTTCATCTCCTGCGACACTAACAGAGCCGCCTGATACACGGCCTTATATGTCAGCATGAGGCTCATGTCACAGTAAACGCTCACTGCCGTCTGCTGCATACGGCCCAAACGGGTGGAAAAATCGGAGGGGATATAATATATACCACGCACTTTCTGACTGCCCATCAACGCCCGGGCCTCATCCATATCCGTGGCATGATAAGCTATGCACACATCGGGCGAAGCGTCGCAACGGCGTATGAAGTCGCGACTCATGGCACTGTGCGAGTTGTCCACTACAGCCACAGGCACTTCATGCACCACCTCATTGTTATATATCCAAGAATAAAGAACAGGATAAGCGAACGGCACTATGAGGAAAAAGATTATCACTCCCTCGTCTCTGAAGGTGTTTTTCATCTCCTGCCACCACACGAAACAGGCATCGCTCACTCCCTCGGCAAATCTGCTTAATAGTCCTTTGTCATTCATTTTGTTACGGTATATAAACATAAGTGAGCATGGCTTTCTTCAATTTCGGCAGCACCGTGAGCGGCAGAAGTGCGAAAACGGCAAGCACGGCGATATGCGGCAGAGCGTCGAACAACGGGAAATCATTGAAAATCACCTGCTGATATATCATGAAATAATGACGCAAAGGGAACAGCCACGACAGCGACTGCAATGCTCCGTCCATGCCCATGGTGGGAAATGCCGAGCCGGCCATCGAGAAACTGAGCACCGCCCAAAGCGAGCAGACACTCATCGACAGGCGCAATGAAGGCATTATACCGAACACAAAAATTCCAAATCCCTGCGAAGCTATCACGGAAAGGAAGCCCAGCAACAGCAAGGGGAACACTCCGCCGGGATGCGGGAAGTCGAGAATGCCGAACACATAATACATATATCCGTATGTGACGGCAAGGAAAACAAACGTCTGCGGAATGATTTTACCGGCCATTGCCACGACCATATTATTGCCGGCAGTAGCTATCCAATGCTTGGAACGGCTGAATTTAAGCTCCGTTCCAAGCGAATATGCGGTTATAAGGAAAGCGAAGAGCATTATCATACCCGGCACAAGCACTGTGCTGAGGTATATATTGTAGTTTGTCCACGGGTTTGAAGGCTGATGTAGGTCTATGACTATGGGCTGCAAGAAAGTGCGTATCTGTTCCGGCGTATATCCCTTCGCACTCATTGTGGCCTGCCCCACCGATGCAGAACCGAGCGTGGATATAGTCTTCAAGTCGCGATAGAGCAGCGCTCCCGATGTCAGCGACGTGAGACTGTAATAGAAAGAAATCTTCGGCCGGCGGCTCGACAACAGCTTGTCGGTCGTTCCCTTGGGGATATACATGAAAGCGTAGATTTCGTTCCGCTGTATCGCGGTACGTGCTTCGGCCACACTCTCGTAGCGGGCCGTCACCCTGCTGGTCTGGAACGCGTCGAGATTACGTATCAGTTTGCGGCTCGTAGACGTGTTATCAAGGTCAACAACTCCCACGGGCATGTCCTGAGGCTGCCCCTCATCCATGAGCGACGTGAAGAAGAACATGGTCAACAACGGGAATACAACCATGCAAAACCAATATATCGGATTTGCTTTCATGATACCTGCCTCACGCAGCAATACCGTGAAAAAGTTTCTTAATCTTCCCTCCGCAACCATAATATAAAGGTTTTGAGAATCTGTTACAAATCCTTTATGATTAGCGACATGCCGGGGCGCAAGCCTTCCACAGCCTCGACGGGACGGGCCTTGACCTCAAAAGTCTTCAAGTCATACTGCCCGTTAGATTTTGTTGCCTTCCATACGGCATAGCTTCCCTCGTCTTTCATGTAGTATACTTTCATCCGGATATCTTTCCCGAAAGCCGGAGCGAAAGCCGTAAACTCCTCTCCCACTTTCATGCCTTTCAAGCGGTCTTCACGCACATTGAACGTGCCCCACATATCGTTCATCACCGAAATCGTCATTATCGGCGAGCCGGTGCCTATCAGTTCGCCCACTTTCGGGTATATATCGGTCACCTCTCCGTCTGCTGTGGCTATCTGTACAGTCTCGTTTATGTACGAGTTTACCTCGTCGACGGCACCTTTCGCACGGCTTACCTGCGCAGCGGAGGCCATCTTCTCTTCTTTTCTCGCTCCGTTGCGGGCCATGTCATACTGGCTCTTCGCCGCGCGCTCCTGCGCCTCCATGGCCTTATACTGAGCATAAACCTCATCGCGTTTCTGCGCACTGACAACACCCTCGTCGAAAAGACGCTGCATGCGCTCATACGACTTCTGCGCTATGTCGAGTCCGGCACGAGCCTGCTGCCACACCTGATACGCTCCGCGCACCTGCTCGGCACGCGCTCCCGCGTTTGCCATGTCACTGAGAGCGGCCGCCGCACTCTCCGCACCGCGGGCCTGCTCCATCTTCGCACGCACGTCGGGGGCATCGATAATTGCCAGCGTGTCGCCCGCTTTGACAAAGTCTCCTTCTTTAACCCGCAACTCGAGTATGCGCCCGGGCACCTTGCTCGACACTCTGTATTCCGTCACTTCTACCTGTCCCTGAATATAATCCGACTCGCTACCAAGCGTGAAATAGCCTATCATGGCCACGACAAAGACCACTGCCGTAAATCCTATTATGGCGTAAAGTATGTTATTATGTTGTGATTTTGCTGACATAAGCATTATATATTAGTAAACTTTAATAGATTGTTATTCCAATGTTCCGAGTGCCTTACGCATGTTTACGTCGCTCAAACGCAAATCAATCTCCGCATCTATTTTCTGCGAACGCGCCTGCAACCAAGCCGTCTGAGCCTCCATTACCGTGGTGGCGGGCATCACTCCCTCGCGAAAACCGAGTTCGGCACTGCGCAAATTCTCTTCCGCCCGCTTCACATTGCTTGCCGCCAAAGACATTCTCTTAGATGCTTCGCCCACTTTGAATGCGCTTTGACTTACCTGCAGCTCTATTTTTTCGCGGGCTTCGGCCACTTCAAGTGCCGCTATTGCCGACGCCCCCTTGGCCGCACGCACCTTATAAGCCACATCGCCCCAGTTCCATACCGGTATGCTCACAAGCACACCGACATTCCACACGCCGCCAAAACTTCTGCGATAACCGTCGTAAACATTCGGATTTGTTATCGTATATCCTCCCGTAAGTCCTATCTTAGGCAGGTTTCCGGCTTTCAACAGGTTTACCGCCTGCTTGCTCATATCCGCCATTGCCTGAAGCACATGTATCTCCGGACGATTGTCTGCCGCCTTTTCCGTCATCGAATTATCCACCGGAAGCGCGGCTGTGACAATGCTGTCATTGTCTTCGTCTGCCGTTATCAGTTCCGTATCTACCGGCAACCCGCATTGTTGGCACAGCAACATTCGCGAGAGAGTCAGTCCGTCATCGACTTGAAGCAGTGTCATCTCTGCCTCATTTACCTTTACATCGACACTTAGCCCCTCCGCACGGGTGGCCACGCCCTCGCCTATCATCTTATAAACGTCGCCGCGCAACTTCTTTATAAGTTCGAGATAGCTTTCCGCCAACCGCTTTTTGTGTTTGAGAGACACCACCGTCCAGTATGCCTTATCTGTGTCGTATATCGTCTGTTGCCTCACCGCCTCGGCACTGCCTGCCGTCAACTGCTCGCCTATATCCGCCATTCTGTTGAGCGCCCTGATGCTTCCGCCCATATATATCGGCTGCGTCACGAGCACTGAGCCGGCGAAGATATTGCGCGTATCGGTGCGAAAGGCATCCACAATACCGCGTCCTCCTGCATCGAGCATGGCCGCCGCACTGTTCAGATGCTCGTTAAAACCGCTTGCTATCTGATCTATGCTTGTGCCGAGAGCACCGAGTTGCCCGTTGATGGCGGCGAGTTGATCCGGTGTCAGCGATGCTCCGGCATTCTGTAAAGCCGAGTTTATTCCACCGGCTGCCGTGCTGCCTATGTTTGACAGTGCCGATTTCTGATTGCCGTTCAACAAAGATATCTCACGGCTTGTATACATATAACTTCCGAAAGCATGTACCCCGGGAAGATATTTTGTGCGTGCCGACTTACGAATATTCCTCGCCATGTCACGCTTCACCGCCGAAATGCTCATCTGCTTGTTGTTGCGCAGAGCCATGGCCCGACAACTGTCGATGTCCACAACCTGCCGCGCGTTGAGCCCCGACAGCGGGATTGACATTATCAATAATGCTGCGAAATATCTCATAAGCGAATATTTGCTTGTTTATTTAAAGGTGAAATTACGCGAGCCTATCATGTTTCCATCAGCAAATATGCTCACATTGTATGTTCCGCCTTCAAGATAGTTTGTTATGTTCCAGTATGTTATGACCGACATTTCCTCTCCCGTATATTCGATGTTTTTCCTCATCGAATATTCTATCTCACGGTTTTCATAAGCGAAAGTGTCGCCTGTGCTACCCAATACCGCACCACCGGGGGTTATTATGCGCACGTAGATGGTACGTATGCCGTTGGTGGCCGTCACGTTTTTGGCTATATTGAACGACACTTCTATCGTCTTTCCGTCTTTTATCTTCTTTGCCGGCTTCTTGCGTTTGTTCTTCACCACCATGTTGATGGCCGTGGCATCGAGCTGGGCCGCGATGGCCACTTTCTCCGACAATGAGGCCTTTTCGCTGCTCAGTCCCTCTATCTGGCGTGTTGCCTCGGCGTATTGTCCCCTCACCCGGCTATTCTCATCCATCAGGTTTTGATTTAACCGGTTGAGCGAATCTATCTGCAACACATAGCTGCGCAATACCATTCTCACCGTGGCAAGTTCCTTTTTCAGTCGCGTTATCTCCCGTGCGTCATCGCTTTTCACCCGTTTCAACTCTTCAAGAAGTCTTTGGGTGCGCAGCTGTTCCTGCGTGAGCTGAGCCACGATGGAGTCGTTGTTTATCGAAGCCTTCATCTCGCTGTACTGGCGGGCAAACTGTTCGTACTCGTTTTCCATCTCTTTCTTTTCGAGGTTGGCCAGTTCCTGCATGTCGCGATTGGCCTCCTTTTGCGCGTTCAGATTAAAGACGAGAACGACCACGATACCAATAAGCACGGCCACGACACCGATAAGCGGTATAAGAATTTTCTTGTTCATATTTATATATTATTATTTTCGAAAACGTTGCAAATTTAAATCATTTTACCGAGACAACAAAAGAATTGCTTTCATTAATAAGGAATAAGTACTTATTTTTAAGAGAATTACGGGAAAAAAGAACTTTTTTTGCATTAGCTTAACCTGTGTTATAACAATAAAAAACAGGCAATATCGGTGATATTGCCTGCCGTTGATTATTCTTCGTCATCATCAGATATCGGTATGTCCATTATGGGTAATTGCCTGTCTATCGCCGAGTTAAACGATATTATCGTCTCACTGCGCGCCAATCCGAGCGGTTGTAATTTATCGTGGATGATATTCAACAGGTGGTGATTGTTTACTGCATATATCTTGATGAACATGTCGAAGTCTCCCGTGGTGTAATGACACTCCACCACTTCGGGTATACCTTTCAATTTTTCCACCACTTCATCGAAATGCTCTGGGTTTCGCAGGTTCAGACCGATATAGGCACATGTCTCATAACCTATCTTTTCAGGGTCTATTATGAACTGTGAGCCTTTGAGAATTCCGATATTCGTCAGTTTTTGAATTCTCTGATGTATAGCCGCGCCGCTCACATTGCACGCCCGAGCGACCTCCAAAAATGGTATTCTGGCATCGTCGGCTATCAAACGCAAAATTTGTTTATCCAGTTTATCTAATCTCTGATTTGCCATTTTAATTTACATTTATGGACGCAAAGATATAACAAATATCGTAAATTTGCAATAAAACCGTAAGCTATATTAGCGTTTTTTTGATAATTTATCATTCCGCATCGTCTTGTTCTCCCGAATAAACAATGTTCAGGGCATAAGATTTGCGCAGTGCCTGTTTCACATCGCTTATCAATCCCATCGGCACAGACTTGTCGGCGAGGATGCTTACTTTCATGTTTTTCAGGTCTTCGGGGGCCATTCGCGAACGTTCGGCGGCGATATAGTCGGCTATGTCGGCCACATCGGCCAGCTTGTCGTTGAGCTGTATCCGCATGCCGCCGTCTTTTTCTCCTCCCGACGAGGCATCTTCCCTGCCTATATATATATGTGATATTGTCGATTTTTTTGTCAGTCGCTCCGTCTGCGAGCCTTGCGGCATTGTGTATTTCACCTTCATTTCGACCTCGCGCATGGTCGTCACTATCATGAAGAAAAACAATACGGTGAATATCATGTCTGGCAACGACGACGTATTCAGTTCCGGTATGCGGTGCTCGCGACGTTTGAACATGCTCATCGGTCGCCTCCTTCCGTTGTCTCGGATATGCGTTGCGGATAACGTTCTGCCACCTTGGCACGTTCTTTCGTGTCGCACTCGGCATAAGGGCGACCGTAAGTGCGCGTCGCGAAATCGTCTCTCAGTCGGTTGTATGCCGCCATGATGGCGTTCTGCACGCCGAAATAAGTTTCGTAAGTGGCGCTTCTGTCCACATGTATCGATATCACGTGACTTGTTTTTCTGCTCTCGACAAATTTTTCAACCCGCCGTGTCAGTTCTTCGGTGGTGACGGTTTCGCCGTCGCATGCCACTGTGTTGCCGGCCGTTACGTCGAGTCTCATCATATCGTCGCGCTTCACCACCATCTCCGTCTCCCTGCCGTCGCGCGGCGGCGGTGCAAGCCTGCGCTGCAGTCCGCGGTCGGTGTCGATTGATGTGGTGACGAGAAAAAACACCAGCAACATGAAAGAGATGTCGGCGGTGGATGTGGTGTTGAGGGCGGGCACTCTGCTTCTGAAACGTCTGTTAAACATGGTCTAACTCTTTTTTGTCGCCTTTCCGCGCCGGGCAATCCCCGACGCACCGAACGCCACGCACGCCACAGCAATGACGATAAGTATCTCAGATGTGTGAATAAACATGTCGCTGAGCCTCAGCCACACGGCACTGTCGTATGCCTTGCCGTTTGCCTGCACGGGATTTGACGAGCCGAGAACGAACGTGAGCAGTAAAACGCCGGCCACGATACCGGCCGTCGTGTATGCTATGCGCGCCGCCGGCAGGCCGTTTGCCGTCATGTCTCCGGCAGAGCGTGCCCTTATGCCGGCCGCCACAGATACTGTCGTGAGCACGGCAGCCATACCGATGAGAATATATACCAGCCAGATGAGAACGTCGGTGAGCAGAGGGGCGTTATAGTTGGCGTTGTCCTCGTAAGGCATCGAATAGCCCACGAGATAAAAGGCCGCGAGCACCACTGCCACAACCACTATGAGCGACAGAAACACCCGGCGGGCGATGCGCTCGGCCGACATGCTGCCAACGATTGTCTTACCGGCTTTTTTCGTCATTGCGGAGCTTGTATTTCATTATCATATCGAGCAGGGATATTGCCGACTCTTCCATCTGCGATGTCAGATGCTCGATTTTGGATATCACATAGTTATAGAAAAGTTGCAGGATGAGGGCCGCGATGATACCGAAAATTGTCGTTATCAGTGCCACTTTCATGCCCGACGCCACGATGGATGTGCTTATGTCGCCCATGATGCGTATCTGGTCGAAAGCCATCACCATGCCTATCACGGTGCCGAGAAAACCGAGCGACGGGGCAATGGAGATGAACAGTGTTATCCACGAGCATCCGCGCTCGAGATTTGCCGATTGCACCGAGCCGAAAGACACTATCGACCGCTCGATGTTGTCTATCTGCTCGTCGATGCGCACCAGTCCCTGATAGCATATCGAGGCCACGGGTCCGCGGGTGTCGCGACATAATTGTTTCGCGCCCTCGATATCGTCGGCTGCCACTTTGGCCTCCAAGTCGCTCATAAACCGCTTCGCATTTATCTCCGAGAGAGTGAGGTAAACGATACGCTCTATGCAGAATGCCAATCCGAGCACAAGGGCTATCGCCACGAGCGACATGAACCCGGCGTTGCCTTCGATGAACTTTGTTTTCAAGCGGGTGTGAAAGCCTGTGCTCTCCTCCGCTTCAAGCTCGTCGTCGATAATATCGTCTGTAAGAGATTTGTTTGTAACAGTCGCTGCCGAAGTGTCGCGCGACAATGCGGCGGCAGTGTCTTCCGCCACTGTTTCCACCGTGTCCGGCCCCGCCTGAGCGCTTGCCAAGTCGGCCCTGACAAACAAAAGGAAACCGATAATTGCCAAAATCGCAATTAATTTTCTCATTCCTTAAAAAATAAGCTGAATTGATTTTAATAAACCGATTGGTCTTTTTGCGGAGAGAGGGGGATTCGAACCCCCGATACGCTTTTGACGTATACACGCTTTCCAGGCGTGCCTCTTCAGCCACTCGAGCACCTCTCCTCAATCGGATTGTCGCCACTCGCGACGCATTTTGCGGTGCAAATTTATTCTTTTTCGCCCTAAATCATGTTATTCCCACCGTTTTTTTATAATTCTTTAAGGGTATGCGGAATGTGGATGTGTATGTGACAGGAGGCAATTCACGGTTTCTGCCGAAAAGACGGTATCAGAATTCTGAGTCTAAGGAACTTTCTGATAGAGGGAATGACACTATATTGAATGTCTGTAGCAAAACCAAATGATTGGAGGGATTTACAAAACAAGGCTTCCCCATTTTAACTTAAAATTGTTACCAAAAAGTAAAAAGGCGTGACATTTGATTTTTTTGAAAGAGGTTTTATTAACTTAAATAATTTAACGGCTTTGTCAAGAAATTAATCTTTAATAACATTTACAATCCTTTTTTGTTGCATTTTCTCCGATTTTGCCTTGCAATAAGGCCGTAATTGCATTCCAATTACGGCCTAACGGGAGTGCAATTAGGCCGTAATTGGAATGCAATTACGGCCTAATTGGAAAACAAGACGGTTTTAAATGCTTTCAGAAAACGCACAAATACCCGTATCTTTCTTGTATACAGATATTTACGCAAAATGCCTCAAAACTCGCGAATTTGCGAGCTCGAAACTTTTTTTTCAGAAAAACGCAATTACAAAGACCGTTAATTTATTTAACAGCCTGTTTTAGTTCATTATACGTAACTAAAAAATATCCTCTCCGCATTGGCTGTGGTCACCTCGGCCACATGTTCCTCGCTAACGCCGTAACACTCGGCCATCTTACTCAGCACATACTGTGTATAGGCACTCTCGTTGCGCTTGCCGCGCATCGGCACGGGTGCCATGTAGGGACTGTCGGTCTCGAGCACAACACGGTCGAGCGGCACTCCGGGCAGCACACCGGGCAGGTTGCTCTTCTTGAACGTAAGCACACCGCCGATGCCGAGCGCGAAACGGTCGAAACGAAGCAGCTCGGCAGCCTCGTGCCCGTTGCCCGTGAAACAGTGGAACACGCCCCCGGGCAACTCTCTTTCATACCTGCGGAGCATGGCCACCATCTCATTCTGAGCCTTGCGGCAATGTATCATCAGCGGAAGACGAAGCTCTATCGACCATTTCACCTGCTCCTCGAAAGCCGCAAGCTGCTCTTTCTCGTACTCGCGGCTCCAATAATAGTCGAGCCCCACCTCGCCGACGGCGATATAACCGGCGGGCAACAGAGAGCGGATATCGGCGAGCCGGGCGGCATAATCGCCACGCACCTCCTCGGGATGCAGGCCTGCCATGGCGTAGACACAGCCCGGATAGCGGGCGGCAAGGGCCAGAGCGGCACGCGACGACGGCAGGTCGATGGCTGGAACGAGCATCCGCCCCACTCCGGCCTCACGGGCACGGGCCACCACTTCGTCGCGATCGGCGTCAAATTCTGTGCCGTCGAGATGTGTGTGTGTGTCTATGTAGTACATGTCGTTATCGAAATCATTTTTCTCTACGCATCATTTCGGCTGTGAAACGGCGCAGGTTTTCCTTGCGTTCGGCGGATACCGACACTTTGTCGAGATACTGTTCGCTCTCGGCAAAGTAGCTGTCTATGCGGCTCTCGCACAGTTTGCGGATGCCTGTCTCGTCGTAGATGGCCGTCACGGCGGCGATTTTTTCGGCACGGTCGAACTCGCTCATGCCTATCCAACGCTCCAACTCGGCACGCTGCCGGTCGTCGGCCAGCCGCAAGGCGTTTATCAACATGTATGTCTTCTTGTTTGAAGTAATGTCGCCGCCGATGGCTTTCCCGAACACGGCAGGGTCGCCGTACACGTCGAGAAGGTCGTCTTGCAACTGGAATGCGAGTCCCATCCGCTCGCCGAACTTATAAAGATTGTCGGCATCGGCATCAGACGCTCCGGCCAATATGGCACCTATCTTCACGGCACAGGCCAGCAACACGCTCGTTTTAAGGCGTATCATCTCGATGTATTCTTCCTCGGCGACATCGTTGCGGGTCTCGAAATCCATGTCGTACTGCTGTCCCTCGCCAATCTCCAAAGCCGTCTCGGTGAACAGGTCGAGCACCGGGCGCAACTTGTCGGGGGCGCAGGCGGCTATCCGCTGAAAGGCGACAACAAGCATTGAGTCGCCCGAGAGTATCGCCGTGTTGGCGTCCCACTTGCGGTGAACGGTGGGCCGGCCGCGGCGCACATCGGCATTATCCATCAGGTCGTCGTGCAACAATGTGTAGTTATGGTACGTCTCTATGCCGCAGGCGGGCATGAGAATGCTTTGCGGGTCGTCTCTGAACATGTTGTAAGACATGAGCATCAGCACGGGGCGTATGCGTTTGCCGCCGATGGACAGCACGTATTTGATAGGCTCATAGAGCGACTCCGGCTTGCGGGTATATGGCAACTTGTCGATGAACTCGTTTACCATATCGAGTATTTCGGTTGATGTCAACATATTGATAATGGTTTTATTTTATTACAATTTAAAGACTACGGGAATGCGAACCATTGTCCGACAGGGCTTTCCGTCCTGCACTCCGGCTTTCCATCGGGGCATGGCCCTTATCACGCGGAGGGCCTCACGGTCGAGTGCGGGGTCGGCATGGGTTATAATCTTTATGTCGGTGACGGTGCCTTCGGTGGTTACGATAAACTGAACCGTCACCTTCCCCTCCTTATTACGATGCTTGGCATCGGCCGGATATTTCAGGTTGCGCGTCAGCCACTTCATCATTTCAACCGCACCGCCGGGAAACTGCGGCAACTCGCGCACCACACGGAAGTGTTCGGGATTTTCATCGGCAACGGGGGAAAGAGCCGGAACGGAAAGAGCGGCCTCGTCGTCGGCCGGAACGAAAGGCACCATGCCTGCGGCATTACCCGACGGAACAGGTGTCTCCATATCGGAAATGTCGGCCGGCTCATCGGACACCGGCTCGTCTTCGATACGCAACTTGTCGGTCACGGGCTCCTGCTTCACCGGCGCGAGGGCTATCATGTCGTCCTCGACACGCACTGGACTCAGTTCCATGTCGGCCATGAGATTGTCGAACTCGGCGTCGGCCGCATCCGATGACGTGTCGTCAATAATATATTCAAAGGCTGTAAAAAGAAGAGATAAAGCAAATATCAGCCCGAGTAGGAATCCCGTTAGCCGCTTGTTCTCCAAATCTGCCGAGACGCTTTTCTTTATCTCCATCATTATTTATAATATAAAGAGTTTTTTTTCGTTATATTCTTGATAATAAAACGAATTACTGCTGCAAAATTAACGCAGATATTTCAAAAAGGCGTAACTTTGCCGACAAATTACCATAAAATAGATGAAAAAAGTGTTTTTTGCCATAATCGCGGTGCTTTTTCCACTGATTGCGACGGCACAGGAGAGCCGGACGGATTATAATTTCCTGCGATTGCCGATGAGCGCGCACGTCGCGGCACTCGGAGGAGACAACATAACGATAATAGAAGACGACCCGACACTGATATTTCACAACCCGTCGCTGCTCACGGGAGTGAGCGACAAATCGCTCAACCTGAACTTCATGACATACATGGAGGGCGTGAAACTGGGCGGAGCGTCGTTCGTGAAAGCTGTCAACGACAAGGCCACATGGGGAGTGTCGGCACTGTATATGGACTACGGAAGCATGAAAGAGACCACGGCCGACAACATTCAGACGGGCACTTTCTCGGCAAAAGACATAATGGTGGGCGGCTCGTTCGCCTATACGCTCACCGAAAGACTGGCGGGAGGAATAACAGCCAAAATAATAACATCGTCGATCGGAGGCTACAACTCACTGGCCATGGGAGTGGATCTCGGACTGAACTACTATCTCGAAGAGCAGGGACTGTCGATATCGGCGGTGGCAAGAAACCTCGGCGGACAGGTAAAGGCGTTTGAAGACGACTTCGAACGCATACCGCTCGACGTGCAACTGGGGCTCAGCAAACAGCTCGGCAACGCCCCGCTGCGCATATCGGGCACGATGACAAGGCTGAACGACTGGGAAGGACGGTTCATAAATCACTTGGTACTGGGAGTGGACATTATGCTGTCGAGCAGCATCTACATCGCCGGAGGATATAATTTCAGACGTGCCGACGAGATGAAAATCACCGATGCCGAAGGAGAAAGCAGTCACGGCGCAGGACTCTCGCTCGGCGCGGGGCTGCAACTCGAACGCTTCAAACTGAATGTCGCATACGCCAAATATCACGTATCGTCGACCTCGCTGACATTCAACGTAACTTATTCATTATAAAAAAATAAACAGAAAGCATGAAAAAAATCACCATAGCGATAGACGGTTTCTCGTCGTGCGGCAAGAGTACGATGGCAAAAGACCTCGCGAAAGAAGTGGGATATGTATATGTCGATACGGGAGCGATGTATCGATGCGTCACCCTCTACGCCATGAGAAACAAGCTGTTTGATGCCGACGGAAAGATAAACGCGGCCGGGTTGGAACGCCAAATGCCGGAAATAAGCATATCATTCGTGCTCAACGAGAGTACGGGGCTGCCGGAAACATATCTGAACGGCGAGAACGTGGAGCGCGACATACGCACAATGGAAGTGTCGAACAATGTGAGTCCGGTGGCAGCATTGCCATTTGTGCGCTCGGCTCTCGTGGCCATGCAGCAGCAAATGGGTAAAGATAAAGGTGTGGTGATGGACGGCCGGGACATTGGAACGACCGTTTTTCCCGACGCGGAATTGAAGATTTACGTGACGGCGAGTGCCGAAGTGAGAGCCAAACGCCGTTACGACGAACTGAAAGCAAAGGGCATGGAGGCCGATTTCGACAGCATTTTGCACAACGTAAAGGAGCGCGACTACATCGACTCACACCGCGAAGTGTCGCCACTGCGCAAGGCCGAAGACGCCATCGAGCTCGACAACAGCCACATGACGCTCGAAGAACAGAAGCAATGGCTGATCGAAATGTTCAATAAAGCAGCCCGATAACGGATACTTTTAGCGCGCGTCCGATAGGTGAAAAACCATCGGACGCGCGCTGTTTTATGTTCGGACAATGTGTATTCACAATTTCAGCAATGCGTCGCGACATTGCTCCATGAGCCATTTGGGGGTGCTCGTGGCACCGCAGATGCCCACGGTCTTTATACCTTTGAGCCATTCCTGATTTATCTCCTCCGGTCCTTCTATCAGATGGCTGTTGCCGTTTACACGCAAGCATTCGTTGAAAAGCACCTTTCCGTTGCTGCTCTTACGCCCGCAAACAAAAAGGATAAGGTCATGGCGCGTGGCAAAAGCACTGATGTTGGGCATCCTGTTGGCCACCTGACGGCATATAGTGTCGAAACTGCGGAACTCTGCCGACGGTGAGATATGACTCTGGATGTATTCTATTATCTTATGAAACTCGTCGAGCGACTTCGTCGTTTGCGAATAAAGGTATATGTCTCGCGTGAAGTCAAGCCGCTTGACATCGTCAAACTGTTCTATCACTATCGCATGGCTCTCCGTCTGTCCCACAAGACCGAGCACTTCGGCGTGTCCGTTTTTGCCGAATATCACTATCTGAGAGTCGGCAGACGGCTCTTTGTCAGCTGCCGTCGGAGCATTCGTCTCCCCCGCTTTCTCATACTGTTTCTTTATCCTGCGCTGCAACTGAAGCACCACGGGGCATGTCGCATCTATTATCTCGATGTTGTTTCGCCGTGCAAGTTCATAGGTCTCGGGGGGCTCTCCGTGTGCCCTTAACAGCACTTTCACGTCGTGCAAATCGCGCATCTGCTCGTGATTGATGGTTATGAGTCCCATCTTCCGCAGCCGTTCGCACTCCATTCCGTTATGCACTATATCACCGAGGCAATATAATGTCTTGCCCTCGGCAAGCTCCTCCTCGGCCTTGCTGATGGCCGTTGTCACTCCGAAGCAGAACCCGCTGCCGCTGTCTATCTCTATTTGAAGCATGACATATTGTATTGTTACGATATAAGAGACTCCGTTTCGCAAAATTATTGCTTGCGCAAATCGTCGAAATACATGTCGAGCAAATCCTTTGCGGCGGTGAAACTGGTTTTCTCTCCGTCAAGGACTATGCGCTCATACTCCTGCAATCGCGACATGACAAGCGGATTATTGTAGAAGTTATTGCGCAGATGCTCGTTGATACTCTCATACATCCAGTATTTGCTTTGCTCATTGCGGCGATACTCGAAATATCCGTTTGCTTTCACAAAGGCGATATATTCATACACCATATCCCATATTTCCTTAATGCCTATGCCGTAAAAACCGCTGTAACACAACACCTTCGGAGTCCAACCGCTCTCGGGCATGGGGAAGAAGTGCAGCGCATTGCGGAAACTTGTCGCTGCAAGTTTGCACTTATCCACGTTCTCGCCGTCGCATTTGTTTATCACAATGCCGTCGCTTATCTCCATTATTCCGCGCTTGATGCCCTGCAACTCGTCACCGGTACCGGCCAGTTGAATGAGCAGAAAGAAGTCTACCATGGAATGGCATGCCGTCTCGCTCTGACCCACACCCACCGTCTCGACGAATATCTTGTCAAATCCGGCGGCTTCACAGAGTATTATCGTCTCGCGGGTTTTGCGCGCCACACCGCCGAGCGAGCCTGCCGACGGACTGGGACGGATGAACGAGTCGGGATGCTGGGCCAACTTCTCCATTCGTGTCTTGTCGCCGAGTATGCTGCCTTTCGAACGTTCCGAACTCGGGTCTATGGCCAGCACGGCGAGCTTTCCGCCGTATGTGTTGAGCACGTGGATGCCGAATTCATCGATACTTGTAGACTTTCCTGCACCCGGAACACCGCTTATTCCCACACGAACGGAACGCCCGCTGTGCGGCAAGCACTTGGCTATCACCTCCTGAGCCTTTGCCCTGTGGTCGGGATTTACGCTCTCGACAAGTGTCACGGCCTGACTTAACACAGTCACATCGCCGCGCAATATGCCTTCCACCATATCGGAAACAGACAGTTCACGACGACGGAAACGATTGCGTTTTAGGTAAGGATTGACTATCGACGGCTGCTCAACGCCGCCATTTACGATAAGTCCTTTATACTCTTCGTTATTTTCCGGATGTTCCATAACTCTTTATCTATTATCAAAAAAGGTAAACAAACGACTAATCTTTCTTTATTTTCAATTCAATGGTTACCTTCGGCTTGTCGGGGTCGTTGGTAATCATCAGCACACGAGGCCTTGAACGTTGCTTTTTCAGTTCATCGCGCTGCGCTGTTATTTTCAGCTTGGTAAATTCTCCCGGTGCAATCTCACGCTTGCCGAGCGTCACTTTCATTCCGGAAGTGAACATTTGCAGCGACGTTATCTTCAAATTCGTGCGTCCGTTGTTGGATATTACAATCTCTTCCGTCTTCTTTGACTTGCCGTCAAACGCCATGTCGATAGTTTCTGCCGACAGACTCATCTTCGGACCGTATTGCCGTTGCGCGCCTGTCATGCCGGTAAAGTCGGGCAAGAGCACCGCCGATACGGTTATTTCATTCTCGTTACTGATTTTCTCCCCTATGTTACGAGCCAGATATACGGATGTCTGCGTGAGGCCGAAATCATGTAGTTTCGCCGAGTTCAGCATCACTTCCATCTTACCCGAACGCCCCGGAGCCAACCGTTCGGGCACTGCCACGGCCGAAAGATACGGCGGGAGATGCAGCATATTGGGCGTAAACACTTTCGTTCCCGTGTTCATTATATATATGGTCTGCACCGGATTATCCCCCTTGTTAACGTCGTCAAACTCTATTTCATTACGATCGGTGAGCAAATCTCCTATCGCGAACGGATAAGAAGCGGAATAATCTTTCAGGTCTTCCACCACTATTCCGGTCATATTAAGGTATACCGGGTGCTTGCTACCGTTGCTTACAATGCGCACGCTCTTGTTGAAATGGCCGAGCTGACGGGCATCGTATGTCAGTTTGAGCGTGAATTTGTCTCCTGCCGGGATTTCTTCTTTCGGATATTCCACACCCGTGCATCCGCAACCGGCTTTCACTTCGGTTATCTTTAACTTTCGCATTCCCTTGTTGCGCAGCTCGAAAGTGGCGGTGACGGGCTTCTCGTATGCCACCTTTCCGCAATCGATTGTCTCCTTTGCCACTGTCAATCGCTGTGCCGCCACGGGCATCACGGACAACAATAATAATTGTGTTATAATCTGCTTTCTTTTCATTTACGCTGCAATTTACTTCACGTTTATCGTCTGCGACTTGGCCGTTGCGCGATATTCCGGGGCGTATGCGCACGCCGCAACACACGTTCCTGTCTCATACGAGCCGGCCCTGTCGATATAATACTCTGTCTCTATCACTCGTTTTCCTTTCGGAAGAATGTCTAAATAGTAATTTGTCGAGTTGTCTTTTGGCGATATATAGGCTCCGTTACGATAACCGCTGAGTTGCTCGACAGGCTCCATGCAAGCCGCACGGCGGTCTGTTATCTGCACAAAATCGAAATCACGGCTCGCCTCTATCGTTATCCTTACCGTCACACGGTCGCCTACTGTAAAGTCTTTGCCGCCTTTCTTCCCGTTCTTTCCGGATAAAACAATCTCCCGCTTTACGCTCATTCCGCTTCCGGAAGCCCCAACTTCCGATGTCTTTTGCATGAATTGTGCGTAAACAGCTCCCCAAGACGTGCCTTCAGAGGTCTTTGTTATAGTGAGTTCCCTGCCTTTCGGGTCTGTCATTGTCGTCTTCACATATCCCATTCCAGCCGTTGCTGTCGGCAATTCAAGTGTTGTTCCGTCTATTTTCATCACCGCCTGAGCACCCGTTGCGAGAGTTCTCGTATTGTCAAACAGGAAAGCGTACACTGCGTTCACACTGTTGATAGGCGTATTCCATGCCTGTGTACGTTTCTGCTGCAACAGCCATCTGCGCATCTCGTCTATCGTCTTGTCGTCATTCGGAGTCACTGTTCTGATGGCTTCTATGGCCGCCACTTCTGTGGGTATCTTGTAATCGCACCATGAGTAATGCGCTTTACGAGTATCGTAGTAGCGTCCCATCTCCTCGTTATACACTGTATATTCTTTCAAGCTCTGCACATATTCACGGCTCTTCAACGTCTCTCCGCGCTTGGCGAGTATTATGGCGGTGAGTGCTTTGGCGTAAATCGACTGGTTCGCGATGTCTTTTTTCAACAAAGCGACAAGGTAATCACACGCCGAGCGGGTCGCTGCCGACGGCTTGTGGCCGGCTGTCGCACTCGCATACAGGTATTGCAACGCAGCATTACCCGGGAAACCGGGTTTTACGCCCTTGCGCTCGGCCTCCTTCATCTCCCTTACCATCTTGACGATTTCACCGTCCATATAGTTGAAAGCCTTGCTCATCATGGCCTCGCATCCGGCCGAATTACCTGTCATGGCTTTCATTTGCGCATACATCTGAACAGCCGTTACAGTGATATACATGCTACCTTGCATTCCGGAGCACCATCCCCACGAGCCGTCCGGGTTCTGGGTCTCGGCAAGTTTCCTCACCGCCAATGCCGTTCTGCCTGCAATCTGCGACTCATCGAACAGATCGACAATGCGACGTTTCTGTTCTTCCTCCCTGTCGGCATCGGCCACCCACGGTGTCTCTGCGAGGATAATATCTTTCAGTTCGGCGTTTTTATCCAGCGCGCTCATGAGTGATGTCTCCGCACCGCGCTCCATATTCCACTGCTCAAAGGTTGTCTTTATCTTCGGATTTTGCTTTATTATACTTCCGGCCACGGTGTTGGCGTATACGGCCGTCATTCTGTCTATCACTGTTTCGTTGCGCGGAGTGGCTGCATACGGCAATGCCTGAACCACCATCCATGCCGGATTGTTGGCATATTCGATTGTCAATTTCGATTGATTGCCTTTTACCTGCATCAGTTTTGCGATGTCGATGACTTTCGTACCCTGTTCGTTTTGAGTGAACGGCATTGTCACCGTTACCCGCTCACGGTTGGGAAGCACGGGCAGATAGTGCTGCTCGCCGTCGCTGAAATTCTTTCCCGACACCGATATGCGACATATCAGCAGGCTGTTGTCTCCGTTCGGACTGTAATCGAACGCCACGCCTGTCGTGGCTCCGGCTGCTATCTTAATCTGTTTTGCCTCCTTGTATACCGTCTTTTCCGTGTCAGGATCTATCAGTTCCATTCTCACCGTTCCCGTCACAGCGGCTGTTCCAGTGTTTGATACTCGTGCGGCGATGCTTGCCCTGTCGCCCACACGTACAAAGCGCGGCATGTTCGGCTGCACCATTATGTCCTTTGTGGCCACGGCCTCGCCCTCGAGCGTGCCGTAATACATGTCGGGAGTATATGCCATTCCAATGAAACGCCACGTCGTCAGGCTCTCGGGCAGCGTGAAAGCGAGCGTCACATTACCGTCTTTATCTGTCACCGCGTCAGGCTGGAAGAATGCCGTCTCGCTGAAGTTTTCGCGCATCTGTACCTCGACATTCTCTTCGCCGCCATCCTCACTGATTTCGTCATGGCCCGCCACGTCGTATGCTTTGATGGCAACATGTTCTTTCGACTCCGTTGCCACAATGTTTTCCGCCATTTCAAAGACTTCCGGCTCTGCCATCATTTTCTTGCTGCCACGGGCCTTATACATGATGTTTGAGCCGGCGGCGGTGAGCACTTGGCTTCTGCTCATGTATATGCGACTGATGTCAAAGCGTCCCACATCGAACACCTTGCTCTGCAACGATTTCCATGAAGCCGTCGCATAACCGCCAATTATCATTCTCGCATTGGCCCTCTGCCACGACGAGTAAGGCTGATTGAGCGACATTACGGGGGTAAAGTTCCATCTATGCGCTTTTATCTTATCGAGAGCCTTGTCGTAAAGCGTGGCCGTGAGGCGGGCATCGGCCGGCTTTCCGTCGGGCATCATGATGCTCAGTCGCCACTCTTCGCTCTGTCCGGGCGTGAGACGGTCGCGGAACGTGGTCCACTTCATCCGCAGACGCTTGTCGGGCAACGGCCGCTTTATCGTCGTGCTGTAATCATGGCAACGGCCGTTTTTCACCCATGCGTATACGAGCCGCAAACCGTCGCCATACTCTTCCTTGTAAGTAAACTTGCGGTTTATCAGCGCGTTGCTCACGCTTGTCGAGCCGCTTTCTATTATCCTGTCGCCCGATATTATGCTGTATACGATGTGCACATCCTTGTCCGACGAGCCCACCTGCAATGTAACGGGGCTTCCGTCGGCGGGGAACGACTCGGCCGAAGTGTAGAACCATGCCCTTGTGCCGGCACAAGGCACTGTGTCGTCAAGCCCGAAGACGGTAAAAGTTCTGTCTATCGTGTCGCCATCACACACGGCAAAGAGGCGGTGGCGTCCCGAGGCGAGTCGGTTTTTCAATGCTGTCGGCTCACCTGTGCGCGCACTCTGCCACTCGTTTTCGTTGTCGATGTAGAAGCGCATGTCCGATACCATCGTCATGCCTGCGGCATTATAGAGTTTGAAAGTTATCGCATTGAGACTGTCGGCCTGCACTTTGTCGGCCAAGTCGCATGTCAGCGATGCCGCTTTCGTGCCGAGACGCACGGTCATCGACGCGTTTTGTGTCTCGCCGGCAGCATCGGTCACGTCGGCGGTGACCACGAAATTATAGTGCATCGGCCCCGTGACGGCAACGTCGGGCAGCGTGAGCGGTATCTCAACGGCAAACGTTCCGTCGTCGGCAGTCACCGTTCCGCCCGAGCGCAGTATCTCTCCCGAGCGAGGGAACGAGCGATAGTCGCCGGCCACCGACCGCCACCACAGAGCCACATCGCGGCGAACGGTATAGCGCACCTTGGCTCCCTGCACCGCCACACCGGCAAAGCTGAGAGCCTTTGCCCTTACCACGAGCGTGTCGCCGGCGGCATACTTCTCGTTGACGGGCGGGAACTCGACACCGAATGTGGGACGCTTATACTCCTCCACTCTTATCCTTGTCGTGCCGTTACCAACTTTTATGGTATATGTTCCGGTGAGACTGCCCGTAGGAATGACGAAATCTGCCGAACAAGAGCCATACTTGTCGGTGACGAGTTGCCGCTCGGCCACGACCTTGTAGTTGGCATCGCGCAGCACGGCGGTAGTCGTCTCGCCCACCACGGCATTGTTTTCCTTTCCGTTCGTGTTCTTATATGTCACGGCCGAGAGGCGCACTGTCTGTCCGGGGCGGTAAATCCTCCTGTCTGTGAATATCGTTATGTAGTCTCTCGGACTGTTGTCGGCATTGTAATAAAATCCATCATACACCCTGCCTGCCGGGCTGTACTTGTCGGCGGCGGTATAAGCGAAAACACGCATTGCCCTGTTGTTGTCGGCATATTTGTACTTTGTTTCGCCTTGGGCGTTGCATGTCAGCGTCACACCGGCGCCGGATTTTCTTCCGTTGGGTGTCAACTTGATTTTCGCTCCCGGCAGAGGCTGTCCCGTGACGGCATCTACCACGACATAGCGCACGGTTTTACCGGGCAACGGTTCGGCCAAGGTATACACACTCGTCACATAATACATCTTCCTTATAGTTTCCGTGACGGGTGTGCTTTGAAATTCAAGCATATAGACCCCTGCGGGCAGTCCGGCCAGCGTGAGCGAGTCGTCAAACATCATATAGTCGGGATGCGGGATGAAGTCTCGCGTCACCTTGTGGCCGGGTAATGCTTTGAGCAACGGCTTTATATGCCGGTATCCGTAGTCGCTCTCGGGCGACAGCTCGGTTTCTCCCGTGGCGTTCACCTTATAGACATTCATCGTCAGCGACGATATGTTGCGCAGCATGCTCAATCTTATCACGTTAGCACTGTCGGGAGCCACGGTGTTTCGGGCCGAATAGATGCCGAAGCTCGGGGCCGTGAGCTGTTTCTTCTCTTCGCGAAGCACGTTGGCCCGCTGCCAACCGCCCCATTTGCTTATGGCATTGTTGATATAGCTTATCTTGTCTTCCGTCGTCACGTCGGAGCACATGCTCATCTCTTTAAATCTCTCGATGGCCGCCTCGCACACGATGTCGAGGTCGGAATAGACGTTGATGAGCGAGTCGAGCGACTTTATATAAGCCGACTTTTTCAACTTGTCGTTCCTCTTCGGCTCGTTGCCGCGCAGCATGTCGAGTGCCGTTATACATGCGGCCGGCCTCATTCCGGCTACGCTGTAATGGCGATGCATGGTCTCATAGTTGCATGTCTCGTAACCGATGACGCTGAGCATGTCGCTACCGAACACAGAAGCGTTGTAGCCTTTCACCACAAACGGCTCGTAGGCCGATATCTTTGTGGCGGCAAGTGCTTTCACATCGGCCACAGCCCGGGTCTTGTAGCGGGCGGCGAGCGAGTCTTGCATGTAGCCGCTCATCAGTTCGCCTGCATATATCTTATACAGCAAAGCACTGTAAACGGCACGCAGCACGGCATCTTTCGATTTTTGTTCTTTTGCCGTCAGCCGGTCGACAACGCCCGGGAGCGAGTCGCCCGACAGGCCGCAAATGAGCGCGGCCGACTTCATCTCGGCTTTCAGCAACTGTCCGTAGTCGTTGGCAGCCGCAGCCTTGGCCTGTATCTTGCCGAGCACTTCAATCTGCGTGCGAGGCAGGTCCTTGCTCTCGGCTGCCTTTTCCTGATTCCACAATGCTGTGTATGTCTGCCCCGCGACCTGTCCAATCGACACTGCGGCAAAGGCAATGATGGTAAATATGGTCTTGTTCATGATAATGGTTTTAGCGTTCTGTCTCGCGAGCGGCACCACGCCGCCCCGAAAACTATTGTCTACAAAGGTATAACAAATATCGCACAAAACAAAAACTTTGTCTTTTTTACAATAAACTTTCACATTTGCGACGCGCACGACAGCAATCATAAGAAAAACCACTTTGACTTGAAAATGAAAATAAAAACAGCAATTTATTATATTTCATAAAAGAAAATAGTATTTTTGCATACAGTAACAATATCACGACATGAGCAAAGAACAACAAGACAGAGCTTACTTCATATCGTTCTGCATCGAGCAATACAAGAAAGAGAAAGGACTGACCGGGACGGAAGCAATGCGGCAAATGGACGAATACGGTGTATTGGAATATCTCAACGAACACTTTGAAGTATTGCACACACAAAGCCGCCAATGGATCCTCGCAGATATAGACGAGTATATAGAAATAAGAAAAGGAAAACAATGAAACTGTATCACGGAAGTATCGAGATTGTCAATACGCCCGAAATAAGGAATTCCAACCGTACACTCGATTACGGAAAAGGATTTTATACGACCACGTCACGCAGCCAAGCTGAGGCTTGGGTGATACGACGTATGAAAGAAAACAATCTCAAAAAAGGATATATTAATGTCTTTGAGTTTAATGACAACGGTACCGATGGATTAAACACCCTTACATTCAATGAGCCAACAGACGAGTGGATAGACTTTGTAATGGCAAACCGGACACACAAAAATTTTACTCATCCATACGACATCGTTTACGGTCCGGTAGCCAACGACCGCGTATATGCAGCATTTGCTCTATATGAAGGCGGTATCCTTGACAAACAATCGCTGAAAACCGAGTTGAAAACCTACAAATTGATAGACCAATATCTTTTTCATACAGCAAGGTCGTTGAAAACAATTAAATTCATTAATGCAGAAGAAATAGTTTTATGAACCTGAACGTTAACCAAGAAAACCTTTATCTGTTTCTCCCCTCCAAAGTGTGCAGAATGGCTGAGATGCTGACAGAAGAAAAGAATATCGGCATACCTGAAGCCGTGAAAGAGATTTATTTATCAGACACATATAAAATACTGGAAGACGAAAGTACAAAGCTATGGCACTGGGGACCTGTCGACCTTTACGACAACATGACACGCGAAAGGGAACAAAAGGAATAACTAATGCAGGTTAGTTACGTATAATGAACTAAAACGGACTGTTAAATAAATTAACGGTCTTTGTAATTGCGTTTTTCTGAAAAAAAAGTTTCGAGCTCGCAAATTCGCGAGTTTTAAGGCGTTTTACGTAAATGCCTGTATACGAGAAAGATACGGATATTTGCACATTTTTTGAAAGCATTAAAAACCGTCTTGTTTTCCAATTAGGCCGTAATTGCATTCCAATTACGGCCTAATTGCACTCCCGTTAGGCCGTAAATGCAATGCAATTACGGCCTTATTGCAAGGCAAAATCGGAGAAAATGC
>JAGAPR010000057.1 GCA_017623155.1 Prevotella sp. | reverse complement strand
TGAAAGACCCCGAAGCCAACAAGGAACTGCTTGCGCCCCACAAGGTGGACACTTCCGGCTACGAAAAGCAGGTGAAGGAAGAACAGACCGCCGGAAAGACGGAGCAGACGGAACAAAAGCAGGAAGAGCAGCCCAAAGAAACCCCAAAACAGGAAGAAATGGAAAAGAAGCAGGAACAGAATCAGGAAGGCCCGCAACAACAGACGCAAGGCAGACGGGGCTACCAGCCCATTGACGAGAGCAAAATCAACTGGCAGGAGCTGGAAGAGAAATGGGGCGTGAAACGTGACGACCTTGAAAAGTCCGGCGACCTTCAGAAGATGCTCAACTACGGCAAGTCCGATTTGGTGAAAGTGTCGCCCAAGTTCGGCGGCGAGGCTTTCGAGCTGGATGCCCGCCTTTCCTTCAAGAAAGACGGTGAAGGCAATGTCAGCCTCGTGCCGCATTTCATCCGCAAGGAGCAGAAACTCGACGAGTACAAGGAACACAAGTTCTCCGACGAAGACCGTAAGAACCTGCGCGAAACGGGCAACCTCGGCAGGGTCGTGGACATCGTGGACAGGGAAACGGGTGAAATCATCCCCTCGTTCATCAGCATAGACCGCAAGACGAATGAAATCACAGACATACCAGCAAACAAGGTACGCATACCGGAGCGCATCGGAAAGACGGAAATCACCAAACAGGAACAGGATATGTTGCGTGCCGGGCTGCCCGTGCGCGACAAACTCATCGAACGCAACGACGGCAGGAAGTTCGTCACCACACTTCAAGTGAATGTAGAGCAGCGAGGCGTGGAGTTCGTGCCGGGAACCGGCAGGTCGCCCCGTACCGCCCAAACATTTGAAGAGAAGAACAATCCCAAACAAATGCAGGCGCTGGATATACAGGATAAAGCAGATGTACTGAAGGAACAACGCCGCAACACGTGGACGAACGCCGACGGCAGCATCCGCCCCATCAGCAAATGGAGCGGCGTGAACTTCACCGACCAGCAGAAAGCCGACTACGCAGCGGGTAAGGCGATAAAGCTGGAGAACGTGACCGACAAGCAAGGCTTCCACGCCACCATGTACATCAAGTTCAACCCGGAGAAGGGACGTCCGTACCGCTACGACACCAACCCCGACAACGCGCAGAAGGTCGCCCCGTCCAACGAGAGCCGCACACAGGTGGCGGTGAACAGCGAAGGAAAGACCAACGAGGCGACCAAGAACCTGAAAGAGCCGTTGCTGAAAGGGCAGACCGCTCCGAAAGACGACAAACAGCAAAAGCAGCAGGAAAAGCCTCAGAAGAAAAACAACAAGGGCATGAAGATGTAACATCCCGTGTCCGCCACTAAATCCAAAGTAATAATCCATTAAAAAGTAAAACAGCATGAAGACAATCATTGCAGAAAAGCCATCCGTGGCACGTGAAATCGCCCGCATCGTAGGCGCGACAAAGAGAGAGGAAGGATATTTCGAGGGAGGCGGCTATGCCGTGACATGGGCGTTCGGACACCTCGTCCAGCTTGCCATGCCCGACGGCTACGGCATACGCGGCTTCGTCCGTGACAACCTGCCCGTCATTCCCGAAACCTTCACGCTCATTCCCCGTCAGGAAAAGACAGAGAAGGGCTACAAGCCCGACAGCGGCGTGGTGTCGCAGATAAAAATCATCGCCCGTCTTTTCAAGGAAAGCGAGCAGATCATTGTGGCGACCGATGCAGGACGCGAAGGTGAGCTTATCTTCAGATACCTCTACCATTATATCGGATGTACCACGCCTTTCGTGCGCCTCTGGATAAGTTCGCTCACCGATAAGGCTATCCGCGAGGGGTTGCGTAACCTCGAAGCGGGCGACAAATACGACAACCTCTACCTTGCCGCCAAAGCACGGAGCGAATCCGACTGGCTTGTGGGCATCAACGGCACGCAGGCACTCTCCATCGCAGCCGGACACGGCACATATTCCGTCGGACGGGTGCAGACACCCACGCTGGCGATGGTGTGCGCTCGCTATTGGGAAAACCGCCGTTTCACGGTGGAACCTTTCTGGCAGCTCCATATCGCCGCAGACACAGGCGACGGCGAAGTGGTGAAACTCTCATCTTCCAAGAAATGGAAAGAGAAAGAACCTGCCACAGCACTATATAATAAGGTAAAGGAAGCCGGCTTTGCCACTGTCACAAAAGCCGAACGTAAAGAGAAGATAGAGGAAACTCCGCTCCTGTATGACCTGACCACGCTCCAGAAGGAAGCCAACGCCAAGCACGGCTTCACGGCGGAACAGACGCTTGAAATCGC
>JAGAPR010000056.1 GCA_017623155.1 Prevotella sp. | reverse complement strand
GCATTTTCTCCGATTTTGCCTTGCAATAAGGCCGTAATTGCATTGCATTTACGGCCTAACGGGAGTGCAATTAGGCCGTAATTGGAATGCAATTACGGCCTAATTGGAAAACAAGACGGTTTTTAATGCTTTCAAAAAATGCGTAAATACCCGTATCTTTCTCGTATACAGATATTTACGCAAAACACCTTAAAACTCGCGAATTTGCGAGCTCGAAACTTTTTTTTCAGAAAAACGCAATTACAAAGACCGTTAATTTATTTAACAGTCCGTTTTAGTTCATTATACGCAACTAAAAAGGAGAGGAAACCACACCCGGCCTCCCCAAGGGGAGGTGAAGAAGAAAATATATAAAAATGCGGGATGCCGCTCATTACGAACAGCACCCCACTTTGTTTTTTATATCTGCAGAAATCAATCGAGCACAGCCAACTTGTTGTCTGAGCCGAGCACCTCGGTAATCTTGTGCTTGTACATCTGCTCCATGAGGTCGCGTGCCGGACCGCAATACTTGCGCGGATCGAACTCACCGGGCTTCTCGGCCAACGTCTTGCGAACGGCGGCTGTGAAAGCCAAACGAGAATCGGAGTCGATGTTAATCTTGCAAACAGCGCTTGCGGCTGCCTTGCGGAGTTGCTCCTCGGGAATACCAACGGCATCGGGCAACTTTCCGCCATACTGGTTGATGATGTCTACATACTCCTGAGGCACTGACGACGAACCGTGAAGCACGATTGGGAAGCCGGGCAGCTTCTTCATTATCTCGTCGAGAATGTCGAATGCCAATGGAGGAGGCACCAGACGGCCGGTCTTCGGGTCACGTGTGCACTGCTCGGGAGTGAACTTGTAAGCACCGTGAGAAGTACCGATAGAGATAGCAAGCGAGTCAACGCCGGTCTTGGTGACGAAGTCTATCACCTCTTCGGGCTTGGTATAGTGTGACTCGGCGGCGGAAACTTCATCTTCCACACCGGCTAACACACCGAGCTCGCCCTCTACCGTCACGTCGTGAGCGTGGGCATACTCCACAACTTTCTTTGTCAGTGCCACGTTCTCATCGTATGGAAGAGATGAACCGTCTATCATTACAGAAGAGAAGCCCATGTCGACACAGCTCTTGCAGAGCTCGAAGCTGTCGCCGTGGTCGAGATGGAGCACAACCTCGGGAGCCTTGCAGCCCAACTCTTTCGCATAAGCAACAGCACCCTGCGCCATGTATTGCAGCAATGTCTGGTTGGCGTAGTTGCGGGCGCCCTTTGATACTTGAAGGATAACGGGCGACTTCAATTCCGATGAAGCCTTGATGATTGCCTGCAACTGCTCCATGTTGTTGAAGTTGAATGCAGGTACGGCATAACCGCCGTTGATGGCTCTTTTGAACATTTCTTTGGTGTTCACGAGACCAAGTGATTTGTAACTTGCCATAATATTGTTTGTTTTTATTAAATAAGAATTTGCGTCTTAAACGTTCACAAAGTTACTGCTTTTAATCGGCAACACAAAGTTTTGACATTTATTTTAAAACCATTTAGCGGTTATTTTGTTTATATATCACGCCTCTCTTCCCGCCAAACAACTATTTTTGCGAAATGTGCATTGCAATATTTGGGGAGAGAAGAAGGATTTTTGCAGAAGTTAATGGAGTTAAAGAAGTTATCGCTCGCAAGCTCCTTTATAACTCCATTAACTCCTAAAAAAACAGCCCCGCCATTTGAGTCGGCGGGGCTGTTTTTGCATATAATATCAATAAATGCTTTCTTATTTGATCATCACCTTGCGCACTTCTCCGTTGGCAAGTTTCACGATGTTGAGTCCCTTGACGGGAGTTTCTGTACGAATACCGTCGAGAGTGTAATACTCCACGGGGCGGTTCTCGGCCGAAGCGGAGGGAGCGGTGATGCCGGTGGTAGTGTTGTTCACCTTAACTTTATTGGCATTTGAGATCCAGAGCTTTTCGTTATTGAAGTTCTCTTCTGTCACTGCACGCCCGATGGATGCCGTCACACATAGATTTGCCTTGTTCCAATCTGCCGGAACATCTATGCTGTAGTTGTTCTCGTATTTATTTCCGGTCACGGTAACTTTATCACCGTAAACAGACGACACTACACTGCGGAGCACATTGTCATGCACAAACTTGCTTTTCCATGTGCCGTTGTCGAGCTGACGGGCCACGAGACTGTCCTCTGTTACGTACACAGTGAGCGCGGCGTTGTCGCCATATAACGAAGCGAACTCACTCGTTGTATTTCCAGACACTTTGATATCAAGCTTTCCGGTGGTCTCGTTTATCTTGGCATCGATGTCGACAGAGGCAAACGAAGGATAGAACGAAGCTATCTGATCAAGCATTGTGCTGAAGTCTTTAGCAACAGTTTCTATATACTGTTCATATACGCCGATGCTTGTGGCTATCGAATTATCACCTAATGGCACACGATTGAAAGCAGCGGACGGATAAAGTCCACCACACAACCAGCCGTTAATAGTATTGCCTTCATCTATCGTATATATGTCTCTCACGTTCATATCGCCATGAATTGACACCCATGCGAGGTCGCCTCGCATCTCGGAAAGACGCGTAAGGAGTTTTATTCCGAGCGGACAATAGGTACAACCTTGCGATGTAAAGTGCTCGACAAGATACTTTTGTCTCGGAAGAGTCTCTGTATATACACCGAATTCATAGCTTGCCGTATCAGTCTTTGCCGGCGTCTCATTGTTCATTTGCTTCACATATACCGACAAAGTATGATTGCCGGTTGCAAGGTTCAGGCCTTTCAATACGCTCTTATATTCCTTAGCTTCGACAGAAAGTTCGGCTGTGGGAGCATCTATTACGGCAACTTCCTTGCCGTCGACAGCCACACCAAACGAGTAAACCGATACCGGTTTTGTTCCGTCGTTGTAGTAAGAGAACATATATTCGATATCCTCACCGGACTTCAAATAGTCGGGAGTGAGCACACCGTTTATCACAACATCGCTCTCGGGATACTCATTTTCCACAATAGCCTGTACGGAAAGGCTGCCGCCCGCACCGTCAAGCATATACCAATCCACGCCTTCTCCGAAGTTGGCATAAGCTGCCGTACGAGTCTCTTCGCCTGCAAACGAGAGCGGATATTTACCCGAGGACTGCACATATTCGAAGCCGAGCAACAGATAGTCAATACCTGTGAAATCGAGAGTATATGGGGTGCTTAATGTAACGGTGTTCCAACCTACAACTGCCGAACCGGTAAACTCCTGCTCATACAAGTCTACAAACTCGTTGTTCTTAAACGCTTTGATAAACACGTTGTTCACAGTAGTGGCACCCACAAGACCGAAACGCAAAGCAACCACCTTTCCACCGTTGAACTTTCTAAGGTCTGCAACATCCAAGAGAGCGGCAATAGGCACATTGCCGGTTACATTATTGAGTCCCAAACCGCGTGCGCCCAAGTCGTCGGTGGTATACGGACCCATTATCTTTTGGTTGTCGGCAAGTTGAATTTTGGCCGGAGTCTTCGCTGCTTTCAACTTGTTAAAACCCGGAGTTACGGGCAATATTGCATTGCCATTTGCTTGCAACACTCCGAAAGGAGCCTGCTTTGTGATTGACTTTACACTGTTTTGTGCGCCGGCGACAGCGACAAACAGCATTAAAGCTATCAACGAAAATAAAAACTTTTTCATGCTTATGATTTTATTATATGATGTTTTTTATCACTTGACAATCTTCCGTACGGCCACACGTTTGCCGTCTTTCACCGTCTCGCAGATATACAATCCCCTGCCAAGCGAGCCCAACGCGCTTGCCGGACGACCGCTGACAACGGTCTTACCGGTCGCATCGTAGACGTTGATTGTGGCGTTGCTGTCATCGGTAAGCACACCGTTGATACCTGTCGGGTCGGCATATACGCAGTTGACTGTCACCTTCGGTCCGTAGGCTTTCACTGTCTTGCTGTTGCCGTCCATTGTACGGAGCTGTATAGTGAATGTTGCCGTGCCGTATTTTCCTTTTTTGGGTATCCATTCCGACTGTAAGTTTTTCACCTCTCCGGCTGCCATCATTCCCGTATTTGTGATACAATCGGCAGGTACGGGAAGTATACATTCATTCGGGAAGCACACTTGTAATTCACCACTCGGCATCTGCACCGTTATCACCTGTGCCGAAACGTAAGCTGCATCTGCCGTCGTGTTCTTCACAAACAGGTCTATGTGGGCCATTATCATGCCCCAGTCGTCATCCATTTTTGCGTCAAATGTGCATGTACTGCCATCCGGCACGACATTACCATCCTTGTCCATAAACTGGAACGTACCATCTGTCTGCGCCGAAGCGCTTGCCGCTACCACCATAAAAAGAGCGGTAAGAAATAAGTTTTTTATTCTTTTCATACTTACTATTCGTTATTGTTTTGTTTCTTTTTATATCCTTATTATTCCGCATCGGGCGTCAGAGCGGCCGTTGTCACCTTCACCACGCCGTTGTCATTGTATACGAAGGCCACCACATTCATGTTCCCGGCAACCCACCGATTGTCTATCGTCGTGGTGTAAGACGACTCCGAACTGTTGCCCGGCCCTACTGAAACTTCTTCTCCCCATGCGCCGTTTACTGCCGCGCGGAGCACATGATTGTGCACATATTCACGGTTGTTGCTGCCGTCCGGCATGGCTTGAATGGCCGTTATGCCGTCTTCCACGAGCCATACCTGCACCTTTCCTGTCACGTCTTTCGTGCTGTATGTGCTCACTTTGATGTTTGCCGTGCGGGTATTGCCGTCATAACGGCTCTCTATTTTCATCGAGACGGCATCTTTCTTTTGTATTGCCGCATACACAAGTCCCTGCCATTGGTCCGGAACACTTGTCTCTCCGCGGCGGTCTATGCGGCCGGCGGGCAGATTGGGACTGTTCACTGCTGCATAATACTCATCTCCGACGCTTGATTTAAGAGCGGGAAGTGCCAACGGGCCGCCATGTATTGCCACGGCAATGATACTGTCAGGATATGCTGTTTGAAGTCTTCCTATCTCTATTGCCGCATTGGGACAGTTTGGGCAGCGTTGCCCTGTGAAGTCTTCGAGCAGCACGCTGCGTTGCGGCTGTATCTCCGTCACTTCTATGTACCGTTCGTCTTCGCCCACCGTATCGCACGATGTCACGGCCGTCAGGCATGCGGCAACAGTATATAATAATGTCTTTATCTTCATGAATAACTATTGTTGATTATCAGAAATTATAGTTGTACGACAGTGTCACGCCCTTGCTTGCGGGAATATAACGGCACACTCCGCCCGAGCAATTCAAGCCCTCGCGATTGCGCACATAGCCCACTTGCAGGCGGTGTGCGCCCGTTGTCCATGTCACGTAAGCGTTGTAATAGTGCAAATCGGTCTCTCCCACGTTGTATTCATCGGATACGGTGAACATCCAGTTGGGCAGAACAGACAGCTCGAGCAATCCGAAAGCCCAGTCGCCTTTGTCTTCTCCCGTGGTGAGATACTGTGCCTCGCCGCGCAGTGTGAGCTTGTTGTTGAAGCGATACTTGCCTTCGGCCACGAAGATGTTGCTGTGCACCATGCCTCCGTGTCCCTCTATCACGCCCTGATTGTAGTATTGGTTCATATACATCAGGTTCAGTTTGAAGTCTTTGCTCACTTTCTTTTCCAACTGAACATTGAGGTCCTGATAGTATTTGTTGTCGCCCCAACGCCAGAAACGCGAGCTGTAACCGTTGCTTCCCATGAGGTTGCCGTCGAGAAGGCGCGGCGATTGTTCTATGGAATGTACGTGCGAGAAGTTTACCTTCACTTTCGTTCCGTACTTTCCGCCCAGTGCCGTGTGCTTCTTAAACGTATATCCGAACTCCGCCTGATATGCCCATTCGCCGTCGGGATTGGTAGCGTACGGATAATGTGCCGCCAGAGCGTATGTATGTTCCATCGTGAACGCAGGCAGATGATTGACAAACGACGAGTTCTCGGCTGCCGATGGCAACGTGCGCCGGCTGCGGAACGACATGTTGTCGCTGCGCTTTGCCTGTACAAGGAAGCTCAAGCCGCGCTTCGAATAACTTGTCGACAACATCGTCACATAACCTTTCCTGTATATATAATCGTTGTCGACAGACGGGTCTTGTGTCTTGTAAGCATATTCGGCGAGCACGTTCCAGCCGCCTTTTTGCAGACTGAGGCGCAAGTCGTATGCGTTTACGTTAGTGGGGAAGTTCAGTTTGTGCGCGGCGTCTACCATCAAGTCTTCCTCTTTCTCGTGCTTGTTCACGAACGACGCGCCGAGAGTGAGGAATGTTCCGCTTTGCCGCATGCTCTCCGACCATTGGTCGATGTTCAGTTCCACATCGCCTCCCGTAATCCAAGAGTCGTTCAAATCCCAATATCTGCGCTGTTTTCCCGTGAGAGCTTTCACGGTGACACCCTTGAATGGCTTATACACCAAACGACCGCCGAACAGCGAGTTGTCTATTCCGAGGCTTCGCTCCTCGTATGTGCGCAGGATAAATCCCGAGCCAAACTGTTCATAATAGTTACCGAGTGTAAGCTCGACATTCTTATAGTGGCCCTTTACATATATGTAAGGCACGCCCCACCCCTTGTAGTCGGGCTCGAAACCGGGCAGCGGATGCTCAAGATACTCGAGCCGCGCGCCGGCATCCACATACTTGCTTGTGAGATTAAGCTCGGCGAAAGTGTTTGTCAGTCCCCACTCGCTGTAATCCTCTGTGCCTATCTTACTGTCGTTCTGAGGTATCAGCACATCGCTCTGAATGCTTCCGCTCAGTCGCACCGCCGGTTCTTTCTTGTCTTCCTCTTGCGCCATCGCCGTGCCTAAAGGCAGGGCAACGAGCAGCGACAATAATGTTTTCTTTGTTATGTCAAACACGAAAAATCTGCTTTAAATGTTATTTTATCAGTTCGCGCACTTTCTCTATCAGTTCTGCCTCGGCACCCTCGGTATATCCGTTGTGCTTGTACACGATGTTTCCTTTCCCGTCGACGATGAGCACGTAGGGTATCATCTGTATGCCGAGCGCGCGCTTGAAATCGCTGTTCGGGTCGAGAAGCACCTCATACTCCCATCCGTTACCGTCTACAAGCGGTTTCACCTTATTTATGTTCTGTGCCTGATCGATGCTCACGGCGATGACTTTCACGCCGGTCTCTTCCTGCCATTCGTCGTAAACCTCGCTGATGGCGGTCAGTTCACGGTTGCAAGGCTTGCACCAAGTGGCGAAAAACGATATTATAAACGGTTTGCCGTTGTTCGACAGCGTGTCGGTAGTCACGGTTTTTCCCGTGATGTCTTTCAGTGTCACCGCCGGGAGCTGCGCTTTGATTTCCACCGCAAAACAGATGAAAATCAGCATTAAAATGGTTTTTATCCTTATCATATAATATATAATAATGTATTAATACTTCATTCGAATGATATTTAAAAGATTCTCATCTTTCACATATTCAATCACTACAACTGTGCAAAATTAATCATTTTTTTCAATCGTGGCAAGCGAAATATAAAAATATGCGCACTTAAAACGATAATTTGATGTCAAACAATCTTTATTCGCCCGATTTTTGTTTTAAACAGTATGAAATACCTATATTTTTATTGACGATTTGCATTACCGGCTGTATGCTGTTGCGCTTTAATTAAAAATATTTTCAAATAATCGGCAAAAAATTTGGTGGAATAAAAAAAAACATATACCTTTGCACCCGCAAACAGCAACAGACTGGTGCGTTAGTTCAGTTGGTTAGAATACATGCCTGTCACGCATGGGGTCACGGGTTCGAGTCCCGTACGCACCGCAAGAGAGAGTTACAAGAAATTGTAGCTCTCTTTTTTTTGTGAAATTCTTGCGGGAGTTTTGAAAGGTAAAAAAACGCAGAGACGCTAAGGCGCAAATATTTTTGACTCATCCGATATTTAGATGATACATATTGTTCGCTCCAAATATCGGATGAGTCCCAAAAAACGTTTTGGTGCCTTTGTGTTAAAAAAGCGTCAAAAGAACGGACATTTTAACATTAAATGTTAAAACGAAAAGTAAAAAGAGTGTACAAAAGAAATTCTCGAAAGAGGTTTTGTTAACTTAAAAATATTAACATATACCACTGTTATTTTAATATCAGATAACAATTACAAACCGTTTTCTTCATTTTTTGCATGTTTTTGCCTTGCAATAAGGCCGTAATTGCACTGCATTTACGGCCTAACGGGAGTGCAATTAGGCCGTAATTGGAATGCAATTACGACCTAATTGGAAAACAAGACGGTTTTTAAAGCATTGAAAAACGACACAAATCACTATAAGCCACTGATGCACAGATATTTAAGCAAAACACTCCATAATTCGCGTATTTGCGCCAAAAATTTTTTCTTGGAAAAGAATCGATTCTCAGAGCACTTAGCGTGTAAAGATAAATTCAAACAGTTAAAGAACAACAAAGAATGTTAAGTATAAAATTCGATACGCTATTGGAGGTTAAATGGACAGTTTTTTCGCTCCAAAAATATTTTATCCGGAAACTACAAATAGGAATATCCCGAACATTATATAGGGATATTCCTATTGCAGTTTTGCAGGAAATGTTTATCTTTGCAGAAAACAGGATGCGCCTCGGCAAATGAAACAAGTTTTTTTTGCACGCGGTTTGCACCATCTTTGCAAAAATAAATACAAATATGAACAAGAGTTTTATATACGCCGCATGCGGCATATTGCTGGCCTCCGGATGCAAAACCACCGGAGAAGGCGCATACATCGGCGCACAGTTCGGCACAATATTAGGCTCGGCTATCGGTGGTATCAGTGGCGGATGGCGCGGAAGTGACATAGGAACGGTTGTAGGCATGGCCGGAGGAGCGGCCGTGGGAGCGGCCATAGGGTCGGCCAATGAGAAGGCCGACCGCGAGAAATACGAGGCTCACCGCAGGGAAAGGGCGGCACGCACACGGCAAAGCACCAACGCCGCATCGAGTGGATACGGTTACGACAGACAGCAGGCCGGCGGACAAGACGACAGCGGATTTGACCCGACAAACAGCGGAGACGACCGTATCGTGTTTGAAGAGAGCGACGTGCAGGGCACCTATCCCGCCATCGACAACACCGCTTCGAGCGACAACACCGGCAGAGAGGTTTCGCTGCGGCAGTTGGAAAAGATGACTGCCGGGGGCAACCGTGGCAGCCGTCACGGCAGACCGGGCTTCCTGCCGATGATCGAGGTGCGCAAGATGACATTTACAGATGCCGACGGCGACGGAATATTGAGTGCCGGAGAGAGCGGTAAGGTGGTGTTTGAGATAATGAACAACTCGCCGGAAGAAATCAGAAACATACGCCCCATCGTTTCCGACACCACAAACAACAAGCGCATATCAATATCTCCGGGCATACTCGTGGAGAGCATAGCCCCGGGCATGGGAGTGAGATACACGGCCACCGTGCTCGGAGACCGCAGGCTGAAAGACGGCGAGATTGTCATTCTTGCAGGCGTGGAGCACGACGGGCGCATGGTGACAACGGAGAACGAGACACTCAAAATAGCCACAAGGCGCAAATAACGGAAGCGCAAACGACTGATGACAGACCCAAAAGAACTGAATGAACACTATGCCGGGCGGGTGCAATCACTGTCGGCCGACATAGCAAAATTAAAACATACGGGCCGCATGCTCGTCGCTTCGGAACTTGCGGCCTTTGCCGCGGCAATCGGTTTTGTGGCGGCATATACCGTGTACGGCTCCGCACTATGGCTCTGCGCAGCCTTTTTCTTGTTGTGCACCTATGTGCTTTTCAGACGTATAGACATCCGAAACACCGACAAGACCGAGCGGCTCTCGGCCCTGCGCGACGTATACGAGGGCGAAAAAGACTTTCTCGACGGGCGTTTCGAACGCTTCGATGCCGGCGACAGATACATAAACGCCGACCACGAATATACCTTCGACATGGACATATTCGGCACGGCGTCGCTGTTTCAGCGCATCAACCGCACCGTAACACGCGGAGGTGCCGACACGCTCGCGCGCTGCATGGAGATGAAAGCCTTTGAGGAAGGAAGCGGCAAAAACGCCATCGACAGGCGGGCGGCAGCCATCGACAGACTCGCCGAAATGGAAAACCTGCGCACAGAGTTCATCGCCATGCGACGGTATGGAGCGATAGACACTCCGGCCGTAAAGGCGGCGCTGTCCGTTGCGGGCGGTTTGCCGTTGCCGGCATTCGCGTCTTCCACGGCGGCATTGGCGGTTGCGATTGCGGCACAGGGCATCTTCGCACTGCTGATAGTGCTCGCCGCAACGACGGAAATGCCGTCGGGAGTGCCCGTGATGTGGGGCACGCTGATGTTTTTCGCCGTGCTGATGATGTGCTCGGGAGCCTTACGGCAAATGGGTAAGGCGATAAACAGCCTTTACAGGCAGATGAAAGCCTACACGGAACTGGTGCGACTCGTTGCGTCCACAGAACTTTCCAAAATCGAAGACCCGTGCATCCGCATCTCGGCCGACGGGGCGGCAAGCAACGCTTTGGCCTCGTTCGATGAGTTGCGGCGCATTCTCGACGGACTCGACAGGCGCGGAAACGTGCTCGGACTGATACTTTTCGACACTTTCCTGCTAAGCGACTTCTTTCTCGTGCGCCGTTTCAGACGCTGGCAACAATGCCACGCCACAGACATGGAACGGTGGATAGACGATGTGAGCACGCTCGACGCACTCGTATCCATGGCCACATTCAGGTTTAACAATCCGGCGGCCGGACATGCAGAGATAGTGAACGGCGACAGCATCATATACGACGCACAAGGCATTTATCATCCGTTTCTCGGTGCGGCGGCCGTGCCTAACGACTTTCGCGTGGAGGACAATCACTATTATATCATCACCGGAGCCAACATGGCGGGCAAAAGCACGTTCTTGCGTTCGCTCGGAGTGAACTATATTCTGGCCGTAAACGGCATGCCGGTATTTGCCGACAGGCTCCGCGTGTCGCTCTACTCGCTGTTCTCAAGCATGCGCACAAGCGACAATCTGTCGCGCGGCATCAGTTATTTCAATGCCGAGCTGCTCAGACTCGGACAACTATTGGATGCCTGCCGCCGCTCGACGCGCACACTGATAATTCTCGACGAGATACTGCGGGGCACAAACTCGCTCGACAAACTGAACGGCTCGCGTATGTTTCTCGATGCCATCTCGGCACTGCCCGTGACCGGAGTGATAGCCACACACGACCTTGAGCTGTCGAAAATGGCCGACAATCCGTCGGGACGTTTCCATAATATGTGCTTCGAAATAGAACTTTCCGACGATGTAACTTATACATACAAGATTACGCCGGGAGTGGCCGCAAACCAAAATGCGACGTGGCTTCTGCGGAATATGATACGTTATAATAGTACAGAGTGCAGAGTGTAGAGTTATGATTACTATCAAGCCTTGACGATAATCATAACTCCACACTCTGCACTACTACCGAACAAAAAAAGCGCGCCACCCCTGTTCGGGATGCCGCGCTTGATAAATCTTTTCCTGAAAAGTGTGCGATATTATTTCGCAATGGCTTTTCTTCTTTCCTTGATACGTGCTTTCTTGCCGGTGAGATTGCGCAGATAGTACAACTTTGCACGACGAACCTTACCGTACTTGTTCACCTCAATGCTGTCGATGTTGGGTGACTCGATGGGGAAAATACGCTCTACGCCTACCGTTCCCGACATCTTGCGGACAGTGAAACGCTTCTTGTTGCCGTGGCCCGAAATCTTGATTACAACGCCGCGGTAAAGCTGGATACGCTCTTTTGTACCCTCGATAATTTTGTAAGCGACAGTGATTGTGTCACCGGAACGGAACTCCGGAAACTCTTTGCCGGTTGCAAATGCTTCTTCAGCAACTTTAATTAAATCCATTTTCTTAACTGGTTATTAAATATTGTTCTTATCGTTCTGGCGCAACATAGCGGGCAACACGTTACTTCCCGTCAGCGATTACGCCGAAAAGCGGATGCAAAGTTACTATATTTTATTGGAACGGGCAATTTTGAGCACTCTTTTTTTGCATGTTATGCCATTTTTATTAATTTTGCGTCAAAATATTATTGATTATGAATAAGTTTGCGGGCAAATTGATAATGGCGGCTCTCACCGTCGCAATGATGTCGGCATGCGCATCGCACAGATGGCAGATTACATCGGTGGAACGCAGCCGGATATTGATAGACAGCACTTTCGACGCTAACGACGATGAGACAGTAAACAGATTTATTGCGCCATATCGTCAGAAAGTGGACAGTGTGATGCGACCCGTCGTGGGACATTCGGCACGATATATGGTCGGCGACCGGCCGGAAAGCACGCTGTCAAATCTGCTTGCCGACATTCTCGTTTGGGCGGCACCGGAATACGGAGAAGCACCGGTGATGGGTGTTTACAACATCGGCGGCATACGCGCGGCATTGCCGAAAGGCACTGTCACTTACGGAGATGTGCTCGAGATAGCCCCGTTCGAAAACAAAATATGTTTCCTCACGCTTACCGGTAAAGACCTGCTGACTCTGTTCGGGAATATCGCGGCAGCCGGAGGCGAGGGCGTGAGCCGGGGCGTTGAGCTTATAATCACACGCGACGGCCGGTTGACAAGCGCACGCCTCCACGGCAAAGAGATTGACCCGGAGGCCGACTACCGCATCGCCACAATTGATTATCTGGCCGAAGGCAATGACAAGATGACGGCATTTAAATCGAAAAAAGACTTCAACTCGCCGCAAGAGGCCTCCAACGACACACGCTATATAATAGCGGATTACTTCCGATACAAGAAAAAAGAGGGTGCCACTGTCGACGCGACGGTTGAAGGCCGGATAGTGGTGAGATGATGAAAAGCTGTTGAACGATTAAAGAAAAGAACATGAAAAAATATATGTTAATGGCTGTCGTATGCATCATGGCACTGTCGGCAGGAGCACAGAAGAAACTCGTGATACTGCACACGAACGACACCCACAGCACAGTAATGCCGCTGAGCGAGAACCTCAACGACACGATGAAAGCGGGACGGGGCGGATATCTGCGACGGATAGAGATGTTGAAAAAGGAACGGGAGGCTTGTCCTGACCTGCTGCTGTTCGACAGTGGCGACTTCTCGCAAGGTTCACCTTATTATACTATGTACAAGGGCGATGTGGAAGTGGGGCTGATGAACATCATGAAATATGACGCGGCGACGATTGGCAACCATGAATTTGACTTCGGATTGGACAATCTGGCGAGGCTGTATCGCAAGGCCGAGTTCCCGATAGTGTGCGCAAACTACGACTTCACCGGCACCGTAGCCGAAGGATTGGTGAGACCTTACGTGGTGTTGGAACGCTCGGGACTGCGCATCGGAGTGTTCGGCTTGTCGCCGAAACCGGGCGGACTGATATCGGAAAAGAACTATCCCGGCGTGAAATACACCGACCCGCTGATTGTTGCGCCGCGCATTGCCGCACTGTTGAGGAATAAGGAAAAGTGTGATGTGGTGGTTTGCCTGTCGCATTTAGGCTGGGATTTGAAATCTGACGTGGATGACAACGCGATGATAGCGGCAAGCAAAGATATCGACATAGTGCTTGGCGGGCACTCACACAGTTATTTCAAAGACTTGGAATGGGTGAAAAACGCTACCGGACACAAGGTTCCCGTAGATCAAAACGGGAAGCACGGAATATATGTCGGAAAGATAACGATGACTATTCAAAATAAAAAGTAAGCACAATCATCTTGCTGTGCCCGGACCTTACCGATGTGGCAAAGGGGCGCAGGCTCTCGTCTTGCAACTCGTTTACGTGGTTCTTGTCGAGCGCGTCGGACAGGCTGTAACAGAATTTAAGTTCGGGAATGAGTTTGAAAAACGGCAGATAGAGATCGCACCCGAGCCCCACTTCCACGAAAGTGTCGTACCGTTTCAGCCGAAGATTGTCCTGAGCTTTGCCCGTAAGGTTTATCATCGGGTTTATTCCGGCCATCATGTAAGGGCGGTAGTTATTAAATCGCTGTGCGCTGAACTTCAAGTCTATCGGCATTGAGATGTATGTGTTCTTCATGTCCTGCGTAGTTTCTGCGGGCATACCCTTGTCATCGAGCTGCGAAAAGTTTCTGAACACAAGATGTTTCGCTCCGAAGTGCATTGTGGGAGTGAAACGGGCAGACAAATGATTGCTTATTCTCATCTCGGCAGAAACACCGACACTAAATCCCGGACTCCAGTTATCGGCATCGCACAGTATCGTTTGAGTGGTCTGTTCACCGTTCGGTCCGGTTATCGTTTGCGGACCCACATTGCTGAATTCGATGTCTTGCAGGTGCACACCCACGAGAATACCGAAATGAAGCGGTCTCAGGTCGATGTATGGTTTGTTCTGCGCAATGCGCTCTTGTGCCGCCATGCAGATGCAGACGGCAAACATAATTATTATGGTCAGTACTCTCTTCATGTCTTATTATAAATAACGTTGTTTTCATCTACTTATTATATATCGTTTTATTTTGATATTATATAAATAATGCAAAATATCTACCCTGCATCGGGTATATATCGAATTAAATTAGTACATTTGCATCCTAATTTATTGGTATTAATTTAATAAAAACAGTTTAATTATGGCTTACGTTATTAGTGACGATTGTATCGCATGCGGTACATGTATCGATGAGTGTCCGGTAGGAGCAATCTCTGAGGGCGAAAAGTATTCTATCAACCCCGAGGTTTGCACAGAGTGCGGCACATGTGCCGATGTTTGTCCTTCTGAGGCAATCAGCCTTCCCGCTTAATAGCACTTATTACAGGAAGTAAATAAAATAATAACGGGACTCGTCTTACGATGAGTCCCGTTATTATTTTACGCTAATCAAAACTTATTATCGTCATCCTTTACGGATGTTCGACAAACCCTTAAAAAAGACGCGGCGACTTTTTTAACGGCCATAAAGCCATTCTCTCCCCGCTACATCAATCATATATACTTGGCTATTGTATCCAAACACACCTTACTGTTGATGGGTTTCGACAAGAAATCGTCGCATCCTGCGTTTATAGCCGCAAGTCGATCGTTCTCAAAAGCGTTTGCCGTGAGCATTATTATTGGTAGTTCGGGGGTGGCTCCCTTTATTATCCGAGTGGCTTCGAGTCCGTCCATGACAGGCATTTTAAAGTCCATCAGAATAAGGTCTATGCCTCCTTTTTCCGATATTTCCACTGCTTCCCTGCCATCATGCGCCCTTACTATCTGATAATTGCGTTTAAGGATGTAGGTCATCAAGATGTAATTACTCTCGTTGTCTTCCGCTATTAAAATCGTTTTCATCGTCTTCCGATTTTTATTAAAGGATTATTGTTTGATTGATTTATTGTTTATATGCCCGGGCCGCATGACTACCGATACCGGTATCGCCATGCGGCCCGTTGCTTTTATTCTTTTTTCCACAGTTTGCTCATGTCTTCGAGCGTCTTGCCTTTCGTCTCCGGCACCATTCGCCATACGAAGACTGCGGCTATCACGCATATCACTCCGTAGAGCCCGTATGTGAACCAATGTCCGAAATCGGGGTCGCCGGCCGTTTTCATGTTAAACATCGGCACGAAAGTAGAGCTTACTATCCAGTTGAATATCCACTGGAAAGCCACTGCTATCGCCACGGCCGCGCCGCGAATGGTGTTGGGGAATATCTCGGCGATGAGCACCCAGCATATCGGTCCCCAGCTGAACATGAACGAAGCACTGTATATCATGATGCTGAGCATCGTGATGATGGCGAGCGACGGATTGCCGAATGTGACTGCCACGCCGAACGCTCCGACAGCCATACCTATCGAGCCGTAGATGAGCAACGGCTTGCGTCCCCACTTTTCAACTGTGAGAATGGCCACGAGAGTGAACAGGATGTTTACTATACCCATTATCACCGTCTGCACCATAGGCTTGTCCATGCCCATATCGGCGAATATTCTGGGAGCATAGTACAGCACGGCGTTGATGCCGACAGCCTGCTGGAACACGCTGAGCATTATGCCGACGAAAATAACGAGCCATCCGTATGTGAACAGTCGCTCGGTCTTTTCGGTTATGGTATTCTTTATTTCGGCAAGTATTTGCTCGCCCACCTTGCTGCCGTTTATCTTCTGCAATATGGCGAGAGCTTTCTTGTCTTGATTTACCATCACCAGATAGCGCGGAGTTTCGGGCACGAAACAGATGAGCAGGGCAAACAGTCCGGCCGGCACGGCCTCGCTTCCGAACATATATCGCCATCCGGTCGTTATCGTCCACGGGTCGCTTCCCGGTGCCACGGCGTTGACACCCTGTCCTATTTGCTCGATTATCGGATTTGTATGCTCACCGAGGATGATGAAGTTGACGAAATAAACGACAAGCTGTCCGAATATTATCGCAAACTGGTTCCATGACACGAGCGTGCCTCTTATGTTCGAAGGTGCCACTTCGGCTATATACATCGGGCAGATGGCAGACGCGAGTCCCACCCCGACACCGCCTATGACACGATACACGTTGAACATCACGAGCAGGTCGTATGTCGCCACGCCGCGCTCGAATATCAGGAATTCGGGACACATTGAGCCGAGTGCCGACACGAAAAACATCAGTCCCGCCAATATTAGCGACTTCTTGCGACCGAGATTTGAGGCTAACAAGCCCGATAAGGCACTACCGATGATACAACCGATGAGTGCGCTCGCGCATGTGAAGCCGTGCCAGCCGTCGGTATAGGTGAAATCGCCTGCTCCGAGAAAGAATGCTTGCAGTCCTTTCTCCGCTCCTGAGATTACAGCCGTATCGTATCCGAATAGCAAGCCGCCGAGCACGGCCACCATTACGATGGATATCAGATAGGATTTGCTGCCGTTAAGATTTTGTTCCATTTTGTTGTAATGTAAATGATGTTAGTAGTTTTTTGTATTATGTTCTTGTCTCTTATCGTTTTATGTTCTTTATCCGCCCGATTTGCATCCGCTTATCGGTTAAACTTCCTGTTTACCGTCTACCGGATAAAACAGGCCGTTAAAAGTTTTACAAAAATAATACTTTTAAATAAAAAAACTTCGCTTTTATGCTTGTTTTTAACTAATTTTGTCCAGTGAACTTAATCAACCTTATAAATTTAATGAATAGTAGAATAATAGCAAGTGCCGTTTTGTTGGCGGCAACGTTGACTGTCAAGGCACAGTCGAACGTAATGGACGTGAATACGAAAAAGGTGGGAGCCGTGGTACAAAACACCATGTACGGCATGTTTTTCGAAGACATCAACTATGCCGCCGATGGCGGATTGTATGGCGAACTGGTGAAAAACCGCTCGTTCGAGTTTCCCCAAAGTTTCATGGGATGGCAGACTTTCGGTAACGTGGAGTTGAAAAACGACGGACCGTTCGAGCGTTGTCCGCATTATGTGACACTCTCCGACCCCGGTCACAGAGACCGCCGCTCGGGACTTGTCAACGAGGGCTACTTCGGCATCGGCGTGCTCAAAGGTGAGGATTACCGCTTCACGGTATGGGCGAAGGCTCCGAAAGGCAGCGGGCGGATTACCGTGCAACTCATAGACCCGAAGACAATGGGCGAGCGTCAGGAGTTCGCGAGCGCGAGACTCGAAGTCAAATCGGCCGAATGGAAGAAGTATGAGGTCATCATAAAGTCTCCGAAGACACACAACGACGCACGGCTCCGCATTTTCCTTGACGGCCGAAACACCGTCAGCCTCGAACATGTGAGCCTCTTCCCCGTAAACACTTTCAAGAACAGAGACAACGGCATGCGCCGCGATCTCGCGCAGGCGCTGGCCGACCAGCATCCCGGTGTGTTCCGCTTCCCCGGCGGATGTATCGTCGAGGGCACGGACCTTGCAACTCGCTATCAGTGGAAAAACACCATAGGACCGGTGGAAAACCGACCGCTAAACCACAACAGATGGCTGCATACGTTCACCCACCGCTTCTTCCCCGACTATTATCAAAGCTACGGACTCGGTTTCTATGAGTATTTCGTGCTGTCCGAAGATATCGGTGCCGAGCCGCTGCCGGTGCTCAACGTGGGCATGGCATGCCAGTTCCAAAACCGTAACGACGAGAGCGCGCACGCTTCTCTCGACGAGCTTCAACCTTATATACAGGACTGTCTCGACCTTATCGAATTTGCCAATGGCGACACCACGACCGAATGGGGCCGCAAGCGTGCCGAGATGGGACATCCCGCTCCGTTCAACATGACGATGATCGGTGTGGGCAACGAGCAATGGGACGAGCTGTATTTCAAGCGTCTCGCACCGTTTGTGAAAGCCATCAAGGCGCGTTATCCCAAGATGCGCATCGTGGGCACGAGCGGACCCGACTCCGAAGGCAAGATGTTTGAAATAGGATGGAAAGCGATGAAAGAGATGAAGGCCGACCTCGTGGACGAGCATTTCTACCGTCCCGAATCATGGTTCCTCAACAGCGGACTGCGCTATGAGAACTACGACCGCAAAGGTCCGAAAGTGTTTGCCGGCGAATATGCCTGCCACGGCAAGGGAAAGAAATGGAACCACTTCGAGACATCGCTCTATGAAGCAGCATTCATGACCGACCTCGAGCGTAATGCCGACGTTGTATGGCTCACGGCATACGCCCCGCTGTTCGCCCATGTCGACGGCTGGCAGTGGCGGCCCGACCTTATCTGGTTCGACAACACCCGAATGTTCAAGAGCGTGAGCTACTATGTTCAGCAGATGTACGCAATGAACAAAGGCACCAACGTGCTGCCGCTGACCATGGCCGGCAAGCCGGTGGCCGGCCGGGAGGGGCAGAACGGGCTCTTCGCCAGTGCGGTGACAGACAAAAATACGCGCGAGGTGATAGTGAAAGTGGTGAACACCGGTAAGGCGGAGCAGCCCGTGACGATAAACCTGCTCGGCCTGAAAGGCGGGCGCACGGCAACAACACTGACACTGACATGCGATGACCCGAACGCCGAGAACACCCTCGACAATCCCGAACGGATAGTGCCGCAGAGCGGAACGGCAAGCTGTGAGGCCGGCAAAAAGAACTCCGTGCTTACCGACAACCTGCCCGCAATGACATTCAGACTGTATAGAATAAAGATGTAATCAGCGATAATCAAACATTGATTTAATGATTTTTGCCCTGCGACACGACAAATGCCGCAGGGCTTTTTTGTTCATCCGACATTTCGAGTAACGTAATATCTGATTATTCGTAGGGACGCACGGCTCGTGCACTGCTGTCCACGAAGAAACGTTTATACGATAGCATTATTTTGAACTCACAATTGTTAATTTGTTTTTAAAATGTTAATATTTTGATGTTATATTTACAAAATAAGGCCTCATAATTGTGTTCTTTTCAAAAAATAATTTCCTCGGCGAAAAAAACGCATTTTCAGAGCGTTTTGCGTAAAACATTATCTGTCAGCCTATTACCTGCAAAACCTACCGTCCCTACTCCCCTTACAACCCCTCTTGTTTTCCAATTAGGCCGTAATTGCATTCCAATTAGGCCGTAATTGGAACGCAATAAGGCCGTAAATGCAATGCAATTACGGCCTTATTGCAG
>JAGAPR010000055.1 GCA_017623155.1 Prevotella sp. | reverse complement strand
GCCAGTTTGCACGCCGAACATCATGTGTAGATTGATCCATGATAGTTATACCTCCTCTAAAAAACTACTAGTTTTTTCGTGTCCTTTAGAGTATTGCACAATCATGCTAACTATCCAAGGCGAAGGATTTGATGCTTACATCACCTCACTCTCGTAAGCCTTTGTTTCTTTTAGTCATACTCGAACCTATGAATGCTAACTACATTATTTTATAAACTCTTTTTATTGGTTAGCTTCCAATACTAACCATCCCACTAGAGGCTGTTGCTCCACTTCCATTACAGAAGCTTCAACGCTCGTGCCTCCGCTCTCACAACGATAAAGGTAAGTTATACAAAAATGCTTTCCTTACCAACAGGTCATTGCGTGTGTAACCGCTATCTGTTCGTTGCTTTCGACGTTCCAATATGGTGCAATATACTGTACTTAGGTGCCTCCTTTGAGCCTGCTAATTTATACTGCCTGTAACAGTATCCCGATTTTCACTTCCACGCCCTTACTCATCGGTAATTAACGCCAAACCGTTGGCATACGCCTTTCGACGTATTCGAATTTTAGACCCTTTAAATCGTCAGTTCGTCCCCACTTCTGTGGATACTCACCTTATACAGCTTCACTACATAATAACCAACAGCCTGTACCTCTACAGACGTTTCCTCAGCTCAAACATTATTACAATACTTCTTCCACAGGTGGGCTCTAGCCACTTTTAAACCAATGTTTTCAATATTTCTTAATGTAACTCTCTGTTAGGATTGGCTTTTTGCTCTTCAGCCTAGCTATGACCACATTTTCGCTTTACACCGCTACTCATGCAGAAGGCAGTTTGTGTGTGTCCCTTTGTGGCGTTACCCACTCATTTGAACAACACCATATCAGTTGTATCAGCAGTTTTGTCTTACGACGGGCACTGCTGACCCCGTTGCCTATTAAGCAACGGAACGTCTCGCCCAATGGAACTCGTCGGCATAATACCATGTGGAAACGCCTGCGTTGCGGTTGAGTGTAACACGGTTCCATACCTGATCCTGAATAATCAGCATCCCCGGCTTTTTCAGATTCTTCGGCAGTTCCTTAATGTCATAGCAGACAAAGCGGTTGTCGATGTCCACCGTCGTTCTGTGGTTGAAGAAGTTAAGGGATCCCGATACATACAGGTCAAGCGCCTGTGCTACCCGGTCGGCTTCCGGTAAATGCTGCGCCGTCAGCGCGTCGTGCAGGTCGGACAGGATCGGCATATTCTCCGGGCATGGGTCAGCAAAGTAGGGCTGGTAGATCCGCTGTACCGCCCGATCAATTACCGTTCTTTCAATGGCTTCCAATCCGGCCTTGCCGCCCATAATCAGCTCACAAGAAGACAGCACAAAATCGGATTTCAGCGCCAGCGGGTTTTCGTCCTCGGAATAATTCAGATTGATGTCCAGCGGGTTCACATAGTCGGTGCTGGTGGGTGACAGCCGGATAATCTGCCCGTGGAGCAGCTTCACCAGCGGCGCATATTCGCCCTCCGGGTCGCACACGATCACATGGTCGCCGGTTTTCAGAATCACGCTTACCATCTCGCGCTTACAGGAAAAGGACTTGCCCCCGCCGGGTGTACCGAATACCAGCCCGTTGGGAGAACGGGCATTTTTGCGATCCAGCATGATCATGTTGCCGGATTTGGCGTTCAGTCCGTAATAAAAGGCGTCGCCGCCCATGAACAGCTCCTGTGTCACAAAGGGAACAATTATCGCGACGGCAGAGGTCGTCATTCCCCGTGTGATTTTGATCTGGCTCACCCCCAGCGGCAGGGACGATACAAGCCCCTGTTCCTGCTGGAAGTCCAGACGGGTAAGCTGGCAGTTGTATTTCTGCGCCACGCCTGCGGCGCGGAACACGTCATTTTCCAGCTTGCGCCTGGTATCGCCATAGTTCAGCACAAGGAAAGTGATCATGAAATAACGCTCATTGCGGCTTTGCAGTTCGTTTAAGAGCTTTTTCGCTTCGCCGCCGTAGGTCGCAAGGTCAGAGGGAAGTATGTCCATATCGTAGCCGTCCCGGACAGCTTTTTTCTGTTCCTGTATCTTCATGGCGTCGAGATCGGTAATCTTGCGCTTGATCATTTTGACGGCTTCCGACTGATCCAGCGCCTGCACATGGAGATTGACCACAATGCCCGAATCGGTATCCAGAAAGTCCGTCAATACATGATCGTTCAGCTCCGGCGTGATAATTTGCAGGAAGCTGACTGCGCACAGCTTTCCGCCCATCTGGAACATCCGGCTGTTCTTAAAAGCAAATGAGGACGGAGCGATAAAGTCTTTGGTGGACAGCCCGCTTGGGGCAAGCCAGTTCCAGTCAAAGGAAAACCGCTCGCCATCCGGGTGCATGATCCCGTGCAGCACTTCCAGTCGGTCTTTGCCGTCCAATGCCCGTGCTGCTGCACCCATCACCTTGAAATAGCCCAGCAGGTCGGTTTCAATGCGGGAAAGCCGCGCCCGCGCTGCTTTCAGATTG
>JAGAPR010000054.1 GCA_017623155.1 Prevotella sp. | reverse complement strand
GATGCCCGAAAAATCGTGTTCGTCTATGCAGGGGCTTCGGCTCTTGCCGGATATGAATCGGTGAACTGGGGCGAAAAGGTACTGCATGACGGCTCCACGCTCCATGACCGGGACGCCTTCATCTACGGCGGTGCGCTGACGCTGGACGTGGAGTTTTACGTGGCTGACCGTATCGCCCTGCTCGCCAACCTCCGGGAGCGTTGCCTGTGGGGTGGCGACACGAGGAAGTTTCATACGCAGTGGGGCGTGGGCATCAAGTTCATCATTAACTGACGCACCGCATGGAACGGACGGAAATCGACGCCATGCGGCAGATACCCCTTGCGGACTTCCTCGCACGGCTGGGACATGAGCCTGTCCGAAGAAGCGGCAACGAGTTGTGGTATCGTGCGCCATACCGCAATGAGCGCACACCCTCTTTTCGCGTGAATGTGGCGAAACAGCTCTGGTACGACTTCGGTTTGGGTAAAGGCGGCGACATCTTCACGCTTGCCGGAGAGTTTGCCCGAAGCGGAGACTTCATGGAACAAGTGAAATTCATAACGGAAACCGCCAATATGCCTATGCCTGTTCCCGACATGAGTAAACCGACTTTCCTGCCTAAACCGTCAGAACCTGCCTTTGAAGGAGTGGAAGGCGCCCCGCTGTTTCGTTCTCCACTGACGGACTATCTGGCAGAACGGGGCATTCCTTACGGCATTGTATTCCGGTATTGCTGCCGACTGAATTACGGCGTGCGTGGCAAGCGGTATTTTGCCGTCGGTTTTCCGAATGTGGCGGGTGGATATGAAATCCGCAGCCGTTTCTTCAAAGGATGCGTGCCGCCGAAGGATGTGTCGCTGGTCAAGGCGGAAGGCTCTCCGGCTGACATGTGTAGCGTCTTTGAGGGCTTCATGGACTTCCTTTCCGCTGTCACGCTCGGATTGGAAACGGGCGACTACCTTGTGCTGAACTCCGTTTCCAACGTGGAAAAGGCAATGAAGCATCTGGACGGTTACGGGCGCATAGACTGTTATCTCGACCATGACGCAGCCGGACGGTGCACGTTGAAAACGCTAAAAGAACACTATGGGGAACGTGTCTGCGACCGTTCCGCCCTCTATGACGGTTGCAAGGACTTGAACGAGTATCTGCAACTGACAACGAAAAAAGAAATGAACAATAACTTATAAATCAAAAGACAATGAACATACTGAACAACAAGAACAAGAGAACATCAATCTTCAAGGCGTTGGCACTCTGCCTGTTCGCCGCCGTGTCGTTCACGCTCGTGTCGTGTGACGATGATATGGACATCCAGCAATCCTATCCCTTCACGGTGGAAATCATGCCCGTGCCTAACAAGGTTACGAAGGGGCAGACGGTGGAAATCCGCTGTGAGCTGAAAAAGACGGGCGACTTCGCCAACACCCTCTATACCATCCGATATTTCCAGTTCGAGGGGGAAGGTACGCTGAAAATGGACAACGGCATCACGTTCCTGCCCAACGACCGCTACCTGCTCGAAAACGAGAAGTTTCGGCTGTATTACACGGCAGAGGGCGACGAGGCGCACAACTTCATCGTGGTGGTGGAGGACAATTTCAGCAACTCCTACGAGTTGGAATTTGACTTCAACAACCGCAACGTGAAGAATGACGGGATTATTTCGGTTGTCCCTGTCGGCAACTTCAAGTCCCTCACACGATGATGCGTGTATTCATGGCTATCCTTTGTTCGCTTCTGGCGGTCTGTTCCGTGTCCGCACGGGACAGACACCATGAAGGAACGGACAGGCAGGCGGCTATCTATCGGATGCCGCCATTTGAGAGGGCGGTGCGATGCACGAAGTATTTTGAAGGCTGGCACTCGGAAAAACATCACCCGTATGTAGGATATGGGCATAAGTTGTTACCGGGTGAAAGGTATTCGGCACGTACCATGACGAAGCGGCAGGCGGACGCGCTTCTGCGGAAAGACCTGCGGAAATTCTGCGCAATGTTCCGGCAGTTCGGGAAGGATAGTCTGCTCCTTGCCACGCTCGCCTACAATGTCGGTCCATACCGTCTTTTGGGGAGCGGGAAGATACCCAAAAGCAAGCTGATCCGAAAGTTGGAGGCTGGTGACCGGAACATTTACAGCGAGTATATCGCTTTCTGTAACTACAAGGGTAAACGCCATGCCATGCTGCTCAAACGGAGAAAGGCTGAGTTTGCGCTACTGTATGTACCATAAATAATAAGTACCTGACGAAAGAAAATCCGATGAAGCCGCAACTTCATCGGATTTTCCACTTTCATACATTCGGGATTGTTCCTTTACCGATTACCTCATCATCCTTGCAATGTTCGATAATGCCGGGCGAGAATCCCATATCCCCGATTGCGATGCACCGGATATATTCCACATATTCCTGACCTTGAAAATTCCTGCCCGTGAGGTTTTTGAAAATCATCTTTATGCTTGTTTCGTCATTGCTGTGCAAGATGATTTTTCCGTTTTGTCTGATTGCTTCCATGATAAAAACTTGTTTTTGTAAATACTATCGTAGATTAGGACAAAGGTTTCTTTGCCTACTTTCTTATCCGCCATCATGCTCATGAAAGAAAGTAGGCGGCTTTCGCCGCCCACCTCCCTTAAAAACGGGTGTAAAGTCCCGTTACCATCGTGAACATTTCTTCCAGCATATCACAATATATACCCTCGTGCGTTTCTATGTCCTTCGTCCTGCACTCAAAGGTCTTTTTGCTGAACGTCTTGCGGTAGAAGCGCATATTGTAGAGGTCTGCTCCTCCGTCATAGATGATGTCAAGGCGGTTGGCACTCGTCTTGTTCCTCGCAAGGCTCATGCGTAAGCCGTTGCCCATGTCTATGAAGTCTTTGCTTCCCGTCATGGCGGCAAAGCGTCTGCCACCTATCTGCTCCAAAATTGTCTTT
>JAGAPR010000053.1 GCA_017623155.1 Prevotella sp. | reverse complement strand
GTTGGGCTGCAATTATTCGGGGTCGGACATGATTTTCGGGTGTTTTTGCCCTGCAATAAGGCCGTAATTGCATTGCATTTACGGCCTTATTGCGTTCCAATTACGGCCTAATTGGAATGCAATTACGGCCTAATTGGAAAAGGGTAGGGGTTGCAGGGGGAGTGGGAACGATAGGTTTTGCAGGTAAAGGGCTGACAGATAGCGTTTTACGCTAAATGCTCTGAGAATGCGTTTTTTTCGCCGAGGAAATTATTTTTTGAAAAGAACGCAATTATGAGGCCTTATTTTGTAAATATAATATCAAATTATTAACATTTTTAAGAGATATTAAGTTTGCAGACCTGATGTATTTATGATAGATATAACATTATGTTATTTTTTTACCGGACAGCAATATAAAACAACGGGGCTGTGTCTGAATTGAAGACACAGCCCCGTTGTTTCGGTTTACGTATGTTTTATATCTCTCCGCTTCTTTACTTCACGTACTCTGCAAAGTCCGTCAGGTGCATGTCGCCCTTGCGCGCCAGCGTGTCGTGCATGGCGAATGCCGCGGGCAGGTTGTGCTTCGTGTGGCCGCCGCGTGCAATCTTCAGGTAGTCCCAGAGCAGCTGCTTGTAGTCGGGGTGAGCGCAGTTTTCGATGATGCACTGTGCGCGCTGCACGGGGCTCTTGCCGCGCAGGTCGGCCACGCCCTGCTCCGTGACGATTACGTTCACGTCGTGCTCCGTGTGGTCGTGGTGGCTCACCATCGGCACGATGGAGCTTATCAGTCCGCCCTTGGCCACGCTCGGGCATGTGAAAATTGAGATGTATGCGTTGCGCTCGAAGTCGCCCGAGCCGCCGATGCCGTTCATCATCTTCACTCCGCTGATGTGCGTGGAGTTGGCGTTTCCGTAGATGTCGCACTCGAGTGCCGTGTTGATGGCAATCACGCCGAGACGGCGTATCAGCTCGGGAGAGTTGGAAATCTCGCTTTGGCGCAGCGTGAGGTGGTTCTTGAAGTAGTCCATGTTGTCGTATACCTTCATGAGGCTCTCGTTCGTGACGGTCAGCGAGCATGCCGACGCCTCTTTCACGCGGCCTTCGAGCATCATGTCTACCACGGCGTCTTGAAGCACCTCGGTGAAGATGTTGAAGTCGGGCACGTTCTTGTCCTGGCTCAGTGCGGCGAGGATGGCGTTTGCCGTCGAGCCCACGCCGCTCTGCAGGGGCAGGAACGACTGCGGTATGATGCCGCGCTTCATGTCTGCCACGAGGAACTCTGCCACGTTCATGCCTATCTGTGTAGTCACGGGGTCGAGGTCTTTGAACGCGCGTGCCTCGTCGGGTATGTGGCACTCAACCACTCCCACGATCTTGCTTGCGTCTATCTCGACATACGGCTTGCCGATGCGGTCGCTCACTCCGACAATCGGGATGGGCTGGCGCAGTGGCGGATCCTGCAACTCATACACGTCGTGCAGATACTTGGCGCCCTTGCTGTGGAACGAGTTGAGTTCGAGAATGACGTGCTTTGCCAGCCGTGCGGCCGTGGGGCTGATACCTCCCGCCGATGTGAGGTAGGCCTTGCATGTGGTCTCTCCCTCCTCGATGTCGCAGACTTCGAGCACCGCCCAGTCTACCGGTCCGAGAAATCCGTAGCGCAGTTCCTGTGCCATGTGGCTCAGGTGTATGTCGTTGTATGCGATCTCGCCCATGTTGACGTGCTTGCGGAAGTCAGAGTTAGTCGTGTACGGGGCGCGGTATTTGATGGCCTGCGCGTTTGCGAGGTCACCGTCGGTGCTCTGTCCTGTCGACGCACCTGTGAACAATCCCACCTTAAACTCTCGTCCGGCCTCGTGCTCGGCCACGGCTATCTTTGCCAGTTCCTTGGTCACGGCCTTTGCCGCGCCCGACGGGGTGAAGCCGCTGAGGGCGATGTTCTCTCCGTTTTTGATAAGCGCTGCTGCTTCGGCAGCGGTCATACGTGTATATGCCATTTTCGGTTTTGTTGTTTGTTATTATTCAATAATGTATTATAATGCGGATGCAAAATTACTGAAAATCAACGTCATGGCAAAACAAATCACGGTGTTTTATTTTTTAGTTTGCCAATTTTGCTGTATCTTTGCATGCATTAAAATGTTTTTTTTGGAAGTAATAATGGAACAGACACTTTTGATATACAACACCCTTTCGAGGCGTAAGGAGAGATTCGAACCGCTGCATGCACCCAACGTGGGCATGTACGTGTGCGGCCCGACGGTTTACGGCGACCCGCATCTCGGTCATGCGCGCCCCGCGATAACGTTTGACACCGTCTTCCGCTACCTGCGCCACCTCGGATACAAGGTGCGCTACGTGCGAAACATCACCGATGTGGGACACCTTGAGCACGATGCCGACGACGGCGACGACAAGATTGCAAAGAAAGCGCGCCTCGAACAGCTCGAGCCCATGGAGATAGCGCAGTACTACACCAACCGCTATCACGCCGCAATGGAGGCACTTAACGTGCTGTCCCCGAGCATCGAGCCGCACGCCACCGGACATATCATCGAACAACAGGAACTCGTGCGCAGGATTATCGACAACGGATATGCCTACGAGAGCAACGGCTCGATATACTTCGACATAGAGAAATACAACAAAGACCATAAGTACGGCATTCTCTCCGGGCGCAATCTCGACGACGTGATAAACGCGAGCCGCGAACTCGACGGAGTGGGAGAGAAACGCAATCAGGTGGATTTCGCCCTGTGGAAGAAAGCGCAGCCCGAGCATATCATGCGCTGGCCGAGCCCGTGGAGCGACGGTTTCCCGGGCTGGCACTGCGAGTGCACGGCAATGGGACGGAAGTATCTCGGCGAGAGTTTCGACATTCACGGCGGAGGAATGGACCTCGTGTTCCCGCATCACGAGTGCGAGATAGCGCAGGCCATGGCCGCCTACGGCAAGCCGATGGTGCACTACTGGATGCACAACAACATGATTACCATCAACGGTCAGAAGATGGGCAAGAGCCTCGGTAACTTCATCACGCTCGAACAGTTCTTCACCGGAAACCACCCGAGCCTCGAAAAGGCATACAGCCCCATGACGATACGCTTCTTCATTCTGTCGGCCCACTACCGCGGAACGGTGGATTTCTCGAACGACGCGCTAAAAGCGAGCGAGAAAGGACTGGAAAGACTGATGAACGGACTGGCCGACATGGAACGCATACAGCCCTCGGATAAATGCGACGAGCAGACAATGGCCACGGTGAAAGCTCTCCGCGGCAAGTGCTACGACGCGATGAACGACGACTTTGCCACGCCGCAGGTTATCAGTTATCTGTTTGAGGCATGCAGCGTGATAAACAAACTTACCGACCACAAGGCCACCATCTGCGCCGAATGTCTCGACGAACTGAAATCGACGATGAGGCTATTTGCCTGCGACCTGCTCGGCCTGAAAGAGGAACGGGGCAACTCCTCGGATGCCCGCGAAGAGGCTTACGGCAAGGTAGTGAACATGGTTCTCGACCTGCGCGCCAAGGCTCGCGAGGCCAAAGACTGGGCAACCTGCGACCGCATACGCGACGAATTGAAAGAAGCCGGCTTTGAAGTGAAAGACACCAAAGACGGCGTGGCATGGAAACTGAACGTATAAGTGGGCTCTCGGAGCTCTCGGAGAACTCTGAGCCCCTGAGGACTCAGAGAGCTCGTAGAGCTCCGAGAACTCCTTTTTCGTAATTCAAATATACCGCTATTGTCTTCATCCTCACGTAATCTTCGGACACATACATCAGTCCGCCGAAAGGATTGGCCGTGCCCCAAGAGTTTTTCATGATGAAAAAACGGCGGCCGGAAGCATCACGGGCAATGCCGACAATGGCCATACAATGGTCGTCGGTGGTGGCAAACCGCTCGAAAGCGCGCTGCCGCGAGGCGGCATCCGTGGCGGTACCCGGCGGCAAGACGGCCGTTCCGTCGGCAAAAGAGAAGCCCGGCTCGCTGATGTCACCCTCCCAACACACGCCGTGCCCGCCACGAACGGCACGGGTGATAACGCTCATCATAGTGTCGAGCGGCAGATTGTAGAAGCGCTCATAGCCCTCGCAGTCGGGCAAATCGAGCGGCACAAACTCATTATAAGGAAGATGGGTGAAACTCGTCAGAGCGACATATTCGCCCGGCGCGCACACACTGCGACCGAATTCGCCCGGCGTATATACGGCACCGAGCATGAACGCGCACGGAGGGACAGGCCCGAGGTCGAGGTCGGCAACATGCCGCACGCGCTCGTTCACGAACGCAAGGCCCTGCCGACCCGCCGCTGCCTTGGCCACAATGCGCCGCACCTTGCCGGCACAGGCCCGCAAGTCGGAATTAAAATCGTCGCGATAAGAATCGTAAGGTAACATTCCATAATCGGCAATGGCACTGAGCAACCTGTGCGCCGTGCCCCTGATGCGCAGCGGGCGGGACTTTCCCGAAATATAATATCGCACGGCCTCGCGCTCGATAATACATCGCACGGCATACTTTACCGACAAATTCACCGAGTCGCCGCGCATGATATGCTCCGTCTCTATGGTCGAGAGCATGGCGTAGGCCCAGCAAACGGGGTTGTCTCCCTGATTTTTCACCGGCGTATAACCGTTCATCACCTCCACGGTGAAGTCGTCGGCATACTCTTTCCCGCCGTCTTCCCTGCCGCCGCACGAGGCTGTCATCAACGCCATGGCCACCAACACGCACACCATCACCGCCCGGTCCGGGCGCCAGAACATCTTATATGATTTTGCCATCTTTATTTGTTTTTTGCGCAAATTTATCAATATTAATCTGAAAAATAGTGATTTTTCGTTTATATTAAGCACCGTATCAGATAAAATAAGTAACTTTGTGCGCTTTAAAAAACGTAATACACATTATTTATAAAAATACAAAATGGACAAACTGAGTTACGCTTTGGGTCTGGGCATCGGCCGCCAACTGGCACAAATGGGTGCGACAGACCTCAATATCGACGACTTCGCGGCAGCTATCAAAGACGTGATAGCGGGCAACGAATTGAAAGTATCTAACCGCGAGGCACAGACAATCGTACAGGAATACTTCGCCAAACAGGAAGAGAAACTGCAAGCCGAGCGCGCCGAAAGCGGCAAGGCAGCCAAAGAGTCAGGCGAAAAGTATCTCGCCGAGAACGCCAAGAAAGACGGTGTGACGGTGCTGCCGAGCGGATTGCAATACATGGTACTCAAAGAAGGAAACGGCAAACAGCCGAAAGCCACCGACAGCGTGAAATGTCATTACGAGGGCTTCCTCACCGACGGAACACTGTTTGACAGCAGCATCCAGCGCGGAGAGCCGGCTGTATTCGGCCTGCAACAGGTCATCGCCGGATGGACCGAGGGTCTGCAACTGATGAAAGAAGGCGCGAAATACCGCTTCTTCATCCCCTATATGCTCGGTTACGGCGAGTCGGGAGCCGGTCAATCCATTCCTCCCTACGCCGCGTTGATATTCGACGTGGAGCTTATCAAGGTGATGTAAACACAAAGAAAAGAGAACAAATAAAACAATACAAGACAATGAAAAAACTTAAATTCGTAGCCGCTATCGCCGTAGCGGCAGCCGCAATGACATCGTGCGGCAACTCAACACCGAAGGCAAACCTCAAAAGCGACGTTGACTCCATGAGCTACGCAATCGGTATGGCACAGACACAAGGCATCAAAGGATACCTGCAATACAACTTCGGAGTGGACACAACATACATCGATGAGTTCATAAAGGGAGTAAACGACGGAGCAAACGCCGGTGATGACAAGAAGAAAACAGCCTACTATGCAGGTTTGCAGATAGGACAACAGATTGCAAACCAGATGGTGAAAGGCATCAACCACGAAGTGTTCGGCGAGGATTCCACACAGACCATATCCCTTAAAAACCTGCTCGCAGGCTTTGTCTGCGGCACGAAAGGCGACAAAGGACTGTTCACCGCAGAAGAGGCTTCGATGATAGCACAGACCAAAATGCGCGCGCTCAAAGCCAAAAGCATGGAAAAGAAGTTTGGCGACAACAAGAAAGAAGGTGAGAAGTTCCTCGCCGAGAACAAGAAGAAAGAGGGCGTGATAACTCTCCCGAGCGGTGTACAGTATAAGGTTATCAAGGAAGGAACCGGCGAAATACCGACAGATACATCACGCGTGAAAGTGCATTATGAGGGCCGCACGCTCGACGGAAACGTATTCGACAGCTCATATAAGCGCAAAGAACCGGCCAGCATGATGTGCAACCAAGTGATAAAAGGATGGACCGACGTGCTCACACACATGCCCACAGGCTCTGTTTGGGAGGTTTACATCCCGCAGGAATTGGCTTACGCCGAGCAAGGCACGCCAAACATCAAGCCTTTCAGCACACTGATTTTCAAGATAGAACTTGTAGAAGTAGAAAAGAAATAATCGATGAAGAAGATTATAATCATAGCACTCGCCATATTGGCGGGTGCATCTTTTAATACGGCAACGGCCGCAAAGAAGAGCAAAAAGAATACAAAGGCCGTCAAGACGGCGCCCATCGAGTTGAAAAACGGTTCCGACACGCTCAGCTACGCAGCGGGAATGTCGCTCACCAACGGTCTTATCGCATATCTGAAACAGACTCACGACTTTGACGAGGCATACATGCCCGACTTTCTCCGTGGCCTGAACGACATGCTCAAAGACGGCAACGACCCGAAAATGAAGGCTTACGCGGCCGGCATGGAAGTGGCGGGCAGACTCTCGGGAGCAATGGTAGAACAGTATACGAAAGAGTTTGCAGGCAACAACGATACCATAATATCCACCGTTCTGTACCGCGGCTTCAACGACGCGCTGCTGAACGACACCGCGATATTCAAGGTAAAAGACGCCGAAAAGGTGCTTATCAGCAAGAACGAAGCCAACAAGAAGCGTAAAGAGCAGGCTTATCTGGACGCCGAAAAGAAGTTCTTGGACGAGAACGCAGCCAAAGAAGGAATCATCACGACGCCGAGCGGACTGCAATATAAAATAATCGAAAAGGGCACGGGCGACATTCCTAAGAGCACCGACGAGGTTCTTGTGCACTACGAAGGCCGCTTGCTCGACGGAACAGTGTTCGACGCATCGCGCAAACACGGCGACAAACCGGTGAAACTCCGTGCCGACAGAGTGATAAAAGGCTGGACAGAGGCTCTCACCATGATGCCCGTTGGCAGTAAATGGCAACTATACATTCCCTACAAACTGGCTTACGGCGAACGTGCCGCAGGGCAAATCAAGCCTTACAGCACGCTTATCTTCGACGTGGAGCTTATCGGAATAGAGAAGAAATAAGAGGCCTGAGCCCCACCCGACCTCTCCAAAGGGAGGAGAAAGGAGTTAGGGAGCTATCGCTTGCAAAGCTCGCTCGGGAGTTAAAGAAAATGTATAAAAGCCGTGACTTGTTTCTGAAACAAGTCACGGCTTTTGTTTAAGACACGGAGTTCTCTGAGTTCTCTGAGTTCTCTGAGAGCTCGAAAATCTCTCCAAACAATCCCTCTCGGCATCCCAATCCTCCCCTTTGGGGAGATTAAGAGGATCCCTTTATCTCTCGCCAAAGAGAACCTGAACGATTGTCTGTCCCACGGCTTGCAGCGTGTTGCGGTCGATATGCTCCATGTCGTCGTGCACGGTGTGCCACGTAGGGCCGAAGTTGCTTGCCTCACAATCGGGATAATATGGTATGATGTCTATCGTGGGGATGCCGGCCGTCTGGTTCACGGGCACGTGATCGTCGGATATCATGCCGCCGTTTTCCACCGGGAAATAGCTGCCGAAGCCGAGAAGTGCGGCCGCATCCCACACCTTTTCCACCACACCGGGCGCATATTGCATTGAGAAAGCCTCGCGATAGAAGCGTGCTCCCTCGCCTCCCACCATGTCGAGAAGCACTCCGAAGCGCGGCTTATAGCCTTTCACGTGCGGATTTGCCGCCCAATACTGTGCTCCGAGGGCGAACGTATTGCCATCGTCTTGTGCATCGCTCCACGACGGAACGCCCCAATCCTCGGCATCGAAGCACACGAAATCCACGCCGACGGCGAGGCTGTCGGCCGATGATATGAGCCGTGCCACTTCGAGCATCACGGCCACGCCGCTTGCCCCGTCGTTTGCTCCGAGCACCGGAACACGGTGATTTGCCTCGTCGGGGTCGTTGTCTGCCCACGGACGGGTGTCCCAATGGGCGCAGAGCATCACTCTCTCCGTGCGCTCCGGCTTGTAGCTTGCTATGATGTTCGTGCTTTTCAGCGGCGTGCCGTCGTATCCGCGGAGCGTGGCTTCCTGCTTTGTGACGGTCATACCGTAGCCTTTGAAGCGGTCGGCTATCCATGCGCCGCATCGCTCGTGCGCCTCACTGTTCATCGTGCGCGGGCCGAAATCGCACTGTGCGGCACAGAAAGCATACGCGCTGTCGGCGTTGAACACCGGTCCGCGCGGCTCTGCAACCACATTGTTGTCAGCCCCGCCGGCCTTGTTTTTGCCTCCGCAGGCACAGAAGGCGGCTGATATAATAATGTATAACAATAGTTGTTTTCTCATTTTAATTGTATTTTTAGGAGCCCCCTCCCGACCTCCCCAAAGGGGAGGAGAAGTGGAGTTGCAGTGTAATATCGGAGTTCTCCGAGCACTCTGAGACCTCCGAAAATATTTAAGTAATCATGACTCTTCACTTTCCCGAGCGTTGCACAATGTTCATTACTCGCAGGAAGTTGCCTCCCCATATCTTTCTTATGTCGCTTTCGCTGTATTTCCGTGCGAGCAGCATGCGGGTGAAATTAATCAGTTCGGCCGAGTTTGCCAGTCCGCGCACGCCGCCGTCGCCGTCGAAATCGGTGCCGATGCCCACATGGTCTATGCCCATCACCTTTATGGCATGCTCCAGATGAGCCATGAAATCGGCCACGGTGGCCTCGCCGTTGCGCTTCAGAAAACCGCCGTACAGCGTTACCTGTGCCACTCCGCCGCTCCGTGCGAGTGCCCGCATCTGGTCGTCGGTGAGATTGCGGGGATGGTCGCAGAGTGCGCGCGCGCTGCTGTGGCTGCACACTATCGGTGTGGCACTGATGTCTATCGCGTCGTAGAAACTCTTTTCGGCTGCGTGACTGAGGTCGACCATGATGCCGTTGCGGTTCATCTCCCTTATCACCTGCTCGCCGAAGCGGCTCACTCCGCCGTTTGTTCCGCATCCTCGCGCGCTGTCGCAGATGTCGTTGTCGCCGTTGTGACACAATGTGATATACACCACGCCACGCTGTGCAAAATGCTTCACGCCCGCGATGTTGCCGCCAAGGGCCAGTCCGTTTTCTATACCCAGCATTATAGACTTGCGCCCGTGCCGCTTGTCTTCGTAGAGATCGGCCGGGGTGCGGGCGATGCTGATATAATCTTTGTTGCGGGCCACAATGCCTTCTATCTTGTCGAAGATGATATCGGCATACTCCGTGGGTCCGCTGACATCGAAATCCACTTTCGACGAGAATGTTTCTCCCATTGTCGGCTGCGGCAGATAGGCCACCATTATCGTGGCGTCCTGTCGTCCTTCGGTCATCTTGTGCATGTCTACGAGCAACTGCGGGTCACGGCTGTCGAACTTCACGCCTCGCGAGAAGAACATCGGGGTGTCGCAATGCGTGTCGAGCGTGAGCACACGGTCGTGCAACCGGTGGGCCTCGCGGTAATGGGCGGCCTGCTTCACGAGCCAGCGAAACAGCTCTATGCCCTCTTCCAAGCACTCCGGATGCCACTGCACGCCCATTATCGACTTAAACTCGCGGCTCTCAACGGCCTCCGTGACTCCGTCGGCTGCCGTTGCGGTGACCTTAAACCGCTTTCCGGGGTCGGCCACAGCCTGATGGTGAAACGAGTTTACGGCGATGCTTTCCGTGCCGTACAGTGAGTGCAGAATAGAGTCGCGCTCTATCTTCACGGTGTGCGTAGGCTCGCTGCGGCGTGCGTCTTGCGAGTGTTTCACCCGCGCCGCGCCGCCTGTCCCGGTCTCGGCGTCGATGTCTTGCGCCACTCTTCCGCCCAGCGCCATGGCGAGTGTCTGTATCCCCCGGCATATTCCGAGCATCGGTATCTGCCTGTCGTAAGCCAGTCGGGTGACGAGCAACTCGGGAAGGTCGCGCTCGGCGTTGATGCCGTGCAACGCGGTGAGCGGCTCCTCGCCGGCATACAGCGGGTTATAGTCGGCTCCGCCGCTGAGCAGCAGTCCGTCTATCTGCCTGAGAGTGTTTGCAATCACGCCGGCATCGGCCACGGGAGGGATAATAACCGGCACGCCTCCTGCCGCCACAATAGACTTGTAGTACATCTCGCTCAGTCGGCAATCGGTGTCTACGTGGTTTCCCGTTATTCCGATGACGGGCTTACGCTCCGTGCCGGGAAAAGACGAATGTATTTCTGCCAGACGCGCTTTCCAGTCAAAACGGTTCATGTCACAGTGCTTGTTCGTTGCCTGCCTCGGTGTCGATTATCATTTCGCGCTTGATGCTCTGTTCGAGCGATATGAGCGTTTCGGTGGCCACAACTCCGGGAATGTCCTGCAAGCGGCCGTTGAGCAGGTCCATGAGTTGCTCGTTGTCGCGGGCATACAGTTTGACGAGCATCGTGTAAGGACCTGTCGTGAAGTGACACTCCACAACTTCGGGTATATGGCGCAGACGTTCCACCACGGCCTTGTACATGCTTCCCCGCTCGAGCGTTATGCCCACGTATGTGCATGTGCTGTAGCCGAGACTCTTCGGACTGACGTTGAAACTGCTTCCCGTTATCACTCCGCCGTCTATCAGATGCTGCACGCGCTGGTGTATGGCCGCACGCGACACACCGCACTCTGCGGCCACATCCTTAAACGGTATTCGTGCGTTTTTCGACAGGATTGAAAGTATTTTCCTGTCAAGATTGTCTATTCTGTCCATTATTTCAATAGTTTTATGTTATTGTTCTATTATCGCACTTTACAAAATGTAAGCAAAAATAAGAATTTTAATTGAATTAAGCAATATGTCCGGACAAAAAAAACTAAAAAAGCATCAAAATGCTTGAAGATGGTGATCGAAAGCTTGCTCATGGAATATAATCTTGAATTTATATTAAAAATGTTAATATTTTGATATTATATTTACAAAATAAGGCCTTGTAATTGCGTTCTTTTCAAAAAATAATTTCCTCGGCGAAAAAAACGCATTTTCAGAGCGTTTTGCGTAAAATATTGTCTATCAATCTGTTACCTGCAAAACCTACCATCCCTACGCCCCCTACACACCCTCTTCATTTCCAATTAGGCCGTAATTGCATTCCAATTAGGCCGTAATTGGAACGCAATAAGGCCGTAAATGCAATGCAATTACGGCCTTATTGCAG
>JAGAPR010000052.1 GCA_017623155.1 Prevotella sp. | reverse complement strand
TTTTCTTTGCCATTTGAAAAATGTTTTAATGGGTTATTTTTGAAAGAAATTATGGATACGAGCCTTGTAGAAGGCTATATCTTCTTTTTTGAAGTCCTTTACGTGTCCGGAAAGGAACGTCAGCACGTCCTCTTCGCTGTAATAGGTCTTTTTGCCGAGCGTCTTGTACGGCAACGCGCCGATACTGCGGTAGCGTTGCAGGGTACGCTTGCTAATTTGAAGCAGCATACAGAGGTCTTGGTTGTCGAACATCCTGATACGTTCTATCGGATTCGGAGCTTTGCCGGACGGCTGCAAAGAGAGCAGTAGTTCGTCCTGACGGTCGAGCCGTTCCATCAGTTTCTGCATCCAGCTCTCGAAATTGTTTCGGGTAAGCAGTTCCATACGTCACGTCCTCCTTCCTTTGGGTTTGCCGCCTCCCGTGCGCAGCGTATGGTTGCGTTTCAGTTCCGTCGGTGTCGCCGCGTCTTCCATGACGGTGCAGTCCGCAAGCAGGCGGTCGATTTCAGACTGGCGGTAGCGGCACTTGCCGCGCAGCACCACATAGCCGATGCGATGCTCGCTGCGCATACGCTGGAGGGTGCGGGTACTCACATTCAGCAGGTGCGCCGCCTCACGGGTGGTGAGCAACCTGTCTGTGGATTTTTCCTTTCTTTCGCCGGAAACGGCACGCACGTGTGCCGCTATCTCGGCTATCTGTTCCGTCAATGCGGTGAAGACGGAACTTTCCATCGTTATTACTTTCATATTCAGTCCTTTCTTTTGGTTTCTGCGGCAAAATTCGGCAATAAACAAAAGGGGCTTTAACAGCTCACTACGTGTCTCACGTAAGATTTTTATCGGAAATGGCTCCGTAACCCGGACAGATGGCGCAACATACAGCCTTTCAGTGGGAAACGATATGCGTTCATGAGGATGGCGTTACCTTTGCGGCAAACCAGAAATGTTTTGAATATGGAAATTGTATCTATCGAGAAAAAGACCTTCGAGATGATGTTGGCGTCCTTCAATGCCCTCTCGGAGAAGGTTGCCGCCCTGAAGCGCAAGAACGACGGAGGGCGGCTGGAAAGATGGCTCACGGGCGAGGAAGTCTGCGGGCAGTTGAGAATCAGCCCGCGCACGTTGCAGACGTTACGCGACAAGCGGCTTATCGGCTACTCGCAGATAAACCGCAGGTTCTATTACAAGCCGGAAGAAGTCAGAAGGCTGATTCCGCTTATCGGTACGCTCTATCCCGGCGGCAGATAATTTTATTATTCACCCACTGAATCCAAAGTTATGATGAACGAGAACAACGATGTTTTTACACTGGAGGACGAGCCGCTTGCCACCGTGGTACAGAATATGCGCAAAGGCTCTAAATGGCTCTCCGCATTTTTGGAAAGTTACCGTCCGCCGCTGGACGGGGAACGTTACCTGACGGACAGGGAGGTGGCGGAACTGCTCCGTGTAAGTCGCCGTACCTTGCAGGAATACCGTAACAACAGGGTGCTGCCCTATATCCTTTTAGGAGGAAAGGTACTTTACCCCGAATCGGGCTTGCTTGAACTGCTGGAGGCGAATTATCGCAAGCCGCTGGAATAAAGGAAGCATGAAAACGAAAAAAAGGAAACGGACAACTCAAATTGGGCTGTCCGTTTCCTTTTGTTTCGTCTATATGTATGTTCAGCAATACCCGGCTTTCCCGTTCTGTATGAACATCACGTATGCCTGTCGCTTTTCTTTCGAGAGAGCTTTACACACCAGCCACGTGCGGAACACGTGCGTGCAGTAGGTGTTCAATCTGAAAGCGACGGGGATGATGATCTCAAGCGAGTAAACATCCGCATACAGACCGTTTTCAAGTTGAATGTAGCGGCATACCTCGTAGTCACTTAACACGTCCGCTTTGAGGATGGCTTTGATGGCGGCGTTCACTGCCGGGACACCCGTGTGAAACAGTCCGGCGATTTCTCCGGCGGTCATCCATACTTCGTTACCGGTTACGCTGACCGCCTTGTCCTCAATGATGATTATGTCACGTTTCATGGCTTCTCTTTTTTAGATGGTGCAACCTGCAAATTCCTCGATTTGGTTCAACCTTACGGCAAGGTTCTCCATGTCTTGGTTGAGCTTCTCTTTGGTTATTTTCGCGTATATCTGCGTTGTTTTTATACTCTTGTGTCCTAACATGGAACTGTAAATACTCATTCAAAAGTGGGCCAGGGCGCTCATTCAAAAATGGGCCACCACGGGGAGCCTAACCGTCGATATTATTCCTATATTGTATATGGAAACAATACCGGCACAACAAT
>JAGAPR010000051.1 GCA_017623155.1 Prevotella sp. | reverse complement strand
GAGCATTGCGGCGAACGCCGTTGACGCTGAAGATCTCGCTGCGTACGAGCTCGCTTGCGTTGTTGACATTGTCAATGCCTACGGTGCTTGCATCGTACTTCTTGGAGTTCTCGCCGTTGTTGAGGATGTAGATGTCGTATACCTGAGCCTTGGAAGCACCGCCTACCTGAGCCACGCGAACGAAGTACTCGCCGGCTGTCTCGTGAGACACGCGGGTCTTCTTGTAGTAACGCTGTGTCTTGGCCATATCCAATTTGCCGATGCTGTCCCATGCAAGACCGTCGGCAGATACTTGGATTTGGAGGTTGGGCTCGCCCGTGCCGCCATTGGTAACATATACAACAACGTCGAACGGAGCGGCATATTTATCGGTTGTCTCGATAGAAGCGGTGTAAGGATTGTTGTTTGCCTTGCCGCCGAATGTTATCTTACCCTTTGTGGGGATACCGCCGATCATGTCTTCGGCTGTCTCGGCAAAGTAACCTGTGGCTCCGTTGCCCACACCGGCCTCGCCACTGGCTGTAAGCTCACCCGTAAGCACCTGTCCGGCACTCTTCAATATCCAGCCGTTGGCATTGAGAGGATTGACAACTTTAACTGCATTGGGATCGGGCTTGTAGTAGTATACGATAGAGTCGTTGCCCTGAGAGTCTTTCACTGTCTCGGTATGGTCTACCTCGTCAGAGTAGTAGTTCCATGAGCTCTTGCCCCAGAAGTAGTATGCCTTGGCAGCACCGGTACCGCCGTTCTCGGTGTCGTTGATAAACCAGTCGGTCTCATTGGCGTCGAAGTGAGCGAGAGTATCGATACGGATGGTATTTGCGTTGATGCTGTTGATGGCAACATAGTCGCTTGCCAGACCCGACTGAACATGGTTCTCGGCTGTCGCGAAAGCATAGATTTCAGTGGGCTCTGTTGTCAATGTGATGGGAGCCTCATACTTCTGAGCCTTTGCCTTGTCGGTAACGGGAACATAGCAATAGTAGATTTCGGCACCTTCGGTAGCGCAAGAAAGTGTCACTACGCTGTTGTCGGCGTTCTTCTCGATGGCGATTGTCGGGGTAGCGGCCTGAGCCATGATGGCGATATCGGCAGATGTAACCGCGCTCGGCAGATAACCGTCGGCATAAGCAATGGCTTTAACGGTGCAAGCCTCTGTCAATGTGAACGGCTCGGCATAGAGTGTGCTTGCCGAAGTAGGCTCTGTGCCGTCGGTTGTGTAGTACATCACGGCGTTCTTGTTGCCGTTAGAAAGCGTAACAACGGTTTCCATGTTCTTGTTCTCCTGAGAGATTACAGGATTTGTAACGGCAGAAACCTTGGTCTTGGTCTTTGCAGCAACCTTGGCGGCGTTGCCGATGAGAACAGTAAGCACGTCCATATCGGGGTTGGCAAGAACCTCTGCCGAGTAGGGAAGATAGATATATGTGTTGCGCACGGCGTTGTGCTGGTGGATAGCCACCTTGCCGTCTGCTGTGGCAATTACATCGTCATTGGCAAAATAGTCGCCGAGAGTAACAGCTGTGAGGCCTGCCTCGCCGGAAAGGTTGAGACCTGCCGATACGTCAAGACCCTCGAAGAGTGCACTCTCTGCATTGCCTTCGGCAACGATTGCCGCAAGCTCGCTTGTGGCAACAGGCTCACCGAAGCCCCAAACGGCATAAAGGCTTGCGTTGAGGTTTACGACAGGCTCGTAAGCCACAGCACTCTTAAGCACGGGAACCATTGCGTCTGTCGTGGCAACGGAAGAAGCTATCACAACAGCATCATAAGTCTGAAGGCTGTCGAGTGTGATTGCTGTTGTAGCATCTACGACTGTTGTTTCGATACCGTCGGTGCTGCTGAGGAATACGTATGACAAATCTTCTTCGGCTGTTGCGGGATTGGCAACGAAAGCAACTTTCTTGGCTTCTTCAACGCCACTGTCGCCGTCACCTACAGTGATATAATAGATGTGGCAACCGTTGGTGTTGTAGATTTGGATATCCACTGTTCCGTCCTCGTTTGTAGGAGTGGCATCGGCAGGCACAAGCCATGTGAGATCTTGATATGTTGTAGGAGTAGCCACCGGATTTCCATCGGGGTCGAGAAGTTTCGTACCCGATGTTCCGCGACCTATATACAACTCAACACCGCGGGCATCAGATGTCTTATGAGACTCAACACCAATCTTGATGGTTGTACCAAGCTCTACATGAGGAATAACAAAGTAGTTCTTCTTGCTACTACCAAGCCACAAATAAGACGAGCCGTTATACGGGCCGAAAGCCGGATCGGAAGCATTTGCCACCTGATAGTTAACGGCAATTGCAAGTGAGCGGCTTTGGGTATTCGTATACCATAAGCCCTCAAGTTCCTTGATAACCTTTCCGTTTGCAGTAAGAGTAACATTCTCGGTAGCATTACCCATTGCCGTAACTTCCCAGAAACAGTTATCCTTGGAAAGTTCTGTCGGTTCACTGGCATTAGCTTTCTCAATATCCGACCAGTCGGAACCGGCCATAATGTTAGACACTGTCTCGGCACTCCACTTACGGAAGTCCCACGACTTGCGCCATGTTTCCTGTGCGTTTACACCGAGTGTAAGCACAAGAGTTAACGTTAATAATAAAATTTTCTTCATCGAATTAAATTTGTTTTAAGAATTAGTAATTATTCATTGTCTGCATTATTGCCTGTATTATCGTCAGTGCCGGTGTTCTGTCCCAACGACACTTTCAAATCGAACGGCACCCAGTTGCCTCCGGCCATGATTTTACCGCGTATCTCGCCGGCCTTGCCCACAGCCTCGTACTTGGGGCATACACGGTCGGCAACGATAGAGTTGTCACCATAGCGCACAGCCATACGGTTCATGATGGGATAAACCTTACCCTCGCAAGCAAATTCGAGCATCGACTCGTCGAGAATGGCAAGGTCGTTGAACTTAAATGTTGCATACTCGCCAATCTCTTGTTTGTCCATCTTCACGGCACGATCTTTCAAGCCGAAACATCCGCGAAGACCGGCCGACGCATATTTGCGGTTACCCCACTCTGCCTCGGAAGTCCAGTTGCGTGAGAAGCCCTCCCACTCCGGATCGTTGGCATCGAATATCTCTTTCTTCACACCGGAGTTGAACACGCCGTTCATAGCCTTGAAGCGTCCCAAATGGTTGAGGGCCTCGGCAAGCAGCATGTGATACTGCATGGAGCGGTAGATATAGATGTGGCAATCGTCCTGATATGCATTCACACGATATGAACTGCCCACAGGGCGGAACTTAGAGATGTAAGACTGACCTTTGTTATTGCCGAACATTATCTTATAGCGAGCCTCGTTGGTGCTGGAACCGGGGTTGAACGCCGGGTCGATGAAGTGTTCCATTCCATACTCTGACGGGCGAAGCCAATACTTGTTGGGATATTCGTTGCTGAAATGCTTCAACAATGTATTGGTTTGATTGAGGGTATAGTCGTAGATAAGGGCAGCCACGGCTTCAAGCTGATAAGGCTGTGAGTTGTCCCATATCGGCTTATAGTGGCCGGGAGTGGCGGCAGAAGGCAACCAATAGGTATTTGAACCGGGGTCGCTCGACGGTGCGCCGGGATATTTAAGGTCGGCGTATGCCGTAAGAATGCTCAGCAAAGCGTCGGCAGCCTTCTTGTAAACAGCATACGACTCCGTGGTTTGCAGGGCGTTCTCGCCCATTCTTCTATCGATGCAGGCACCTTTCCAGAGGTTAAGCTCGGCATACAGTCCCTCGTAGGGAACAATCATCCAGTTCCACTTACGATACTGCGAGCCTGAGATATTGGTGACATTGCTCGGGTCGAGCCATGCTATCCAGTCGATGGTGCGGTTTGTGGGCACGCCCTCGAAACCGTTGTCCATAAGAGCGATACACTTGTCGATAAGCGGCTCAAGCTCCAAATACTCGAAGCCCTCGGCCTCGGTGATTTCGGTCACCTTTGTGATTGGCGAATCGAACCATACGGCCTTGCCGTAAATCTCGGCCAAAGTCTTGTATGCCCATACTTTAATGCGCACGGTGGAAGACACGAGATTTTGCCAGATATCATCGTCCACGTCGGGGTTTTTACGATAGTCCTTCATCTTCACGAGATAGTCGTTACAAGCGATAATCACTTCATAGTATCCCGCCGGGTCGGCGTAGGGATTGTTCTGCAAGTTGCCATCGTAATTGTAAAGCGCGATGAGCTCGGGAGTAGAATCGTCTGTGGGCTCAAGAATGTCGGCACGGGTGTCGGTAAGGATTATCTCCTTGTCGCCCACGGCCTGCATCTTTGTCATGATACCAAGAAAGCCCGTATACATCTCGGTGTTTGAAGAGATGTAGTCTTCGCCGTTCAACTCGTCATCGGTGTCCGGGTCGAAGAAGTCGTCACACGAGGTGAACGCCATCACGGACGAAAGCAACAGCGAAACGCTGAATATCGAATAAAATATCTTTTTCATGTAATTTGTATTTTATCAATTAGAATTTGAGATTTACACCGAACTTTATCGAGCGCGGAGCGCAAACCTTAGCATAGTCTACACCCTGATATACGGAACTGTTTGAATAAGAAAATTCCGGGTCAAGGCCAAGATAATCAGTGATACAGAAGAGATTTTCACCGGTGACGAAGACCGTTCCGCCCTGAATGAAGTTGAGGATAGGCTTGTTCCATGTGTAGCTCAATGTGATATCACGCAGTTTGAGATAAGAGGCGTCCTCTATCCAGCGATCGCTGAAATCGTTGTTGCCCACCTTGTCGCCATACATAACGCGGGGGATATCGGTAATCTGTCCTTCCATAGACCAACGGCGAGCCATTGAAACGCTCTGGTTGGAGAAGTCGGAACCGGACTCGGTAACGCGACGCACGGCATTGTAGGCATCGTTGCCGACAGAGTAGGCCATGGTCATGTCGAGCGCGAAGTTCTTGTACTCAAAACGAGTGAATATGCTTCCGAAGAAATCGGGAGTGGCGCTGCCGAGAACTACTTTATCCTCGTCGTTGATTACATTGTCGTGATTGATGTCTACATAGTGCATGTCACCGGCAATATATTTCACGCCGCTGCGATTTGAGAGGTTGGCAGCCTCGGCCTCGGCGGTGGTAGAGAACACGCCGGCGGTCTTGTAACCGTAGAAAGCATACGGATTTTCACCTACACGGGTGATTATTTCCGCACCGTCGCCAAGCGTGGTTATGATGTCGTTGATGCTGCCGAGAGACTTGACTTCGTTTTTGAGAGTGGTGATGTTTCCACCTATCGTCCATTTAAAGTCTTTGGTATAGACAGGTGCCACGGCCAAGCTCAATTCAAGACCGGAAGAAGAAATCTCCGCGTCGTTGTTATAATATGTACTTGTTCCGAGCACTGACGAACGGATACCTGTCATGAGCACGTTCTTTGCCGTGATGTCGTAATAGCCCACTCCGAGGTTTACGCGGTTGTTCCACAACGATGTCTCCAATCCTAAGTTCAAAGTGTAGTCTGTTTCTGCCTTCAACTTGGTATTGGGAACGTTGGCACGCACGATACCGGCTATGGTCTGATAGGGCTGCGATGTATAGTAATACTTACCGAGCTTGCTGCTGTAACGGCTGTTACCGGTAAGGCCGTAGTTGGCATAAAGATTTAATTTGTTGATGAAATCAAATGTCTTCAAGCCCGGCAACTGCTTAGCCATGAGCACTACCTCGCCGGCAGGATAAAACGACATACGTGTGGCATCCTTGCCTATGCTCGACGCTCCGTCCCATGAAGCCGACAATCCGAGCTTCAGAAGATTGGCGAATGTATAGTCGGCATGAGCGTATAAGTTCATCCAGTTCCACTTGTTGTTGTATCCGGAGAAGAACTTACCCAACGACTGGGCGTCGCCCAAAGTCTGATAGAAGTCGTTGTTGGAGTTGCGTCCGAAAGCAGCATCATACTCATAGCTCGTGAGCAATGCCTGATATCCGGCCATGAAATTGAACTTGTTGCTCTCGTTCAAATTCCACTTATATACGGCATTTGCTCCGTAATACATGTTGAAGGTGTGGTTGGTACCTATTCTCACGGAGTTCTCTGCCTTACCGTACTGGTCGAACAAGGGAACGATATCGCTGTTGTTCTTACCGGGAATGAACGCTTCCTCCTGATTGTAGTTGTAGTACATACCGACAACACCGTTGATGGTGAGGTTTGTTATCGGCGTGTAGATGAACTGTATCTTGGCGTTCATATCATACTGACGGCTCTTGCCGTAAAGGGTATTCACAATCGCAAGCGGGTTGCTGACATAGAAGTCTTCATTCTCTATCGCTCCGTATTTATAACTTGAATAGGAACTGATGAGATTTCCGTACATATCACTGGCATACGGACTGAGCAGCGGACTGCGGCGATATGCGGCCAACATGGAGTTTGTCTCGTAAGACATGCCCTGCTCCTGATAGTCGCCGGTGAGATAAGCGGCATTGATGGCTGCCTGAATTTCAAACTTCTTGCTGACAAGCACGGAGGCATTCACCTGTGTGTTGTAACGCTGGCTGCCGGTGCTTCTCAGGGTTCCGTCATCGCTCATATAACCCAACGAAATGTTGTACTTGGCGATATTGTCACCACCCTCTACACGGAAAAGATAGTCCATGGTATTGCTGTTGCGGAATATCTCATCCTGCCAGTCGGTGTTATACTGGTAGAGGTATGCCTTGTTGGCGTTCGGGTCGGACAGGAACGTGAAGTCCTTGAAGAACGACTCCATGTTATCATAATATGTAAGACCCATATCGGACAAGTAACTCTTGTACTGACCCGAATTCATCAAAGGTATACGGCGGTTGTTCCAGTTAAAGCCATAGAGTGCGGAGAAAGAGATACGGGTATTGACATCCGTTGAAGTGGCTTGGTCTGTCTCTATCATTATCACTCCGTTTGAACCGAGCGAGCCGTAGATGGCGGCATCGGCACCTTTCAACACTGTGATATTACGGATATCCTGACCGTTCAACGCTTGGAATACTGAACGTGAATAGCCGTTGACAATCTGACTCATGTTCATATCGGGCATGTAAGGCACGCCGTTTATCACCACGAGAGGAGAGTTTTCTGCCACGAGAGACTTGATACCGCGAAGCTGCATATAAGCACCCTCACCCGTCATACCGCTCTTGTTCACGACATTGAGACCGGTGACACTTCCTTTCAATGCCTTGTCTACCGACATGGAACCCAAAGCGAAATCCTTGCGGTTGACATTGCTCATGCCAGCCAGTGACATATCGCTCTCGGCCTTACCCTGAGGCAACAATACCGTCTCATTGTAACGTGTCTTGTCTTCTTCTATCATGTAGACGTTCAAGCCCGTTACATCGGCGTTTTTCAAATACTCGGTCTTGGTGTAAAAACCTTCGTGACGGAAACTCACGACAGCACCGTCATTGACATCTTCCATAGTGAAAGAGCCATCACTTCCGGAACGGGTAGTCTTACATCCCGGACTTGTAATGACGACATCAGTGATTGGCTGATTGGCCGAGTTTACCACCCTACCGGTCAACTTTTGTGCCGCTCCATCGGTTGCGAAAGCAGCCGACAGAGTCAGACACAGAACAAATCTTTTTATATTTTCGTTCATATCGTTAATTTTTTCTTAGTAGTTGTTTACAGTCGGACGCAGACACCAGTGACACAAGGTCATACCGGTTTGCTCATTCCAGTTATCTGCCTCAATACGAATGACAATCTGTGATGCCGAGCCATCGCCATTAACATCGGGAATGACAACCTCGTCTATTATCGGACCACCGTCTGTATCATAGTTACCGGCTTTTTTATCTGACAATACCGAAGGGTCATAACCTTCCGGATATCTGTCAGGCAATGATGTACCGCGGTCGTAATGATATGTTGTCGCGTCTGTCAATCGTACCTGATCTGACACCGACACCACCTGACCGTTTACCAATACGGAGACCTTTATTGTCATATTCTGATTTTGCTTGAATCCCATCGCAAGGCGATATGCTCCCGGCGGGATGAGATAAGGCTCGACATACTTTCCGCCATTCTCGTTGTTCTTTAACCTGATAGGTGTGAAGTCGAGACGCAAACTGTTCTGTGTTCCCTCATCACCGGGTTTAACGAGAAGAACGCGGTCTTCATGCAACGGCCATACACCGGCCAACGGTGTCCATGCGGCCACATCGGTGTTACACTTGTTGAATAACATGTTGGTCATCTTGAAGTATTCCGATTTCTGCTCGTCGGTACAGTTCTCGTAATAGTAGAACCAGTCTTTCAAACGATACATGAGCACGTTATTCGGTATATGTATCTTCTTCACGTTGTAAACGATACCGTTAGACAAGTCTATCGGATTTTCCTTGTCTATCTGATTAACGTTCGTACGCCACTGCTTGCTGAATATGCTCTTTATATCCTCTGTCTCGGTGTTTTGCAATTCATCGGCAGTATATCGTTTGTTATAGAATGCAACGTCACGTATCCAATTGAGAAGGACCGAGTCAGGACGCTCCATATTCCACATAGTCAAACGGGCGTGTGCATCCTCCATTGCCGTGTTTATGACATCGTTGGAGAAAAGAAGCATTGTGGCGGTAAGAGACTCCGAATTCATGTCGAAGCCCTGCTCGTCGAAATGTGCGTTGGTATAAATCCAGACAGTGTCGTAAACGGTATTACCCTCGCTGTTCACTCCTATCGGCTTACTGTTCACACGGTCGAATTCCTTGCCTCCGCTGCTCAGCACCAAATCCTTGAATATAGAATAATTGTCGTCGAGCGAATTGATGAAATCAGACAAAGAGGTGGGAGTAGTTATCATGTCGTCTATGACATAAATGTATCCGTTGCTTGTCTGGATAACCTCTTTCACGGAAGCATTGTTGAACTTTATGTGGTCAACAATGGCTCCCTGCTCGCCTTCCTCGTCCATGTTGACATTGACATATTTGCCATGCCACATCATCAGACGGTCGCCGTTGTGCAAGTTGGCGGGAGACACCGACACATCGCTCACATGTGACTTCGTTACGAAAGCCACATTCTCTGCGTCTCCTTCCGGCTGCCTGTAGTTCTCGTCTGTAACCACAAGCATGGTGCTCAACTGCCCTTTCTTGCTCAACTCACTATATATGCCGTTCTCCTTGAACAGTTCGTTCATTGCGGACAAATCCTCACGGCTGCTCATATAGGCGGAGCTACTCATATTCACGATTTTCAATTCATTGTTTTTGATTATCGTAGAGCCGTTTCCATAATGATCGTTGTCTTCCAAATCGGAACATGCGGCAAAGGCGAAAGCCATCATTGCCACGCATGAAAACCGGGAAGCCCAACGTGAGATATTTATATCTATTCTTTTCATAACTGCTTACATTATTTATTGTTCATTATTCATCAATCGGCGTGAATGTGATACAGTCGAACTGCAAGCTGAAGCCAGACTCCGAACTTGCGGCCGGATCCAATACGACAAACTTGAAGTTATGAGACGCTGTCTCCGTAAACTCTATCTCATCATATAAAGTAGACGTGTAAATACCGGGTAGAGCGCTTGGTACTTTTGTGTAAGGCGCGGTAAATATCGTGCTTTCTTCCGTATCATCAAACGACATGCGCAGAAGTCCTCCGTTTCCTTTTGTCTGCTGGCGCATAAAGTTTTGTGTAGCGGTATATATAAGAGTAAGCTCCACCTTATATTTTCCTTTCACCAAAGTAGGTGTCGGCATCTGTACAAATCCCATATAACCTACGTTGAACACCATCTTGTCGTTGTTGTTTGCCGTCACGGTGTTGCCGCTTACCTTATAGGATTTGCTCGTCACGTAGTCGATATCGGAGAATGAGTTGTTTTTCGAGCCGGACTCTCCCACTTCGTAAGTGAAGCATTTGGCGGTTGACACGCGCGTTCTGCTCTCCGATGCTGTCGGCTCTTTCGGCTGATAATCCTCGGGGGCAACAATATTCTTTATCTCGGTATAGTCGCCCAAATCCCATACGACAACTGTCTGTTGCGGTTCCCATACAGGGAGCCACGATGTCAGTTGGTGCATGTAGCCGTTCTTGGCCAATACATTTGATGCTTCGGGAATAAACTTGGCACTCACTCCCTCGCCGTTTATCACATACTTATCAGCCTCGACAGTAGTAAGCGTATCCGTCTTTACGGTAAACACTTGGTTCTTTGCCGCCGAGTTCCATATACGTGTATCGGTGGTGCTCACCTCACCGAGGTTTGCCGTTGTGTACATGTTTGTCATTACATGATAAGACACATACTCGCGCAAGAGAGAGTCGACAGCCAATCCTCTGTCGTCATTTGCCTGCAATTTGTTTTTCAACTCATCCAGACTACCGATACCGGCCTCGCCGAATACGGCGTCGGATACGTTGAATACAGTATAATAACGCTTATTGATAATCTTCTTTCCGTCAACAATCACCGTATCTGCAAGCACCGACAGCTCCTTGTCCCATCCGGTCTCCCGCATGGCAGCAGCCATGATGCTTGAATTTCCGGTGAGCAGTACACGCTCATATACAGTCTCCACAAGTGGTGTCATAGCCTTTGACAGCACGTAAATCTTACCGTTGTAAGCGCTGATACCCATCTGGATTACCTGTCCCTCATCGTTAAGCGTAGCCTGTCCCGCGTTGTCCGGGTCGATGGTTATGCTGATATTATCCGATGAAAGGTTAGTCACAGAAGTCTTTGTCACGAAAGTCTCTGCCTGTATAGAGTCGGGCAAAGTGTGATAAAGCACGAATGCGCGCACGTAGTCCTTCGACAATCCTTCAAGATTTTCAACTCCTCTGCGGCTGTAAAACTCAGCCATGGCCTCGTTCGTGGGAGCGAATGCCGTGAAGCTGACACCCGTCGTCGACTGGTTCAACGCATTGTATGTATCCGAATATTTGAGTGCTTTCACGTATTCCGTGAAGTCGGGCTCGCTTTCGAGATACACCGAAATCGGTGAATTGAGGATGTTTATGTATGTCTGGTCCTTGAAAGGATCGGCATTTATGTTAAACACATCCGAGTCGCAGGCCGACATTGTAAGTGCGATGATTGCGCCGGCCGCTATTCTATTAAATACTTTCAATATTTTCATGTCATTCCCTCCTTAGTTTGCTATTTCATAATAGGGGTTCTGTTCGAGCAATCTGTTGCGATCCATGTCCGATTGCGGTATAGGCATATACCACGCGTTCTTGTCCACAAGTACCGAACGTATCCACGACAAGTTGGTTGTCTGGTTGCCTTTGAGCACCTCATCGACAAATAGATCGACATACGCGTTTTTATCTATTCTTCCGAACCAGAGCAAGTCATACCAGCGCTTGCCTTCTCCCATGAATTCGAGTTCTTTCTGGTCGAGCACCTCTTCGAGCAATTCCAGCTTGCTAAGATTGTTTATCTCCTCTTCCATGAGAGGGTCGTCAAGGTCTATACCCTTAAAGTTTGCCAATCCTGCACGGTTGCGTATACGGTTGATTTGAGTGAGAGCCTCACGATTGTGACCCAACATAATCTCGGCCTGTGCTTTCATCATCATGATTTCAGCCACACGATAGATTATGAAGTTGGCATCCTGATGAGTACGCACACCACCGGTAATATCCACAACTTCGTTTCCGTTATACTTCCAGAAATAGAAGTTGTTTGCCGTCTGATACGGTGCTCCGTTATCGGTAACATACGTTGCGAGATACATACGTCCCGCACGTCCGTCAAGCAGCATTCCGGCCTTTTCGAGTTCTTCCGTCTCGGCGCGCATCTTCTCGATAGCTTCACGGGAGAAGCGCAGGCGCGATGATGCCGACTGCGACCACAACGAGGCGAAGTTATTGTTTTTAAGCTCGATGTTATAGTCCCAGTTCAGCTCAAAGATGCTCTCGTTTGAGTTTCCCGGAAAGAACAGAGTGTACCAATCGTTGGTATTTGACACAAACACCGGACGGAACGCATCCGTGGCATTAAGTATCATGTCGCAATACTTCACGCACTCTTCATAATCTTCATTCCACAGGCACACATCGGCCATAAGAGCGTAAAGTGCCCACTTCGTGACACGGCCTTTTGTCTGCCATGTCTCCTCATACGAGCCTTTTGCGGCTCCGGTGGCGAGTGCTGTCTCAACGTCTTTCTTTATACGGCCCACGATTTCCTCTTCGGTAGACTTCTTTACATCGAACGACTGTGAGTCGTCAACATAAGGTTCTGTTATCAGCGGCACGCTCTGATAGTTCTTCAACAATATCAGATATGAGTAAGCGCGCTGGAAATAAGCCTCGCAGAGATGCGAGTTCATCACAGACTCATAGTAAGTGTTGTCTATGCTCCTCACTGCCGGAGCATAGTGCAGCACTGAGTTCGCGTTGTCTATCACTTTATAGAAGTTTGCGTATTCGCACAACTTATAACTCGGAGTGAGGTTGAAGTCCTGCAATTTCACATCGTCGCTGTTCATTGAGTAGAACGCTCCTCCGCGCAATTCACCCCATTTGATGTAATAGGGCACACACTCACGCATGTAATAATATCCCGATGTCACCACCGATTCCACGTCCTCTTTCGATTTCCAGTAATCATCGGTGACCTGCTCGTTGTTCGGTTTAAGGTCAAGCCAGTCGTTGCACGATGTTGTGAGCATCATACAGAGCAAACCTACCAATATATTTATCTTATTCTTCATTTTCATTTAGAAATTAACGGTTAGACCAAATGCGAAACGCTTGGAAACAGGTGTCGTGGCGTTGTCTTCCACAAGTTTCGTTGCCGAAGGCAGACTCACCTCGGGATCCTGTCCCTTATAACCTGTCCATGTGAAGAGGTCATATCCTGTCACGAATATGTTGGCGCGCGATATGCCCCAATTAAGTTTCTTAAGCAGTTTCTTGGGCACGTTCCAGCTGAGCGACAAAGTCTTCAGACGCACGAAAGTGGCATCCTCGACAAATCGGTCGGAGCCGAGATAGTTGTAACCCATGCCATAAAGAGCGCGCGGAATATCCGTCTGGTCGCCCTCGGCACGCCAGCGGCTCAGCACGGCTGTACTCTGGTTTCCTGTGCCGTACATGCTTTCAAGGTTCATACGTGCCTTGTTGATTATCTTCTGTCCGAAGCGGCCATAGAAGAATGTGGTAAGCGTAAGGTCTTTCCACTTCACTTGGAATCCGCCACCACCGATAAGTTTCGGGTTGGCATTGCCGAGATACACGATATCGTTTTCGTTGATAACGCCGTCATGGTTGATATCCTCATACTTCGCGTCTCCCGGGAAAGCCTGCACCGAACCGTTGCGCATGACGATTGGACGGCCGTTATAGTCGCGCATCACCTCTCCGCTCTTGTCGCGTGCGTATGTATCTTCGGTATTCTGGTATACACCCTTGTAGCGGTATCCGTAGAACGAACCGACAGGAGCGTTCTCGAGAATGCGGAGCGCATAGTTTCCGTTTCCGAACGTGTAGTTCTCATATTTATATGTAGAGGGAAGCTCCTCCACCTTGTTCACGTTGCGGCTGACATTGGCGTTAACGCTCACGAACCAGTCTTTCTTCTTCAATACCTGATAGTCGAAGCGCAACTCAAATCCCTTGTTGCTGAGCACACCCGAGTTGATCCATGCTATCTTGTCGTAACCTGTCGTTGAAGGCAGCTTGGTGTCTTTGAGCAACAGGTCGGAAGTCTTCTTGTCGTAGTAGTCGAACGTGATGTTCAGCTTGTCCCACAGGCGCACGTCCAAACCGAAGTCATACTCGCGGGTAGACTGCCACTTGAGGTTTTCGAGCTGCATGCGTATGGCGTGTATGGCCTGCATGTCCATATACTGTCCGAGCGAAGTATATGCTCCGTAGTACTTGGCTGCGCCCGACGGTGCCTTACCGGCCCATCCGAGACCGAAACGCAACTTACCTTCGGTAAACCATTTACGGAACGAGTCGCTCCAGAAGTGTTCTTTCTCGATGTTCCATGCAAGACCGAATGCCGGATAAGTACCGAAGCGGTTCTTGCCACCCATTGCCGAGTTACCCTCGTAGTTGACAGATGCTTTGAGCACATAACGCTCGTCGTATGAGTAAACGGCCTGTCCGATGAACGATACCGAGCGTGCTTCCGAATTTCCTGAGCCTGACGAGCTCACGACGCTGCCCACCACAGGGTCGGACAGATTGGACGACGCGTTACCGTATGTCACGCTCGAACTGTTGAACGACTGGCTCTGGTAAGTACGGAAGATTGCTGTCGCGGTGAGTCCGTGCTTCTTGCCCAATACATTATTATATAACAACTTGGCTTCGGATTGAAGTGTAAATCCGTCGGAAGTGGCGTCGGTTGCCTGATTGGCATACTTGCTTGTCCACAGCACTCCGGTAGCTTCCTGCGGCAGGAACTGCTTGTTCTTGTTTGTCTTCATGTTCAAAGACACCCAGCCTTGGAAACGAAGATGGAACGGGAATTCGTAATCGAGCTGCACCTTCATCTTCTCCTCGCGCATTGTGGTCTTGTTGAAACCGAGGTCTACGAGTGCCACGGGGTTGAAGTTTGCAGAACCTTTCTTGTCGCTTATACCCGTGAAAGCACCTTGGAAGTCTTCTTCCTGTGTGAAGTAGCGTCCTGTTGCCTGTCCCGTAGCGTCGTCAATCCAATAAGGGCTGAGGTTAGGCATCTTCGTCTGTGCCATGGCACGGGCATTATCGAGCACGTTAGCCTCTTTCTCTGTGTTTGTGAACGAGAAGTCGGTGTGCACGCGCAGACGGTCGGAGAAGTTGTATGTAATCTTGAATTGGGTGGAGAGACGGTCGAGACCTGTTCCCTTTGTCGTTCCCTGCTCGTTGTAGTAACCGAGGCTGAAACGATATGTGGCTTTCTCGCCACCACCGCTCATCGAGAAGTTGTTATCCGTAATAACGGCATCCTGCTTCACGGCATCAAGCCAGTCGGTATCGCAGTTATACTCGTCGTAGTATTTGTAATCCTTGTTGTAGTTTATCTCGTCGGCATTGAAAAGCATATCCATTTCCGAAGCGGCGTTTGATATACCTTTCGAGTTTGCGGCATTCCAAAGCTCGTCCTGCATAAGTGCCGTGTACTGGCGGCCGTTGAGCAACGGGATTGATGCAGGCTCTTTCTTTACGGTGAACTTTGTAGAGAACGAGAACTGTGTCTTTCCGTATGTGCCGCGCTTGGTATTGATAAGCAATACACCGTTGGCACCCTTCGAGCCGTAGATGGCTGTGGCCGATGCGTCTTTGAGCACGTCGATGCTCTCGATGTTCGACGGAGCGATGTTCAGCAAGGCTCCGAAGTCTTCTTCATTGGCTGTCTGGAAGCTGAAATCGTTGGAGATGTCCACATCGTACGGCACACCGTCGACCACGATAAGCGGTTCGGCGTCGCCGTCGAGCGTACTCGTACCGCGGATACGTATTGAGCTGCGTGCTCCGGGGTCACCGCCGAGGTTGATGTCAAGACCTGAGATTTGTCCTTGCAGCGCCTCCTCGATTGTTCCGATAGGGCTTTGCTCCACAATCTCGCCCACTTGCAGTGTCTGCATTGACGATGTCTGTTCGAGACGCGACACACCCATGCGGTCGGAGCGACGCGAAACGACCTTGATTTCTTTCACCGTTGTCTCGCTTTCGAGCTGGAAGTTGAGTGTGGTCTGTCCGGTATAGTTCACTGTCTTTGTTTTCATACCGATATACGACACGCGCACTTTCAATTTGCCTGCGTTTGCCGGCACTTGGAGTGTATAGTTACCGTTGAAGTCGGTCACCGCTCCTTTGATATATCGGTTCTGGGTGTTCACGAGCACAACGTTGGCGCCGAGCACCGGTTCATTGCCGCTGCCCACTTTCTCTGTGACGACACCCGATATCACCTTCTGCGCGTAAGCCGTCATGCCGCATGATATCAGCATAACCAGCAGAAGTGATAATCTCACGTTTATTTTTATTGATTTAATTCTGTTCATGATCGTCGTTTTTATCATTGCAGTATACCGTCGATAAGATGGAAACATCCGTCATTGAAGGCGAACGGCAGATAATTGTAATCGGGAATGACATTCGCAACGGTGGTCGAGCCCGCGAAGTTGACTGTCAGTTTGGTTCCGTCGTCTGAAACGTTGATGCGGTCCGAGCCGGTGGTATTGAACTCACCCTTGCACGAAGAGCCCACGTAGGGATATGACGTAAACGTGTTCATTGTTGCAGTAACGAAATATGAGCACAGATAGTTTCTCAACTGTGCCTTTTCGGCTGTCGACGGGTTGCCGGAAAGCGTGCCGTCTGTCACTTTCAGTTTGCCTGCGCCGGGTATCTTGTCGAGATTTGCCGCGATAGCGTCGTTCGTGGGTATGAACGTGAAGAAGCGGTCACCATAGATGACAACGCTCGGCGACAGTTCGGTTCCCTCCACGAGTCCTGCTTTCTGCAACAGTTGGGCGAACATATAATAAGGATAGTTCTTGTCGTTGCAAACGGCAAGGCGGTGTCCCAGTCCGTCGCCGCTTGCGGCTTCGAATATCGCTGTGGCATCGTAAGAGTATGAGCTACCGTTGTCCCATGCCTCCTCGCCGTTTGTCAGCGGGTGCAGATCTACGAACGGCGAGCCGGTGTATGTGGGCTCGAGCTGCTCGTTGAACAGTGCGTTTGTCGTTATCTTGCCGTCGCGAACGAACCAGTAGCTGTAAGGCATGTTGGTCTCTACCACCTGTGTGCCGCTCATGTTCAGGCTCTTGACGTTCTGAGCCGTGTGCATGTCGACAATTTTTTCCATGGCGCTCGAGCCCATTTCCACGAAGTCACCGGCATCGCTGCTGTACTGTTGCAGCACTTTTCCGTTTGTCGTCTCGTACAGACGTATTGCCGGGTCGGTGTTCTCAAACTGCGTGTTGTTCGGTATGAGGGTCACGAAGTCTGTGTTTTTCGACGAGAGCGAGAGTATTCTCTTCGAGCCGTTGAGTGTATAAAGGTAGTTCACGAACTTCTTGTCCTTGAATGCCGGACCCACCACCGATGAGAATATGGCGGGAGCATCCATGTTGTCCATACCATATAATATACCGTTGGCACATATCTTCCTGTTTGTCACTGTCGCCGGGTCGATGTTTATCGGCGTGCCGTATGCCGTGAGCACTTCGCCCTTCTTTATCTCGTCGGGGAACACGATGAAATTATCTTCGGCAAACGACTGAAGCAGGAAGTACTCCAATATCAGCGGGTCGAGGTCGTCGAGCGATGTGTATCCGCCGTCGGCCGTCCAGTATGTGCGGAAGAAGTTGTCTATCGCCGCGTTTGACGGGGCGAAAACGTTGTATCCGGCATATTCGAGAACGGAGGCTTGCTGCCAGTCAAGCACGGGCCACTCCAAAGCGATTGGCGGCAGCGAACCGTGGCGATGCACGTATGCAACGTATCCGAGCGAGGTGTTCACCTCGTCCGATGCCGGCTCGTATGTGGAGTATTTGTTGTAAAGCTCCACGTATTTCGAATAGTCGGGGTTGTTGTCCAGCTCGTCATAGATTGTGTTGAGCGGCTCTATCACGTGGTCGACATGATACAGATAGCCGTTGTCGGTGACAACGTTACGGCTGTCTTTCACTTTGGCGTTGGCCACATTGAACACGCCGTTTGCTCCGCCCTCGCTCTTCCACTCCGTTCCGGGATAGAAGTAGTTGTAGTTTGAAGCGGCGTCGATGCCCTTTGTCTCAAACATCTTGTTCGAGAACACCGGCAGGTAGCGCTCGTAGTGATAGATGTTGATGAGGGTGTCGCTGCTCGCGTTGGGCGTCAGCTTCACTCGCACCTCCTCTACCGGGTCGGAGCTGTGAGTGCGGTGCTTGTAGAAGTAACCGGCAGCCACTGCGTTGTCCTCATCGGTACCGCCGTCTCCGTCGTTGGGACGGAAGTTCACCATCTTCGCCCAATCGTAAGCGTAGTACATCACATGATAACCGATGAGTTTGTTGAGATACTCATGGTCTGCCTTGTCAAGCTCGTCGATAGACGCATAGCCTTTCTCTTGCAAGAAAGCCTTGAACGCGTTATCGTCAGGAGCCATGACAGTAACAATACTGTTACCTTTCACGAGAGGGGCGTAGTCGGATAAGTCGACTCCCCTGAGGAAGATGCCGTGATTGCCTTCTCCCTGCAACACTCCGTAGGCATTGCCTTTCAGCCAGTCGGGCGACTTGTAGTGATCGTCCTCGGAGAGGTCGTCCTTACACGAGCAAACTCCTCCCAACAGCAGAGCGGCTGCCAACGAAATAAACAAATGTTTCTTTTTGTTCATTGGTTTATAATATTTGTTAGTAATTCTCCATAAACCCCGAAACTTCGACTGTCATTATCAAGTATGCAGCCGACACATGCGAACCGTAACGGCCGGAATGTCGCCCAATCGTACATTTCCATCTATGAAATTCTCCGTTTCAAGATTGTTTTATAATATTTGTAGTTTGTTAGTGATTAATCGGTACAAAGATATAAAATATGAAAAACTCTGCAAAATATATTTCACCTAAAAACATAATTCTTCATGATTTTATCAAAAATCAAAGTATAACACCACTTAACAAAGGTACGGCCCCCTGTTAAATAGCATCAATGCAAAAAAATCTCGTATCAAAAAATCGTGTATCTGCCACACCAAAAGATTCATCCTGTATTTCGAGTGATAACCGGACAAGCATTGCAGATGGTGAATTTTGTCGCTCGCAGGGAGTCTTGTCGTTGCCCTTAAAGAAGTCTTCCATTACCCGCAGAAAAGTGTAGTGCATGAAACGCAATCCCTTGCAGAGACGTACGGCTTTTCCACGTTATCCTAACCTGCATTATTCATACCCGTTCCTACCACAAGGACCAACCGGCAGACCTCAGCGCAATGCTCGCTCTTCCTCTTTGAAAGTAGGATTTACTACATTCGCCGTCGTCATCGCTGCGCTCACGCTGACGCACTGCCGGTTAGCCTTTTCGTAACGGAACTGTATGAATAATGCAGGTTAAATAAAGCGATTGTGATTTTAACACATTATCCGTTTTTAGTTAAAAATACACAAATAAACTGTCGTGATATTTTATGTTAACATCGCTGAGAATCGATTCTTTTCCAAGAAAATCTTTTTTGGCGCAAATACGCGAATTATGAAGCACTTTACGCAAACAACTGTATATAAGAGCATTACAGGAATTTACGCCGTTTTTGAGCACCTCAAAAACCGTCTTGTTTTCCAATTAGGCCGTAATTACATTCCAATTACGGCCTAATTGCACTCCCGTTAGGCCGTAAATGCAATGCAATTACGGCCTTATTGCAAGGCAAAAATGTACGAAAAGGAGAAAAAGCCGGCATGTAATTGTTTACAAATATTAAACAACCGCCTTTTTGGTTAAATATTTTAAGTTAACAAAACCTACTTCACAAAAATCTTTTGTCACGAGTTTTTACTTTCTGTTTGCATATTTTAAGTTAAACACAAAATCAATATGTTAACACCACGGCTCGCGCATCCCTACGGGCAAACAGACATATATGTCACTCCAAATATCGGGGTGAACCCAAAATCCGTCTTTTTTTGTCACGAAAGACCTGTTATTACGGGATTTTTGAGTATTTTTGCATGAGATAAGCTGCACCTCGGCAATCTTAATTAGGCAGTATGTCTGCTGAAAACAAGAAATGGTTGATTAATTTATGACAAAAAAGAAGTTGTACACGGAACTTGATACACCCGAAATGCTATTGGCAGATCGGAATTCTGCGTATGGACTGAAAACATACATCAGCCTTTTCAGCAGCGCAGGCGTGGGATGCTACGGATTTAAGGAAGAGAATTTTCACTGTGTTGCCACTGTCGAACTGCTGGAACGCAGATTGAAAATACAAAAGTTCAACCTAAAATGTGCGTATAACAGCGGTTATATATGTGGCGACATGACTGCACAAGAAACAAAAGACAAAGTCTTTGCTGAGTTGGAAATGTGGAAAAAGACTTTCAACCTGACAGATTTGGACGTGCTGATAGCGACACCTCCATGTCAGGGAATGTCTGTTGCCAACCATAAAAAGAAAGACGAGTTAAAACGTAATTCGCTGGTCATAGAGTCTATCAAGATGACACGGCTGATCAAACCGAAGTTTTTTGTATTCGAGAATGTTCGGGCTTTCCTCACATCAGTATGTACCGACATCGACGGGCAAGACAAATCCATAAGAGAAGCGATAGAATACGATTTGGCCGGCTCGTACAATATACTATACAAAGTAGTGAATTTTAAGGATTACGGCAACCCGTCAAGCAGGACAAGGACATTGGTCATCGGTGTACGAAAAGATTTGAAAGAGATTACACCATACGACATATTTCCCGACAAACACCCCGAAAGGACACTGAGACAGGTTATCGGCCATTTACCATCATTAAAAAAGATGGGAGATATTTCGGAAGACGACATATATCATAGTTTCCGGAAATACTCGCCACGCATGGAATCTTGGATTGCGGATATCAAAGAAGGACAATCCGCTTTTGATAATACAGACGCCAACAAAATTCCTCATAGCATCAAAGATGGAGTTATCGTCTACAATGCCCGCAAGAACGGCGACAAGTATACCCGACAATATTGGGACAAGGTGGCACCGTGCATTCACACTCGCAATGACATTATGGCAAGTCAGAATACAGTTCACCCTGTCGACAACCGAGTGTTCAGCATCAGAGAAATCATGCTCATGATGTCGGTACCTCCATCATTCAAATGGAGCGATATCTCCTTTGATGATTTGAACAAGATGCCATTGAAAGAGAAAGAACTGTTCTTAAAGAAAGAGGAAATGAACATTCGCCAAAATCTTGGCGAGGCTGTTCCTACCGTCATTTTCAGACAAATTGCATCTAAAATCCGCAAGTTGCTATGCAGACCGTTCCTATCCGAACAAGAAATAAAAGCATTGATCGACAAGAAAAGACTGACAACACACACTTGCCTTACTGATTATATCCGCAAGAATAATCATTCCGGTTTTGCCGAGTTATCCAAAATAGCCGAGTTGGCAAACGCCCAAAGAGAAAACAACGCCGCATATTACACGAGACAGGATGTTTGTTATACAATCGTAAAGAGTCTTCCCGATGCGAAAAACTTTACCGAGCTGAATATCTTGGAGCCATCCATCGGAGTCGGCAACTTCCTTCCTGCACTTATATTGAAGTACGCAAGCGTGCAAGATGTGAATATCGATGTGGTTGACATTGATGCAAACAGCATTGAGACCTTAAAAGAACTGGTAGCAAAGATTGATATTCCCGCCAACATCCATATTAGTTACATAAACGCAGATTTCTTATTATACGACTTCAACAAGAAGTATGATATAGTGGTAGGCAACCCTCCCTACAAAAAACTCACAAAAGAAAAGCAACTGTTGGCAAAGTATAAGGCCGACGTTTTCAACAAGAACACCAACAACATATTCTCTTTCTTCATCGAAAAAGCAATGAAAATAGGGAATGTGGTATCACTGATTGTTCCCAAAAGCCTGATAAACGCTCCTGAATTTGATGCGACACGTGCACTTATGAAAGAGAAAAACATTTCTCGCATAATCGATTTCGGGGAAAAAGGATTTAAAGGAGTAAAGATAGAAACAATTTGTTTCATACTCGATACTCGCAAGAAACCGCAAAACACAATTGTGGAATCTTATATCACCAATGAAGTTATCTGTCACCGGCAAACATACTTGACAGACAACAAATTCCCTTATTGGATTATCTATCGCAACGAAACGTTTGACAAAGTTGCCGACAAAATGGAATTTAATGTGTTTAAAGCATATCGTGACAGAGTTATTACCAAGGCCATAACAAAGCACAACGGGAAAATAAGAGTCCTGAAATCCCGAAACATCGGCAACAATGAGATTATCAATATTCCCGATTATGACTGTTATATAGACGATATAGAAAATCTGGATGTCGCCAAATATCTTAATCAGGCAAATTGTGTTCTGCTCCCAAATCTGACATACAATCCCCGTGCTTGCTTCTTACCGAAAGGATGTATCGCCGACGGTTCGGTGGCAATCCTTACATTGACAAACGACGGCGACATTATAACAAATGAGGATTTGGCGTTTTACGCAACCGACAGTTTTACGAAATTCTATGCCATCGCCCGTAACTTGGGCACACGTTCACTTAATATTGACAACAACTCCGTTTTCTTTTTCGGGAAACTCAAACAATAATGACATGAGAAATATAATCAATGAATATCTCAACAAATTTGATCTCGACATACGCAAATCACATGATGCAAGATTTGTCGATCAAAAATGTACGCCCGATATAGTATGCTTTATGGCGGATTGTGTCATGAACATGATAGCGACAAAGCCTGTTTTCGCAATAAGCGATATATGGGAGACACAGTATTTCATTCAAAACACAAGAGTTGTTTTCAATAAACCGTGGGCCAACGACAAAAAAGCATACAATGAATACAACAAAGTGTTGTCCCAACCTTTAAAGTTATTGGCATACGCACATATCCTAAATGTGAGAATGACTGACGGAACATTAACATTCTCTGTTGCCAACGAGGATTTGTTAGACTACATTTCACGCAAAGACCGTAACGCCTACAACTTCCTCTATTGCTACTTCATGAAAGTAATGTCGGACAGTGGCTTCACAAAACACTTCGAAGAATACTCCAAAAACTGCGCCAATGAGCCTGTCGCTGCAAGAGAAGAAATCTACAACAAGTATTATCTTTTAATCAATGGCAACACTCCCTCTCATTCACGACTGGACATAAGACGCATGTTTCATAAAGTTTTTAATGTGTATGCCGCAGAACATCATTTGCTTGGAAGCAACGGAAAGACAACATACTATTCGGACTTGATGTATAACAAGAAGAATTGGCGAGACGTGTATAAAGACAAAACAATAACCCGTCAAGAAGCAATAAATCCGGAAAAGGAAGAAAAGCAAGCAGCCATTAACACATACTACGTACAGAAAGCCATTGCACTGATAAAAAAGATACACACTGTCAGTGAAGTAAATGACAGTTGGGGGAATGGTGAAGCGACACAAGTTCATCACATTTTCCCAAAATCTCAATTTCCTCAAATTGCCCACTATGTTGAGAATTTGATTTTACTCACTGCAACACAACATAATACAAAAGCTCATCCTAACAACAAGACACAACAAATAAACAAGGATTACCAATTAGTGTGCTTGCTGGCAAAAACAGACAGTATAGAAAAATCTCTGCTGCAATTTGGAGATAAATATTATAGGAAAGAGTCTTTTGTATATGTCATTAACACAGGATTGACAACGGATTTTAGCATAAGTCTGTCATTTAATGATATAAAAACAAAATTGGTTCAACTCTATAATAATACAATATAACAGCCATATACAATCAAGTTTTGGACATAACGCCCGGATTAGATTCTTAGGATATTTGGCAAAATAGAACGAAAACGATATATTTTTTTCAATTCATATTACATTAAACATTATAATATACGCATCATGCAAGAGACAAGACAGAACAAAATAGCAAGACTGCTGCAAAAAGAACTGAGCATCATCTTTCAGCAACAGACACGGATGACGCACGGTGTGATGGTGTCGGTGACACGGGTGAAAGTGTCGCCGGACCTCAGTATCTGCACGGCATACCTCAGCATCTTCCCGAGCGACAAGGCCGATGAGATACTGAAAAACATCAAATCGAGTGACAAGACAATACGATACGAGCTCGGCACGCGCACAAGACACCAGCTGAGGATTATCCCCGAGTTGCGCTTCTTCATCGACGACTCGCTCGACTACATCGAACGTATAGACGAACTACTGAAAGAAGAATGATACTGCCGCTGTATATATCGCGACGATACCTGTTCTCGAAGAAGAGCACGCACGCCATAAACATCATCAGCGGCATCAGCGTGGTGGGCGTGGCCGTGGCCACGATGGCACTCGTGGTGACGCTGAGCGTTTTCAACGGGTTTCACGATCTGGTGGCATCGTTCTTCACCACGTTCGACCCTCAGATAAAAGTCACGCCCGTCACGGGCAGGGACGCTCCGGCCGACGACCCGGTGCTGACACGGATAAAGACCATGCCGCAGGTGGAAGTGGCCACGGAAGTGGTGGAAGACATGGCGTTGGCCATATACGAAGGACGGCAGGCGATGGTAAGAATAATGGGCGTGGAGGACAATTTCGACAGTCTGACGCACATAAGGGAAATACTCTTGGGCGACGGCACATACGAGCTGCATGCCGCCGACATATCATACGGCATACCGGGAATACGCCTCGCCGAGGCTCTCGGCACGGGATACAGATATAACAAGCCGATAAAAATATTCGCCCCAAGGCGCGAGGGACAACTGAGCATGACCGACGTGGAAAGCGGATTTGTGGAGGACGAGCTCTACTCGCCGGGCGTGATATTCTGCGTGAAGCAGGCGAAATACGACAAAAGCCACATACTGACAAATATAGCATTTGCCCGAAGGCTCTTCGACCGGCAGGGAATGATAACATCGCTCGAACTGAGACTGAAACCGGGAAGCGACTTCGACGCCGTGAAAGCCGAGATGAAAAGCATCGCCGGTGGCAAATACCATGTGCACGACAGATACGAACAACAGGAAGACACGTTCAGGATAATGAAAATAGAAAAACTCATCGCATACATCTTTCTGACGTTTATACTCATCGTGGCATGCTTCAACATTATCGGAAGCCTGTCGATGCTGATGATAGAGAAGAAAAACGACGTGGCCACGCTGCGGAGCTTGGGCGCGAGCGACAAACTGATAACACGGATTTTCCTCTTCGAAGGACGCATAATCACAATCATAGGCTCGGTGGCCGGCATCGTGCTTGGCCTGCTTCTGTGCTGGCTGCAGCAGACATACGGCATCGTGGGCTTGGGCCGTTCGAGCGGCTCGTTCGTGGTAGACGCCTATCCGGTGAGCGTGCATCCCGACGACATAATAATAATATTCGTCACCGTGATTGCCGTGGGCTTCGCCTCGGTATGGTATCCGGTGAGATATTTCACGAAGAGGCTGCTGTGAGAGGCCCCACCCAACCTTCCCAAAGGGGAGATTAAGAGGGGCTTCGCTCCTAATACCTAAACGAGCTTCCCCCGAGAAACTCGCGCAACAGCGATGTCGCGGGCACCTCTTCGTTGGTTATCGGCTTGATATAGCGCAGGAAACGGAGCAGACGACGCGCCTCACTGTACTCAGGAGCATTCTCCGGCACAAGTTCGAGAAGCGGCTCTGCCTGCGTCTTTATCACGGCAAGTTCGAAAAGCATGGCCGTATTAAACATCACATCGGCATTCTCCTGATAAGGGAAAATCCATTTATCCTCGCCCGAACGCACAGACGGCCAGCGGCGAATGGTTTCACGGGCACTCACGCCGCGATATTTGTAATCGCGTATTATGCGGCGCAACAGACGGTTGTCGGTAGTGGGAACATAGTTGTGAGTGTCAATAAGAATTGTCGTAAGCGCAGAAGCATAAACCCTGAACTTCTGTTCTTCGGGGATGGATGCCGTCAACTCGGGGTTCAGGGCGTGTATGCCTTCCACCACAAGCACCTCGTTCCCTTTCAGTTTAAGATGCCGGCCGCTCTTCTCGCTGCATCCCGTCTGGAAATTATAGCGCGGCAACTCAATCTCCTCGCCGGCGAAAAGAGCGTTCATCTGCTCGTTGAGCAACGGGATGTTCAACGCATACAGACTCTCGAAATCATAATCGCCCGACGCGTCGCGGGGGCTTTTCTCACGGTCTACGAAGTAATCGTCGAGCGAGATGCCTATCGGCCGGATGCCGTTTGCGAGCAGTTGGATGGACAGTCGTTTGCACGTCGTGGTCTTGCCGCTCGACGACGGACCGGCGATGAGCACCATCCTCACGTCTTTCCGCGCCGCTATCTGCTCGGCGATTTTCACTATCTTGTTTTCCTGCAAAGCCTCCGACACGTTTATAAGTTCCATGCTGTTGCCCGATGTTATCACCTCGTTGAGGTCGCCGATGGTGCTCATCCCGAGAATATCCTGCCAGTGATGGTGCTCCTTGAATATCTCGAACATCTTGTCCTGACGCACCAATTCGCCGAGCACCGACGGGTCGCGACGCGACGGAATGCGCAGCAGCAGACCGTCGTAATAGCGCACGAGGTCGAAGAGATACAGGTCGGCGGTATTTGTAAGCAGCGACCCGTAATAATAATCGCGGTATCCGTCTATGTCATAATATACGGTATAGAGGTCGCCCACGCTTTCGAGGAGCTTCACCTTCGACATCCGGCCTTCGGCACGAAACATTTCTATTGCCTCCTCGGTGGTGGTCTCATGGCGACGGATGGGGCAGGCATCGGCCACTATCCGGCGCATGCGGTCGAGTATGGCGGCAGCATCGGCATCGCTGACGGGGTGTCCTATCGACATGTCGCAATAATAACCGTTCGACACCGGAATGTCTATCTTCACGTGACAACCGGGATAAAGGTCGCTGACAGCCTTGCAAAGCACGAAAAACAGCGTGCGGGTGTAGGCCCGTTGCCCCGAAGCAGAGCTCATGTCGAGAAACTCCACGTCTTTATTGTGGTACACCCTGTAATTCAATCCCTCCACTTTGTTGTTCACTCTCGCGCTCACCGGACCGAACGGCATATCCAGCTCAAATTCATTAAATATCTCAGAAAGTGTACTTCCGATGCGAAAGTTTTTGATTTTTTTATTATTTTTGCAACGTATTTGTAACATCTTTTCCATATCGAAACAAATTACTGGTTAAACATTTACAGCTGTAAATATACTCAGAATATTTGATATCGGCCGGTAAAAGCATTTAAAATTAACAAAATATGTCGTCGATTATTATTATTTTTAAGTTGATTGGAGCCTTGGCGCTGCTAATCTATGGAATGAAAGTGATGAGTGAGGCACTCCAAAAGATGGCCGGATCGCAATTGCGCCATATCCTCGGAGCCATGACCACAAATCGGTTTACGGGGATGCTTACGGGCATGTTCATAACCGTATCGGTGCAATCTTCATCCGCTACAACGGTCATGACCGTGTCATTCGTAAATGCGGGACTGCTGACTTTGGCGCAAGCCATATCTGTTATCATGGGTGCCAACATCGGAACCACACTCACCGCATGGATAATGAGTGCCGGTTTCTCACTCAACATAACGGACTTTGTTTGGCCGGCATTCTTCATTGGAATCATACTTATATACATGCGCAGACACAGGTACATAGGCGACTTTCTCTTCGGAGTGGCATTTATGTTCTTCTCACTTGGCGCACTGAGCCAGACGGGCAAGGAGATGGATTTGGGACACAACGCCGAACTGACGTCTTTCTTCGCCTCGTTCGACCAAAACAGTTTCATAACCATAGTACTCTTCCTTGCCATCGGCACCATACTCACATGCATAGTGCAGTCGTCTGCCGCACTTATGGCCATAACAATGGTGCTCTGCACGAGCGGCGTATTGTCCATATATCACGGCATTGCGCTCGTAATGGGCGAGAACATAGGAACCACACTTACCGCAAACCTTGCCGCTCTCACGGGAAACACGCAAGCCAGACGTGCGGCAATGGCCCATCTGTTCTTCAACGTATTCGGCGTATTATGGGTGCTTGCATGCTTCTATCCGTTCGTAAACACCGTGTGCTCCACGGTTGGAATCAACCCGATGACCGCGCACATCAATCCCGTGCGACTGTCATTCGTCTTGGCGGCATTCCACACAGCGTTCAATATCACCAACACAGCGATACTGATATGGTTTATACCACAAATAGAAAGATTCTGTAATTGGGCGATAAAACCGAAGAAAAACGATGAGGAAGACGAGTTCCGCCTGTGCTACATCGGTGGCGACAATATCATGAAAACGCCGGAGTTGTCGGTGCTCGAGGCACAGAAAGAGATACAATCGTTTGCCAATCGCATACAAAGGATGTTCGGATTTGTACGCGAACTGCTCGGCATGAAGAAAGACGAAGCGGCATTCGCCAAACTTTTTTCGCGCATTGAGAAGTACGAGAGCATCAGCGACAACATGGAGATTGAAATCGCAAAATATCTCGACAACGTGAGCAACGGACACCTGAGCGACAACACAAAAGCCAAAATCCGCACCATGCTAAGAGAGATTTCGGAAATCGAAAGCATCGGAGACAGCTGTTACAACATCGCCAGAGCCATCAGCAGAAAGAACTCCGGCAAGGAGGATTTCACCGAAAAGCAATACGAACGGCTGCATCAGATGCTCGAACTCACCGACGACTCGCTCACACAGATGAACTCATTGCTCAGCGGGCGCAAGGATAACTTCGACGTAAACCGCTCGTTCAACATCGAAAACGAAATCAACAACTACCGCACACAGCTCAAAAACCAGAATATCAACGACGTGAACAATCATGAATATACATACGCCATGGGTGCCATATACATGGATATCGTGAGCGAATGCGAGAAATTGGGCGACTATGTGGTGAACGTTGTGGAGGCTCGTATGGGCACAAGACAAAAGGGAGCATAATGAAATCATGGTCTGATACAGACCTAAAAACAAACAACAACGCCGCTACATGAGATACAATACCATTATTATAATAATGTCGTTATGCGCCATTCTGTGCCGGGCACAGCAGCAAACGACATGGGGTGACATGGGCGACGGCACATACCGTAACCCCATACTGAACGCCGATTACAGTGACCCGGATGCCATCCGGGTGGGGAACAAATACTATATGGTGGCTTCCGACTTCCATTTCACTGGCATGCAGGTGCTCGAATCGGAAGATCTTGTCAACTGGCGGATTATCAGTCAGGTGTACGACATGTTCGACTTTCCGGGATGGGACAGCAATAAGCGGTATGCGGGAGGCTCGTGGGCACCGAGCATCCGCTATCACGACGGACTGTATTACGTGTTTTTCTGCACTCCGCACGAGGGACTTTTCATGAGCACCGCAAGTAATCCGAGAGGACCGTGGACACCGCTCCACTGCGTGAAAAAGGTAGAAAAATGGGAAGATCCGTGCCCGATATGGGACGAAGACGGGCAGGCATATCTCGGCCACAGCGTGCATGGAGCCGGTCCGATAATCGTACATCGGATGAGCGCAGACGGCAAACGGTTGCTCGACGACGGTATCACCGTATACCAAGGGCCGGTGGCTGAGGGCACGAAATGGCTCAAACGAGACGGCTATTACTACCTGAGCATCCCCGAAGGAGGCGTGCGCACAGGCTGGCAGACGATGCTCCGGGCACGAAACATATACGGACCTTACGAACGACGCATCGTTCTCGAGCAAGGCTCCACGGCCATTAACGGCCCTCATCAGGGAAGTTTGATAGACACTCCGAACGGAGAATGGTGGTTTATACATTTCCAATCGGTGACATCTACCGGCCGGGTGGTACATCTGCAACCGGCAAGATGGCGCGACGGATGGATAGAAATAGGCGAAGACTACGACGGAAACGGCGTCGGAGAGCCGGTGACAGCATACTCAAAACCGATATCCGAGAGCAACATGAGACCAGAAATACCGGCCATGAGCGACGAGTTTACGGGCAACGGACTGTTTTGGAGAGGGCAAAAGCAAAGTGCCCTCGGCCTGCAATGGCAGTGGTGTCACAACCCGGTGGACAGCGCATGGAGCCTCACCGAGCGCGACGGATGGCTGACGTTGCACGCAATGCGAGCCGACAGCCTGCGTTTTTGCCGCAACATGCTCACACAAAAGAGCATAGGACAGCCCGGAACGGTGACCACGGCAATAGACTGCTCGGGCATAACGCCGGACACTTACGCCGGACTTCTGCTCATAGGAAAGACTTTCAGAGCCGTCGGTGTTTGCCGCGACGGTATCTTTATCGAGGCAAACGGCAAGAGAATGATTGTCGACAGCAAGGTGAAGGCAGTGAAAAACAAACCTTGCGTTGTCTATCTGCGCGCGGAGATAGACAACAATAACAATATCAACCGCTTTTATTACAGCACCGACGGCAAGCGTTTTGTGCCTGCGGGGGCTTCGTTTCCCATGCTCGACGGCTACTGGAAAGGCACGCGCCCCGGCCTGTTCTGCTATAACACAAAAGGAAACGGCGGCACGGCGCTGTTCGATTTCTTCCGCTACGAGCTCACCGCTTGCGGCAAACAATGAGCATGAAGCGACATCACCGACAAATGTTTTGCCTCACGGCATAGCCCCCGCAAAAAGATATTTATCACCGTAAATCCGTACAGAAACACCTCTTTCTGTACGGATTTACCTTTTTTATAGGGCATAGAATAAGTAATTTTGCAGCAAAAGCAATCTAAAACCAAGCAAAGAAGATTATAACGACAAAAGGAATAACTCAACAAATCAAACAAACTATAATACTAAAAACAAATGAACATAACAAAAAAGACAATCTGCGGCCTGTTGATGGCGGCCACGGCGCTATGTGCCAATGCACAAGACAGCAACGTGCGAGACGCTTTCAGTGACATCTGGCCGGTCGACGACCACGCAAAAACCATCTGCCTCAACGGCACATGGAGCCTGAAAGTGACCGAAGGAACGAGCCGTGACAGCATCGTTCCCGCAAAAGACAACAGTTGGAAGTCAATCCCCGTGCCCGGATGCTGGGAGGTTTACGGCTTCTGCAAATCCACATACAAGAAAGCCGCGCCGCTGACGGGATACTACCGCACGGAGTTCAACGTGCCGAAAGAGTGGCACGACGGGCGAACCGTGCTCCGTTTCGACGGCGTACTGTACGGCTACGACCTGTGGATAAACGGCAAATATGCCGGCAAATGGCACTCAGGCTACAACACGGCACTGTTCGACATCACGCCGTTTCTCAACAAAGGAGAGGCACAGGAGCTGGCCATGAGAGTGATAACGACATTTCCCGGCAGCGATTTCGACTACAACGACGACTGGGCTCCGAGCGGTATTTTCCGCGACGTGACGCTGTTCTGTGTGCCGGAAACGCATCTGTCCGACTTCAAGATAGAGACAAAGGAGCTGAGCGAAGGCTCAGCCACCATGAAGTTCGACTTCAAAGTGGCGGGCGCAAAGAAAGTGACGACGGTGAAAGCCGACATATTCTCGCCCGACGGCAGACGGATATTATCGTTCTCTCCGACACTCGACGGAGGCTGCGGAAGCACGGTAACAAACATCACAAAGCCCAAGACATGGACGGCAGAGACACCTTTTTTATACAAGATACGGTACAGCGTATGGAACAAGAACAAGCTGTTGCAGACGTTTGAAGACCGCTTCGGCATCAGAAAACTGACAATAGAGGGCAACATTATCAAACTGAACGGCCGGCCGATAAAGTTACGCGGAGTCACATGTCACGCCACAAGTCCCGTCACGGGCAAGGTTATCGACGACTCACTGACACTGCTCGACATGAAGATGATGAAAGCGGCATCGGTGAATTACATCCGCACATCGCACTATCCGCGCGAACCCCGCTTCTACGAACTGGCCGACTCGCTCGGCTTCTACATCATCGACGAGGTGCCTTTCGGCTTCGGCGACAAGAACCTGAGCCGCAAATCGTTCTATCCCGTGCTGCAACAGAGGGCGCAGGCCACCATCCGCCGCGACAAGAACCATGCCTCAGTGCTCATCTGGAGTCTCGGAAACGAGAACCCGCTGACAGAAATATGCAAGCGGCTCGGCAGCTATGTGAAAGACAGTCTCGACTCTTCGCGACCGATATGCTACCCACAAGTGGGCTCGTATTTCCGCAAGTTCAACTACGACTTCCCCGCCGTGGCCGACATCTACGCGCCCCACTACCCCACCACGGGACAGATAGCGGGCTTCTATCAACGCGCCGACAGACCGGTGATATTCACCGAATACTGCCACACTCTCGGCATCTCGCTTGAAGATCACGACCGCCAGTGGGAGCATATCGAGCGCACACCGTGCATAGCGGGCGGCAGCGTGTGGGAATGGGTAGACCAAGGCATGCCGTTCAAGGCACCGCTTAAAGACCGATACGGATATGAAGAGCGGGTGTTCACCTCGACAAGCGGCGGTTTCGAAATGGCGGGAAACGCCGGCACAGACGGTCTGTTATATGCCGACCGCACACCGCTGCCCAACTATTACGAGCTGCGCCACAACTACGCACAGGCTTCCGTCACCGATACCGTGATTGACGTGCCCGCCGGCGACGACGCCACGGTGATGCTGACAGTGAGAAACCGCCACGACTTCATCAACCTGAAAGACAACATCACATTCCGATGGACACTCACGGCCGACCGCGACACCGTGGCACAGGGAGCTTTCTCACCTTCCTGCGAACCGCGCTCCACGGCAAAACATGCGCTCCGTCTGCCCATGGCTGCCGTGGGAGATGAACAGACGGCACTGCTGAACATCGACATCTGCAACGCCAAGGGCATCGTGTTCAACAACCAATCCATACGCATAAACCCGAAACGGCTCACTCCACGACTGCTCGCCGGACTGGACATTGCCACCGACGACCCCATGACAAGGCTGCAAGCCGAGCCGCTCGTGCGGGCAGGCAGAAAGGCAACGATGGCCGAACGGCTGAAAGTGGGCGACAAACGACTCGACAAATACCTGCTCACCATGACGGGCGACAGCCGCAAGGGCTTCACGGCAAAAGGCGACAGCATCTGCATCAAGGCCGACATAAAGACATCGAAAGAGGGCAATGCCACACGGGTAGACTTCTCGCTGACTCCCGACAGCACCGATGCTTTCCTCTCTGAGCTCGGTATCGCCCTACCCCTCGACAGCAGTATCGACCGCGTGAGATGGATAGGAAACGGCATTATGCCCACCTACCCGGGACGTTATCGCGCCGGACGCTACGGTTTTTGGGCTCTACGCAAGGACGATATCTATCTCGAAGGCAACCGGCGCAGCGTGGATGCTGCCCTGCTCACCGACAAAGACGGTAACGGACTTCTGATTTTCTGCGACGGCGGCGACATCTCTTTCGAACAGACCGACCGCGGAATAATCCTCAGCTGCAACGCCGCCGTGGCGGGACAAGGACCGAAATTCGCCCGCACGGCATTTCCCGTTGTGGCCGACAAAGTGGGCACGGTGAGCGGAACATTCCTCCTTTACCGTGTCGATGCGGCGAGAACACCGGAGATAATAACCCGCCTGTTCGGTTCTCCGGCCGCCGTGCCCGAGGCTTTCAAACCGTTTGAAACACAATACGACACGTATCTGATGCGATATGAGAATATTGTAAATAAAGAGTGAAAGAGGACTCTTCCCGGTCTCCCCAAAGTAAGCCCCACTCCCCAAGGAGAGGAGAAGGAATTAGAGGAGGCCGGGTGAGGCCTTGGGGCTTCACATTGCATCCTCGCATACGAACTCCGGTCGCTCGTCGGGCTCGTCGGTGCGTATCTCAACGTTGTCGAACACCACGTTACGGGCGTGTCGCACGAAAAAGCCTTTGGCCGGAAGAGTGTTCCACATCGTGGCCTCGGGGTAGTCTTTCTCTTTCTCGTCGGCCGGCACGGGAGTCTTCTTCGCGCCACCCTTGTGGCATATCAGTATGTTGCTCAGCCGGATATTCTCCACCGGATGGCCGGGAAGACCCGTTACCGAGCAACCGGTATTGCCCGCATTGCGCACTATGATGTTGTCGATGTGCACGTCGCGGATTGTTCCCACGTTGCTTATCACCTGTCCGTTGTAGTATCCGCGGGCACGATTGCCGAGCCTGACGAATATCGGAGCCTCAGTGCCCTCTACGGTGATGCCGCTCACGCTGACGTTCTCGAGCACACCACCGTCTACTATCTCAAGCGACAGAGCCGATATGCCGCGCGGCAATCCGAAGTATTGCGACGTCTGGTCTTCCGACGGTTTCACGGCGATGCCGCTGATATTGATGTTGCGGAAGCCGCCGTTGGTCTCGGTACCGAGCTTTATGGCGTTGCAGTGGCTGCTCACCACACAGTTGGCGATAGTCACGTTCTCGCACAGCCGCGGCGATGTGCTCTTCAATGTGATGGCGTCGTCGTCGCTGTCGGCCGTCATTCCCGTCACCACCACGTCGTGGCATCCGTCGATGTCGAGCGCGTCGTTGTTGAAGTTGTTGCGGTTCTTCACCTTGATGCCGTCTATCCTGACGCGGTCGCATGCCAAATAGTGCTGCATCCAGCATCCGCTGTTGCGCAGGGTGATATCTTTCACGGTGATGTCGCGGCTCTGTATGAAGCGGAGCAGATGCGGGCGTGTGATGCCCTCATCGTTCCACGATAGTTTTTTGAAAGCCTTTCCCCGTCCGTCGATTGTTCCGTAGCCGTCTATCACCACGTTGTCGACATTGTCGGCATATACAAGCTGTATTGTCTCTGTCTGCGTGCGCAGCGACAGGAAATCCGACTTCACGGGCTTGTAGTCGGCCAAATCGGTGCTGCCATACAGCGTGGCACCGTGCTCGAGATGCAGGTTGACATTGCTTCTGAGCACTATTGTTCCGATTTTATAACTTCCCGTGGGCACCACCACGCGCCCGCCTCCGGCCTGCGAACAGGCATCGATGGCCTGTTGCACGGCGGCGGTGCTCAGTTTTGCGGTATCGTTCACCGCACCGAAATCGGTAATACGATAGTCTGCGGCTGAGGCATTCATGAAGCCGAGCACAGCAAAAAAGGCTAAATTCGTTCTTAGGTTCATTGTTGTTTGTTATTTAGGAGTTCTCGGAGAGCTCAGAGGACTCTGAGAGCTCGGATAATTCTTGTTGGTAATAATAACTCACCATTCACCACACACCATTCATTTCCTCGTTGCTCTGATAAAGTAAACTATCAACAGGGCGTATGCTCCGAGCGAGAGAATTTCCGAAAGCGGGTTAGCCCACCATGCGTCGTAAGCGAAATCGATGCCTCCGAAGCGCAGCAACGCACTCACCACGCCCATAAGGGCACCGCCGGCGATAAATCCCGATGCTATCAGATTACCCTTCTCGCCGCGCTCCTTGTTTATATTGTCGTCTTTGCTGCGTGTCGTCACAAACCAGTTTATAGCTCCGCCGACGAGCAACGGGGTGTTGAGTTCCAGCGGAATGAACATGCCGAGGGCGAAAGCCAGTGCCGGAACACGGCACCAAGTGAGCACCACGGCGATGGCGGCACCTATCGCATAGAGTATCCACGGCGCACTGATACCGTTCATCAACGGTTCGATGACGGCCGCCATGGCATTAGCCTGCGGTGCCGACAGCTTGCCGGAGTCAAATCCATAGGCCTCGTTGAGCAGCATCATCACACCGCCAACGGTAGCGGCCGACACCAAAGTGCCGAGAAACTTCCACGACTCCTGTTTACGCGGCGTTGTGCCGAGCCAGTAACCGATTTTCAAGTCGGTGATGAACGCGCCCGCCATCGACAGTGCCGTGCACACCACACCGCCCATGACAAGAGCCGCCACCATGCCGCTCGTGCCGCTGAGTCCCACACCCACCATCACGACAGATGCAAGGATGAGAGTCATCAGAGTCATTCCCGATACGGGGTTACTGCCCACTATGGCAATGGCATTTGCCGCCACGGTGGTGAACAGGAACGCGATAACCGACACAAGGACTATCGCCACGAGGGCGAAAAGCATGTTGCCGTCCATCACTCCGAACCAGAAAAAGAAGAAAGTGACGATTATCGTGAGCACCGTGGCCACGCCTATGACCTTGAACGGTATGTCGGTGTCTTTGGAGTTTCCGGTCGATTTGGCTTCCGCCTGCACCGATTGAGACTTTGAAGAGCCTCCCGCAATGCGGCTTATGCTCTGTTTTATGATGCCCCACGACTTGATGATGCCTATTATTCCGGCCATGGCGATACCGCCGATGCCTATCGACTTGCCGTATTCCTTGAATATCTGCTCGGGGCTCATTGCGCCCACGGTGTCGGTGATTGCGGGGTTCCACGCGTTGAGAACGGTGTCGTGGAAGAGCAAGGCCATGCCCGGCACAATCAGCCACCACACCGCCAGCGAACCGAGTGTGATGATAAGGGCATATTTGAGGCCCACGATGTATCCCAATCCGAACACCGCCGCGCCGGTATTGACCTTGAACACGAGCTTGGCCTTGTCTGCTATCTGCTCGCCAAGACCACAAATGCGCGTCGTGAAATTCTCGTTCCAAAGGCCGAACGTGCCTACGATGAAGTCGTAAAGACCGCCTACGAGTCCCGCTATGAGCAGCGGTTTCGACTGATTTCCGCCCTGTGCTCCGCTGACAAGCACCTGCGTGGTGGCCGTGGCCTCGGGGAAAGGATATTTTCCGTGCATGTCGCTGACGAAATATTTACGGAACGGTATTAGAAAAAGTATCCCGATAATGCCTCCGAGCAGCGACGATATGAATATTTTTATGAACGAAACGGTTATCTCCGGGTACTTCGCTTGAAGTATATATATTGCCGGCAGGGTGAAAATGGCACCCGCCACCACGGCTCCCGAGCACGCACCGATGCTCTGTATGATGACATTCTCGCCGAGAGCCTTGCTCCGTTTGGCGGCCGTAGACACACCGACGGCGATAATGGCGATGGGTATCGCCGCCTCAAACACCTGTCCCACTTTCAGACCGAGGTATGCGGCGGCAGCCGAGAAGAGCATCGCCATTATCACACCCCACGTCACCGACCACGCGTTTACCTCGGGATAATTCTCTCCCGGCTTCATGATCGGCACATACTTCTCTCCGTCTTTCAACTCACGGAACGCGTTTTCCGGCAGTTGAAGCATTTGTTTTTCGTTTTGTTCCATATAATGTTGTTTTGTTGTTGAGCCCCACCCTACCTCCCCATGGGGGAGGAGACGGAGCTAAATTATTTATCATTCGACAGTCTCGGAGGGCTCTGAGTTCCCGGAGCCAATCACATTCCACTCACTCATCACTCTGCATTCCAATTCTCACCTTTGGGAAGATCAAGATGGGCTCCCCTCTCCAAATACTCCGCGAATATCCTTGCGGCGGATATTATCTGGTTGACACAAGGGCGCTTCTTGTAGTACTCGGCCGTGCGTTCGGATGCCTCGTATGTGATGGGAGCACCCTTTTTGAGCTTCAGAAGCTCGGCGCACGTGAGCGAACCGTGCTCGGCGACGAAACGTTCGGCAAGGCTTTGCACCACCTTATAGTTGTGAGACTTGCCCTCCCTGTCGCCGGGCGTCACCGAACCGCAGTCCATTCCGGCAAGAGTAAACATACCACAAGCGGCACCGCACGTAAGTCTCATACGTCCGATGCCGCCTCCGAAACCGGCGCTGAGCCTCAACGCCTGTTCTTCCGTGTATCCGTAAATGTCCGCGAATGCCGCCACCACCGACTGTGAGCAGTTAAATCCCTGCATGAAAAGTTCCTCGGCGCGGCGCACCCGCTGTTCCTTGTCAATATGCATTGTTACCTTTTATATTATTATACGGTCGCAAAGGTAACCTAAATTCCGATGAAAACAAAATAAAAAAGGCGCAAATCTGCCAAACAATCCCGTCATTCGGCGAGCACACGGCATATCCGCCGCACGCCCTCCATCATTCTCTCGCGCGGACAGGCGATGTTTATTCTTATGTAACCCTCGCCTGCCCCACCGTAGATCGTGCCGCTGCTGACCATCACCCGGCCCTCGGTCTCGAGTCGTTTCGCGGCTTCGCCGGATGTGAGTCCGGTGCTTCTAATGTCTGCCCACACGAGATATGTGCCCTCGAGAGGCATCAGCCGCACTCCGGGCAGATGCTCGTCGAAATATGCTTTCAGCGCCGCATAGTTGCCGGCGATATATTCAAGCAACGCTTCGAGCCACTCTTCGCCCTCGTTGTATGCCGCTTTCAGGGCTGCCACTCCGAACGGGTTGACGTCGCAAACCTCATTGATGTTTATCGCCCGGTCTATTTTCGCGCGCGTTTCCGGCGATGACGATATTATGTTTGCAATCTGAAGACCGGCCGTGTTAAACGCTTTCGACGGCGAGCAGCACGTCACCGAGTTGGCAAGGCAATCGCTGTCTATGGATGCGAAAGGCGTATAGCGGTGCCCGTTGAACACCAGTTCGCAGTGTATTTCGTCCGAAACGACCGTCACTCCGTGCCTCATGCAGATGTCGTTGATGCGCAACAGTTCCTCCCTCGTCCACACACGGCCGCCCGGATTGTGCGGGTTGCAGAGCAGGAAGATGCGCGAGCGCGGGTCGGCTGCAAGCCTCTCGATGTCGTCATAGTCTGCTTCGTAACGCCCGTTTCTGCATATCAGCGGACTCTCGGCCGCCTCGCAACCGTTGTTTCTTATCGAAGAGAAGAAACAGTTGTACACCGGTGTGGCGACGATTACCTTGTCGCCGGGCATCGTCAGCGCCTTTATCACGGCCGAAACGGCAGGCACCACGCCCGAAGTATACTGTATCCACTCGCGCTCGATGCGCCATCCGTGGCGGCGCTCAAACCATGACGTCACGGCTTTATAGTACTCGTCGTCCACAAGCGTATATCCGAACACGCCATGGTCTATGCGCCGTTGCAGCGCGTCGATTATCGGTTGTGCCGCACGGAAGTCCATGTCGGCCACCCACATAGGTATTATGTCATCGGCCGGAGCCTCGTCCCACTTGTAGGACCCTGTGCCGCGGCGGATTATCGGGTTGTCGAAATCGTTGGTCATTGTTTTTAAGAAGTTAAGAAGTTAAACCAAATGCTTTCAAGACTTAATGGTAATCATAACTCATCACTCACCACTCCCGTGAGGGGGCTTCTTGATACAATCTCGCAATCGCCCGGTGCCTTGATGTTCTCGTCGATGGTGACGCTGCCAATGCTGTCGGCCGTGATGCGTCCCGACATCGGGTTCTTGATGTTTGTTATCGCGCCGCGTATGTCGGCTTGCACGGTAGAGTACTCAAACGCCCGGTCGCAGTCGGCACCGAACGTGCAGTCTTCAATCACAAGGTCGCGGGCATAGCACAACGGCTGCTCGCCGGTGATGTGGCAGCGCACGAGCCGCAGATTTTTCGAGTGCCACCCGAGATACTCTCCGTTCAGTTCCGAGTCGTATATCGTCACGTTCTCCACCTCCCAGAAAGCGTCTTTCGTGGTTATCTTGGCGTTGTGTATCTCAACGTCGCGCACATATTGGAACACATACTTGCTGTCGCTCACAAGTCCGTCCACCCGTATGTCGCTGCCGAACATGAACGGATAGGTGCCGCCGTGCAGTGTCACGTTCTTCAATCGCAGCCCCGAGCAGCGCCAGAATGTCTCGTCGGCATCGTTCATCGTAACATTATCAAGCGTCAGGTCGGTCATCTCCCTGAACATTTTCGGAGCGTCTATCACCGTATCAGTCATTTTAAGACCCGACGAATACCACAATGCCGACCGTGCACCGACAGCAAAATAGCAGTCGGCGATGCTGAAACGATGCACGTGCCAGAACGGATAATTGCCCTCGAAACGGCAATTCACGGCCGTAATGTCGCTACACTCCTTTATGGCCGACTCGCCTTCGGTTATCGTAACATTGTCGAGCAGCACGTCATGATGCTCGAACAGAGGGCGCTCGCCACCGAAAGTCTTGTTTCTAATCTCTTTCATCATATCCTGTTTTTGTTATTTTCCAATTCCTTTTACCGGTATTTCGTTTTACGATTGCAAAAGTAACAAGTTTTTTTCAATATCGATGTAACCGTTTTACCGATTGATTAAACAATTTCATTGTTGTACGGCAAAAAACATGAAAAGCCCTCTCCGGATAATTGTTTGTGCCTTACGATTATTGCAGAATTCGTTAATGAATTCGTTACGCGGCCGAAGTAACATTGTGATTTGGGCCGCGTAACATTGTTATGTAGGCCGAGTAACGATGTTACGTCGACCGAGTAACATTTCAAAAAAAACTTCGTCTGCGACCTTTTTGCAACCCGCCGCGGCCGCTGACAATCGAAAATTCTTCATTCTTCATTCTTCATTCTTCATTCTTATTCTTACCTTTGCATACAAAATATATTATAAGATAATGAAAAAACTGTTTATCGAGACCTACGGATGCCAGATGAACGTGGCAGACTCGGAGGTTGTCGCGTCGGTGATGAAGATGGCAGACTACGATGTTTGCGACACAATCGACGAGGCCGATGCCGTGTTTCTGAACACATGCTCGGTGCGCGACAACGCAGAACAAAAGATATACAACCGGCTTGACACGCTCAACGCCATGCGGAAGAAAGACCGGCGGCTCATAATCGGGGTGCTCGGCTGCATGGCCGAGCGGGCAAAAGAAGACCTGCTCGAAAACCATCACGCTGATCTCGTGGCCGGCCCCGACGCTTATCTCACCCTGCCCGACCTCATCGCACAGGCCGAAGCGGGCCACAAAGCGATAAACACGGAGCTTTCGACCACCGAGACATATCGCGACATCGTGCCGCAACGGCTCCACGGCACCAAAATCGGGGGGTTCGTGAGCATCATGCGGGGCTGCGACAACTTCTGCCACTACTGCATCGTGCCCTATACAAGAGGACGCGAGCGCAGCCGCGACGTGGAGAGCATACTGCGCGAAGTGCGCGATCTGAGAGACAAAGGATACAAGGAAGTGACGCTGCTGGGGCAGAATGTCAATTCGTATAGAGCCACCCTTGGGGGGACTGAGGGGGGCTCCTCATTCGCCTCGCTGCTGCGCACGGTGGCCGAAGCCGTGCCGGAGATGCGCGTGCGCTTCACCACCAGCCACCCAAAGGACATGAGCGACGAGACGCTGCGCGTGATAGCCGAAGAGCCCAATGTGTGCAAGCACATACATCTGCCAGTGCAGAGCGGCAGCGACAGAATACTGAAACTGATGAACCGCAAGTATACCCGAGAGTGGTATATGGAGCGTGTGGCGGCGATACGGCGGATAGTGCCCGACTGTGCCATCACGACGGATATATTTGTGGGCTACCACAGCGAGACGGAAGAAGACCACCGGATGTCGCTCTCGCTGATGCGCGAGGTGGGATACGACTCGGCTTTCATGTTCAAATACAGCGAGCGGCCGGGCACGTACGCATCGAAGCATCTGCCCGACGATGTGCCCGAAGACGTGAAGATACGCCGCCTCAACGAGATGATACGTCTCCAGACCGAGCTTTCTGCCGCAGCCAACAAACGCGACGAGGGCAAAACATTCGACGTTCTGATCGAGGGTTACAGCAAGCGCTCACGCGAACAGCTCTGCGGACGCACCGAACAAAACAAGATGGTGGTGTTCGACAAGGGCGACTGCCACATCGGACAGACCGTGAAAGTGAAGATAACAGGCAGCACAAGTGCCACGCTGATGGGAACATTAGTGAAGAGTGATGAGTTATGATTACCAATAAGCCTTGAAAACATTTGGCTCCTTAACTCCTAAACAAGCATTTGTCGTAAACACCAATTAACTCCCATAAATTCCCATAAACTCCCATAAAAAGAAAAAATGAAAGAATTTATACAGGTGATGCGCCGGTTTGTGCCGCCATACAAGAAATATCTGTTTGCTTCGATAGTGTTCAACATCCTCTCGGCCGTGCTGAACATATTCTCGTTCATGGCACTCATACCGATACTGAACATCCTTTTCAAGACGGAAGACAACAAAAGGGTGACGGAACTGATGCCTATGGGCTGGGAAAACATGAAAGAGGCGGCCATGAACAACGCCAACTACTACGTGACCCAACTGATAGACAGCGTGGGAGCGACGACAACACTGCTCGTGATAGGACTGCTTCTCGCATTAATGACATTCGCGAAGACGGCCGCCTACTTCTTCAGCTCGGCCTCGATAATACCAATCCGCACAGGTATCGTGCGCGACATCCGTAACCAACTGTACAAAAAAATCACATCGCTGCCACTCGGATTCTTCACCGAAGAGCGCAAAGGAGACATAATCGCGCGGATAACGGGCGACGTGGGAGAAATTGAAAACTCCATAATGTCATCGCTCGACATGCTTTTCAAGAACCCGATACTCATCATAGCGTATTTCTCGATGCTCCTTTTCATCAGTTGGGAGCTTACTCTTTTCACCCTCGCAATAGTGCCGGCAATGGGCTGGGTGATGGGGGCCGTGGGCCGAAAACTGAAAGCCCGCTCGCTGAAAGCGCAGGCACTATGGAGCGACGCGATGAGTCAGGTGGAGGAAACACTCGGCGGACTGCGCATAATAAAGGCATTCTGCGCCGAAGAAAAGATGAACACGCGCTTCAACAATGTCAACAACGAACACCGAAACACTATCATGTGGGTGAACATAAGGCAGCAAATGGCACACCCCATGAGCGAATTTCTCGGCACGGTGATGATTGTCATCGTACTATGGTTCGGCGGAATACTCGTGCTCAACAACTCGACACTGTCCGGACCGGTGTTCATATACTATCTCGTGATACTTTACAGCATCATCAATCCGCTCAAAGAGTTTTCCAAAGCGGGATATAACATACCGAAAGGACTGGCTTCCATGGAGCGAGTAAACAGAATTCTGAAAGCCGAAAACCACATCAAAGAGCCGGAAAGTCCGAAGCATATCAGGGAGTTTACAGGCAAGATAGAGTTCCGGAACGTGTCGTTTGCATACAACGCCGACACCGACGCAAAGGAAAAAGACACGCAATCACCGCAGAATGACAACATCCGATGGGTGCTGCGAGACATAAACCTGACGATAGAAAAAGGGAAAACGGTGGCTCTCGTGGGCCAGAGCGGCAGCGGAAAGTCGACACTCGTAGACCTGATACCGCGATATTACGACGTGCAGGAGGGTGAAGTGCTCATCGACGGCATCAACGTGAAAGACCTCGGCATACAGGATTTGCGCCGGTTGATGGGCAACGTAAATCAGGAGGCGATACTCTTCAACGACACTTTCCGCAACAACATCAGCTTCGGAGTGGAAAACGCCACGCTGGAACAGATAGAGGAGGCGGCGAAGATAGCCAATGCCTACGACTTCATCATGGAATCGGAAAACAAGTTTGACACAAACATCGGCGAACGCGGAGGCCGGCTCTCCGGCGGACAGCGCCAACGGGTGAGCATCGCACGCGCCATTCTCAAAAATCCGCCGATACTTATCCTCGACGAAGCGACATCGGCACTCGACACCGAAAGCGAAAGACTCGTGCAAGACGCACTCGAACGACTCATGAAGACACGCACGACGGTGGCCATCGCCCACCGACTGTCTACCATCAGGCAGGCCGACGAGATATGCGTGCTGCACGAAGGACGCATCGTGGAGCGCGGCACGCACGACGAGCTGATAGCCCTCGACGGATATTATAAAAAGCTCAACGACATGCAGAACGTGTAATAAAAGTAAAAAGGTAAAAAAGTAAAAAGGTAAAAAGGCTGCGCTTAGAGTCACGCCGCACGTTTTTTACCTTTTTACTTTTTTACCTTTTTACTTTTTTACCTTTTTACCTTTTTACCTTTTTACCTTTTTACCTTTTTACCTTTATAATTACATACGAAGCCGCCAACGACAACAGGCAGAGCACGAAATATATCAGAAGCGGGTAACGTAAAGTGTATATCATGTCGCCGAAGATATAGTGACAGAAAAAGTAATGCGTGAGCCACATATTCGTGCTGTGCCGTCCGAAAAAGCCCAATACACTCTCTACACACGCCGGATGCCGGCAAACGGCATAACAGGGAATGAGAATGAAGACAAACCACGGGTTTAGAAGACTCGACGAGCCGATGGATAATTTCAGCAAGACAAGCAACAGTGCCAACACCGATATCACGGTGTTGACGGTAGAGCTCTTCGCATCGGCATACGCCCGGGCTTTCAACCGCTCGAATATCCCGTGCTTGGCAAACAGTATTCCCACGACAAAAACGAAGAGAAGAGTGAAAAACCGCAACCCGGCACGGGCGCAAAGCCGCGGCAAATCGTCGCCGCTCCCGACAATGTCGAGCAGCAGATATGCCGAGACATACAGCAACAATGTGGCGAGAAGCGTGACGGCAGAGAACGCTTTTCCCGACAAGTATAACCGCTTTATCATCGCTCCTGACAGCAACGTGAGCATGGCGTATGGCAGAAGGAACCACCACGCGCCGTTTATCGAATATTTCAAACTGCTGAAATTCAAAAGAAAATCCGCGATGTCGGTGCGGAACAGTGCAGGATTGAAAATCATTCCCAACGGATAAAAGAGCAGAAACACCACCCAATAGTTCACATAAAGCCGCCACACCCGCTTCGCATTGCCCATATTCCCGCCTGTGACGGCGGCTCGCTCGTATGTCTTGGCCAGTCCGTAACCGCCCAAGAAGATATACATCTGCACGCAAATGGAGCATATCTTTTTAAGAACGACGGCCAACGGCATACCGTTCCAAAACCATATCGTGTTGATGCAAGCCAATGTCTGCTCCTCGTTACTGAACAGGTGGAGCCACAACATCAGCAATATCGCAATTCCTTTAAGTTGCGTCGTAGTATCTTTACCCATTTTATTAGCAATAAAAAAGCTGTTGCAAATATACGAAAAATACAATAAAAAAGCCTCTGTGTCTCCGTGTTTATGATATCCTGAAAATAGCATCTGTGCCTTTGCGTATTCGCGTTTTTACGCCCCGGCACGCCCAAATTATCAACTTTACCGCATCACATTATCCTTATGTCAAGTTTATTCATTATCTTTGCAGAAGATAAGCGACGTGGACGGAAATACGGACGAAAGTCCGCCAAAACCATATCACACAATGAAAGTAACATACTTTATCATCCATACAATAGCATATCTCATCTCATTGCTTCCGCTATGGGTGCTATATCGCGTATCGGACGGTATATACCACTTGGTATATCATATCGCGAAATACCGCCGCCCGCTGGTGCGCAAACACCTGAAAGACTCTTTCCCCGAAAAAAACGATGCCGAGATAACACGGATAGAAAAAGGTTTCTACTCGTGGTTCTGCGATTATATCGTGGAGACGGTGAAGCTCTTCTCAATGAGCGAGCGGCAGATAAGGCGGCGCATGACGTTCAAAGGCACGGAAGAGATAAACAGATGCATAGCCGAAGGGCAATCGTGCGGAGTGCTTCTCGGCCACTACTGCAACTGGGAATGGATCACATCGCTGCCCCTCTGGGTGTCGCCCGAGGCTCAATGCGCACAGATTTATCACGTACTGGAAAACAAGTCGTTCGACACTTTGCTCCTCAACCTGCGCCAGCGCTTCGGTGCCGAGTGTATACCGATGGCCGAGACACTGCGCCGGATTGTGCACTACAAGCAGGAAAACCGGCCCATCGTCATCGGATATATATCCGATCAGGTGCCGTTTTGGAACAACATACATCACTGGCTCGACTTTCTCAACCACGACACGCCCGTGCTCACGGGCACGGAGAAGCTGATACGGGCATCGGGCGAGGCGGCGTTCTATGCCGATGTGCGCCGGACACGCCGCGGACACTACGAATGCGAGTTTATCCCGATGGCGCGACATCCCGAGAAGACAGAACAATGGCAGCTCACAGACACGTATTTCGCACTGCTCGAAAAGTCGATACGCCGCGACCCCGAGTGTTATCTGTGGACCCACAACCGATGGAAACGCACACACGAGGAGTTCAACAAACGCTATGACAAGGACACGGGCAAGGTGTTTCTCGGCGATTTGAGGAAACTCGACGAGTGGAAAGCAAAAAACAAAAAATAAGCAATGATATTCGTAAAAGGCTACGGACAGATGTGCAACAACTGGTTGCAGTATGCCCATCTGTATGTTTGGGGACTCGAAAACAACGTCAGAGTGGTCTCCATGCGCTTCTCATATAAGTATAAGTATTTCAAAATATCGGAACGCCGCGACCATAACACATTCACATATCTGCTGGCCAAGCTGCTCATCAAGACACGGCTGATGAAGTGTCTGCTGCCCCATTCGAGGGAAGATGCGCTGAAAGACGACGTGATATCCGCCCTGAGAAACACGCCGTTGATAGCTTTCGACGGCTGGGCGTTCCGCCAACCGGAGCTGATGATAAAGCACAGTGACGACCTGAGGCGGCTGTTCGCGTTCCGCGAGAACACCGTGGCGGCGAAAAGAGCATGGCTCGACACTCTGCCCGAAGCCGAGATAACACTCGGCGTGCACATACGTCGGGGCGACTACGCCACATGGCTCGGCGGAATAGCATATTTCGAAGATGATGTCTACGCCGGAATGATAAGCCGCTTCAAGGCTCTTCACACCGGGAAAAGCATCCGGGTGCTCATCGCCACGAACGACAGAAAGACGGATATCGAACTCATCAGGCGCATATCGGGAGTGAACGACGTGTTCGTCAGCGACGGAAATCCCGGCGAAGACCTATTCGTGCTATCGCAATGCGACTATATCATCGGGCCGAGAAGCAGTTTCTCGCTCGTGGCTTCGTTCTACAACGACGTGCCCATACACTGGATAGAAAACAAAGACGACAGCATAACGGAAGACTGTTTCAAACATTTCAACGACCTGTTCATGATAATCTGACAGGCGACAACAATCAAAACTACCGACTATATGAGACGCAAGCACTTCAAGACAACACTCGTGATAACCACCTATAACTGGCCGAAAGCGCTTGAACAATCGGTGAGGAGCGCGCTCGCGCAGACGGTATTGCCCGACGAGATTATCATTGCCGACGACGGCTCGGGCGAAGAGACGCGCCTGCTCGTGGAGCGGTTGCGGGAAGACAGTCACGTGCCGATGGTGCATCTGTGGCAGGAAGACGACGGTTTCCGGCTCGCCACGATACGCAACAAGGCTATTGCCGCGGCCAAGGGCGACTACATCATACAGGTAGACGGCGACGTGATAATGCCCGTTCACTTCGTCAGCGACCACCTCGAACTTGCCGAACGCGGCTGTTTCGTATGCGGCAGCAGGGTAAAACTGAATCCGGCGACATCGGAAAAGCTGCTCGCCGGCGGCATCTACCGCCTCCGCGTATGGGACATGCCGCCGAGTTTCATGCTCAACAGCCTCCGCTCGCGCCTGCTCCGCAAGTTCATGGCCACGCGGTACGGCCGCAAAATCGACCACCTGCGGGGCTGCAACATGGCTTATTGGAAAGCCGACATGATAGCGGTGAACGGATATAACGAGGCATTGACATCGTGGGGGCACGAGGATGCCGAGCTCGCTTATCGGCTCACCAACGCCGGAGTGAGGAAGAAGGCGTTGAAAATGGGCGGTTGCGTGTATCATCTCTATCACAAAGAAGCGTCGCGCGACAACGAGCATACGCACTTCGAGGCCATCGAGAGGGTGAAAAGCGAACGGTTGCAGCGGTGCGACGACGGGATAAGCAAGTATCTCTGAACACACAGGCATACACACATAACACGACTGAAACACATGAACAAATCGCTGACGGGCATTCAAAAGCTGTGCTGCACGGTTGTTTCCGCACTCGTGCCGGTAAGGAAATGGCGTCACAAGGTGCGGTACATGCTCAATCCTTTGAACGACAAAAGATGCGTTTCGTATTTCGCGAAGCGTTATGCGGCGCGCTATGCCGGCCGTGATTTTGCCATAACGCCCGCCCGGACATTGCCCGCCGGCTCGGAACCGCTGTGGATGTGCTGGCTGCAAGGCGAGCGGCAGATGCCCGAACTGGTGAAAAGATGCGTGCACTCGGTGGAAAAACACAAGACAGAAAACCAACAGATATTCATCATCACCGAAGAAAACCACGCGCAATACATCACACTACCCGACTTCATCGTGACCCAACGGCGGCAGGGAACGATAGGCAACGCACACTTTGCCGACATTATCCGCGTATATCTGCTTGCCGCTTACGGCGGATACTGGATAGACGCGACATGCCTCATGACAGGTTCTTTCCCCGAAGAAATATCGGAACAACCCTTTTTCATGTATCATTCGCAGGGCGAATTTGCCTATACGCTGATACAAAACTGCTTCATACACGCCGCAAAAGGCAATTATCTCATCACACGATGGGCACAACTGATGACCGCATTATGGCGCGAAGAGTGCCGACTGCTGCACTATTTTCAGCATCATCTGATGTTCAAGGCAATGATAACAGTGGACGAACGGGCAAGAAAAGAATATGAGTCAATGCCGCACATGGACGACAAGGCCATGCACACAATACAGGAATGGGCGAAAAACAATGTGCCTTTATCGCCCGAAAGGCTTGCGGAAGCAGCGCGAAACTCATTCATCCACAAGCTGACGTATAAGATTGCGGTGTACAACGGTCTTGTAATGATGTTACAACGGCCTTGTAATGATGTTACAACGGCCTTGTAATGACGTTACAACGGCCGCGTCACATTTCGAAAATGTATCATTTAGAATTCTCTTTCCCTTTCTCTTCTGTCAGTTTCGCCACTATGACAAACTGATATATCGCATCGAGACACGCGTGGATAAGGCCGGGCATGCCGTCGAGAAAGCCCTTTTTCAGGACGTAAGACTTGAAGAATCGGAACGCGGGACGGTAGATGATGGCACAACATCCGTAGTTCTTATGCCGTCGGCGGGGCAGTTCGTGGGTCGAATAGGTATCGGCTTTACGTATAATTGTGCCCACGGAGTCGTTTGCGAGATGCTCGAACGCGAGGTCGCGGCGCGCCGCCGGTATGCGCTCCACTGTGCCGTCTACCTGCGGCGAGGTGTGTATCACGGGCGGCCAAACGGTCACCCGGCGGTCGAAAAAGCGCAATACGTAGTCGGGATATGCGCTGTGCATGAAGCGCCCCATGAAATAATTGCGGCGCGGAACGGCTATCCCGTCGGGACACGAGTCGGCGGCCAGCGCGGCGTAGAGATATTTTCGCAGCGCGGCGGGCACGAGTTCGTCGGCATCCACCACCAAAACGTGGTCGTACGAGGCACTGTCTATCGCGAACTGGCGTGCCGGCTCCACTATGTCGCAACCGTTTTTGGCGAATGTCACCACCCTGCAACCGCTGCGGCGGGCAATATCCACCGTATCGTCGGTGCTCTCCATGTCGCAGACAAGTATCTCGTCGAAGTCTTTTACCGACTCTATCACCCGCTGCAAGTGCGCCGAAGCATTGTAGGTATTTATCACAACCGAAATCCGTCTGCCGTGTTTGTCTTCCATTATCTATATGTAATATGGTGTATTTGCAAAAGTAATCCTTTTCCGCCAATACTCCAAATTTTGCCTTTCTTTATACCGTTTATACCCGAAAACTTCTTAATTTTGCACACATGAAGACAAGATTGACATACATTATAAAGCTATATGCGACGATACTCGCACTGTTCGTCATTCAAAAACCGATGTTTCTATGGCTCGACCGTGCCGAAAACTCATCGTACGGAATGGCCGACACGCTCGCGGTGATGGCTCACGGACTGCTGCTCGACATCCCCGTGACGGGCTATCTCATCGCTCTGCCGCTGCTGTTTGTCATGGCTTCCGTGTGGATACCGGCGCGATTGCCGCTCCGGCGCGTCGCATCGTGGTACTATATGCCCGTGGCCGTGCTCATGTCGCTTGCCTTCACAGCCGACACGTCATTGTATCCGTTCTGGAAATTCAAGCTCGACGCCACCATATTCTATTATATCGACTCGCCGAAAGACGCTTTCGCCAGCGTGTCGGCGTGGTATCTCATAATCAGGGCGGCCGCCGTCGCAGCCTATACGGCCGCCATTTTCATCGCTCTTCGTGCCGCGACGCCGCGCTATATACCGACGGCGGCCGGTATCTCCGTGCGTCGCAAGAGTGCCGTCACGGCCGCTCTCATCATAACAATGCTCCCTCTCGGCATCTCGATACGCGGCGGACTGGGCGAGTCGACCGCCAACATAGGCAAGGTTTATTTCAGTGAAGACGAGTATCTCAACCATTCTGCCGTCAATCCGATGTTCAGCATGCTCTACTCTCTGGGCAAGGCCGAGAACTATGCCGACGAGTTCGACTATTTCGACGAACATGTGCGGGCCGATATTTTCACGGGGCTCTATCCGCCCACACCCACCGACACCGTGACACTGCTCAACACCCGGCGCCCCAACGTGCTGCTGATACTGATGGAAAGTTTCGGCGGCCGGATAGTGGAAGCCGTGGGCGGAAACCCCGACATCACTCCAAACTACAACCGGCTCGCCGCTGAAGGCGTGATATTCACACACTGCTACTCCAACAGTTTCCGCACAGACCGCGGCATGGTGTCTGCCCTGAGCGGCCATCCGGCATTCCCCACGCTATCGGTCATGAAACTGCCGATAAAGAGCCGCACGCTTCCCTGCGTGGCAAACAGCCTTAACGCTGCGGGATACAGGAGCACGTTCCTTTACGGCGGCGACATAAACTTCACCAACATGCAGAGCTATCTGCGCACGGGAGGCTACGGAACGATAATAAGCGATGTCGATTTTCCGGCCTCGAAGAAGAAAGACAACCCGTGGGGAGCCAACGACGACGTGACATTCGACAGCCTGTTCACCGTCATCGGCACGCAAAAGCACAGCCCGTGGCATGTGGGCTTCCTCACACTCAGCAGCCACGAGCCGTTTGAGGTGCCGTACAAACGGCTCGACAACCCCGTGGCCAACGCATTCGCATACACCGACGAGTGTCTCGGACGGTTTGTGGAGCGCATCCGCAAGACCCCGCTTTGGGACAATCTGCTCATCATCTGCATCCCCGACCACGGTTTCGCCTACCCCGCCGGCATATCGCACGAGCAGCACCATCACAACACCATGCTGTGGATTGGCGGCGCGGTGAAAAGTCATAAGACCGTAGACACGCTCATGAACCAAAGCGACATGGCCGCCACACTGCTCGGACAGATGGCCATAGACCACTCCGAATATACTTTCAGCCGCGATATTCTGAGCAGGGAATACCGCTATCCGTTTGCTTTCTTCACTTTCAAGGAGGGTTTCGGCTTTGCCGACAGCACTGGATACACCGTCTACGACATCATCGGCAACAGGATAAAGGAAAACTCTTCCGACAGCGACAAGGCCGCCGACAGACGCACAAACATCGGCAAAGCCATCATGCAGAGCATATACGACGACTTGGGAAGAAGATAAAGTAAAGGTGGCTCGGAGCTCTCCGATAGCTCGGAGAACCCCGGACCATCAGAGTTTTCGAGTTCTCATTTAACAATCAATTCGTTCTCAACCATGCGACTCATGTACTGTTGGATGATGGCTTTGAGCTCTTTCTCCATTTGTCGCTGCTCCGGAACCTGCCCCGCGAGATTGTTCTTGAGCAGCAAGTCGGTGCGATAACGGTATATCGCCTTTGTTTTTTGACCGTCAAACTGCAACAGCCAGTCGCCTTTCACATACTGATATATGCCGCCAAGATAGTTCACCGCCCATGTATCTTCGTCCGACGTACCGAAAAGGTCGCAACCGAAAGCCACATACGGCCGGTCGTAACCGAGATAGCCGAGCACCGTGGGCATGATGTCTGTCTGCTGGGCGATGCCGTCGCGCATGCCCGGAGCGATGTCGCCGCTCGGGTCGAAGAACATTATCGGCGAGCAAAATCCGCCCAGATCGGTCTGATAATAGTCGTGGTCGCTGAGGTTTGTGTGGTCGGATGTGATTACAAACAGCGTATTTTCGTACCACGGCTGGCGTTTTGCGGTGTCGAAAAAGCGTCGCAGGGCATTGTCGGTATATCGTATGCACTTGTGTATGACAATGCCTTCCTCGGGATATACGTCTTTATACTCGTCGGGAATGGTGTAGGGATGATGCGAGGATGCCGTGAAAACGGCCGACACAAACGGTTGCTTGAACTCCGACATCTTCAACGCATAGAACTGCAAAAAAGGCTCGTCCCATATCGCCCACATGCCGTCGAAATCATCGTCGCCACGGAAACGCTTGTCGGCATTGAACTCCGTGCGGCCGAAATAATCGGCAAATCCTGTGGTGCGGGCAAATGCCTGAAAGCCCATCGAGCCATTCTCGGCTCCGTGGAAGAACGCGGAGTAATAGCCTTTGTTCTTCAATTCGCCCGCAATGCCGCTGACATCGTTCATCGATGCCGGCGTGAGGAAAAACGGTTCGACGAACATCGGTATGCCGGAAAGTATGCTCGGCATGCCGTCGATGCTCTTTCTGCCGTTGCAATAGGAGTAGAGCCACGTGGCACTGTGCTGCATGAGCGAGTCTGTGAACGGGGTGTAGCCCTTGTAATTGCCGCCGTCGAGCCACTTGTTGTATCCGCCGATATACTCCCGTCCGAAACTCTCGACGATGAGCACGACCACGTTTTTCCGCCTCACCACGGCATCTGCCCGCGGCGTATGTACCGGCGTATAGATGTGTTCGAGCTCTTTCTGAGCATAGTAATCGGGCACGGTGAATATCTTTTTGTTGAATGTACGTATCAGAGAGAACGGTGTGTTGAGCACAACGGCGGCTTCGAGCGGCCGGTCGACATACTGATTGGCGTTGCTGATGGTTATCGGGCGCACCGCGGTAGTGGCGCCGCCGCGCATGCCGAAGACGCAAAGGGGCACGATAATGAGGAGAAACACGATGTTGGCGGCATAATATATCGCCACGGTGCGCCACTTCACGGGCCGGCGGAAAGCCTCGGGCATGCCGCCTTTCGGACTCACATACAGCCGCCAAAGACCGTAAACGACGAGCACCGCGAGCAACACGAGATACCAATGGCTCAGAAACTCCACGCCGATGACCTTGCCGATGTTGCCCTCGCTGCCGAATTCGGAGAACACCGTGACCGTTGTCCGGCGGCCGGTGTACTTGAAATACACGGCATCGGCAAGGTTGGCGGCCACGCAAAGGGCGTTGCAGACGATGAATATCCACTTGGCCACGCGCTGCCACGCCACTGTCTCTTTCCAGTGCAGCGGCAAAATCATCATGAGAATGTACAAAGCGTTGGTATAAAGTATTGCCGAAGTGTCGAACACAAGTCCTCCGCGCAGTATCTCCGACAGGGATCTCCATGTCATGTTGGGAGCGAACGCGCTCCAATTCTCAAGCAAATAGGCGAAACGGCATATCTCGTAAGCCGCGTAAACGAGCGCGATGTTGAGCAGCATGCACAGCGGCGAGCGCAGAAAATTATCTCTCTTTATCATCGGTTTCATGTTATTCTTCGTTTATCCGGTTGTCGGCGGCGGGCGATTGGGCATAATCGCGGGTCATCATCTCGTATACAAGTTTAAGCCATATCAACACGCACGGCAACGCTTTTAGGGCATACGGCTGCACGTATGTCTTGCGAATGAACGCCGGAAAGAGGTCGGACGGCGACATACTGGTGAGTATGAAGGCGAAAACCATCAGCCACAAGTCGGCGCTTCCACGCTTCCAAGGTGCCGACACATACCATATCGCAGCCCCGAGCAGCGCGATGATGTAGGAACTCGACTCGCTTCCGGTGCTGAACAGCACGACAAACAGCAGCACGGATGCCAGAAAAGCGTGGCGGAAAGCGAGATTGCGGTATTGCGATATGCGCAGATAAGGCATGGCAAAGGCCACTAATCCGGGAACGATAAGCCACAGGTCGGAGTATGAAAGGCAGCCCGTCAGCTTGCGCACGAGGCCGAGCAATGAGATATTTTGCCCGCCGCTAAGCAGATTTTCGGAGTTTTTCTCGCCCAGACAGAGTGCCCATTCCTTGTATTGTTCGATGATATAGTCGGGACTGCTGATTGCCATCGGCAGCACGAAAAGCAGCAACGACCAGCCGACGAACGACAAGATGAACCGCGTTTTGTGGCGCGAGAAGAAGAAAAACGCCAGTCCCACGATACCGTACAGCTTGACAAACGTGCCGAGAACAATCAGAAACGTGGCCGTGGCATCGCGCTCCCGCTGCACGCAACAGAACGAAGCTATGACTATCGCGGCGATGGCGATGTTGAACTGGCTCATGAACAGGGCCGTGAGAAGTTCGTGGGCGCAAAACCAATAGATAAACACCAGCTTGCCCCACGACAGCTCCAAGCGGCCGACGGCATAATAAAGCAACACCGACATGACCACGAGCCATAGGATAAGACCGGCGGGATGCGGCAGAACGGCAAAAGGAGCTATCACCAAACTGAACAGCGGACCGTAGTGATTGAGGTCAAAATACTCGGCGGGATAGTGTTCGTAGAGCGGCAGCCCATGCCATGTATGCCAGAAAACACCCTTGAATATCAGAAAATTATTGCACTTGTTGATTTTCAGCAGACCGGATATCACAGGCAGAAGAAGCCACAACCCGCACAATGTTCGGGGGTCGCTGAAAAACGGTTTGCCGAAAATGCGCCTCAAAGAGGCAGAAAAATCAGTCTTCACCATCGCTCTATCATAACATAAGTTCTTAATACTTGCAAAAGTAGCTAAAACGAAACGAACGGCCAAAAATATCGTCTTAATTCGCTTCGTAACGCATTTTTTTGAACTGCCTGCGGCGTCTTCTCGTTTTTTTTATTTAGATTTGTCTGCGAATTAAAACGTTTCAAGAGGATGAAAATAGGATTTGACGCCAAGCGTGCGGCACAAAACCGCACCGGACTGGGCAATTACAGCCGCTTTGTGCTGAGGATTTTATCGGAACACAAGCCTGAAAACGGGTATCATCTGTATATTCCCGACGAGCGGCGCACGCCTTATCTGAACGAAATTCCCACGCTCGCCGCGCTCAAACAGCACTTCCCCGCTGCCGGGATATGGCGCGGTCTGCGCTCGATATGGCGGATATGGGGCGTCACGGCAGACATAAGACGCGACGGAATGGATATTTTCCACGGGCTGAGCAACGAGCTGCCGCTGAACATCACGCGCGCCGGCTGTAAGACCATCGTCACCATTCACGACCTGATATTTGTCACTCATCCGCAATATTACCACCTCGTCGACCGCCTGATATACGGATATAAGTTTAAAAGGGCGTGCCGACTGGCCGACAAAATCATTGCCGTGAGCGAATACACCAAGCAAGAAATCATGCGGATATACGGCACTCCGGCCGAGAAAATAAGTGTGGTGTATCAGGGGTGCGACCCCGTTTTCGCGCAAGATATCGCTTCCGAGACACTGAAAGACGTGAAAGCACGCTACAATCTGCCCGAAAGATATATCTTATATGTGGGCAGCATCGAGGAGAGAAAAAACCTGATGCTCGTTGCCCGGGCGCTCGCCGCGATGAAAAAGGAGGGCAACAGTGCGGCAGACGATATCCGGGTGGTGGCCGTGGGACGGCATACAGCATACGAAGACCGGATAAAACGGTTCCTCGCCGACAACGGATTGACCGACGCGTTCATGTTTCACAACAACGTTCCCTATGCCGATTTGCCGTCGTTCTACAAGAATGCCGACGCGTTTGTGTATCCGTCGCGCATCGAGGGGTTCGGCATTCCGCTGCTCGAAGCCGTGAGCGCGGGCCTGCCGGCAATCGGTTGCACGGGTTCCTGCCTCGAAGAGGCGGGCGGACCGGGTTCCATCTATACCCGCCCCGACGACGACCGGGCCATGGCCGATGCGATTACGAGGGTGTGGAGCGATGCCGCACTGCGGCAGAAGATGGGCGATGAGGGCAGGAAACACGCCGAAAAATTCACCGACGACAGGCTTTTCGCCTCGCTTTACGATGTGTATAAGGCCGTGACGGCAGACAGATGAGTCCGTAATATCCGGCAAACGGCAAAACGACAACGGCACGCAAGACTGTATCTTGCGTGCCGTTGTGTTTTTATTGTCGTCGTATGTATTATTCAAACCATCCCACGAGCGTGCCCTTATAGCTTACGACAGCCTCTTTCAAAGATGTTATCAAGTCATAGTTGGTGTCTTCCGCGGCGTTGTTGAACGACCATTTGAAGTCGCCCTTGTTCAGTCGGCCGGCTCCATAGTAACCTGTCACAACGGCGGGCACGTCTTCTGCCGGCACCGGGGTGTAGCTGTACATCAGTTTGCTGTCGGTGTCGAAATTGCTGTATGTAGTGCCTCCGGCCACGGTTTTGAACGAAGCGGGCACCTGCTCGTCACGGGTGGCGGCCTCATAGCAATCGAAGTTGACTGCACTCGCGTTGTGGGTAATCGGCGTATAGTTGCTGCTTGCGCCCTTTTCGGCGTATACATTGCCGTAGCTCTTTATCATTCCGCCGTCCTCGCCGCTGAAAGTGCCGTTGCCTTTGGCGTCCGTTCCCTGCATGGAAATCATCATCGGGTCTTTGGTGTGGCGGAAATAGTTGTTCTCCACGAACACGTTCGACCCCATTGTCGCGCCCACTCCGTACTTCGCGCAGCCGTCGTAGTAGTTGTTCCACACGTGAACGGTCATCGTGCGGATACGCGGATGGCGCGAGTCGCTGTGGTCAAACCAGTTGTGGTGGTAGTCGATATAGTTCGGTCCGCTCTCGCCTGTCATTCCGCAGAGCGACGACTTGCCGCTGTCGAACATGTGGTTGTACGATACTGTGATATATTGCGAGTTGCCCTTGACGTCGATAGTGCCGTCGCCTTTAATCTGATCTGAATCACTTCCGGATTTTCCGTAGAAGAGGTCGATATGGTGTACCCAGCAATATTTGTTGTCGGTGTCGAGCGAAATACAGTCGTCCATGCAGAGCATGATGGCGAAGTTTCGCAGCTCCACGCTCACGGCGTTGCGCAACAGGAAGCCAAATCCGTGCACGGTGGCATCGTCGCCGATACCCTCGATGGTGATGTTCATCGGTATCGTGTTGTTCTTTCCTTTAACCTGCAAGCCTTCGGCCTTACTGTCGAAGCGGTCCATGTCGGTGTCTTTGATAAGTCCTACGAAGCGCACGGCGAGCGGCCGGGTCTCCAGTCCTTTCTGATATGCGGTGATGATGGCCTGCAATCCGGTGAAAGTCTCTTTCTTTCCGCCGCTACCCGTTATAACGTCGAGGCTCACGGTCTTTGCCGTCTGCGCGGTGACGTATATCACGCGGGCATCTGCTTTCAGCGTGCCGTCGTCGTTATAGGCTCCCACTCCGCTGTAGTTCAGGTGCGCGAAGCCCGAGCGGTCGTATGCCGCCACAACAAGGTTTTCGGCCGTGCTGGCCTTGCTCTCGTCCTCCGCGCCGCCAATCACGGGCACCACCTTCACGGCATATCCTGTTCCGGCGGTCAGTCCGGGCACGTCGGCACGTCCGTATGTGCCGTAGTTTCTCACCAACTCATTGTCTATTTTCGTGTAGTCGGCATATTTTCCGCCTTTCACGTATACCCTGTATGATGTGGCTCCGGCATACAAATTCCACTTTGCATAAAGCGACTCGTTCCATCCCTTGGCTTCGGTTATCTCCACGTCGCCATTCTGTATGTCGCCGCCCTGTCCCTCGTCGCTTTTCTTCGAGAAACCGATGCCGCTCACGCTCTTTGTGTACACATCGGTCCAGTCGCCCTGCTTCGGAGTTACTGTCACCGTGCCTGCTGCCTTGTCGATGTCTATCGAGCTAACGTCCTCGGTGTTGTAGTATTTCACTTCGTTTCCTGCCGTGGTGAGCCGGGCCTGATTTTTCGACACGCTGAGAGCCACCGAGTGGTCGCCTGCCGGTGTCGTTCCGCCGCCACCACCGCCTTGTCCGTCGCTTACGCTGATGGAATAGACATACATTCCGCCGGTGTTTTCAAGTGTCACGCTGCCGTCTTCCGTCACCGTTGCCACGTTTGTCTGGTCGTCGGTGGTCGTCGTTCCGAAGTATCCCGACACAGGTGTGAGGTTTGTGACGTTAATTCCTCGTGCCGTCGTCTTGCTCGATGTCTTGCACTTCATGGTCAGCGTCATTCCTTTCTTCAGTCCGGCGACGGTCAGTTTCATCACTTTGTTCATCGCCATGCGCTTACCCTTGATGTCCACGCGCACCGCGTCGGCCTCGCCGATGGTGAATACGAGTCCCTTTGTGAACTCGAGTTCTGCTCCGTTGGCTTTCAGCGGCTCGGCACTGTATGTGGTCTTGTTCTTATATCTGTCGTTGCTCGAAGTCGACTCGTGGTCCCATCCCGTCGCGTCGGCGGCGAGGTTGGCCTTGTCGGCATCGCTCACATACGAGAAATCCCATGTCTGCGCCATGCCGGACAGCGGCACGAGCATCATCAGCGCCATGACGCTGTATATAATATATGTATGCTTCTTCATGATTTATGTTATTTGATTACGATTTTCTTTCCGTTCACGATATAAATACCTTTCGACAGGCCGTCGGGCGAGTCGCCGGCATATTGTCCGCCGATGGTGTATATGCGGCCGTCGACCTTGCCCTGCGCGGCGGTAACGTCTTTTATGGCCACGTCGCCGCCATCGTAAGAGAGCTCGATGTTCACTTGCGACATGTCGGCAGCCTGTGTTTTGCCATCGGCAAAGAGCATCACAGCATTGTCGCCATCAAATGTAATCTTGGTCACGAAGCCCTCGACAACAGAGCCGTTCACCATGACCGTCTCGCCGGTGTCTGCCTGTCCCGCAATGGCGAGCATGGCAAGACATGCGGAAAGCATGTACTTCTTTTTCATATTGATAAACAGTTTTAATAGATTTCGCAGATTAATTACCGGACAAATGTACGGTATTTTACTGATATTATGCACACTTCGACAAACTTTTTTAAACGTAAACGATTACGAATTTGAAATTCTATTATGAATTCCAAGTTATGGATGTTATTCCTTGAAAAAGTGTAAAAACTGCGGAGTAAACTTTAAACGCAAAGGTCGCAAAGACGCAAAGTTTTGCGACCTTTGCGACCTTTACATTTAAAAAATGTAAAAAGCGCGAGGCAATTGTTAAACGCAAAAAGCGCGACTTGAAGTCACCGTTTAGAAAAAGGCGAGAATTTAAATTGACATTTTCGTGTCATTATTTCGGGGTTGAGATGCAATTATTCGGGGTTGAGCATGATTTTCGGGTGTTTTTGCCCTGCAATAAGGCCGTAATTGCATTGCATTTACGGCCTTATTGCGTTCCAATTACGGCCTAATTGGAATGCAATTACGGCCTAATTGGAAATGAGGAGGGTGTGTAGGGGGCGTAGGGACGGTAGGTTTTGTAGGTAAAAGGTTGACAGACAACATTTTACGTAAAATGCTCTGAAAATGCGTTTTTTTCGCCGAGGAAATTATTTTTTGAAAAGAACGCAATTATGAGGCCTTATTTTGTAAATATAATATCAGAATTGTTAATGAGATTAATAAATATTAAGGAAAGCCCCATCATTGTATCAGCCCCATCGCTACTACATCAAGGTGAAGGAGAAGTGCAGAAACGTATAATTCATTATTTTGAGCTCATTTTATGGTTTAAAGCGTTAAAATAATGCACAAATACCCATATAATGTGCAACGAAATATGCTTTTTCCTCAAAATAATTTGCGTAACTAAATAAAAATTAGTTACTTTGCAGCCGTATTTTCAAAAAAGAAGAAATTATTAACATTTTAAACATTACAATTATGTCAGAAATTGAATCAAAAGTAAAGGCAATCATCGTTGATAAACTTGGTGTTGACGAGGCAGAAGTAAAGCCCGAAGCAAGCTTCACAAACGACCTTGGTGCCGACTCTCTGGATACAGTAGAACTCATCATGGAGTTTGAGAAAGAGTTCGGTATCTCCATTCCGGACGATAAGGCCGAGAAAATAGCTACCGTAGGTGACGCTATCGCTTACATCGAGGAGAACGCGAAATAATATTTTTCAAGCGAAAAGTCGGGAAACGCGAGTTGAAAGACTGTCACTGGAAGACAAAAGACGAAGGCTGAAAGCCGAATGCACATTGCGTTCACACCTTTCATCCCTCGTCTTTTGCTGTTTTTGAAGATAGCAGCATTATATGTCGACACACCGTTTTTTCGCATAAACAAAACAACCATCATGGAATTAAAAAGAGTAGTGGTGACGGGTATGGGAGCCGTTACCCCCGTAGGTAACAATCCCGAGGAGACATGGAACAACCTCCTCGCCGGTGTCAGTGGCGCCGCACCCATCACATTGTTTGACGCTTCGAAGTTCAAGACACAATTCGGATGCGAGGTTAAAGGCATCAACTTTGCCGAATACATCGACCGCAAGGAAATGCGCAAGATGGACCGTTACACCCAGTTGGCTTTCGTGTCTGCCATTCAGGCCGTGAAAGACAGCGGAATGGACCTCGAAACTATCGACAAAAACCGCGTGGGCGTAATCTTCGGAGTGGGCATCGGCGGTATCAAAACGTTTGAGGACGAGGTGAAATATTACGGAGTGCACGAGGAAAACGGCCCCAAGTTCAACCCGTTCTTCATCCCCAAGATGATAGCCGACATCGCCGCAGGCCAGATTTCGATACACTTCGGATTTCACGGACCCAACTATGCCACCACATCGGCATGCGCATCATCGAGCAACGCATTGGCAGACGCCTTCAACCAGATACGTCTCGGCAAGGCCGACGTAATCGTGGGCGGTGGCGCCGAGGCAGCCATCTGCGCCGTGGGCGTGGGCGGATTTAATGCCATGCACGCGCTCTCGACACGCAACGACGACCCCGCACGCGCATCACGCCCGTTCAGCAAGAGCCGCGACGGATTTATAATGGGCGAGGGCGCCGGCTGTCTCATCCTCGAAGAACTTGAGCACGCCAAGGCACGCGGAGCCAAGATATACGCCGAGATGGTGGGCGAGGGCGCAAGCGCCGACGCATACCACATCACGGCATCGCACCCCGACGGACTCGGAGCATGCCTCGTAATGGAAAACGCGCTGAAAGACGCCGGACTGAAACCCGAGGATATCGACTACATCAACGTGCACGGCACATCGACTCCCGTGGGAGACATCTCAGAGGCAAAGGCCATACAGAAAGTGTTTGGCGACGCCGCTTACAAACTGAACATCAGCTCGACCAAGTCAATGACAGGCCACCTGCTCGGTGCTGCCGGCGCAGTGGAGGCCATGGTTACTGTTCTCGCGGTGAAGAACGACATCATCCCGCCCACAATCAACCACGACGAGGACGACCGCGACGAGGAGATAGACTACAACTTGAACTTCACTTTCAACAAGGCGCAGAAGCGCGAAGTGCGCGCCGCGATAAGCAACACATTCGGCTTCGGCGGCCACAATGCCTGTGTCGTATTCAAGAAGTATGCTGAATAATAACATAATAGACAGAATAAAGCTCCCTTTCCGCAAGGATAAGGAGCTTTTTTCTTCTCTTTACAGCATTTTGGGCTTCTATCCCCGGCACATAGAATACTACAAACTGGCACTAATGCACAAGAGCGTGGCAAAGAGAAACGCAAAAGGAAAACCGCTGAACAACGAGCGGCTCGAGTTTCTCGGCGACGCCGTGCTCGACGCCGTCGTGGGCGATATCGTGTACCGACACTTCGAAGGCAAGCGCGAAGGCTTCCTGACAAACACCCGGAGCAAACTCGTGCAGCGCGACATGCTCAACAAACTCGCCGACGAGATGGGAATATCACGGCTCATAAAATCATCGGGACATAGTTGCGCGCACAACAGCTACATGGGCGGCAACGCGTTTGAGGCACTCGTAGGAGCCATATATCTCGACCGTGGCTACAACGCCTGCATGTGTTTCATGCAGAAACGCATACTCGCACAGCTCGTGAACATCGACAAAGTGGCCTATAAGGTTGTCAACTTCAAGAGCAAACTGATAGAGTGGTCGCAAAAAAACAAAGTCGTATTGGAATTCTCCATCACCGGCGAGGAGATGGAGAAAGACAACGTAAGCCCCATATTCCTCACCAAAGTGACAATCGAGGGAATTGAAGCCGGAACAGGACGCGGATATTCCAAGAAAGAAGGACAGCAGACAGCGGCCAAGGAAGCACTGCAAAGGTTGCGCCGAGAGCCGCAACTCATCGATGCCGTGTTTGCAGCAAAGGCCGAGAGACAGAAAGGAGCGAAAGAAAAAGAAGAGGAAACAACGGATAAGGAGCCGGAGAAACAAGCCGCCGCAGAAGTCACCACGGAAACCGCAGAGACCCAACAGGCACAGCCCGGCACCACGAAAGCACAACCGTCGCCCACAAAACCGACACGGACAAAGACCGCAAAGAAAACTGCCGCCAAAGCGGAAAAAGAAAACCGCAAGGCGGAAAAAGACGAGTTCGACCTTTCCGACATCACCGCCACGCCCAAGGAACTGTCGAAAGAAGAGATAATAGCCGCGGCGGAAGCAGCCGCTTACGAGTAAAAGGGGGTTGTTTGAAAATGAATTCAGAGTACAGAGTGATGAGTGCAGAATTCATAGTGCAGAGTGATGAGTGATGATTACTTTCAAGCCATGATGGTAATCATCACTCATCACTCTGCACTATGAACTCTTAACTAAGCAAAAAAGCAATGGAACATACGATAAACGATTTTGAAATAATGGCTCCCGTAGGCTCACGCGACAGTCTCGCAGCGGCAATACAGGCCGGAGCGGGGTCGGTGTATTTCGGCATCGGCCGGCTGAACATGAGGGCACACTCGGCAAACGAGTTCACTGTCGACGACCTGCGGGAAATCGCCGACACATGTCGCGGTAAGGGAATAAAAACCTATCTCACGGTGAATACCATCATATACGACGAGGACATGGACATAATGCGCCGCACGATAGATGCCGCCAAGGAAGCGGGAATATCGGCGGTTATAGCCGGCGACGTGGCCGTGATGACGTATTGTCGCGAAGTAGGAGTGGAGGTTCACCTCAGCACGCAGCTTAATATCGGCAATGTCGAGGCACTGCGCTTCTATGCCCGCTTTGCCGATGTGGTGGTATTGGCACGCGAACTGCGCATGGAGCAGGTGGAAGAAATACACCGTGCCATCGAGCGAGAACATATCTGCGGACCTTCCGGCAACCTCGTGCGCATAGAAATGTTCTGCCACGGCGCGCTGTGCATGGCCATCAGCGGCAAGTGCTATATGAGTCTTCACGAGGCAAACCGCAGCGCAAACCGCGGCGAATGCGTGCAGATATGCCGCCGCTCGTACACTGTCACCGACAACGAGACAAACGAGCAGCTCGCCATAGACAACAAATATATCATGAGTCCCAAGGATTTGAAAACCGTGCGCTTCATCGACCGGATGATGAAAGCGGGCGTGCGGGTGTTCAAGATAGAGGGGCGCGCCCGCGGACCGGAATATGTTTCCACCGTCGTGAGATGCTACAAGGAGGCCATTGCCTCCGTTCTCGACGGCACGTTCACCGAGGAAAAGAAAGACAAATGGGACGAACGGCTCGCCACAGTGTTCAACCGCGGATTCTGGGACGGATACTATCAGGGGCAGACGCTCGGCGAATGGAACCGCCACTACGGCTCATGCGCCACCGAGCGCAAGGTATACGTGGGCCGCGGAGTGAAGTATTTCAGCCGCCTCGGCGTTGCCGAGTTCACCGTAGATGCCGCCGAGTTTGCCGTGGGCGACAAGCTGCTTGTCACCGGTCCCACCACCGGCGCGATGTATATCGACGCCGCCGAGATACACGGCGACCACGGACCGATCGACATTGCCCGCAAAGGCACGCGCGTATCCGTCGCCGTTCCTGACAAGGTGAGGCCGAGCGACAAGCTGTTCAGGGTGGATAAGGTGGGCGGTGAGACCAACTGACGTGTTCAAAAAAAACACCAATCAATTGCGCCTCTTTGCGACAATGGCACTAAATACAAAAAAATATCCATATACATTTCTCGATACATAAAAAATAAAATGTATCGGAGCGTGTTGTTTTTATACAAAAAACGCTATCTTTGTGAAATAAAAGAATATTATGTTATGGCAAACGAAGCAAAGACAATGAATGTTTTTCGTGAGCTTCTGCGTGCGACCGGCTATTATAATAATGAACATATGATAGTGGAGGAGCAGAAATCAGATAATAAGAAGATACAGAAGCTACTGAGAAATGCTTCAAAATCGGGTATAGGAAAAGGATTCCCGGACTTTATTATCACCTCAACGGAACATACCGATATCGTAATCGTGGTGGAATGCAAGGCTGATATAGCTAAGCATGAGTCTCCGTCACAAGACAGTTTCAAGGATTATGCTGTTGACGGTGCATTGTTATACGCATCGTTTTTGTCGAAAGAATATGATGTAATAGCCATCGGCTTTAGCGGTGAGAGCAAAAATCTTGTTTCCATTTCCCACTATATACAGATACGTGATACCTCAAAGGCGCACAAATACTTCAATAATACCATATTACCTTTTGGAAGTTATCGTGATGGATTGAACTCCAGCACCTATAAATTCAATCAGGATTTTAACGAACTTATAGGCTATACGAAAGATCTTAACGAGGAGTTGCATGAGCGGAAGATAAAAGAATCTAAGCGTGCGCTACTCATAAGCGGAATACTCATGGCACTGAGGAATGAGCGTTTCAAGGCCGAATACAAAGATTATGATACCGTAGACAAACTTGTCGGCAATCTTTACGGTGCGATATGTGTGGAGCTTGACAAGTCGGATGTGCCTGAAAGAAACAAAGAAGCCTTGAAGAAAGGATACGATTTTATAACTACCAATTCTGGCATAAACAACGAAAAAGATGGCAAGGCGTTTCTTACAGACCTTATTTCTGAGGCCGATAAACGTATAAACGGGTTTATGGTGACGCATAAATATATAGACACCGTAAGCCAGTTCTATGTGGAGTTTCTGCGCTATGCCAACAACGACAAAGGTCTCGGCATCGTTCTCACGCCGCCGCACATAACCCAGCTGTTTGTGGAATTGGCCGGAGTGGATAAGGATAGCGTGGTTATCGACAACTGTGCCGGAACGGGAGGCTTCCTCGTGAGCGCGATGAAAAAGATGCTCGAAGATGCCAACGGTGACATAAGGAAGGAAGATGAGATAAAGAACAGGCAGCTTTTAGGCATAGAATACGATGATGACATATATACGTTGCTCATCTCAAACATGATAATCCATCGCGACGGGCGTACCAATATAACGCTCGGCGATTGCTTCAAACAAGATGCTGAAGCCATAAAAAGCAAGTTCGGACCGACCGTCGGGTTGCTCAATCCTCCTTATAAGAATAAAGGAAAGGGAGTCGAAGAGTTGGAGTTTGTGCTCAACAACCTGTCGATGTTAAAGCGTGGAGGCAAGTGTGTGGCCATAATGCCTATAAGTTGTGTCAACGATACAAAGGGTGCTTCATGTGTATTGAAGGGCAAAATACTCGAAAATAATACGCTTGAGGCTGTGCTTTCACTCCCCGAAGAACTTTTCGTAAACTCCAAAGTAAATACCGTTACGTGTGCTGTCGTAATAACGGCGGGTATTCCTCATCCTGCTGGAAAGAAGACATGGTTCGGCTATTGCCGCAACGACGGGTTTGTAAAGAAGAAGAACGTCGGCCGGGTTGATGCCAATCACGTTTGGGACAATATAAGGAAGTCATGGGTTAATGCCTATATCAACCATGAAGTGATAAAGGAATTCAGTGTTATGCAGGAGGTTACGGCTGATATGGAATGGTGTGCCGAAGCATATCTGGATGCCGATTACGACAAGCTGAGTCTGTCGGACTTTGAGGAAACGGTTAAGAATTTCATTCTCTTCAAACTTAAATGCAACGAGAATACAGGTGAAAACGAAGATGAAAAGGAGGACGGGGAATGAAGACATGTGCTTTGGAAGAACTTTTTGATGTAAGGTATGGTAATGGACTTGAACTTAATGCTTTGAAGAAAAGCAATATTGGAGTAAGTTTTATTGCACGAACTTCAAAGAACAATGGTGTAGTAGCAAAGGTGAGAAAGCCTTTAATTACGCCTCTTTTCGATGAAGGACTGATAACAGTTGCCGTAAGTGGAAGTGTGATGGAAGCATTTTTGCAAACGGAAAAGTTTATAACTGCATATCATATAATGGTGCTTTCGCCTAAGAAAGATATGTCAGACGAGGTTAAATTGTTCTATTGCCATTGCCTGCGCATGAATAAATTTAAGTACTCATACGGGCGTCAGGCAAATATAACGCTACCGTTTATAAAAGTGCCGACGCTCGAAGAAGCAGAGATATTTGTGGCAAACTTCTCGATAAAAGATACGGAACAGGCAATGATAGGCAGGCTTGATTTGTCAGATTTGCATGTTAAGAGTGACGACGTGGCAACCGGTGAGCCGGAGATGGTGCCTCTTTCTTCGCTTTTCAAGCCGCGGAACGGCATCTTTTCGGGCGGCGTTAAGCGCTTATCTTATAAGAAAAACGAGAATTGGATACCGTATATCCGCCCGTCATACAAGCAATCCACGAGTATCGATGCATATGTAAACAAGAATATGTTTGCACCTGATGAGATATATCCCGCAGGTACTCTCTATGTCTCCACCGACGGACAGGGCAGTCACACCTATTCATACGTGTCTGTTTGCGATTTCGTTCCTAATTCAAACATTACCGTTCTCATACCCAAAAGAGATATGACACTGCGTGAAAAACTGTTTTATGCCATGTTTATAAGTCATAACCGGTTTAAGTTCTCTTATGGAAGGAAGCCCAAAGGCAAGCGGCTTATGGATATTCTCATGCCGAGCGCGATGCCAAAAGAGTTTGATGGGATTTGTCCGGACAACATTATAGCGAGTGATATATAATAAAAACAATATCAGCAGATAGAATAATAGCTACGACAATGACAATAAACGAACTTCAAGACGAGATAATCGAGGAGTTTTCAGACTTCACCGATTGGATGGACAAGTATCAGTTGCTCATCGATTTGGGCAACGAACAGGCACCGTTGGACGACAAGTACAAGACGGAAAACAACCTGATTGACGGCTGTCAGAGCCGTGTGTGGCTGCAAGCCGACTATCATGACGGTGTGATAGACTTCACGGCAGAGAGCGACGCACTCATTGTCAAGGGCATAGTGGCGTTGCTCATCCGTGTTCTCAGCGGTCACACGCCGGCCGAAATACTCGATGCCGACCTGTATTTCATCGACCGTATCGGCTTGAAAGAGCATCTGAGCCCCACGCGCAGCAACGGATTGCTGGCCATGGTGAAGCAGATGAGAATGTATGCGCTGGCTTATAAAATGAAGAATGAAGAGTGAAGAATGAAGAATTTGCTGCCGCAGTGACATTATTTTGTAATCTAAAAACAGATATACAAAGCCACCGCGGCAGCAAATTCTTTTACTCTTCATTCCTTTAATTCGAACGATTTGATTTTGTTCAGATAGTATTCGCGAAAATCTTTCCAGTGATAATACGGGGCGATGTTGGTCTTTATGGGCAGCGTTGCCTCGTTTTCGTTGAGTAATATCTTGAATATCACGTCGTCATCCTGTGGGTTTTCGCGGTAGAAAACCAGCTGGATGTTGGCTCCCATCGGGAATATCCGGTAGTTTACCCATCCTTTTTTCTCGAGTTTTTCCATGTCGTCCACCGCCATGTCATAACCGTTTATGCCGAGAAGGCATGTCAGCGGCAGCACCATTGTCTCGTGTCCGAAGCGCAATGTGGCTCCCGGTTTGGGCAGCGCGATGCAACTGTCGGCCTCTTCGATGATGCGTCTGAGCAGGTTTCGCTGCGTGAAAGGTTGTGTCCCGCCGTTTAACGGGCACGCGCCGTACGTCATATACCACCTCACGTTGTTTTTTTTCCAGTTCAGATAGAGTTCTTCATCGGTGAAAATGTCGTATAGCGTGATGTCGCTTCTCGACTCGCAGTTCTGTATGTTGGATGCAATCTTGAACAGTCGGTCGCTCAACTTTTCGGCATTCACGTTTTTGTTGACATACGCCGTGTCGCCGAACAGCACCGTCATGAGCCTTGCATGTGTGGGATAAGCCTTGCAGAAGTCTTTGTATACCTGCTCTGCGTTTTTCGGCATCCGCTTCTTTTTCAGCTTTTTGTCGTTGAAATTCATGTAGTACATGTCGTGTTCGCTGGCGTCGTGCCTTGTGTTTATTTCCGGGTTGAGAGCCGTGAGTTGCAGCAGTTCGTTCTCCATCGAGAGAATGCACCTTATCACCACGGTGCTCTTGGCGTCCACGTTGGCGTTGCCGGCGAATATTTCGGGAAACCGTTGATACATTCTTTTGGCGATGTCCCGGTGCTGTCTCGCTCCGAGCGGTGTCAGTTCGCCGAGCCGTCCGCTCGCCTCCTCGCGCAGTGCGGCAATCCGTTTGAGCACGTCGCGCCCCGTGTCGGTGAGTGCTCCTGCGCTGTCGGCCTTGGCCAGTATGTCGTATGGCTCGTCATATTCGTCGCGTCCGATGAGAAATCTCGACCCGTGTCGACCGTAGTGGCTGATGTAAAACGGTTTTTTATTGTTCGGGGCAGGTGTCATTGCGCCCGGTATCGGGTTTGGATATGCGAGATGGTTGCTTGCCGAGAGGTGCAGGTTCTCGCTTATTTCCTTGCGCACCGATTGTGCTCCGGCGCTTAACGATGCCAACAGTATTATGGCGGCGATGAATGTTTTTCTCATGTTTATGTTGTTTTATAGGTAGTAATTTGTCGGTATTGCGGCAATAAAAGACCTACCGACACTGCAAATATAGAAAATAAATCGTATATTTGCAAAACTAACCTACCATAATTATAATAAAGAACTATGTCAAAACCGTATGTATGGCACGATGATTATTGGCTGATGCTTATGCAGTTGTATCTTCGTCGTCCTGTCGGCGTGAAGCCGATGTACAGTCGCCCGATGGTGGAATTGTGCCTTGAGCTGCATATTCCTCCCGTTGTCTTGTTTGCCCGGATGTGTTCCATTGCCAATGCGGACACTCCGCGGATGGAGCGTCTGTGGCGTACTTACGGTTCAAATCCCCGGAAACTGTCCCGTGCCGTGGCTCTTTTGCGTGCCATGAGCGGCTTTAACAGCTCGGGGCACTTCTATGACGGCGTGGAGACAAACGAGACTTTCGAGTGCGATTTCCGCCCCGTGGCCGACGGTCTGCCTGTCACTCCGGTGATGCTCATACTCATTCTCGACCTTTATTTCCGCCTCACACCGATTACTATGGTGCCCGATACGCCCGAGATTGTCGAGCTTTCGCGGCTCATCGGCCTGCGTCCGTCCGATGTTTCCGACATAATGGATGTATATCAGCATTGCGACCCATATCTTAATCGTGCCGACGTGGTGTTCAGTCCGTATCTTCTGCCCTGCCAACAGATATGGAAACGTTTTGGCAACAGCAGTTGCGAGGCTCTTGCTTCTTATGCTTCGCAGCTGAAAGAATACTTTTATTAATTACGAATTCGTAATTCAAATCTGTCCCGATTCCACCATCAGCACCACGCGTTCGGTGAGGCGGTCGGTTTCTTCCGGCTTGTATTCCTTGTTGAGGTTGGCGCCGAAGATAGACGAGAACGCCTGCCACATGCCGGCGCGGATTGGTCCGAGAAATGCTTTGAGGATGTCGTACGACGATGAGTTGCACTCGCGGTAAACGAGTTTTATGAGCAGTTTGCCCTGCGAGTAGGTCAGTTTTTTCATCCTCGGCTTATACTGTTTGTATATTCCGTCTTCCACCTTTTTCAAGTGTTCGTCGCGCGATTTCTTGTCGGGCAGCGTCTCGAGATATTCGTATGTCTCGATGATAATCCGGTTTACTTCCTTCGCTATGGGCAGCACTTTCTTCACGTTTCTCACCAGCAGCGAGTAGTTTCGTGCCTGTCGCTCGTTTTTAAACACCGGTTCGGGATACACGTATACGTTGTTCATCTCCATATACTGTATGCTGTCGCCACCGTCGAGCACCTTCCCCACCTTTACCATCGGTACAAACGTGGGGTTGTCCATGTCCGGTTCCCTGTCTTCCGGGTTTGTCTTCCCGTTTTTCTGTGCCACGGCCTGCGTGGCGCACAGGGCGAGAAGCAGTATTATTATCGTTGTTGTTCTATACATGATGAATGGTGAGCGGTGAATGGTGAATCTTCTCCGCTTTAAGACATTTCAAGTTGGCCGCAAGCTGTCCGGTGCTGCTTGCCCCCACGAGCACCGATGTCACCGCCTTGTGCTGCAACACCCATGCCAGTGCCATCTCGGCCAGTGTCTCTCCGCGCTTGGCGGCGGTGTCGTTGAGTGCTCTCAGTTGTTCGAGCAGTTCGGGAGTGAGCATGTCGGCTTTCAGAAATTTTCCTTTCGACATTCGGCTGTCGGCGGGAATACCGTTCAGATAGCGGTCGGTGAGCAGTCCCTGTGCCAGCGGTGAGAACGATATGAAGCCTATTCCCTCGCGCTCGCACAGTTCGGTTATCCCCTCGTCCACGGGCGCGTTGTCTATCATGTTGAGCCGTCCCTGATAGATGAGCAGCGGCACGTCGCGCTCGCGCAGGTATTTCACTGCTGTTTTCAGTGCGTGCAACGGCCAGCGCGATATACCCACGTAGAGAGCCTTTCCCGCTTTCACGGTGTCTGCGAGAGCCTGTAAAGTCTCTTCGAGCGGTGTCTCGGGGTCGTATCGGTGACTGTAAAACAGGTCTACATAATCTATTTTCATTCGTAGCAGACTCTGGTCGAGACTCGCCATGAGATATTTTCTCGACCCCCAGTTGCCGTATGGTCCCGGCCACATGTCGTATCCCGCTTTCGTGCTGATGAACAGTTCGTCGCGATATGGTCGGAAATCGTCGTCCATCATCCGCCCCAGAGTCTCCTCGGCACTGCCGTATGGCGGTCCGTAGTTGTTTGCGAGGTCAAAGTGGGTGATGCCGTTGTCAAACGCGTAGCGTGCTATTTTTCGGCATCGGCCGTAATCGTCCGTTCCGCCGAAGTTGTGCCAGAAGCCCAGACTCACCTTTGGCAGCAGCACTCCGCTGCGTCCGCATCGGGCGTATTCCATCCGTCCGTCGTATCTGTTTCCGTCTGCCGTGTATTGTTCCATTTTCTTTTGTTGTTATCGTTGTTTGCAAAAATACAAAATATTAATTAATTAGCTGATTAATTAAATTGTGAATTATGAATTATTAATTCTAAGCTAAAAGCTTAAATTATGAATTATGAATTATGAATTCTAAATATAAAGGTAATCTTCACCCTGCACTTCGTTTCTCCACTTTGGGAAAATTAAAAAGAGGCTTTTCTTTAATAAATGTAAAAATTAAGGGGTAATTGTTAAACGCAAAAAGTGCGACTTGAAGTCACCGTTTAGAAAAAGCCGAGAATTTAAATTGACATTTTCGTGTCATTATTTCGGGGTTGGGCTGCAATTATTCGGGGTTGAGCATGATTTCCGGGTGTTTTTGCCCTGCAATAAGGCCGTAATTGCATTGCATTTACGGCCTTATTGCGTTCCAATTACGGCCTAATTGGAATGCAATTACGGCCTAATTGGAAATGAAGAGGGTGTGTAGGGGGCGTAGGGATGGTAGGTT
>JAGAPR010000050.1 GCA_017623155.1 Prevotella sp. | reverse complement strand
TTGTTAGGAGTAGCAAACCGCAGTATATCAGTGAACTTGCATTTTCGCTAAATCGTTACCTTAAAATACCATTACTCTCAATCTACTCTGACATTCAATCAGATATAAGTTTTTTGATTATCCTATGCAAAGATAATGCAAGTCGGGCGAAGCACAAAATTATTATTTACTTTTCAATGATATTTAATCGAAAAAAAATAATAATGCGATACTATGATGAATTTATGATAAACGGGCGGCTCTATCATGAGAGCCGCCCGCTTCCCCAAAAAGGAAAATCAGAACTATATCAATTCGTTTTGTCTTTCTTACCAGTGAAATTAAGAGTAGACCTAATTCCATCATAATTAATATTTGGGTTTATATAAACCATATTTCCGTTTCTATCTATCATAATTTGCGAATTGGCATCGTTTTGTACTTGTCAATAAAAAAGTCTTATCTGATTGCATTATGACTTTATATACACTGGATTCAAATTCTAAATTATGAATTATAAATTTTCTAAGCTAACAGCATTAAATTCGAATATTAAGGATAATCTTCACCCCGCTCTTCTCATCCACTTTGGGCAGGCCGGGCAAGGCATTAACATTTAGATTTCCTATTTAACTTAAAACATGTAAACAAAAAGTAAAAAGTCGATACAAAACATTTTCGCGAAGTAGGTTTTGTTAACTTAAAATATTTAACTTAAAAGCCGGTTATTTAATACTTGTAAACAATCGCACATCGAATTTTTCTCCTTTTCGTACATTTTTGCCTTGCAATAAGGCCGTAATTGCACTGCATTTACGGCCTAACGAGCGTCCAATTAGGCCGTAATTGCATTCCAATTACGGCCTAATTGGAAAACAAGACCGTTTTTGAGGCATTCTAAAACGAGACAATCCATTGTAACACTCTTATATACAAATATTTACGCAAAATGCTTCATAATTCGCGTATTTTGCGCCAAAAAAAATTTCTTGGAAAAGAATCGATTCTCAGCGACGTTAACATAAAACATATTGACAGTTTATTTATGTCTATTTAACAAAAAGACATAAAAGATGTTAAATGTTAGATGAAAGGAATGCTCATGCTCTTAGAATTCATAATTTACATGCATCGCATGTTAAACCTTTCTCCACACCGGGCATCATACTTAATACGATACGAAGAATACTAACCATATAAAAAAGTATGAGACGAACTTTACTTCTCGCGCTCCTCGCCATCAACGGAGTTTGTGCTTGGAGCCAACCGCGATACGACATGAACGGCATATCGCGCGAGCAGCTCGACAGAGGAGTCGTGGCCGTGAAACAAGATAACGGCAACGTGATTGTAAGTTGGCGAACGCTGACAAGTGATGCCAAAGGCGAGCCGTTTGACGTATACCGCAACGGAGTGAAAATAAACGACACGCCCATGACCGGGGGCGGAACATTTTTCATCGACAAAAAGCCGATGACGGGCGACGCTACTTATGAAGTGAGAGGCGGAAAGAGAAACGGGACATACACACTGAGAAACAATGCGCCGGCCGGATATCTGCCGATATCACTGCAAAAACCGGCCGACGGCATCACACCCGACGGACGAACATTCTCATACTCGGCCAACGACGCAAGCGTGGGCGACGTGGACGGCGACGGACAATACGAGATAATACTGAAATGGGAACCGTCGAACGCTCACGACAACTCGCACAACGGCTTCACCGGCTCCGTGCTCTTCGACTGCTACCGACTCAGCGGCGAGCGTCTGTGGCGCATCGACATGGGACCGAACATCCGCGCCGGAGCACACTACACACAGTTCATGGTTTATGATTTTGACGGCGACGGACGCGCGGAACTGATGGCGAAGACGGCCGACGGTACGGTAGACGGCAAAGGAAAAATAATCGGAGACAAGGATGCCGACTGGCGTTTCGGAGTGAAAGAGGCCATGGCCCACTTCAACGAAAACCGCGAACGGGCACTCAAAGAGGCCGAGGAGCGGGAAAAAATGCGTCGCGAATGGGAGGAGATGCAAAAGCAAGGAAAACGCCCGGATGCACGAAACGGCAACAATAACAGAAAAGGGAAGCGCAATAACAGGTGGCCGCGGCAAGCTCCATGGCCGGGCATAGTATACAAGGCCGGGCACATCCTCGACGGGCCGGAATATCTCACGGTGTTCAACGGACTCACCGGCGAAGCGATGGCCACCGCAGACTATATTCCCGAACGTGGCGAACTCAGAGGATGGGGCGATGAAAAGGGCAACCGCTCAGAACGTTATCTCGCCGCCGTGGGCTATCTCGACGGGCGCAAGGCAAGTGCTGTTTTCTGCCGGGGATACTACACCCGCACCGTTATAGCGGCATGGGACTGGGACGGGAAAGCACTCACAAACCGATGGACTTTCGACACCAACGACGAGCGATGGCACTCGTATGCCGGACAGGGAAACCACAACATCCGCGTGGCCGACGTTGACGGCGACGGATGCGACGAGATAATATACGGCTCGATGGCCGTAGACCACGATGGAACGGGACTTTATAACACCGGCATGGGACACGGAGACGCAATGCACTTAACGGCATTCGACCCCGCAAGCGACCGTCTGCAACTCTGGGACTGCCACGAAAACCGTCGCGACGGAAGTGAACTGCGAGATGCAGCCACGGGCGAAATCATATTCCAGATAAAAAGCAATTTCGACGTGGGACGTTGCATGGCAGCCGACATTGACCCCTCAAACCCGGGATTGGAAATGTGGAGCTCGGACAGCAAAGGCATCAGAAATATCAAAGGTGAACATGTGCTCCCCGCAAAAGCAAAGGCAAAGAAGCAGATAAAAGCCGACAAGGAGAACGACGACTACAAACCGAACGAAAACGACAACACCGCTCTTTATATAAAAGGAGCGCGGGTGTCGACAAACTTCGGGATATGGTGGGACGGCGACTTGCTGCGCGAACTGCTCGATCACGAGACCGTCACGAAATACGACTGGCAGACGGGACGCACATATCCGCTGATGAAATTTGACGGATGCAGGTTCAACAACGGCACGAAATCAAACCCGTGCCTCAGCGGAGATATTCTCGGCGACTGGCGCGAAGAGGTCATCACACGCACCGACGACAGCAGCGAACTGCGCATATACGTATCCCCCATCCCCACAGATTACCGCATCAACTGCCTCATGGAGGACATACCATACCGCCTGAGCATCGCCACTCAGAACGTGGCATACAACCAACCGCCGCACACCGGCTTCTATCTCGGCCCGGACAAATCGACTGTGGATTTTCTGAAATAAACCGATAGGAAAAACAATAATAACGAACAAAATCACCGATATATGTACGATTGTCATATATCGGTGATTTTATTTATGTATATTTTTGCCGTGAGAAAACGTCAAAAAAAATAACATAACAAACTAACCAATCGTATGAGAAAAACTATTATCGCCTTGGTTGTGGCAACATTGATGCCTTGCACAATGCAGGCACAGCGTATTCAGCAAAAACTCGGACGCGCTGTTGTGGCCGTAACGGATAAAGGACAGAACGTGCTTGTGTCATGGCGAAAACTCGCCCAAGAGCCGGAGAACGCAACCTACAACATCTACAAGCGAAGCGGGAACTCGGGAGAATACACGAAAGTGAACGCCGAACCGCTGACAAAAACAAACTTCAAAACCACACGCAGCACCATACCATACGGCACGGAGCTGGCCGTGACAACGGTATGCGGCGGCACGGAAAGCGAGAAAAGCGCTCCATTCTTGTTTAAGGAGCGGGCCTATAAAGATGTTTTCCTCGACATCGACTTCGAGAAAGAGATACTAAACCCGAACGACTACAAGGTTAAATACGCATGGCCGATGGACATTGACGGCAACGGAGAGTATGACGCGGTGCTCGTCGACCGTCTCTTCACCGGCGATTTGCTTACCGGAAGTCACAAGCTGCAAGCCTACACACTCGACGGGAAATGCCTGTGGACGATAGACATGGGGCCGAACATCGACATCTGCGCAGGACAAAACGACATGGTTGTGGCATACGATATCAACTGCGACAGCAAATGTGAAGTGATTATCAAAAGCTCCGACGGCACCAGATTTTGGGACAGCACGGCCGGAACGTATGGCAAATATGCCAACGGAAACACCACTGCCGACACCGATGGTGACGGTATAACAAACTATCGCAAGCAAAGCAAGCGCAATCCGCCGTTCTATGTGTCTGTGGTTGACGCGCAGACAGGAGCGGAGATTGCCTGCAATGAGTTGAAATATGATGAGGTGCACGACGGCGAAGACAGTTATTCGCGCGACAATCGCACCGACTACATGGACGACAACAACGGTACAGAATACGCATTTATGGGAGGACACTTCGCCATCTGCTATTTCGACGGTGTGCATCCGTCGCTCGTCATGGAGTGTCTCGACAGGACAAAGAGCGACAGGAAACACCACAATTATGTATTTGCATGGGGATATGACTGGACGGGAGGAGTGCCGACAAACTGGCACCACTACTATACTTGGAGCCGGAACGACAAGACTCCGTGGCCGGCAGAGTTTCATCAGTTGCGTGTTGCCGATGTCGACGGTGACGGAATTGACGAGATGTTGCAGGGCGGATACGGTGTAAACCCGAAGAAAGGCATGGTATTCAGCGCCGGCATAGGTCACGGCGACCGCTACGACGTGAGCGACATAGACCCGGACAGACCGGGAATGGAAGTATTTGCCATACAGCAATCGGAACTGATGGGACAGGTATTATACGATGCAGCCACGGGCGAGCACATCAAAGAGTGGTATCTTCCGACGGTATATGACGTGGGACGCGGACGCTGCATGGACGTGGACGACACACATAAAGGTTATGAAATATTCTCACTACTGCCCAATTTATACGATTGCAAGGGTAATGTGATAAAGGAAGGCACTACCACATACCCGATGGAAGGTTCGTGGTGGGACGGCGACCTGCAACGCGAACTGATTGGAACACCGGGCGGAAGCGGCTACGGGTCGAACGTAATGATTACGAAATATAACGGAACGAGACTCATAGAGTTCTCGAAAGAAAGCTCTTGGGCCGTACACTCGGGATGGGCCAACCGCCCCGCTTTCATGGGAGATATCGTAGGTGACTGGCGCGAAGAGATAATACTGATGAAACAGAACGAGGAAACGAGCACCGGTATCATCGGATATTCGACCGATATAGAGACAGAATACAGTTTTTACACCTTGCAAGAAGACCCGCACTATCGCCTCGACTGCACCACACGAGGATACTACCAAATGCCATGCACGAGTTTCTATCTCGGCGGCGACATGCCATATCCGCCTCTGCCACCGACAATGGAGACCGATTTAAGATGGGTATCGGGAAACATTTGGGACACAAACGTGTCGAGCACGGCATTTAAATCGTTTGACATGGCCACTCCACAAGGATACATCGACGGCAAAAGCGTAATCTTCGATATCAGCGGTGACAACTCGACACCGATAGCAATAAACAGCGATTTGAAACCTTCCGCCGTCTATCTCATGACTCCCAAAGGGCATGATTATACGTTCAACGGAAACGGCGCGCTGGCCGGCAACATGAGTTTATACAAATCACAACTCGGAACGGCAACCTTCAACAACAACCTTTTATATACCGGCACGACAGTAATAAGTGAGGGTACACTATGCGTAAACGGCAGAATAGCGGGCGATATCAGTCTTAGGGCAAAAGGAACTTTGAGCGGAAATGTCGTGACAGACGGGAATATAACATTTGAAGGCGCACTCAACCATGAGGGATGCCGCCTGATGCCGACAGGAACAGACGGCATAATGACATTCAACAAAAGCATTGTCATTCCGGGAAACGTATTTATTGAGGTGGAAGCGGCCGAAAGAAAAGCGGGGCGTCTGATTGTAAACGGTGACTTAACCCTGAACGGAGAGAACACATTTACAATTAATCACGACAATATTACCGAGGGAGAATACGTCTTGGCCGAATGCTCAGGCACGCTCACTGCCGACAAATCGAGAATAAAGACACGCGGCCTCACGGGACTGAACTACGACATACGTACAGACAACAACCGAATAACACTCGTAATTAACGGCACGCGCGCACCGATGGACGGCGTGACTTGGACCGGAAACGAGAGCAATATATGGGACTATAAGAGCGAAAACTTCAGCGTCGGCGGCTCATCAACACCGTTTGTAAAAGACGATAAGGTGATATTCAACGACCAATCGGGCAACAGAAACATCACAATAGATGAAATGATGGTAGTCGGCGGCGTGACATTCGACATCAACAACGGCACATATTCGCTTAGCGGAAACGGTGGAATAAGCGGAAAGGGAAGCGTGATAAAGAACGGAACGGGCGAAGTGCGCATGAACTTGAAGAACAGCGACTACACCGGACAAACGATTGTCAATGCCGGAACGCTGACCGTAACGAACATTTTTGACGGCGGACAGAACAGCGCGCTCGGAGCAGCGACAGCCGAAGAAGGCAATATCATGCTTAATGGAGGAACATTGAAAATGGATGCCGACAACATGGCTACCGACAGAATAATCACCATAACAGACACTGCCGCGATAAACATCGCCAACAGTAAAGGTTCATTATCGCTCAAAGGTGCGGTGAAAGGTACGGGATATCTGGTAAAAGACGGTCCCGGACAGCTCAATTTCACATTCCCGGGAGAAAACGCTTTCGCTGGATTGATATTGAAGAACGGCATCATCGCACAGGGAACATGGAACTCCACATTCGGAAAAACAGGCTCGCCGATGAGACTTGAAGGCGGCGAAGTGCAGCTGATAAACATGAACAATTCGAGCACAAGGCCTGTTTTCAACTACGCGGCAACCGTTGTCGAGGGCAAGAGCTGCACGATAAAAGGCACCACCAGAGGCGCAATCAACGGCAGCTTCAAAGGCAAAGGTAATCTCACTATAATCTCTACGGGAGTGCGTAGCGACATCGGAGCCAACTTCTCTGCATTCGAAGGCACACTGACGGCACAAGGAGAAAACTTCCGACTGATGGATAATGTCACGGACATGGGCAAGACATGCATCGTCATGGATGCCGGATGCAAAATGGGACACTACGCTTCCAACGGCTCGTCGGCAAAGAGCATAACAACGAAAATAGGCTCGCTGTCGTCTGAAAGCGCCGACTGCGAGATTGGAAACGGCATTGACTCATACGAAATAGGATACAACAATGGCGATGCCACATATCGCGGAATGCTCAAAGCAAAAACAATCGCCAAGCGGGGAAACGGTATTTGGACTCTGACTGCCAACGGAAGCACAGCCAACGTGGATGTTTACGCCGGGACATTGCAACTATATAACACACCGTATACCACAAATCCCGAAGGCTTTACATCCGGCACCGTAACCGTAAAAGACGGCGGAACGCTCACCGGGACAGGCTCGGCGAAAAACATTATCGTGAATAAAGGCGGCACATTGGCTGCCGGACGCGACGGAGGATATGGCACATTCAAAATTGCAGGCAACCTGACACTGAACAACGGAAGCACAATCGAAGTAAAAATAGGACTCAACGGTTCCGGAAATGCGGCCGCAGACGCTTTCAAAACATCCGGGAAGACAACCCACGACAACGATACCATACTCATAACGGTGGCTCCACAAAGAGAACTCGCGGCCGGAGATGAGTTCAAAATATTCACCGGCAACGGCACACACACAGGCTCTTATATACTGAAAACACGTTCGGAAGGCAAAGAAATTGTATGGGACGACTCACAACTGCTGACCGATGGCATACTGAAAGTGGTATCGACAACCACAGGTATAGACAATATCGTCAACGGAGATAGCGAAGTCGATGTGTACTCTACCGACGGAGTTCTGCTCAGAAGCAACGTAAAAGCACGAGTGGCTCTTGACGGATTAAGCCGCGGAGTGTACGTTGTAAACGGCCATAAGATGATTAAGAAATAACAAATCATGTATAAGTTCAAACTGTTTGTCATCTCATCTCTTCTCTGGTGCACAAGCATTGACGCACAAGAGCCGGCAAGCGTGTTCATCACGGCAGGGCAATCAAACGCCGACGGACGTGTCTTCAACTCGGAACTGCCCGAATATCTGAAAGCAGGATACAGGCACCTGCATTTCAAAAACGTGACAAGAGCGAGCAACGGAGTATTTGAAAAGAGGACATTCGACAACCCGAAAGCCCGCTGGGCATTCTGCGATGTGACCAATTATCACATAGAGAAAGCACTGAAAAAAGACTTCTATGCCATTAAATGCACGTATGGCGGCACTTCAATAGATACCGCCGCCACAGTGAGAACGAAACCGGTGTGGTGCGCCGACAGTCTGTGGATAAGCCAAAATGCGGCTTATCGCGGCGACATAAACACCGGTAAATCGCTCACAAAATCGCTTACCGGCGGCTTTTCCGACTGTGTCGACGTGACATTGGCAGGCATTGAGGGCGGCTTCGACGTGAAAGCAATCATGTGGCATCAGGGCGAAAGCGACAGAAAAAAGGCTGCAAACTACTATAAGAATTTCAAGGACATGATTAGCTTCATGCGAAATGCCATTTACGAGAAGACGGGAAAAGAGAAAGACAAGAACCTTCCTTTCATCTTCGGCACCGTTCCTCACAAAAGCAAACAATACAGCCGAGAAGTTGAAGAGGCTCAAAAAAGAGTGGCCTCGGAACTTCCCAACGTCTATTGCATAGACCTTGGAGACGCCGAACTGGGAGCGGACAATCTGCATTTCGATGCCGCTTGGACAGAATATATAGGCAAACTGATGTACAACAAGCTCGTGGAGTTGAAATTGACAGACGGTCGTAAGGTCAAGGTAAAGCGGCCGTAGTCTTACCGTATTTGCTCGGCACCACTCCAAAACGCGCCTTAAAGCACTTGTTGAAATACGATGCGTCCTGTATTCCCACCTTGTAACTGACTTCGGAAACAGTCATTCTGCCATCGGCAAGCAACTCGGCGGCAATGCGCATACGCTCATTTTGCAAGTACTTATTGGGCGACATGTCCGTAAGTTGCTTTATCTTGGCAAACATTTTGGTGCGTCCCATACCGAGCATGGCGGCTAACTTATCTACCGTAAACTCCGGATTGCCGATATTTTGGACAACAATACTGTTCATTCTTTCCATAAGCATCTTGTCGGCATGCGACATCAACAGCGGTGAAACGTTCCCCGTATCGGGCGTTTTACCGCTGTTCCCGTTTACATCTCCTTTGTCTTTCACGGCCACATCTGTCTTGCGGGCATTGTTTATCAACTGCATGGCACGCCCTATGAGCAGTTTGAAGTTGCAAGGCTTCACCATATAGTCGTCGGCTCCTGCCTTATAGCTGCGCAAACGGTGGCTTTCATCATCGAGAGCGGTAAGCATTATCATCGGAACATCCGATGTAATGTCGGCCGCTTTCAGTTTTTTCACAACGTCATATCCGGTCATGTCAGGCAGCATAACATCGCAAACGACAAGCGCCGGAACCGATGCCGCGATACCGTCGAGTGCCGCCTGTCCCGTCATATACCCCGCGGTGTTGAAATACACACCTATCTCGGCACATATTTGAGTCATCATATCGGGGTCGTCTTCTACCACTGCCACCGTGATATCGTTTATCGCATCGGGGCGCAACTCACGTATTATATCGTTATCAGCCGCCGTTTCCTTTTCATTATCGGTCTTTTTCACGGCCGACGCCTTTCTGCATTCCTCTTTCGAGTACGCATTTGCATCGGCGGGGAACGTAAACGTGAATACAGAACCGTTGCCGTTTTCCGCCGGTTTGTATTCAAGTGCTCCGTGATGCGCTTCCGCCATGCGGTGCGAAGTATACAGTCCGATGCCCATTCCTCCGCTCGACGCATATCCGTGCATGAACGGTTGAAACAGTTGTGCGGTCTGTTCGGCGGTTATTCCCGGTCCGTCGTCTTCCACGGAGAAAGCCAGCCAGTCGCCGTTCTTGCGCAAAGCCACTTTCACCTGTCCGCGTTCGGGAGTGTATTTTATTGCGTTACTTATTATATTATACACTATCGTCTCCACCATCTGGCGGTCAAACGGCACCTCGTATTCCTTTGCAAACGGCGTGAAAGTGAAACTGATATCTTTCTGTTTGGCCATAGCCCAAAAGTCGGTATATATGTCTTTGACGAAAGCCACGATGTTTCCCGGCTCCACTCCGAGCCTCATGTTTCCGGTGTTTACCTTACGGAATTCCATCAACATGTTCACAAGCCGCAGCAATCTCTTCACTCCGCGCCTCGCCGTTTGAACCGACGCGCGTGACGCTCCGGCTCCGTCGGCCTGCAATTTATCCACCGCTCCCTGAATAATTGCGAGCGGAGTGCGGAATTCATGGGTTATATTGGTGAAAAATCCGAGTCTGAACTCAGTCAGTTCCTTTTCTATCCTCATCTGCTGATGCAGGCGCAGACGCTCGCGTGCGTTATGATAAAGATATGTTCCGAACGCCGCGGCAAGAGCGAAATACACCAACCAAGCCCATACCGTGGTATACCACGGACTGCAAATGACTATCGTCAACGTGCTTTCCCTGCTCCATTTGTCATTGCTCAGCGCACGAATATGAAATACATACGTGCCCGGCGACAAGTTACCGTACTCTATATGATTGACGCTTGTGGCCTGACGCCACGTCTCGTCGAGCCCTTCAAGATAGTATTGATATAGCGACGAACCTATATCCCCGTACTCGAAATTCGAGAACGACAGTGATATAGTGTTCTCGTTGTGAGCCAGTTCTATCCTGTCCGAGCGATGAACGGCAAGCGACACGCCGTCTTTATCGGCGAGCGGAATACCGTTTACGCTCATATCTGTCACCGAAACGCGTGCGGCAGCATTACTATCACTGTCATAAGAACGGCGCGGCGTGACGATGGTGAGTCCCTGACGCGTTCCGAACAGCAGTCTTCCATCATCGAGTTTGAGCGCGCAGCCTTCGGAATATATGTTCCGTTCGAGTTTGTTGTCAAAGCGATAGGTCTTCACTTTCATGTCATCGCCGTATACTCTCGACATTCCTCCCTCCGTGCCGACCCACACACAGCCATAGTCATCGGCTGTTATGGAGTTTATCGTATTGTCCGCCAGTCCCTCCTTTGTTGTCAATGTGACACATTCCAGTAGTTTGAGGTCTTTCGAGAAGCGGCATCTTACGAGCCCCCCACCCTTTCCTCCTGCCCACAAACAGCCGTCAATAAACCTTACGCAGCGCATCTCGTCTATCGGGAACACGCTGTTCTTGGTGTTGAAGCATTTGAAATCGGCATTGGAAATATTCTTTTTCTTCGTGTCTACAACATATAATCCGTTGCTTGTTGCTATCCACAGCAGGCCGTCGGGCGACAGTTCAAGTTGGTGTTGCCGTCCTTCGTTGATATTGCGATACAACAATCGGTCGAATTTCAACCGGCCGTCGGCGGCCGGTTTCTTTGTAACTATGAGCCCGTCTTCATAAGACGCGAGCCACACGCGCCCCTTTCCATCCTCCTTTATGTCGTAAAAGTCGTTTGACGGCACATGAAACTTCTTTTCAAATTTACTATAATAAACATCGTTCACATAAAGGCCATCGCCTCGTGTGCACATCCATGTACGACCTTTGCTGTCCGTGAGATACGCAAACACGCACGCCCTCGTCTCTCCCATCGGCTCCACCCGGCTCGCTTTCGGGTCCAACCGATACAACTTGTTGTCTTTGGTGCTCACCAATATGCCTCCGTTCTTGTCGCCGGCTGTCATTCTCACATAGTTCGACCAGTCACCGATGCGTCCGGGAACGGGCATGAGAAACGAGGCGATGGCATTATGCGAAACGGAGATACACGACACGCCGGCCTGATCTTGCGACACCCACAGGTTGCCGTCCCGGTCTATCATTATGCTCATCAGATAGTTGTTGTCTATCACGGGATGCTGATCTTCGGCCGAGAAATGTCTCAACGCCCCGCTTTTATGGTCATATACGAACAGGCCGTTGCCGTATGACGCGATATAGAAAAGACCGTCTCCGCCTCGCCTCACGGTGTATTTGCGTCGCCGTTCGGCCGTAAAGCGCACGTCGGGCAGGAGCGACAGTTCTTTCATGCTGCCGTCGGGAGCGAATATCCACAGTTTTCCCGTACTGTTCGACTCAAAAAAGTACCCGTCGACAGTATCGAGAAGGAGTCCGTTCGGTATCTGATATTCAGTCGGCTTTTCCACCTTGAACGTGTTAAGCTCGATACAGTAAGTGTTTCTTCCGAATATCATCCACTTGTCGCCCCACACGAAATTACTCCTCACTGTCTTCAAATTGCCGAGTGCCACCGGGATTACTATCCGGCGAAGCAGTTTCCCCTTCGGCGAGAACATCTCTATCGTATTGCCTGCCGAGAGACATATCACATTGCCGTGCCACGTGTTTCCGATGATATATTCACGCCCGCCGACAATCGTCTGCCATTTTTCATCCGCGCCATATCTCATCAGTCCGCCGGCCGTCAATGCCCATATACCGCGCTTTCCGTCTTCAAGCATCCTCGGCACGTTGTCGCTCGGCAGTGTGCCGAGTCTCGTACTATAATCTTTGCATGTGAAAACACCTTTTTCGCAGTTCACCAAGCGTATACCCGAACGGGTGTCATACATCCACATATCATTGCCCGAGCGCAGGAAGCGGCGGTAAGGGCGTGTCTCGTCGCCACGCCCCGTATAGTCGACGAAACGCCCGGCACGAAGGTCGTAGCATGCGAATGCGAATGTGGAAGAGTGTATCCACAGCATGTCGTTGTGCTCGTCAGGATACAGATTTCCCGTCGTGGCGTCTATCTTCCGGTTCTTGTCGCTGCTGAGCGAATAGTAATTGACAAACGAATAACCGTCGTATCGGCACAGACCGTACGCAGCTCCCATCCACACAAAACCGTCCTTGTCCTGCAACATGTCGTAAACGGTATTGCCCGACAACCCGTCGACCGACGATATGCGCCTTCCTGAGAGAGACATACGCTCTATGTCAACGGCATAACCGGACACAGACATAAACAGAACCGACAGCAGAAGTATTGCTTTCATCCGTATACTTGTATACATATCCGTACAAATATACCACAATCTGTCGAGAAAGCAAAATTTTAATGAATTTAATTAACATGGGTATTATATTCGGTTCATCCGATGTTTAGAGTGATAACCGGACTGGACTGGAGAACATACGGGCCTTTTGTGGAGCATTGTGTGAAGCATTGGGGCCTTTTTTTTATTTTGTTACGCGGCCGTAGTAACACCGTTACTTGGCCCAAATCACAACATTACCCTGCCCGAGTTACGATGTTACTTCGGCCGCGTAACATTTCACGCTGCACGAACCTGTACGTCCATACAAATTCCATGAACATGCATTTTGATACACCCTCTTTCGAATAAACCGATATATATATGTCACTCCAAATATCGGATGAGCCTTATATTCGGCCTATTGAAGCATAATCCCAACATCTGACATGGTTTAGTCTCAATGATTTGGCAACCGTAACGGTATTTATATGGTCTGTGGGTCAAGAAAAACCGTAATTCGCAATTTATTTAGGAAAATATTAACTGATAATAAAAAAATAATTATTACATTTGCCCACGATTAATAAAATCCGCTGTGTATTCACACCAAAACAAGACAATAAAAAGACATTGATTAATATTAACTAATTAAATTAGCATGAGAAAATTGTACATCTTATTCGCAGCCGTAATCGCTGCAACATCCATGAGTGCCGCTCCGGTATTCTCACCGATTAAGGCTAAATCGCAAAAGAATGCAATAAAAAAGGTGCGTTCTATTAAAAAGAGCCGGAAAGCGGAGGCCGCCACGGCTATATGGCGTCCGGGAACACAGATTTTATCGGAGTGGGATCCGGAAAATTTGACATGGATGTCCTCTGCCAAGTATGAGACGACTTACGATGCCGCCGGGCGTATTCTGACCGATCTCGTAACGCCGCTTACTCCGGAGGGCGCGCCGAACGAAGAAGAACCGACACAGCGCACGACATACGTATACAACGAATTCGGCATGCCGACATCACGACTGATAGAAAATCTTACCGACAACGTATTTACGAACTATACGAAGCAGATACGTGAGTATGATTCTGAGGTTCACAATGTAATCATCGCCAACACGGAGTCTATGTGGATGCAAAGCGAATGGACAAACATTGGTAACTGTTATCGCAGGGAAGTGACACGCAACAGCCTCGGTAATGTCACGGAAGTGGTCATCAAGGTGCTTTATCTGGGTGAATATGAAGCCACTCAGAAAATGAAAGTGGAATATGGCGAGGACAACAAGGCAAATCGCATCGTGACAAGCGTGCTTTCCACCGATGATGGCGTAAACATGTATTGGACAGATGAGATTGAATATAAGGATATCGTATGGCATCACACCAACGGGCAGATTATCACAGACGACATCACATCTACCGAAAACGGCATCGCATCCTGTACGGTGATGGATAGTGACGGAGAGAACAAGGTGACAGTGGAATATCCGGATGAAGCAGGCTCATACCACTCGATGCTTACTTATGCGAATGGCTCGGTGGAAGTTAAAAACACTGTCGTGGACAACTACGGCAGTTATGATTACGAGACAGTTGAAATATATAAGGAGGAAGGTGAGGAAGATTACAGTTATTCCGAAATAGAGCGTCTGCGCAAAAACGAATACGGACTGGAAACTGAAATCTATTTGGCTGTTTCCGAGAATGGTGAAGAGGAAATGGTCATGGAGTGGGCGAAAGGTACTATAGAGGCAGACGCCGTGAGCGGCTATCCTAAAGTCTTCACCGTACAGAACTTTGATCCAGAAACAGAAGAGTTTGCCAACACCTATAAGATTGATTTCAGCGACTATTCTGATGTTACGGGAGTAGATGGTATAAAGGTCGACGAACAGGCTCCGGTTGAATACTATACCATCGACGGCCGCCGCACAAAAGCTACGGAGCCGGGTATCTATATCCGCCGTCAAGGCAAGAACGCAATCAAGATTGTGAAATAAAAGAATACGAATAACGTGTTAATGATATCAAGCAGGAGGTAAACGCTAATCACAGTGTTTACCTCCTGTTTTTATATACCCTTTCTTCTTAACCCGCAACACATTGCAAACCACGTATTATTTTACCGGTTTGCGTACGATTTTACAGCATGAATATATAATTATTTTATTTACTTTGCATGCAAAACATAATGACAATGAGAAATAAACTATTGATTTTCACACTTTTCGCATGTCTCGGCATCAATGCGGCAAGCGATTACAACGTAAAGGATTTCGGCGCCGCGGGCGACGGAAAGGCACTCGACCACCAAGCGATAAACAGAGCGATAGACTCGTGCGAGGCCCGTGGTGGCGGCCGTGTGGTGCTTCCGGCAGGCACTTATCTGTGCGGCAGCATCCGATTAAAGGACAACGTGGAGCTGCACATATCGGCAGGAGCCACCATCCTCGCCGCTCCCGCTTCGATGAAAGCATACGACGAAGCCGAACATTTCGGCGGACCGGAGTATCAAGACGGCGGACACACCTATTTTCACAACAGTCTTATCTATGCGGTAGACAAGAAAAACGTGTCTGTCACCGGCCGGGGACTGATTGACGGAAAGGGACTGACAAAAAAAGACACAGAAAAAGCCGGTAACGTGCAGGGCGGAAGCATCGGCACCGGCGACAAGGCCATAGCACTGAAAAACTGCCGCAACGTACTCATCCGCGACATAACTATATACCGCGGCGGACATTTCGGAATTATAATGACCGGATGCGACATCGGGACAGTGGACAATGTGACGATAGACACCAACCGCGACGGATTCGATATTGACTGCTGCAAATATCTCACGGTGAGCAACTGCAAGATAAACACGCCGAGCGACGACGCACTTGTGCTTAAAAGTTCATACGCCTTGAAACGCCCGGTGCTGTGCGAACATATCGCAATCAACAACTGTATCATCACCGGATATAAAGTGGGAACATTGCTCGACGGAACGTATATCCCCGAAAAGGTAAACTGGGTGTGCGGCCGACTGAAACTGGGAACTGAGTCGAACGGCGGCTACCGCAACATTGCCGTGACCAATTGCACGTTCATGTACAGCAGCGGACTGGCCTTTGAAGAAGTTGACCAAGGGCGAATGGAAAACATAGTGGTGAGCAATATCTCGATGAGCCACGTACACCACTACCCCATCTACATCACCACCGGCTGCCGAAACCGGGGCCCCAAGGAGCGCACGGACGTATCGAGCGCGGCCGATATAAGAATAAGCAACGTCATCGCGGATGATGTGGATTCATTGGCAGGTATCATCATCACCGGAATGCCGGGACATCCGGTGCGCAACATTGCCCTTAGCGATATCAGCATACAATACCGTGGCGGCGGTAAAAAGGAACTTGCCGAAAAGGATTACCGCGAGCAAGGCACCAACTATCCCGAACCAAAGTTTGCCAAAGAGACACCGGCTTACGGCCTGTTTGCCCGCCACGTGGACGGTCTCGACGTGAACAACGTGACTTTCAGCACGGCAAAACCCGACTATCGGCCGGCTGTGATGCTCGACGACGTGACCGACGCCACTATAACCGGGCTGAAAGCTCCCGCGGAAAAGGGTATAAAGAAAATAATGACCGTGCGCAGCAAAAACGTCACGGTGAAATAAAAAAACAAAGAATAAGGGGAAAAAACACGAAGACACAAAAGCGCAAAGATATCTCATCGCTCGGAAATATCTTTGCGCTTTTGCGTCTTTGCGTCTTCGCTTTTTTATTTTAATATCCTCTCACGGATTTTCATTTTTTAAGAAGCTCATCTGCCACAACCTCGGCAATGCGCTTTGCGCCCTTCTCGGTGGGATGAATGCCGTCGCGTTGCATCATATCCGAAGCCGGGTCAATGACAGGATTGAGGTCGATAACCTGCAATTTGTTTTTCTTTGCCACTTTCTTTATTGCCGGGATTATGTCGGCCGTGATAATCGAGTCGCGTATCTCGTTTTCGTTTTTCTTTATTTTGGTTCCGTCGACACGCAGCGGCGTACACAGATATATCGTCGGTTTGGACGGCAAAGCCTTCAACTCGTCAATCATTTTCTGCATGTCGTCACGATATTCTTTGGCGTGTTTGTCCCAGTTTTTAGGTTTACTGTCGTTCGTTCCGAGCTTAATGACAACTATGTCGGGATTAAAAGCCTTAGCTTCCGCCCATGCCCGTTCTTTCATATACGGCCGGTCGCCGGCATTGAGCATCGTACGGCCGCTCACTCCGAAATTTTTCACGAAATAACCGCTGCCAAGCTTGCGCTGGAGTTGTGCGGGATAGCCGTTGACATCCGACATGTCTATGCCATGCCCGTCGGTAATACTGTTTCCCACACATGCCACCCGCTTGGCATCAGACTTGGGAGCGGCGAGTGTTTTGAGCCATGCCGTAAGTTCGGCGAGCATTTGCTCGTGATAGCGGAACGACGAGCGGAAACCGAAACCGTGGCCGCCCGACGGATAAATGTGCAGCGATGAGGGCACACCCGCACGGCGCAGAGCCGTGTAATAAGGCAGTCCGTTTGTCAACGGGGGTACGGCCTTGTCGTCGCCGGCCATGAGAAGTATTGCGGGCGGGGTGACATGACGGCGCACTTGGCGGTCGTTGGAGAACTCACGCACCAGCTTTTCATCACTTCGTTTGTCGCCGAGGAAGCCTACAACAGAACCTTTATGCGTCTGTCGCTCGTCCATGGAAATCACCGGATAGAACAATATCTGGAAGTCGGGACGGCTCTCTATCGGTGCATGTGTGGCCGTTGTCGAGGCGAGATGTCCGCCGGCCGAAAAGCCCATGATACCCACATCATTGCGATTGACACCCCACACCGAGGCACTGTCGCGCATCATGCGCACCGCATTCTGCGCGTCGCTCATCGGAATGGTGCGGTCGCCTTTCGGCATACGGTATGTCAATACACCGTATGCGATGCCCTTGCTGTTGAAAAACTCGACCCAATCGGTGCCCTCATTCTGCATCGACAGATGCGAATAGCCGCCTCCCGGACAGCCGACAATGGCACGCCCGGTGGGATTTTCGGGCAGGAATACCTGCATGTTAGCCTTGCCGTCGGGGGTTATATTGACGGTGAACTTCCTCGCCGTCTGTGCTTGCAGCGACATGCTCAATGCCGCAAAAGCCAAAAGAACAAATGATTTTTTCATTATTTCAATAATTAATAGGTATATACAAAGGTACGATAAATATTCGATATACAGGCTGTTTACGCACTGAAATTGCCATATATCGCCCCAAATAAGCTGCATAAAGCAAACTAATGACATAACTCTGACTTGATGTATGATACTTTTTTCGTATCTTTGTGGAGCAATCGAATAAACAAAACAAACGTATAACAATCCACATAACAGAAAAAAATGACAATGAACGCAAAAAGACTTTTATGTGCCGTCACCATAATGTGTGCCGCGCTTGAAGTCGATGCCACCGACTATTACATATCACCAGACGGCAAGGATAACGCCAACGGACTGTCAGAAGAAAATGCTCTCGCCACGATGGGAGCGGCTCAGAAGAAAGTAAAACCGGGCGACGCAGTATACATCTTGCCGGGAACATACATGGTGAAAGAAAGCGAGATATCGAAAGAAGAGAAGTCGGGACCGTACAAAATAATATTCGACATGTCGCAAAAAGGCACGGCCGACAAGCCAATCAGCTTTATCGGACTTACCGATGCCGACGGGAAACGGCCCGTTTTCGACCTCTCGGAAGTAAAACCGGCTGGATACCGGGTCACGGCTTTCCTCGTAAGCGGACAATATCTCGTGTTCCGCAACTTCGAGGTGACGGGCATTCAGGTGACAATCACAGGGCACACACAGTCGGAAAACTTCCGGATAACAAACGGCTCGCACAATACTTTCGAGAACATCGCGTGCCACGACGGCATGGGAATAGGCTTTTATCTGACAAGAAACTCGTCGTATAACCTTTTTGTCAATTGCGACGGATACAACAACTATGACCCGGTATCGGATGTAAGCAGTAAAACGGGCATGGGAAGCGGTGGAAACAACGACGCTTTCGGATGCCATGTGAACAAAGACAACCCGGGAAACATATTCATCGGATGCCGCGCTTGGAACAACTCCGATGACGGATACGACCTGATAAACTGTCATTCGGCCACCGTTTTCGCATACAGCTTCGCATACAAGAACGGTTATGACGCCGAAAACGTGAGCCGCGGCGACGGCAACGGCTTCAAAGCGGGAGGATACGGCATGTCGGGAGCAAAGACATTGCCCGAGAACGGCGCACCGATGCACACAGTGCACCACTGCATCGCCACGGGCAACAAGTCGAACGGAATATACTCAAACCATCACATCGGAGGCTTACACTTCCACGACAACACATCGTATAAAAACAACCGGTACAACTATTCGCTCGTAAACCGCAAGGGTGCGGCTGAGGATGAAGCCGTGGACGTGGACGGATACGGACATGTCATAGAGCGAAACATGTCTGTCGGCACTAAACATGTGACCTCGCTGAACGGAGCCGACGGGCAGAACACGATAGAAGACAACTCGTTTACGTGGAAAAACAACCAATGGACGAACAACAGTCCGGCCGAAACAGCATTTGAAAGCACGGACATTGCCGACATGAAAGCCCCGCGGGAGACCGACGGGACACTGTCGGAAAAAACATTACGGTTTCTAAAACTTAAAGAGTTTCCGGGCTACGGATGCAGCATGGACGGCTACAAAGATGCCATTGCGGATGCTAAGCTTACTTCGGGAGCCGAAATAAAGGTCATAACCGGCATTGAAAAAATAAGAAGAGACAATACGGACAATTCTCGTCAAGGGATGTTCTACGACCTGAACGGGCGAAAAACAAACAAAGACAAAAACCTCAAGACATTCAAAAAGGGACGAGACGGACACACGATTATCATCAGATAAGGCTCGGCAGTGTCCGGCTTCACATCCGTTTACAGGGTTTTACGGGGCTGTGTCAAAATACAAATGAAGACATTGTATTTTGACACAGCCTCATTAAAGTGCCGGTTTTACAGGCAATACATAGAATGAGCGGCCGCGTTTGAAGTCAATCATCCACTGATCCACTACCACATGATTGTCGAGTGCGGTGATTGTCAATGTGTGGCGGCCTTTGCCCAATTTCACGTTTGTGATGTTGAGAGCCTGCCCCCGCATCACGTTCTTCTTCCATTTTTCCGAGCGGAACGGCTCTTTTAGCGATATTACGACCGGAGTTTTGCCGTCTATGCTGATGCTGTAGCGCAAATCTCCGCGGTCGTTGGGTTGCGTCGGGATCAGTGCCGTGTACAAAGAGGCGTCGCCTTCGGCTGTCGTTTCAAACTCATACGTCAATGTTTCCCCTTTCGGCAGTTGCACGGCGTTCATGCTGTGGCCGAGCATCTGCGTGGGAATGACACCCGATGATGCCGATGTATAGTCGCAGGCATTGCGCGCCACCACATTTTCCATGTCCGAATAAGCAGGCGGGCTCACCTTTTCATATTCGGGAGCGACGGCCGTTTCGGGGTTGAACGGCAGCAGCGGCGGGAAGAACACATACAAATCGCGCGGGGCGCAGCTCATATTTCCTTTCCACTTGCCGCCGGCCAGTTCGTTATTATAGTAGTCAGTTAGTCGTTTAATCTCATTATAGGCACCGATACTCTTTGCCGCATGCACCGAGGCCTTGGCTTCACGGCCGAGCATCGTGCGGTCGGTCTGCCCGAGATAAGAGGCGCGGGCACGCTGGGCTTCGAGCATTTTCACGGCCATTGCCGAGGCAGACAGTACGGGATACTTTATGGCGGCGAAGTAAGCATCGCGCAATTCGGGGCGGATTGTTTCTCCTACCTCGTTCACCGTGCGGCAAACAGCGGCATAATCGGCCAGATAACGCTCCATTTCGTTGCCGAAAGCGGTCGCGCTGAACTCGGTATCCGTGACCTGAGAACGACCGCGCGGGTATGTTTTCTTGTCAAGTTCCACCTGTGTCCATCCCATGTGTTCGGGTTTCCGAATGCCGCAAAGGCGGTAGAACTCGGTCATCGCGGGCAATAACCGCGCGGCAGCGGCTTCTCCAAACTGTTCGACAAGCCAGTTTTTCAGATGTTCTTGCAGCGTTGTCGGCGACACGCAGTCGATATTCCACGCCATATCAAGGAACAGTGAGAGGTCGTAGGCCGCCGCTTTCGGGTCGTGAACATTCACAATCCACAACTTGCGGGCGTTATGATCGTATGCCTGACGCATCTCGTTATACACGAGTCCGGGCTGTGTTGTGGTAAGCCACAGGTAATCATGCGGACGCCCCCAGTAGCTGAGATGATAATAAACACCGGCTCCTCCCTTGCGCTTTTGCTGCCCGGCATCGCTCAGGCGGGTGAGATATCCGTAGTTGTCGTCGCACCACATGAGTGTCACATCGTCGGGAACACGAAGTCCGTTCTCCATTATTTGCAGCACTTCCTTATAGGGAACAAACACCTGCGGCACGTTTTCCACGTCTTTGTCGATATATTTGGCGAGCAGTTCGCGCTGGTCGTCTATCACTTGTTGCAGCGCCACGGTCTTCTCTTTCATTGTTTTCACGCCCTCCATCGAGCCGTCATGTATTCCGCGCATGCCGATGGTAAACATCTTGTCAGTTCCTTTCACCTCGCGAAGCCGCTCTATCCAGTAGTCTTGCACGGCTTTTTTGTTGGTGATGTAGTTGTATCTGCCTCGCTCGGCCACGTTCCATTCGTCCACGTTATTGCGCAACAGCGGTTCACAGTGCGACGTTCCCACGGCGATATCGAAGCTGTCGGCCATCTCTTTATTGCCTTCGACGGTGAAAAATCCGGGCGTACCGGTGTGCATTGCCGGCCATATGGCGTTGGCACGCAGGCGGAGCAGGAGTTGGAATACGCGCTTGTATGTCTTCGGACCTATATTTCCGAAACGCTCGCTCGGCTCGTAATTATACGTACTCCACGGCCGGAGCGTCCAGTCTTCATCGTTAAGGAACACTCCGCGATATTCCACCGATGGGCTTTGAACGGTCTTATAATCATCGGCTATCACCAGTCTGGATCTCTTTTCGGGCACCACGTCGCCCCACCATATCCACGGCGACACGCCTGCCTTGCGCGAAAGTTCGAGCAGTCCGTATGCCGTGCCACGGCCGTTATTGCCGGCGACATATATCTTTCCGTCGGTAACGGATATGGCGAAACCGTCTTTTCTGCCCGCGAGTTCATCGACAGGCACGCCGGCGGCGCTCAGCTTTTTCTTCGTTCCTGTCGTTGCCTTGTCGAGCTGAACAATGTTTATCACCGCTCTGTCGGCACGCACGGCCTCCGGAGTGCACCCTGTTACCTGACGGATGTCGTCTCGAAACATGGCCACGGCCTGCTCCACTACCGGCGACACCTTGCCCGACAGTGCATATCTCACACCCTTTTCACTATCGCCCCACACGAAATCGGCGGAGGACAATGAGGCGGCATTAAGCAAAAGAAAAGCCGCGATTGACAGTTTTTTATTCATAATCAGATATCAAAAGTAGTTTTATTCGGTAATAACAATTCACAATTTTAACCGCAAAATTACGGATTTATAATGTAGCGCACTTGTATTTCCGTACGATAAACGGTAATTTCGTACGAAAGCGGCGGTATCGCGGCCGTTTTAACATCCCGAGACGATACGACAGCATCATTTCACTCGCTCATGCGCTCATTTTTCATCGCGGTACAATACCTTGGCGCCGGAAAGATGTTTTTCTATATCCGCCGCTTCAATATAGTGCACACGCAAGGCCGCCGAGTGCGGGAAACGATTGAAAAACGCATTGTCGCTGATATACAAATCCACCGAACGCACTTCGCTCAAAAGCGATGCGGCTGTGCGATACTTTATTATTCCGGTCGGCTTATACGGCAATACCTTGAAACCCACCCTGCCGTTGTGGAATGTGACCACGGCAACCGCATGCTGGCGAATGCGATACCGGACCGCCTCGTCGCGCGGAACTGCCGTCGTGCGGTGCGAGATGGTGATGTGGCGGCCGTGTCTTTCGTTGATGTCGCTCATTATCTGCCTGAACAGCCGGCCGTGGGCAGAGGTGTCTTTCAACCTCTTCACACATATATAATAATGTATCATCTCATGGATTATGATGTCTTCAAGCTCGTTTTCGGGCAGGTCGAAATACGTGCTTATGCGCAATTCAAAGTCGTAGTACACAGTTCTTCCAAAAAATGTGCGGCGCTTCTTGTACCTGCAAGCGCCAAGAAAGGTTCTCGCTTTGGTGAGGGCAACGGCGACAGGCGGCAGCTTACCGCCGAACATCAGCGCGTTGAACTCTTCAAACTTGCTCTTTATATATGGTATCGTGGCTATCATCGGCTTCCTTAAAACGAATGTTTTTGCTATAAAATACTGCCCGTATCGGAATTACAAAGATACGACAAAAAAGTGAAATACGGCAAAGAAAACAGCCTTTGTAGCGCAAATAACAAATTAAGACAACAAAACCTTAAAACAATTACATATTAAAACAAGAATACATATAAAACAAACTACATATAAACAAATATAAAATATACATAACAATATGCCCACAGCCCACTTACTAAAACGACATAATATCATAATTTTGCACTGTCAACCGCCACAATATTTGTACTGATGATGACTCCCGGACTGTCGTTTTTTCTATGGCGGCATTGTGGGAGCGAAAAACGTGCAGAGCATTTTTTTCATCTCGCTTATAATATGTCAGTTACAAATATTTTGTAATCCCGTTACAAATATTTTGTAATCCTGTTACAAATATTTTGTAATGCGATTACAAGGCTTTTGTAATCCTGCTACAAGGCTCTTGTAATCGCATTAGAACAAATGTATCGGCACTTTCTATTGGGCCGTCTCACGATTATTCATTACCTTTGCAGAAGATAAAAACAATGTTTACGGCTGCAATCATGATAACGGAAAACAGTTTCATTACGATAAAACGACACGACACGCCATGCGGAACATTGACGCTCGGTGAACTCGACGGCAGACTTTGTCTGTGCGACTGGCAGGCAGAGAAACGCCGGGAATTCATCGTCAGACGGCTGAAAGAAAGGCTCCAAGCCGGATTTCGCGATGGCACATCTCCGATAATAGAGGAGACGGAGAGGCAGATTGACGAGTATTTTGCCGGAAAACGCTCTACGTTCGACATTCCGATTATTCACACCGGCACCGAATTCCAGAAACTGGTATGGACCGAACTGATGAACATACCATACGGAACGACAGTATCCTACGGCTGTCTGGCACGACGAATAGGAATGCCGACAGCCGTAAGAGCAGTGGCAAACGCCAACAGAGCCAACCCCATATCAATTATAGTACCGTGCCATCGCGTGATAGGCAGCCACGGAGCACTCACCGGATATGGCGGAGGAGTGAATGTGAAAGCCGCGCTGCTCAAACTCGAGGCTGAAATAAAAAAGAAATAAAAATCGCAACAGTAATGAACATAATAGAAATAGAGACACTGAACCATCCGGGAACCGAGATTTTCGGCACACTCACCGAAGCACAACTGCGAAACCGGATAGAACCGGACAAGGGAATATTCATAGCCGAAAGTCCGAAAGTAATCAAAGTGGCACTCGATGCAGGCTACGAACCGCTTGCACTGATGTGCGAGCGCAAGCATATTACGGGCGATGCGGCGGAGATTATAAGCCGGTGCGGCGACATTCCCATATATACCGGCGGCCGCGATGTTCTCGCACAACTCACAGGATACACACTGACACGTGGTGTACTGTGCGCCATGCGCCGTCCCGCGCCACCAAGCGTGGAAAGCATCTGCCGCACGGCGAGACGCATAGTGGTGATAGACGGAGTTGTGGACACGACAAACATCGGAGCGATATTCCGCTCGGCGGCGGCCTTGGGCATAGATGCCGTGCTGCTCACTACAAACTCTTGCGACCCGCTCAACCGCCGCGCGGTGCGCGTATCGATGGGCAGCGTGTTTCTCGTTCCATGGACATGGCTCGACAATGACATCGCATCGCTCGGCCGGATAGGATTTAAAACGGCCGCCATGGCACTCACAAACGACTCCGTTCCGATAGACTCCCCTACTCTGACTACCGTTGAAAGGCTCGCCATTGTAATGGGAACGGAAGGCGACGGGCTGCCGAAAGAAACAATAACACAGGCCGACTACGTGGTTCGCATACCCATGTCGCACGGTGTCGACTCGCTGAATGTGGCCGCCGCGGCTGCGGTGGCATTCTGGGAATTGAGAGCCGACAATAAAAAAACAGCTTCACAATTGTGAAGCTGTTTTTTTATTGTCGGCTCTATTCTTACTCTTTGTCGAGCAGTATCTTCATCATCTCGACGGCAGCCTTGGCCACTGATGTGCCGGGGCCGAAGATGGCGGCCACGCCTGCCTGATAGAGGAAGTCGTAGTCCTGAGCCGGGATGACACCGCCGGCAATTACCATGATGTCCTCGCGGCCGGCTTTCTTCAGCTCCTCGATGAGCTGCGGCACGAGCGTCTTGTGACCTGCGGCCAGCGACGAAACGCCGACCACATGCACGTCGTTCTCGACAGCCTCACGCGCAGCCTCTGCCGGAGTCTGGAAGAGCGGACCCATGTCCACGTCGAAACCGCAGTCGGCATATCCCGTTGCGACAACCTTTGCGCCACGGTCGTGACCGTCCTGTCCCATCTTTGCCACGAATATGCGGGGGCGGCGGCCCTCCTGCTTGGCAAACTCCTCCGTAAGCTGGCATGCCAGCTCGAAGTCCTTATCGTTCTTGCTTTCTGATGAATACACGCCTGATATTGTTCTTATTACTGCCTTATAACGGCCCACGATTTCCTCGCAGGCATCACTTATCTCTCCCAATGTGCAACGCAACTTGGCGCACTCGATGGCATGAGCCAGCAGGTTGCCCTCGCCTGTGCGGACGCACTCCGTCAGGTCGGCCAGAGCCTTGCGGCAAGCCTCCTCGTCACGCGACGCGCGGACGGCGGCGAGACTCTCCTCCTGCTGCTTGCGCACGGCGGTGTTGTCCACCTCGAGGATGTCGATGGGGTCCTCGTGGTCGAGACGATACTTGTTCGTACCGACGATTGTCTGTACGCCGGAGTCGATGCGGGCCTGAGTGCGGGCAGCGGCCTCCTCGATGCGCATCTTGGGCACGCCGGTCTCGATGGCCTTGGCCATACCGCCGAGCTTCTCAATCTCCTGAATGTGCTCCCACGCCTTGTGCACCAGTTCGTTGGTCAGCGTCTCCACATAGTACGAACCGGCCCACGGGTCAATCTGCTTGCACACCTTTGTTTCGTTCTGAATGTAGATCTGGGTGTTACGGGCGATACGGGCAGAGAAGTCGGTAGGCAGGGCGATGGCCTCGTCGAGAGCGTTGGTGTGCAGCGACTGGGTGTGACCGAGCACTGCGGCCATGGCCTCGATGCAGGTACGTCCGACGTTGTTGAACGGGTCCTGCTCCGTGAGCGACCATCCCGAGGTCTGCGAGTGCGTGCGCAGGGCAAGCGACTTCGGGTTCTTTGCGCCGAAGCTCTTCACAATCTTCGCCCACAGCAGACGGCCGGCACGCATCTTGGCAATCTCCATGAAGTGGTTGACGCCGATGGCCCAGAAGAAAGACAAACGCGGAGCGAAGGCGTCGATGTCAATTCCGGCGTTCACACCGGCACGGATGTAGTCCATACCGTCGGCCAAGGTGTATGCCAACTCGATGTCGGCAGTGGCACCGGCCTCCTGCATGTGATATCCCGAGATTGATATCGAGTTGAACTTCGGCATGTTCTGCGAAGTGTACTCGAAGATGTCGGCGATGATCTTCATCGAGAATGCTGGCGGATAGATATATGTGTTGCGCACCATGAACTCCTTGAGGATATCGTTCTGGATGGTTCCGGCCATCTCCTCGAGCTTGGCGCCCTGCTCCAGTCCGGCCACGATATAGAAGGCGAGGATGGGGAGCACGGCTCCGTTCATCGTCATAGACACCGACATCTTGTTCAGCGGGATGCCGTCGAAGAGCACCTTCATGTTCTCCTCGTTGCAGATGGACACTCCGGCCTTGCCCACGTCACCGACCACGCGCTCATTGTCGGGGTCGTAGCCGCGGTGTGTCGGCAGGTCGAACGCCACGGACAGACCTTTCTGTCCCGAAGCGAGGTTGCGGCGGTAGAACGCGTTCGATTCCTCTGCCGTGGAGAATCCGGCATACTGGCGGATGGTCCACGGGCGGAACGGATACATCATAGAGTACGGACCACGCAGGAACGGCGGTATGCCGGCCGTGAAGTCGAGGTGCTCCATGCCCTCGAGGTCTTCTTTGGTGTAAACAGGCTTGACTTCTATGTGCTCCGGAGTCTTCCAGTTGGGAGCAATGCCGTTAGCCTTCTGCCAGTCGGCGCCGTCGGCTGCCTTTATACCGGCATATATATCAATGTCTTTAAAATTCTTTCTCATTTTGTTTTATTTAATTTTGGAACACATAGACACGGAGTTTTCTTACTCATTCTTATTTCGTTATACTCTATCGTGTCTTTGCGTTTAAATTAAAATTATATTCCTAACTTCGCATTATACTCCTTCAGTGTTTCAAGCACATTACATTTCACGTGAACGAAGTTCTCTATGCCGGCGGCTTTCAGTTCGTCCATGCAGGCGGGAGCGCCGGCAACGATGAACATGGCGCGGTTGTTGAGATACTTGAATGCCGGAATAGCGTATGTCGCATATTCATCATCGCTTGAACACAGAACGACGATGTCGGCACCGGCTTTCAGGGCGGCGTCGACGCCTTCCTCTACCGTCTCGAAACCGAGGTTGTCGATGATCTTGTATCCGGCGCAGGCGAGGAAGTTCGACGAGAACTGTGCGCGGGCCTGACGCCATGCGAGGTTGCCGATGGTGAGCATGAAGGCCACAGGAGTCTTTCCGCTCTTCTCCGTTGCGAGGCGCAGCTGCTCGAAGTCGGCAGCCAGACGTGTCGTGGAGATGGCTTTGAGCGTGGGCTCGTGCTTGTGACCGCAGGCGCAAGAGCAGCCATTCAGTTCCTTGCCATCGGATGTCTCCGTGAAGTTGGGGAACTGGTTTGTTCCGAGAATAAACTCCTTGCGTTTTGCCGCATCGGAATGGCGCTTTTCGTTTGTAGCATTGATATCGTCCTGCACGGTGCCGGCCTTGACGGCGGCGAGAAATCCGCCTTCTTCCTCAACTTTGAGGAACAATTTCCATGCCGCGTCGGCCAGCGAATTGGTCAACTCCTCGATATAATAAGAACCTGCCGACGGGTCAACCACCTTGTCGAAATGGCTCTCTTCTTTGAGAAGAAGTTGTTGGTTACGGGCTATACGCTCCGAGAAGTCGGTAGGCTTCTCGTATATTGCATCAAACGGAGTCACAACAATGGAGTGAACACCGGCAAGTGCGGCACTCATCGTCTCGGTCTGTGTGCGCAGCAGGTTGACATAGCTGTCGAACATTGTCTTATTGTAAGACGTGGTAGTGGCGTTGACTATCATCTTGCATGCGCAGTCGCACTTCGGCCCGTACTGTTTCACAATCTCGGCCCACAACAAACGGGCGGCGCGGAACTTGGCAATCTCCATGAAATAGTTTTCCGATATGCCCATGTAGAACTTGATGCTGCGTGCGGCGAGGTCTACGTCCACGCCGGCCTCCACGAGCTGATGAAGATACTCGTTACCCCAAGCCAACGCATAACCGAGTTCCTGCACGATATACGCGCCCGAATTGTTCAAAGCATCAGAGTGGACCGTGATGCAACGGATGCCCGGATAGTCTTTCAACTTCTCCACAAGCACGGCAGCGTCGGCAATTTTCTTAGACGCGTCCTTGCCTTTCATGACCATCTTCTCAATCGGGTCGAAACCGATGCAGCCGCAAACTTTCTTCTTGTCGTAGCCCTGCTTCTCGAAGTAGGCCGTGAGAATGTCAGCCAACTCAAGCACGTGACAGGGACATGTGCGGAAATTCACTTCCACGATGTCGCAACGGATGCCCTCGAGAAGTGTCTCGATAAACTCTGCGCTCACCTTGTCGCCATGAAAGCGAAATCCGAGCGAATTGACACCCTTTTCAAGGATGTCAAGTGCTTTGGCGTTTGCCTCGACAGCATTTTCCACCACGATGTTCTGGCGAACATACCACGAGTTGTTGTCTTTCTTGTTTCCGCGTACAAACGGGAACTCGCCCGGAAGAGCGTCGGGAGTCTTCAACTTCAGCACATCTTCCCTGCGATAGAACGGTTGCACGTTAAAACCTTCATTTGTTCTCCATACCAATTTCTTATTAAAGTCCGCGCCTTTCAAATCCACTTGAATTTTATCCAGCCACTCTTGGGTGGTGGGAGCCGCAAACTCGGTAAAGAGTTTCTCTCTATTGTTTGACATAGTTGTTATTAAATATGTTATTATTATAAATTACACAATATTTATTTTATATATACAACATGCAAAGGTATATCAAAAATTCGACAATGTGCCAAAAATACGATGTTTTTTTCTGATAATGAGGAGCAAAGAGCGCACAACGAGACTTTTTTGTCGAGCGAAGCCCGTCGCGACATGAATACGCCCGAAAATCAAAAACAAATTGTTTGTTCTATATTCATAATCCAATTATTAATAAACCTTAACGCTATTAACAATTCTGATATTATATTTACAAAATAAGGCCTTGTAATTGCGTTCTTTTCAAAAAATAATTTCCTCGGCGAAAAAAAAGCATTTTCAGGGCATTTTACGCAAAACACTGTCTATCAGCCTTTTACCTACAAAATCTACCATCCCTGCCTCCCCCGCAACCCTTCTTGTTTTCCAATTAGGCCGTAATTGCATTCCAATTAGGCCGTAATTGGAACGCAATAAGGCCGTAAATGCAATGTAATTACGGCCTTATTGCAGAGCAAAAACGACAAAAAAGCATCATCAACCCCGAATAATTGCAACCCAACCCCCAAATAATGACACAGAAATGTCAATTTAAATTTTCGGCTTTTTCTAAACGGTGACTTCAAGTCGCACTTTTTGCGTTTAACAATCAACCCACGATTTTTACATTTGTTAAGAAAAGAAAGACCACCCTGCCTCCCCAAAAGAGAGAAACGGAGTGCAGAGCTTTTTAAAAGTAAAAAAGTAAAAAGGTAAAAAAAGGCTGCGCTTAGAAACACGCCCATGGTTTTACCTTTTTCACTTTTACCTTTTTACCTTTAAAAATCACGACTCCCCGATTTGAGATTTTATAACATTTAATCCATAACGTTAACACGTTTTTCTAAAAAATACGGCACAAAAATTATCTTTTGAGCAATATTTTAGCTAATTTTGCAGGCATAAAAAAGTTATAGTATTTATCAATGGACTGGCTTATAAGTTTATTCACCGCCACCGACTCGATAGCACACATTGCCCTGCTCTATGCGCTTGTGATAGCAGTAGGCGTTCTTTTGGGTAAAATTAAGTTCGGAGGCATCGCGCTCGGAGTAACATTCGTGCTTTTCGCAGGCATCGTCGCCGGTCATTTCGGACTGACGGCACCGGCGAATATAATCACGTTCTTGCAAGATTTCGGACTGATACTGTTTGTTTTCATGATTGGTCTGCAAGTGGGTCCGGGCTTTTTCGAGAGTTTCCGCAAAGGCGGCGTCACGCTCAACATGCTCGCCATGAGCACCGTCATGCTCAACGTAGCCGTGATGTTCGCATGCTACTACTTCTTCTTCGACACAAGCAACCCCGTAAACCTGCCCATGATGGTGGGCACGCTATACGGTGCCGTGACCAACACTCCGGGTCTCGGAGCAGCCAACGAAGCTCTCGGCAGCGTGTTCACAAACGGTGACGCGCCACAGATAGCATCGGGATACGCCTGCGCATATCCGCTCGGCGTGCTCGGCATCATCGGCGCCACGATAGCCATCAGGTACATCTGTGGCGTGAAACTCGAAAACGAAGAGAGACGACTGAGAAACAATGATGCCGAAAACGTGCACGTGAAACCGCACATGATGCACCTCACCGTGACAAACTCATACCTCGCAGGGCGCACGCTCAAACAGATACACGACTTCCTCAACCGCGACTTCGTGTGCTCGCGAATACTGCACGAAGGCCATGTGAGCATCCCCAACCGCGACACTGTTTTTCACCTCGGCGACCAGATATTCATCGTGTGCGCCGAAGCCGACGCCGAAGCCATCATAGCCTTCATAGGTCCAGAGACCAATGTGGAATGGGAAAAACAAGACCAGCCGCTCGTTTCAAAGCGAATACTCGTCACAAGGCCTTCCATCAACGGCAAAACGCTCGGCCAGATGCACTTCTCGTCGGCTCACGGAGTAAACGTAACGCGCGTGACACGTCAGGGAATGGAACTCTTTGCCAGTCCCGACCTCGCCCTGCAAGTGGGCGACCGGGTGATGGTCGTGGGACCGGAAGATGCCGTCGACCACTCGGCAAAAGTGCTCGGCAACTCCATCAAGCGACTTGAAGCACCAAACATCGCCACGATATTCCTCGGCATCATGGCCGGAATAATCTTCGGCAGCCTCCCGCTGGCAATACCCGGCATGCCCGTACCCATGAAACTCGGTATCGCCGGAGGCCCCCTCATCATCGCGATACTCATCGGTCGCTACGGATACAAGGTGCATCTCGTCACATACACCACAACCAGTGCCAACATGATGCTGCGCGAGATAGGTCTCGTGCTCTTCCTCGCAAGCGTGGGAATAAAGGCGGGCGCCGGCTTCTGGGACACAGTCGTGGCCGGCGACGGCATAAAATACGTGGGCACCGGTTTCCTCATCACCGTCATCCCGATACTTATCATCGGCACAATAGCACGAAAGAAATTTAAATTCAACTACTTCACGATAATGGGAATGATAGCCGGCACATACACCGACCCGCCCGCATTGGCATACGCAAACCAGTCGTGCTCGAAAGAAGCACCGGCCGTGGGCTACTCCACAGTATACCCGCTGAGCATGTTCCTGCGTATCCTCGCCGCACAACTGATAATACTGCTCTGCTGCGGCGGATAACAAAGCGGCGGCCACACGATAAAAAGACAAAAACACCGCCGCAAAACACTCATTCAAGAATATTTCTACCAATAACTTATATTAATACAACAAACAAAGACATGAATAAATTCGGATTACTGTTAGGCCTGTTGCTGACGACCGGCTCATCAGTGGCGCTCGGACAATTAGAGAAGAGCATCATACTGAACGAGGTCGTCACCGACAACAAGGCCGGGTTACAGGACGAATACGGACATTGCAGCCCGTGGATAGAGATTGCAAACGTGTCGCACACCACATACAACATTCGCGGCATGTATCTCACCACCGACCGTTCCGTACTCGACAAGAACATGAGCGTACCGGAAAGAGTGAAACGCATGTGCATGATTCCAAACGGAGAACCGCGCACAAGCATCGGCGGACGCCAACATCTGCTATTCTTCTGCAACAGCAACCCGGCGCAAGGCTCATTCTATCTGCCGCTGCAAATGGAACCGGGAAAGCCCGTTTGGATTGCTCTCTACAACGGAAACGCCACCGACCTGCTCGACTCGGTGACAGTGCCCGCACTCGCGGCCGACCTGTCTTACGCGCGAAAGAACGGAAATACGAGAGCATGGCAGACAAAGCCGGCCGATGCCGTGACACCGGGTATATCCAACCACATCGAGGTCAGCGAGTCGAAAATAGCAAAACTGAAACGCGAAGACCCTCACGGATACGGCATTTCGGTGCTCGCAATGGGCATCGTTTTCTTCTGTCTGGCATTGCTTTTCGTGTTCTTCACACTCTTCGGACTGTTCATGCGACACATAAACGCAGCTAAGAAAGTGGCCAACATGCAGCCCTTGAAAGTAGGAGTGAAAACAGTTGAGAAGACAACGGAGATAGGCCACAAGACAAGTGTGATACTCCAAGACGGATTCAAAACGAAAGGTATCGACAAAGAGATATACATCGCCGTCATATCAATGGCACTGCATGAATATCAGAACAACGTACACGACATGGAAAGCGGCGTGATAACCATCAAACCGAAGCACACCGACTGGAACGTAGAGTACATACAAATGACACAATTTCACGAATAACAAACAACAATAACAGCATAATCATCATGAACCAGAACAAATATCAATATAAGGTACAAGGCGTAGACTACGACGTTGAGATAGTGGAAGTAGAGGGTAACCTCGCCAAAGTGAATGTAAACGGCATCTCATTCGAGGTGGAACTGAAGCACCCCATCAACCCGGCGCACGCCATATCGCACGCGAAAGTGGAGGCTCCGAAGCCCGCACCGACACAGTCTAAAACAACAACGACGGCATCAGTGCGTCCCACACAGCCGGCGGCGAAAGCCGGCGAAGGCACTCCCGTAACGGCTCCGCTGCCCGGAACAATACAGGCTGTATGCGTGAAAGTGGGAGATCAGGTTAATGTCGGCGACACGGTAGTCGTTCTCGAGGCGATGAAAATGCAAAACAACATCGAAAGCGAGACCGCAGGCACCGTCACATCTATATCTGTTAATCAGGGCGACTCGGTAATGGAAGGTGCCGTGCTGCTCACAATAGCATAATGACGATATGGGATTTACAGACTTTTTGATTGAGAACTTCAACGAGTTCCTTACCTACACCGGCTTTTTAAACGCCACCACAGGTAACCTCATAATGATTGTCGTGGGCGCGATACTCATCTATCTCGCCATCAAGAAAGACTTTGAACCGCTGCTACTCATCCCCATCGGATTGGGAATAATACTCGGAAATATTCCGTTCAAGGCCGATGCAGGTCTTGAAATAGGCTTGTATGAAGACAACTCGGTGCTCAACATCTTCTACCAAGGTGTGCGCATGGGATGGTATCCGCCGCTGGTGTTCCTCGGCATCGGTGCCATGACCGACTTCTCGGCACTCATCGCCAACCCGAAGCTGGTGCTGATAGGTGCAGCCGCACAGTTTGGTATCTTCGGAGCTTACATGGTCGCGCTCGCACTTGGCTTCGAACCCAATCAGGCTGCGGGCATCGCCATCATCGGAGGAGCCGACGGACCGACGGCCATATTCCTTTCCTCAAAACTCAGCCCCAACCTCATGGGAGCCATCGCCGTGTGCGCCTATTCGTACATGGCTCTCGTGCCACTCATCCAGCCGCCATTGATGCGTATGCTCACAACCAAGAAGGAGCGCGTCATCCGCATGAAGCCGGCACGTCAGGTCAGCCAGACAGAGCGTATCCTCTTCCCCATCATCGGACTGTTGCTCACCACTTTCATCGTGCCTTCGGGCCTGCCGCTGCTCGGTATGCTCTTCTTCGGCAACCTGCTGAAAGAATCCGGCAAGACAACGCGCCTCGCAAAAACCGCCGGCTCGGCACTTAACGACATCGTGGTGATGCTGCTCGGACTAACGGTGGGATGCTCCACACAGGCCAGCGAGTTCCTCACGGTGAACACACTGTTCATATTCCTCATCGGAGCGTGCGCCTTTATGGTTGCCACGGCGAGCGGAGTGCTCTTCGTTAAGTTCATGAACTTATTCCTGCCGCAGGGCAAAAAACTTAACCCGCTTATCGGAAATGCCGGCGTTTCGGCCGTGCCGATGAGCGCCCGCATAAGCAATAACCTCGGATTGGAATACGATCGGCACAACTTCCTGCTCATGCACGCCATGGGTCCGAACGTAGCCGGAGTCATAGGCTCGGCAGTGGCTGCGGGAACTTTGCTCGGTTTCTTATCTTAAAAGCGAACATTCTCGCACCCGTATCATGGACAGTAAAAGACCGGAAATAGCTATAATTAACCCTAATACCCTCGCGGTATTAGGGTTAAAAAATATATTGCAAGAGGTTATACCGGTCGCAGTAGTCGACACATACGGCTCTTTCACGGAACTACAAGCAAACAATCCCGATAAGTATTATCACTATTTCGTGTCGATGGATGTGCTGTTGCGCAACCGCAACTTCTTCTCCGAACACCGAAACAAGACTATCGTGCTGACAACAGGCACCGACCCGGAGTCGCAGCCCGGCGGATTTCATTGCATTTGCGTGAATGTTCCGGAACAACAGCTGATAAAATCGCTCCTCACACTTGAACAACGGGCGCACGCCAACGGGCGTAACCTGCCGCCACAGCACCGCTCCGGACAGGTAAAGACTCTCTCCGACCGCGAGATAGAAGTCATGGCACTCATCATCCAAGGACTTATAAACAAGGAAATAGCCACAAGATTAAACATCAGTATCACCACGGTGAACACTCACAGAAAGAATATCATGGAGAAACTGAACATCAAAAGCGTTTCGGCACTCACCATTTATGCCGTCACCCATGGCTATGTCGACATAAGCAAAATATGATTTTACGCCACGACAACAGTCGTTCAAACACCGGGCAAACAACAACACACACATAAAGCAAAAGAGATTACGAACCGGGAAGCACCCTTTCGTAATCTCTTTTGCTTTTAAACAATATTCGTTGACAATAATTTCAACGCCCGGTCTTTCATTTTTTCCAGAACAGCGGAGTTATATCCGTGAAGTCCTCTCCCGATGCCCGCTTGTAAAGACGCTGGTTTGTAGTGCGCTCTTTCAGGCATCCGAGATGCTTGATATACGGTCCGAGCTTGATATAATCGAAGTCGGCCTTGCGCACCGACGACGGAACACGGCTGCGACCGCTGTACCACGCCACTTTCAAACCGGGATGCTCGCGCCGCAAATAACGTGCGAGAGCGTTCACGTATGCAGGCTCCGCATCGCCACCCATAAAACAAATGCATGTTATGTCGGTGCCATATTCCTTTATAAACTCTTCCAACACCATCGGAGTCAGCGGCTCACCGATGTTCTGCCAAAGGTATTGACTGTGACATCCCGGGCAATGACACGGACAATTTGAAAGGTTGATGGATAGTGTTATCTCATCCGGAATCTCCTGAAACACCACTCCCGTATTCACATATTTAAGCATACAACTCTACCTTTTAGTGTTTCTTCAATCCGCATGAGCATAATATCTGCGACTTGCCTCGGCCTGACGGGCCTCCGAGAAGTTGCTCACGCGCTTGAGATAGCCGATGATACGTGTCATGTAATCGACGTTCTTCGAGTGACATTTGGGACATTCATGCAGATAACGCTTGTCTATCGTGCCACAGTCGTTGCATATAGTGTTCGGTATATTGAACGTGAAATAGTTGCACCCCTCCTTTGCCGCCACGTTGAGCAGCTGCCTGTATTGCGCTTTCGAGAGATGTTCTTCGAGGTTCATGTGCAGTGCCGAGCCTCCGGTGAGATGTTCGATATACGGTGCTCCGTGCATTTTAAACTTGTCGATGATGTTCAACGAGTCGTCTTCCACAATGTAGAAATAACTGTTATAACAGTCGCGCGGCACGAAATACCCGTCTTCGCGATCCCATTTCGAGTGCTTCACGCCCACGTTTTCCGCAGGTATCATCTCGCAGTTGAACAGCACCTCTTTTGTGCGATACTCCTTATTCTTCTGCTCGACAAGCCCGAGCACCGTCTGCACGAACTTCAGATAATCGGGATTGTCGGTAATCGTAAGTCCCATGAACTCGGCGGCCTCAACGAGACCGTTCACTCCTATGGTGAGATATTGGCGGCCGATGTTGATGTATCCCGCGTCGAAGAGCGGGAGCATGCCGTGCTGCCACAGCTCTTTCAGGTTCTCGTTGTACGCGAGCTGCACCTTATGGCACAGGTCTATCACATCAGTGAGATACTCCTTGTAGTCCATATTGTTGTTCACGGCATACTGTATGCATCGGTTGAGATTTATCGTCAGCACGCTCTTTGAACCCGTCGACACGCCACCGGCACCGAGGGTGTAGCTGAACCCGTTGTCCTGTATCTCATTGCGCAGGCGGCAACAGCTTGACAGCGAGTCGGCATTATCGCTCATGTAGGTGAAGAACGAGTGCCCTTCCGAGTACATCTCGGCCGTAAAATCGGCCATGTCGGCATCAATCATGTTGCCGTCTTTGCTGAGAAGAGCCATCGTCTCGACGGGAAATGTGAGCACAGCTTTCGTACGCTCGTGATTAAACCACTTCATAAAACGTTTCTGAAGCCAGCACAATCCGTTCCAATCCGGACGGCTGCCGTCGGGAAAATAGAATTCTCCAAACAGGCTTTCAAAATACGGTTTGTCGTAATATGCGATGTTCCAGAACACCGCCTGATAGTTACGCGCACCCGTAGGCTGGTTGATGGAGTAAACGATTTGTTCAAAACAATCGGTTATGACCTTATCCACCGTGCGCTGCTTCGCCGACAGGTCAACGACCCGTTCCGCGTCTTTATAGTAGTCGCGGCCATACTCCAAACCTATGAAATAATTAAGGTACATGAGAAATTCGGGAGTGGCGCAGGCTCCGCTGAGCATGCTCGACACCATGAACACCATGTTTACAAAACCACCGCAGAACGATTTGAGGTTTGTCGGAGCCGTGGAATTACCGCCGATAGACATCGTTCCGCCGATGAGCCACGGATACATCGTTATCGAAGCGCAGTAGTTTGCCAGACTTGTCTCGTCATTCTTATATATAAAATGATGTGTGAGCATGTCGATATACTTGTCGGCCAGTTCTTTCCCGTACATCTTCTTTATGCGGTCTGTCAGCAGGCGACGGTTGAGACGGATGAAGCTCGACTTGGGCAGTTCGCCTATAAGCGTGGCTATGTTCTTGTGCTCCACGTTCGCGTTGGCATCATATTTCGAGCCCGTGGCTGCATTGGCAGCCTCGCAGTAGTCGGCAAGGAATTTGAGCTTGTCCATCGTCTCGCGGTCTTCCGTGTGTCGCTGGCGATAAAGCATGAACGATTTGGCCACCTTATAATAGCCCTCTTTCATCAGTGCCTCCTCCACTTGGTTCTGTATCTCTTCCACCGTGATACCCTCGTGAATGTCAAGATGACTCAATATGCTTGATATGCGCCCCAAATCGGCCGGTTCGTTTACAGACTCGAACGCCTTAATGATGGCATTCATGATTTTGTCGAGCGAAAAACGGTCTGTCGACCCGTCTCTTTTCGTAATGGTAAAACTCTTTATTTCCATTGCAAGTTTCTCTTTTTGGAAAACTTTTCTGTCTTCAATTTCAAAAAAGTTTTCCATTTTTGATAATTTATTATTAGATTGTCCTTTTCTCGATTAAACATTTTGGATAACCAAAACCTGTTGCAAAGATACAATAAAATCCGATACGACGTACCGGATTTGCAATAAATTATTGGTATAATCACAAACTTTTTTTCAGAGCTTCACTGCCGATATATCCACGAGCCCGTTCACAATCGCATATATAGTCAGGCCTGCCGGGCTGTGTATCTGCAACTTACGGGCGATATTGCGTCGATGTGTGATAACGGTATTCACGCTGATGCACAGATGGTCGGCTATCTCCTTGTTGGCCATTCCCTGCACAAGGGCCACGATTACATCGCGCTCGCGTTCCGAAAGCATGTCGCCGCCACTGTCCTGTCCGCCTTTAAATACCATCGACGAAATGTTCTTTGTCACGTCGCTGCGCTGTAAAAGTCGCTCAAGCCGTCTGATGGCCGGCACAAAAATCTTATCCTCCACCTGAGCATGCAGACTGAGCCACTCCTCATTATTATATATATCGTGCAACGTTGCCATCAGCTGGTTGTTGCGTCTCGCGTCGGAAGGCATGTATTTTATAATCAGAATTTTCAATTCCTTGAGCTTCTCCGAAGCCTCCTCATGCGTTTTCGAGAATGTCTCTATCGTGTAATCGCCCGCCGCGCGTCCCTCCAACAGTGCGTTTACATAGGGGAAAAGAGTCTCCTCCTCATACATCATGTGCCGGCGAATTTCTTTCGCGTATTCATCATAGAGCTTCATTATCAGTATTCCGAGGCTGTCGTGCTCGTCTATCGACTCCGCAAGCTCGCGACGGATAAACGGCAGTTGAAAATCAAGATAATACACATGGCTCGCTTCGAGATAGTGCAACAGCGTGGGAACAGACAGTTGTTCGTCGTTGTCAAAATCGGAATATCCGTTGATGGCAAAGTTAACCACGGCGAGAAACGTGTAAGTGTCGACACCGTTGTCCTCGCAAATCTCTTTCACCGTCTTGTCGCCAAATCCGAGATTGATGCCGAAACTGCCGAGCGACTGCAACAAATCATAGTTGTCTTTGATGAGCGATATCATCTTGTCGCCCGCCTCATATATCTTCTGATTTTTCATTTATTACCCGATTATCATTATCGCTTGCAAAAATAACCATTTTCCACCATTCCGACAATACCCATTTATTGGTATTTACACGTAAAGGCAAACACTTTTCATTAATAAAAACAGAAAAGTTATTGATGGCAACCGGTCAATCCGCATCGGTTTCAATCTGTAACCGCACCCCGCAAAACAACACAAAAACAACCGTCTGAAGCGACCATTTCAGGCCGAAAAAAGCGATAGGACACGACGCCCGATTACAGTTCGGAAGTTTTATATGCCTCAGATTTACGATTTTCGGGTGAAAAAGCATCATGTCACATACATCAAGCTGTCGGCAAGAATAATCATGACGAATATTCACATTACCGCGCAATTCGATATTAACTGCTTCACAACGAGATATTAACTGCTTCACAACGAGATATTAACTACTTCACAGTTAATACTTAATTGCGACACAACGAGATATTAACTGCGCCACAGTTAATATTTAATTGCACCGCAACTAAGTATTAACTGCCATTCAATTAATATTTAACTACAACACAACGAAGTATTAACTGCAAGCATGAAACAGCCGCGCTTTTCTCTAAAAAGCACAAAAAGCCCACACTCCGATGTTCGGAATGTGGGCAACAAATACAAGCGAAAGCCGCCGCGGGCTTCTACTTTGTCAACAACAAACAAGTGATACCGGCATCAAGAACATGCCGCTCTACGACATCGGCCTGCCGCGAGACATCCGATAAAAGCCCCGCCCGCAGGCATGCTGCCGCCGCCACGACAGTAACGACACGGACACACGCATTTACAGAAGCACGACCCGGCAGGTGTTTCAATGAACATAACATTAATCATACACATGGTTTTCTCGGTTTTTAAATTGTAAGTAACTCGGTTTTTTCATTCTCTCGTCAAATCATCCTCGTCAGGATACGGGCGTCCCCATCGTTTGACGGTGCAAAGATAACGCAAACAAGCATCACACTCCAAGCCTCATCCCGATACACTTCCCGATACACATCCGGATACACCAACCCGCCGGCCGGCACGACACAAAGAAAAAAACATGCCAAACATGTAAAAAATACAGAATATTTCGTAACTTTGTCTTCGGCAATCATCACTCACACCAAAACAGCACGCATCGGCTGCCTGTCACACAATGTCACAAGCATTTGCGATAATGCGGGCCATAATCATTCCAAACACATACCATAAATGTCATGAGCAATAATTTCATAACAAACAAAGAAAAGTTCTTATCCGATATCATCAACGGCATCTTACCAAAAACAGATGCCGTATATATGCTGGCCGGCTACTTTTATTACTCCGGCTACGTTCAATTATCCGAAAAATTAAAAGACAAACAAATAAAAATTCTCGTAGGGTTGGATGTTGAGTTACAAATGGCCAAGCATGTCCGTGAAGTGGAGACTTTCAGGAAAGGATTGATTTCACGTAGTGTTGCCAAGGAAGATTATTACAAACAGTTTGTTCATGTTTTCAATAACTCTGACTTCTTGGATACGGAAGAGAAGCAGGAGCAGTTCAAGATGTTCTATGGGAAAATCCTTGACGGCACGCTCGAAATACGCAAGACTTTGGAGCCATGCCATTCCAAAATGTATCTGTTTGCCTACAATGATACAATGAACGAGGGCGGAGAGCTGCCCGGTGTCTTAATCACCGGTTCCAGCAACCTGTCTTATCAGGGACTGAAAGGCCGGCTGGAGCTAAATGCCCGTTTTAATGACAAGCGCGACTACGACGAGGGGAAAAGGATATTTGATGAATTGTGGGAAAGCTCGGTCGTCGTTGCAAGCAAGGACAATATTGACGAATGGAACAACAAGGTGATGGCTCATATATGGTATGACAAACTCTATTCGCCGTATCTTATGTATGTCCGCGTCCTCAAAGAGTATTTCCATATCCCCACATCCGACAACATACTTACTCCGCACGACATAACAGAGGGCAGATACTCCAATCTGAAATATCAGACCGATGCCGTGCAGATGGCTCTGAATGCACTGCGCAACCACAACGGGGCTATTGTGGCGGATGTTGTCGGGCTGGGAAAGAGTGTGATAGCCTCCACCGTAGCACGCAACCTGAAGCCGCGTACTATCATCGTGTGCCCGCCTCATTTGTATAAGCAATGGGAAGGCTATCGTGATGAGTTCGGATTTACGGCTTCGGTGTTCAGTGCGGGGAAAATAGAGGATGCAGTTATGCATTATCAGGAATTAGTGAAGGAAGGTGAACAGTTCCTTATAATCATAGACGAGGCGCACCGTTTCCGCAATGAATATACACAAGATTATGCCTTGCTGCATAATCTTTGCTCCGGAAATAAAGTCTTGCTGCTTACGGCAACCCCTTTCAACAATCAGCCGGCAGATATTTACGCACTTATAAAACTGTTCCAGATACCATCCCGCTCCACATTGAAAACGGTCGAGAACTTGGGAGCTTCTTTCAAAGAGCTTATCAACAGATACAAGGGTTTGCGAGAAGAGCAAAGGGAAGGCAAGACGACAGAAGAAAAAATCACAAATGAAGTGAACGACATTGCCAAGAAAATCCGTTCTATTATAAATCCGTTGGTAGTGCGCCGCTCGCGTCTGGACTTGCTGGACATTCCTGAATATGCGGAAGACCTGAGACAACAGGGCATACAGTTGGTAATGCCCAATGACCCTGAGGAACTGGAATATGACCTTGGTGAACTGAAAGATTTATATCTCACAACCTTGGATGGAATCTATCATACAGAGGACCGTAATGATGGTGTGTACCGTTTCAAGGCAGCCCGTTATTCCCCTGCGCTTTATATACGTGAAGAACTGAGAAACGAATTGGCAGAGACACTTGAAAATAAAACCGGCGTGAAATTTAACCTTTTGATTGGGCGGCAGACAAATATCTCAAGTTTCATGCGCCATCTGCTGGTGGCACGTTTCGAAAGTTCCGTTGCAGCCTTCCGATCCTCTTTGGAGTATATGATAAAATCATCCGAGCATATACTCGGATGGATTGAAAAGCGGAACAAGATTCCTGTGTTCAAAAATGGTAACCTGCCGGATGTGGAGGCATTCTATCAGACGACAGAAGACGGCATGGAGGAAATAGAAGAGCTCTTTGAGAAATATGAGAGCAAAGGGTTTTTCGAGATAGACAAGAAATATGTAAATGACGATTTCGTGTCTGATGTGCAGGCGGACATCCGGTTGCTGAAAAATTTGCGTGAACAGTGGTTTGGCAAGGAAAACACCATTAAGAGCGACCCGAAACTTGACTCTTTCATCCGTATCGTTAAAGAGCAAATGACAAAAGAACCAAACAGGAAACTGATTGTGTTCTCAGAATTTGCCGATACAGTAAATTATTTGGGCGAAGCCCTTGCAAGAGCCGGACTTCCTGCCATGAAGTATACTTCGGCAGACGCCACACCGGCCAACAAAGACCGCATACGTGCCAACTTCGACGCAGGGCTGAAGCCATCGTTGCAACAGAATGATTTTCATATCTTAGTGGCAACCGATGCCATATCCGAAGGTTATAACCTGCACCGTGCCGGAACTATATTCAATTACGATATTCCCTACAACCCGACCCGCGTAATCCAGCGTATAGGCCGTATCAACCGTATCAACAAAAAGGTGTTCGACGAACTTTATATCTATAATTATTTCCCGACGGATGTGGGCGAGGCAGAGACACGGACAAAGGAAATCTCAACACTCAAAATGGCAATGATTCATGCCATCATGGGAGAAGACACCAAAGCATTGACCAAAGAAGAGGAGGTCAAAGCTTTCTTCAAAGAGCGATACCGCAAGGAAATCGCCCGCAACGAAGAAGCATCATGGGACACTCCTTACCGAAAGTTGCTGAACAGTCTGAAAGGTACGGAGACATACGACAAAGCCATCGAGTTGCCACACCGCGCAAAAACGGCCCGCAATATTGAGAAACCAAGAAAAGGCGTGCTGATGTTTGGGCGAAAAGGCGATGATTTTGTTTTCAAGATAGGCGACACGACAAATACCCCGGTGATGCTTTCGGCAGAAGAGGCCGTTGCGCTTTTCGAGGCTTCAATCGAAGAAAAGCCAGTTGAACCGAGTAGCGATTTCGATGCAATATATCAAAGAGTCAAAGCATCCTTGTTTAGCAGCGATGCAATGGCACGTAATGAGAAAGATTTGCTGAATGCAATAGCAAAAATAAAGGTATTTATAAAGAAACAACTTTTACCAAAAGACTATTTGGAGGATTTGCTACAAGTTATCCAAACCGATGCTCTTTCCGGATATGAGATACGTTATATCAATCAACTGGCAGTAAAAGATGCGGCAAAATTGCCGCAAAAGATATCTGCCGAATACTTGGCCCGTATCATAACAGCCCAAAACAGAGTAGACGAGAACGAAGAAACATTGATTTTAAGTGAGGGACTGCAATAAAGAAGAAACGGAGGAAACTGAAGGATGAATAAACAAAATAAAAATAAAAAGAAAAAAGAGCAAGTAACCGTGCGCTGTAGTGCAGCGGAATACTTAAACTATGTGGCAAGTGTGGGCGACGATGAGCAACAGATAGAGATACGCTATGAGGACGAAAACATCTGGCTCACACAAAAACTGATGGCAATGCTTTACGGCGTAGAGGTACACACTGTCAACTACCACATTAAGAAAATATTTGCCGATAGCGAATTGCAGGAAGAGGCAGTTATTCGAAAATTTCGAATAACTGCTCCCGATGGCAAGCAATACAATACCAAACATTATTCATTGGAAATGATTATTGCCGTAGGCTTTAAGGTTAATTCGGAAAAGGCCGTACAATTCAGGAAATGGGTAAACGGAGTTGCTAAAGAATACACCATCAAAGGATGGGTAATGGATTCGGAAAGACTGAAACGTGGAACTTTTCTAACGGATAAATATTTCGATGAACAGTTAGAACGTATCTGGGAAATTCGCACCAGTGAGCGATTATTTTATCAGAAAATAACCGATTTATATGCTACTGCCATAGACTATGATAAGACAGCGTTGGCTACACGCCGTTTTTATGCCACAGTACAAAACAAAATGCACTATGCCGTTCATGGTCACACGGCAGCAGAACTCATAGTAGAACGTGCCGATGCAGAAAAGGAACACATGGGACTGACAACTTGGGCTGATGCTCCCGACGGGAAAATAAGGAAAAGTGATGTAGTGATAGCTAAAAATTATTTGTCTGAAACTGAAATTAGACAATTAAATAGAATGGTAACGGCCTATCTTGATTTTGCCGAGACAATGACAATGCGTCATATACCATTAACTATGGCGGATTGGGAACAGCGTCTGAACAGTTTTATTGCTCTCTTTGAATACGGTCTATTAAAAGATGCAGGACGTGTAAGTGCAGAAATCGCACGCTTGCACGCTGAAACAGAATTTGAGAAGTACAGGATTATACAGGATAAATTGTTTATGTCTGACTACGACCGATTCCTTTTGGAAATGAAAGAAATAGAAAACGAAAATAAAAAAGGAAAGAATTAAGATTGCCACAATATGGAATTCAACAAAGCATACAACCGTCAGGAGTTTGTACACTTCCTGCAACACAGTTTCCTGCCGGATGATTTTGTTCCGACAGAGGAACCTGTCACTTTCTACACGAAAATGACATATAGCACCCAAGCAGTCAAGTTAGGTACATCAGCCGAACTCGATTTGGTGGTATATGAAGTAAAGCACAATTCGAAAAACGATGCCAGAGTGTCGCTTTCAAAGGAGGCATTCCGTATGCTTGCCGATGAAACGGAAGACCGTGCCTTAATCGTTTTTGTTCCCGAAGACAACAATGACAACTATCGTTTCTCCCTGATTGAAATCACTCTTGATGAAAAAGAAAACTCGGCACGAGTGACACGTAATTACAGCAACCCTCGCAGATACAGCTATTTCCTTGGAGAAGGAATAGCAGACTATACCCCAAAGAAGTATCTGGATAAAAAAGACCGTGTGGTTAATGCTGATGATTTGCGCAGCCGTTTCTCTGTAGAAGTGCTGACTAAGGAATTCTACAATGAACTTAGCGACTGGTATGCGTGGGCTATCAAAATCATACGGTTCCCCAATGACATTAATGACAAAGAGGATGATGACAAATTCAATAATGAAGGGGCAATCCGTCTGATTACCCGCCTTATTTTTGTGTGGTTTCTGAAACAACGGCATTTGATACCGGAGGAGTTCTTTGATGAGAACTATCTGAAAGATAACCTGCTTAAAGACTTCAAGCCGTATTTAATGGGAGGATTGTTGCACGATGTGGGCGAGGTTAAGTATTATACAGCCATATTGCAAAACCTTTTCTTTGCTATGCTGAACAGTCCCATCACGCCGGAAGGAAGTGAAGAACTTTCGGAACGTCATTTCAGGAAAAAGGGCAGTGATTATGACAACAACAAACTCATGCGTTATGAATACTATTTCAAAAACCCGCAATTGTTTGTTGACTTGGCAAATAAGACGGTTCCTTTCCTGAATGGTGGTTTGTTTGATTGCTTGGATGTAAAGGACAATGGAATGTATTATGATGGATTCAGTGATAATGAGAAATCGAAGAAGTCATTATATCTTCCAGACTTCTTGTTTTTTATTCCTGAAACAAATGTGGATTTGTCTGTATGGTATAATGATAAGAAAAAAAAGACCGTAAAAGTCAGCGGGTTAATAAATATTCTGAAGCGTTACAATTTTACCGTAGAGGAAAATACGCCGTTCGACCAAGAGGTTTCGCTCGACCCGGAGCTGTTGGGCAAGGTGTTTGAAAATCTTTTGGCGTCCTACAATCCGGAGACCCAGACCACAGCCCGCAAACAGACAGGCTCGTTCTATACTCCACGTGAGATTGTGCAGTATATGGTAGATGAGAGCCTTGTGGCACATCTTAAACGGACTGTCGGAGAAGAGTTGGAACCTCAGTTCCGCCAGTTGCTACAATATTCTGATGACGAAGTTGAACTTACCGATGCACAGCGTAAAAGCATCATGCAGTCACTCTACAACTGCAAGATACTTGACCCGGCATGCGGGTCAGGCGCTTTCCCCATGGGTATATTACAGCAGATGGTGCATATCCTCAACCGTATCGACCCCGGCAATACGCAATGGAGAGAGATGATGCTCAACAAGGCCATCAATGAGACATCGGAGGCCTATCGCACAGCATCTTCGGCTGAACGTGAGGAAATGAAAGCGGATATATATCGCAGCTTTGATGAAAATATCAACCGTCCGGATTATGCCCGCAAACTCTACCTTATAGAGAACTGTATCTATGGAGTAGATATCCAACCTATTGCCATACAGATAAGCAAGTTGCGTTTCTTTATCTCTTTGGTTGTCGACCAAATGACCAACAACAATCCGGCTGACAACTTCGGCATCCGTCCGCTGCCAAATCTTGAAGCCAAGTTTGTGGCTGCCAATACGCTGATAGGACTTGATAAAAAGAGCACTTCTTTGTTTGACAGTGATGTAATTAAGGCAAAAGAAAAAGAACTGAAAACAGCCAAGCATAAGATATTTGGAGCAAAGACAGTTAAGACAAAACGAAAATATCGTCAGATTGTAGATGATTTGCGTCTTGAAATAGCCGATATGCTAAAAGATTGCGGAGCCGTGGGCAATGCTGAGGCGCAGCAATTAGCTTCATGGGATATGTTTGATCAAAATACTTCGTCACCTTTCTTTGACTCAGAATGGATGTTTGGAGTGAAGGATGGATTTGATATTGTGATAGGGAATCCGCCGTATGGTGTATCTATAAAAGGAGAATATCGCAAAAATGTAGTAAAACATTTGGGTAATGTTCCAGACTATGAGATATATTATTATTTCATACAAATAGCAGAAAAGGCAACTATTGGAAATGGAATTCTGTCTTACATAATTCCTAATACATATCTTTTTAATACATTTGCAGCAAAATACAGAATCCAAATACTTAAAACATGGAATATAATTGAAATTCTTGACTGTACTAAATTTCCTGTATTTGAATCTGCTGTTGTTAGAAATACTATAAATACTTGGCAGAAGAAGTGTTTGAAAAACGACATTAATTCAATTGGCTATAGAAACACATCAGGTGCTTTGTCTTTTAATGAATTAGTCGCCAAAGAACGTAACAGCCTATCTTCAAAGAGTCTTGTCAATATGAACCAAAATTGGGGGTTAGCGTTTATGTTGTCCGATGATAAAATAAATGTTGTGAACCATATTTGTGAAGATAGAACAAAATTGGAGAAATTGTTTCCTGAGTTAAGTCAAGGACTTATAGCATATGATAAGTATAAAGGCCAATCTCGGGAAATAATAGAATCAAGAGCTTATCATTATAACTCTTTTCATGATGGTTTAAAGAAATGGTTATGGGGAGAAGATGTTAATAGATTCGCATTAAAGTGGAATGGACAAGAATATATAGATTATTGTGATGGAATTGCCAACCCAAGAAACCCGAAGTTTTTTATCGGGAAAAGGTTGCTTGTTAGAGAAATAACGAATCCTTCAATTTATGCAACAATAACCTCTGAAGAATTATATAATGATCCTGCAGTTATTATTGTCAAAGATAGTCCATTATATAGTATTAATGTTTGTCTTGCTATTCTTAATTCAAAGTTAGCAACATTTTATCACTTTAACCATTCCCCAAAAGCTACGAAAGGAGCATTCCCCAAAATACTTGTTCAAGATATTAAGGAATTTCCTTTGCCTGTTGTATCGGATTTTGCGAGACAAACAATAGATAGAATAGTAGAAGATATCCTTAATACAAAAAAGAATACACCTTCTGCAAATACTTCTGATTTAGAGCAACAAATCGACTTGTTAGTCTATCATCTTTATGGTCTCACCTACGATGAAGTTCTAATTGTTGACCCTCAAGCCCCAATAACACACGAAGAATATGACATATTATAGCAAAGATCAAAAGATGTCCTGGCAATACAGGCTTATTAATGATATTTTCTCAATAGAGGAGGACAATAATTGCTCTATATCGACATTGGATTTCCCAAATATGTCTGAAATAAAAAAGAAACATTGTCCTTATAGTCTACATAAGTTTTATGCACCTACTATTGAAAACGTTTCGGATGTGCAAAATAAATTATTATGGTTAGCATCGCCAGATACATTCAACGACCCTTATGATTGTTATCTCACCTTTGATAGTGATGAGTTTGAACGGTATTATACAATAAAGGCATTAAAAAAAACAGCAATATTTACGAAAGAACAAAAAAATATTATATATAGGACTTCCAATAAAATTTATACAAACTCTTTTAGCTATCAGTTTGGGAAAATAGTTGAAAATGCAAATAAGAAAAGTATAAAATCATTCGAGAAAAAATTGTGGCAGAAAAGGTCGCAAGTTAGGCAATATATTCAATCAAGGATTTCTGATAAATATAGAATAGCATGTTTTTCATCATATTTTTGGGATACCAAAAATTATGAACAACTAATGTGGGCACATTATGCTCATAGCCATAAAGGATTTTGTGTGGAATACGATATATCTCCTTTATTTGATGAAAGAGTTGAAGATAAAGATTTACTACCATACTATAGTATTTTAAAAAAGGATGGTTTCTTACATTCTTTTGAACAGAGAAGATTAATGATAAATGGTTTCTTTCCTGTTCAGTATTCATCTAAACAGGTTGAAGTCCCCAAAACATTGTGTTACGCTATCTCAAAAGGTTCTTGTGACAAGAAACAGATTTGTGATATTAACATAAAGGCATTTAGAGCAATTATCACAAAACAACTTCCGTGGCAATATGAACAAGAGTGGAGATTGGTTGTAGATTCATATGTCTCAGAAAGGGTTAACCATAAAATACCATTCCCATTTGCGAAAAAAATTATTGTTGGAATTAAGGCTTCTGATGAATTAAAAAGAATATTATCTGATACGGCAAAAATGTTGGATATTCCTATAAATGTATTCTTATAGACTCAATAGTGGTAACCTCTTTTGATAGGAATGTTTCTTTTCGTACTACAATATAACATAAAAATACTAATATGAATAAAAGAATAATAGAGAATGCGGCTATAGCATGTAATAATGTTGCTAAAGCCATAAATGAGATGCGGTCTGGAATACCTTGTAGTTCTTGCTGTCCAGGAAGAGATGCTTTAATCAATATTTTAAATCAATTGACATTGGAAATAAAGGATATTGAGCCTGAATGTTTCCAACGTTTAATGCAGGAGTTACAATATATTAAAAATCCATATAACAATTGTGTTTTACCTTGCCAATTTGGAGCCGTAAATGCTATAACAAGCATATTAAAGAATAAATATATTGATGCAAAAAAAGGCAAAAGAAAAATCTTTATCAGTCACTCTCATTTGGATGAAACAATAGTCAATGGCTTTATTAAAGAAATATTGAAAGTTGGTTGTGGTTTTAAGGATAGTGATATATTCTGTACTTTGAATACTTCTACAATTAGAACAGGGGATGATTTTCGTGAAAAGATTGTAGAGAATATGAGAGATTGTGATTTCATTCTTCTTTTCATTTCTGAAAACTATAATCAGAGTGATGTTTGTAAAAATGAGATGGGAGCAGCTTGGGCTTTGGAACACAATAGGATTTTACCATTTACTCTTCCAAAAATAACTTTTGAGCAAATGGGATTTCTTAATGTGGTTAAACAGGGCGCAGCTATTACAGACGGAAATAAATTAGATGAATTGTATCAAGAATTGTGTGAGTTTTATGAGCTAATACCTGACTGGCCAAATTTCAATAAAGCAAAAAATGAATTCTTTGATTTAACAACCAAAATATGATTACCATGCCGAACGAAATACAATACATATTATACAATCTCCCTGATGAAACCGGCAAGGTGCAGGTAATCATTAAGGATGAAACAATCTGGTGTACACAGAAAGCGATGGCGCAGCTTTTCGGAGTGGACAGGACCGTGGTTTCCAAACATCTCAAAAACATATTTGAGTCATCTGAATTACAGCAGGAATCAGTATGTGCAAATTTTGCACATACTGCTGAGGATGGAAAGAAATATAATACAAAATTCTATTCTCTCGATGCCATCATTTCTGTTGGCTATCGCGTGAACTCTGTAAAAACTGAAAAATATGAATAATAATATGGATAAACCTACATTTATAAACAGAGATGGAATAATTGTCGATAAAGCCTATTTGAAATGGCTTTCCGACATCAAGAAACGGTTTCAGAAAAGTCAGGTAAAAGCGGCCGTACAGGTAAACCGCGCCATGCTTGAGTTCTATTGGAGCATGGGGCAGGACTTGGTTGAGAAGAAACCAGAACAGGTTTGGGGAACGGGAGTTATAAAGCAGCTTAGCCTTGATCTTAGAGTATCCTTTCCTAACGTGAAAGGATTATCAACGGTCAATCTATACTTTATGAGACGTTGGTTTGCTTTCTATCAAGAAGCCATAAAGACTAAACCGGAATTATTTTACCAAGCTGGTAAAATATCTCTGATACCGGATTTCTTCGCAATGATTCCATGGCGACATCACACAGATATTATTTCCAAATGTAAGTCTGTGGAGGAAGCTCTGTTCTATATTCACAAGACCGTGGATAATAATTGGAGCAGAAGTGTATTGGAGAGCAATCTGAATGCAAATCTTTACAAAATCCAAGGTAATGCAATAACCAATTTTTCCTCAAAGTTGCCTTTACCACAGAGAAGTCTTGCGCAAAACATACTGAAAGATCCATATAACTTCAGTTTTCTAAACATACAGAGAGACTATGATGAAAAAGAATTGGAAGATGCTTTGGTAAATAATATTACACGCTTTCTTTTGGAACTCGGTAAAGGTTTTGCTTTTGTAGGAAGACAAACGGAATTGAGAATGCCTAATGGTAAATCTTATTTCCCTGATTTGTTATTTTATCACACGTTCTTGAAATGTTATGTTGTCATAGAACTGAAAGTCGTCGATTTCATACCTGAGTTTGCAGGAAAACTTAATTTCTATGTGTCAGCAGCCGATGAATTGCTTAAACAATCTGATGACAATCCCTCAATTGGAGTTCTGATTTGCAAATCACACGATAAAACGACTGTTGAATGGTCGCTCAGAGGTATAGAACGCCCAATCGGAGTTGCTTCATACCAGTTGCAGGAAGTAGTTGACAGAACCATTGCGGAAATAGAATTAAAGGCAGACACTAAAAAATCAGACACAGTCTGACCAATAAAGTAATGGGAGAAGAATTGCAAAACAAAAATAGGCTGTGTCAAAATGCGCTTCATCTGCATTTTGACACAGCCTATTTTTCAAGTTTGAAGCCGTTTCAAGGCAACTTTAACGACACTTTGCTTCCCGTGGTTTTTGTCCCCGTGACAATACCTTGAATGCTTATCTCTATATCCGAATAGCGCGGTTCTACCATCAATGTGCCGTCTAATGCCACGACACCCCAAAGGCCATGATATTTCTCCACGGCGCAATATTTGCCTACCGGTGATTTTACATTCCTGTAAATAGGCGGAACAACGATGTGGCTTCCCACTCTCAATCCCCATTTCATTCCGGAGCGGAAAGGCATGATATCTTCCGAATTAGTAAGCAGCTGCAGGCGCTTTTCTGCTTTTGCCTTATCCTGCTTTTGCCGGCTCTCTATCGCCGCCTGTGCCATACGGTCTATCGTTTCACGACACTTCGCCGCGTTTGCGACAGTGTCACAACACCCGATATAGTTCTTTTCTTTACCGTCAACGGCATGGTAATAGTTTGATTTACTGTCTGCGATGACTATGCTCCCATCCGCCAGCCAACGGTGTATCCGGTAATATTCGTCATAGTCGCCGCTGAGCAGGCATGCGTATCCCTGCATGTACCCGTCTGTATTTGATGCTCCGATGCCGCATGTATCAAGAAGATTGTTGTCAAATATGGCTATATAAAACTTACGGTTTAGTATATAGTCGGTGTTTATATTCCTATTGTTTACATAACAATGCTTCGTGCGACTGTAATACGTGTGCCCTATTTTCAGCAGTTCGACACTTCCGAAACGCTTTATCTCCGGGCGTTCGTCATACTTCTGCCTGCTGTATAAGTCGACGAAACAATGCTTTCCGTCTGCTGTCTGAACGGCAATAAAATTATTGCGTAAGAATTTCATTGACCGATAATTCCCTTTCAGCCACAAACATTCTCCCGAGGCATTGACCAGCGCGCAGAGATTATTCCTATATCTCACAGCCGCCATGCCGTATCGGATATCAAACACGGTCGCAAACTCGGCTTTCGCGGTGTGTCTCCGGCCGGTTTTCAATCCCCAGAGTCCGGTATTCCGGTCCTGCCACGCTTTTAGGCCGGAGAGCTTTGGAGTAGCAGGTTGTCGTGTTTCCCGCAGTTCGGTAATCGCAGACAGCAGATTGTCGTGCGACACGATAAGCTCCATCTCACTGTCATCATTCGCGGGCAACACTCTCATCGGTTGCTGTGCGACAACTGTTATATCGGATACCGGTTCGGCGGGCATCCCCTTACCGGAAATATCTCCACGGAACATCATATCCCAATCGCGGTCGGCAACAGGCAATCCGAACACGCGGTAGAGTCCAACATTGTCTATAATCATGCAACTATCCTTGCCTGCGGCTTTTCTCAATCCGCGACCCACCTGTTGCAGATATTTCGCAAGCGAAAGCGTAGGCCGCGCCAACTGCACGAACTCCACATCGGGACAGTCGAAGCCCTCGCTGAAAATATCCACATTCACAAGCACCTGTATCGCTCCCGACTTGAAAGCCTCTACAAACCGTTTGCGCTCAGCAGCCGGTGTCTTACTATCTATCGGCACCGCATTAACACCTCTGCTGCTGTAATATTCCGCAATTCGTCGCGCGTGCCCGATGCCGATGGCATATACTATGCCTTTCTTTCCATGAGCAAACCTGTCCATGCTGCGATACAACCGCTCTATGCTTGAATGACGGTTAAGCACGGTGTTCATCTCCTTAATCTGATAGTCGCCGTCGGCACCGCGTTTTTCGAGAGAGTCGATAAGTCTCTGATCGTCGCTCCCCTGCCTTATCGACACATAATCGAACGCCGACAGACAGCCGCGCTCAATGAACTCGGCAATGCTCCACGAACAAATCAACAAGTCGAACAAGTCTGTAAATCCTCTATGGCTCATTCTGCACGGTGTTGCCGTAAGTCCGAGAAATCTCGCTTCCGGCCATCTGTGCCACATCTCCCTGTATGTCTCCGCAACGGCATGATGCGCCTCGTCGATAATCACAAGCCGGGGGGCAACATCCACATCATCCCAATGTCGTGAAAGCCACTGAATGGACATCACCCGCACACGACAATCATCTCTGTCTATTCCAAATCGTGATACGGTCTCCTCTATCTGCGCGACAAGCTCACGGCGATGTGCGATGATGCAGACAGAAGCAGGCTTATGGGCAAATTCTTCGTTGACTTGCGTCGACCGTTGGCTCTTCATTCTACATTCTTCATTTACCACCGCGGCCAGCACATGCGTCTTGCCGGTGCCCGTAGGCATCTGCAACATCACACTGCGACATCTCTGCCACGCTTCAAAAAGACGCGACTTAATGTCGTTCTGATAGTCGTGAAGACGGATCATTGTATATCAAAAAAAGTTTTTTTGAAATGTTACCCGGCCGAAGTACCATTGTGACCTGAACCTTGTAACAATGTCGTTTGAGCCACGTAACGTTGTTACTTGGGCCAAGTAACAAAATCAATGTTTCTCATTCTATTGCTATTTACGGGATTTATGCATAATTCTCCAAAACAGATGATACACCCTGAATATCGGTTCGCACAGAGCCTCTTCGGGATAACTTCTCAACAGCCGCATCACTCTTCGCAACTTCCATATACCGTGACCGACGGTGCCGCCGTTCTTCATCCATGCGCCGC
>JAGAPR010000049.1 GCA_017623155.1 Prevotella sp. | reverse complement strand
GCGATGAACATTCGCAATGGGGTGTATGACGATATGAAGCTGCTGAGGTGAGGGCGGCATGACCTTGCGGCAAAACCGCAAGGCGCAGGACAAGAGACGGAAGGATGGCTGAGTGGTCGAAGGCAACACTGGAATAAGCCGCTGAAATGGAATTAAATGCCTCGGATAGGCGGCGAAAAAGCGTAGGACATCGCGGGTTCAAATCCCGCTCCTTCCACAAACATAGGCAAGATGCCTGAAGAATAGCAACAGAGACATGAATCTCTGGAAACTCAGAAACGGCACGGGGAACCCGCAAGAGGGCCATCAAGGTCGGGAGGCTGCAAAGATGCCAAACGGCTCCGCAAATAATACAAAGCCGGACGAGAGGCAATGCGCCGCAAGGCGTAGCCGGGCGGGAAAGCCTGGTGCAGTGATGCACGTGGGTCGGGTGAAAGCTCAGGGGTGAAAGAGTCCCTAACCGTGCCAAAGGAGTTCCGTTAGCGTCGTGAACGCTGAGTAGAGAGGGCTGGGCAGTGCGATTCAAATCAAAACCAGCAGTCGAGAATTGCGAAAGATGAAGGCATCAAGATTATGTGAATGTTCTTAAAATAATAATATAGAACGTGCCCGCATGAGCAATCGTGCGGGCTTTTATATCGTCGTATGGTGTAGTGGTGGCACATTCAGTTAGAAGGCCTTCAGACTGACGGTGCCGGTTCGAGTCCGGCTACGGCGACAAATTGAATCCTTGCGGGAAAACGTAAGGCACAGTAATAACTAAAACAAAGACGATTATGAAAGAACTGATTGAGATTCTGACGAGCGAGGACAAATCGTTCGATTTCCCCTGGTGGGTGTATGTATTTGTGGCACCGCTGGTGCTGGTGATGTTTTGCGGGCTGGCTGGAAGCCTGGCATGAGGGATTGATGTTGCGATACAATCGCCACACAATGGACGAAGACTATGCAATACGACGGACGAAAGCCGGGGAATGGATGGTGGAACTGCCCGTTTTCGCCTGAGTGGGTGGAGCGCATGAAGCGGGCTGTGAAGGCTTGCGAGAGGCTGACTGCCGAACAGGTGGAAGCCGATTTGGACCTTCCAGAACCATCGCTCAAATTCTTAGATGAAGAACAGGATGAGCGCGGGATTCCGCTGTCGTGGTGCCGTGAGTACGAGGCGAGGCATGAAGGATGGCCGGAGTGCTGCACGGCGATATATGATTATGACAGCATCCCTGAAATGGTGGTAAGCAACGGCGAGAATGACTGGCCGCTTATTGTACGAGAAAAGATATTAACAGCATAAAATAAAATAATATGGAATTAGAAGGAAAAATTTCGGTCGTGATGCCAGCGGCAAGCGGTGTCAGCCAATCAACCGGCAACCAATGGATGTCACAGGAATATGTGATGGCATACTATTGGTTTCCGAATCAGACAAACCCATCGTATATCGTGATGCGAGTCTTCGGTGAAGACAGGATCAAGCAGTTCAACCTGCAGCCCAACGACGAGGTGCGCGTGCGCTTTCATATCGAAGCACATGAGTACAATGGCCGTTGGTTCAATGAGACACGACTCGACGCTGTGACCTTCATTGGTGCCAGTGCATCGAAGAACCCGCAGCCCGCAAATCAGCCCGCACAGCAGGCGAACGGTCAGGCAGTGGGACAACAGCAGGGACAGCAGAACCAAGGCCAACAGGAAGCCCCATTTCCCCCGAAAGTAGATGAAAACGGCAATCCAGTAAACAATGATAAAAAAGATGACCTGCCGTTCTGATTACTACAAGGAAGACCAGCCTACGGGCTGGCCTTCGCTTTCGCGGGATGCGATGCCAAACAGGGCGTGGGAAATCTTGCGGCAAAACCGCAAGGCACAATGACAAGCGACGAGCATCAAGGAACTATGAACGAAGATACATTGAACAAGAACCAGGGCGAGCCTACGGCAGACCAGTACGACGCAATGATTGAGAGCCTGCACCTCGTGGAAGCAACGGGACTGACGCACGACGAATTGCGGATGATCGTCAGACGGGCATTGGTGAGCCTAAACCTCTGCTATGTGCTGGCCGACGTGGTGGACTCGTTGATGAAAGATGTGGAAGACCAGCTGCTGAAAGTGAAAGTGCCATACGATGACCGCGACCGCAGTTACTTCAAGGAGATGAAAAAACTGGTGGGAGCGAGCCGCAAATGGGCACAGCGGGCAACGCGCGACCTCTACCACATCAAAGAGACCGACGACTTCACGGGCGAGAGTGACTGGTGGTACAACATCATCCGTCTAATCGAAGACCGCACAGGCGAGGATGAACTGAAGACGAAACAGGTACTGCGATGGCTAACCACGATGCCGTCAGTCATGGGACTGTTCAAAGTCAATATGAAGGACTTTAGACGGGAGCGATCATGAAACCATTTCCAGGAACACTACAGCGGTCGAAGAAGGGCTACCATCCATACGTGCTTAACAAAGAACAGAAGGCATGGCTGCGCGAGACCTATCCCGTGACTGAGAACAGACTGGTGGCGAAGGCAATGGGCGCGTCGTGGCCATCGACATACAAACTGGTGAAGCAGTTGAAACTCCGCAAAAGCAAGGATGGGCTAAAGACCATCTATGAGCGACAGCGACATCAGCACAGCCGCATGAACCGACAGGCACGTCTCTCGCTATTGGGAGGCACACAGCCGGAACAATGCACGAACATACGGCTGAAGCCCTACACCAAGAGGCAGACGCACTGCCGGCACCGAGCTGTGAAACTATACGGGTACATCGTCTATGACGGCCACTATCTGCGCGACAACGACCCCGAACGCTATTGCATATACTACGACAGCGACACGCAACGCAGTAAGCGGTTTGAAGAAACCTGCGCCAAATATGGGCTGACGGTCAAAGCATACGAGACAGACGAAGGTGCCCATGATGATATACAGAACAAG
>JAGAPR010000048.1 GCA_017623155.1 Prevotella sp. | reverse complement strand
CATTCTATAATTCTTCCGTTGTCCTCTACATAGTTATGCGGGTGCGTTTTTGAGATCGGCAAATACGGCATCGGGTCTTTATGGTTCTTCAGTTTCAACCCTTTAAAATGGTAATCAGCAATAACAGCGTTGCCGGCCCGTATGAGTGTTAAAATCCGTGACATCATATCATCCGTATCATCCAGCCGCCAGAATTCCCCCATCGGAAATAATTCTGTAGTCAGCACGTAGGGGTAACTGCTTTCAATGTCAAGCGAACCGCCGGGGCCTTGAATGGTTCCGACACGGTAACGGTTTGCGTGAGTATCGCCGCCCCGGAAACAGCGCCGAAGCAGATTATAACATTCCAAATCAGGCATCATGTGCCGAAGCTCCCAGTATAACGGTTTAACAGCGGCTTTCAGATCGCGGCGCACATAGCCGGTAGACGTGAGCGGCAACGTCTGGAGTGTATCCCCATCGCGGCGCATTTCGATATTTAGCGACTCCACCAAAGTTTTAACGTCATTAATGCAATACTGTATTTCATATTCTGAAAGAGGAGTCCAGGGGTAACGAACTTTTGAATAATCGAATTGCGCGCCGTCTAATTTGCGAACTGTCGCACCCATGTTTTCACCGAATTTAGCCAGTGACATATTAGAATGCAGATAACTACACCGGAATTCTATTAGCTTATACAGGCGGCAATAGATCGGCTTGCGAACATCGCGGAAAAAACAATCCTCGTTTTCGAACTTGTAAATACCCTGTAAAAACTGCCACTCATAAGCAAGATTATGCACGTAGCAAACGAATAACGGAATTGTTTCTTTCACATGACGCAACTTCATCCATTTTATTTTCTGGTCCTCTAAATGCGCCATCAGACGTTTAAACTCGCCCCACTTGCGCCCCAGAATGGTGTATTCTTCTCCATATTGAAACTGCCATACATACATAAATGAATGCGGTTTGTGCATAACCTCGCCGTTTTCCGCTGTTGTATCCGTGTAGACTGTACTAGTTTCAATATCAAATGCACAGGTAACATCAAACAATGCGGCCCGGTTCTTTCTTCTGGTTCCTTTGGGATGAGGAACGAGTGTCAGACTCTTGTATAATTCGATTTTTTCGAATTCGTCGATCGTTATATACCCCTCGTTCATCTGTACTCCTCTCAACCTATAGGATGTGCATAAACAAATCCATTAGATTGCCCATCATATCCGGCGTGTATTCGTTTGGTTGCCGCTCCCGTTCAAATTCCTGCGCAAGTGCGGCATCTGACGCTTTCCACTCCTCAAAATCTTTCATTACGCGGTCAACATCCTCGCCGGTGATTTTACTCGCTGTTTTGCCAACTTTTGCTTCCAATTCCTCTATCCAGTTTGAGTATTTGTATATCTTTCGGTCCTGATCTCGGTTCCGTTCATTAAAATACGCTTCCCATTTCTTCAGTTCTTCATAGCTTTTAACCGTAATGCCTTTTTCTTTAAGCTGTGTATACATGTCCAGCAATCGCGAGCCTTGCGCCGCGACGCGGGGACTGCTGGAAGATTCCATTTCATGTAATAGCTTTTCGAGTGATTCAACGCTTGCCCGGGTTTCTTCCTTTTTCCGCTCCCTGTATTTTCTGGCTGATTCCCGGCGGCGTTCCTGCCGCTCTTCCTCGGTCAGCTTCTGCCGGGGCGTGACCGTCTTGCCTTTAGCCTCTTGCTGTTTCCTGTACCGCTCCCGCTCCCGCTCGTTCTTGCGGAGTCTGGCAGCTTCCCGGCGGGCTTCTTTCTCAACCTCCCGGGCGGCTCTGGCCTGTTCGGCTCTGGCTTGCGCTTCTCTGGCTCCCTTGATCGTATTCTTTGGGTTGTTCATCCAGCGTTCAAGCCGGCGCATTTCTTTGCTTAAATCCTGTACCTCTGAAGGTTTCGGGAAAGAAGGGCCGGGGGTCTTAATCCCGGCCTGTTCCATGCGGCGCTCACGCTGTTGAGCCATGCGCCGAAGGTGTCTATATTCTTCAATCGTTGGCATTATTCAGCACCTCATAACTTATTTTAACGTCTGTTAAATCAACCGTTCCTTTATCAGACATACAACGACGAAGGGTATAATTAAGCGTATCAATTACGCGCTTATACGACGGGTCAGGGCACCATTCATCATTGTAAACATCGGTCAATCTAACCTGACTGCTAACAATCACTTTTTTCATGATTCATGTTCCCTTTCTCCCGCACACAACGCTTAACGCATCTGGTAATAGTATAATCAGACAGCGTTTTCAGGACAGAATCAACAACCATCGACCGGCTCCGGTCTGTAATGTACGCTATACGATCGATTTTTTCAAGTGCGTCTTTTGACATGTGGATAGAGACAATTTGCAT
>JAGAPR010000047.1 GCA_017623155.1 Prevotella sp. | reverse complement strand
GTGTCGGGAGCCTCGCCGCAAGCATGGATGAAGCCCTCCCGGCCTCCCCAAGGGGAGGAGAAGTTGCATGTATTATATGTGTGTCGTCATCGTCGTCGGCACTTTTTTATCTGCGTATCAAAAATTCGGGGTGTGTCAGATTGCATAAATATACGGTTTTGCGAGCCGGATATCATAAATTTTGTCGTGTTTTTGTTTGTTCTTTTCATGGTCTTGTGTTTAAATGTTCTGTCTTCTGCAAAGATACAAAATTTTAAAGCGGATTGCAAGAGTTTTTTAAAAGTAAAAAAGTAAAAAGGTAAAAAAGGTAAAAAAGTAAAAAGGTAAAAGTATATGCTGTTTTTTACAAAAATGTTACTTGGCTTGTTTTCAATTTCTATTGATTCATTATAATATTGTTATACAAAATCTTTACAAATATGATTAATTGCGGTTTGTTTTAGAAAAATATTCGTAATTTTGCAAAAACAGCTCACAAAAGAACGTTAGTTCATAAACTTTTCTTAACTTTGCGAGGCCATCTTTAATGATGGCAGACATATTAAGGAAGCGTTTATGCTTTGTTCCTCTAAGATGAATCTGGACAATTCATGCACAATAAGGAACGGCGATAACGTTCTCCCTTGGTGTGATTATATATTCTGATTGGTCTTACCGACCATCATGTTTTTATATGTCCCCAAGGTGTGAGCTGTGTTCTATTGTTCGTTGTGCAGGCAGTCCAGAGCCTTTCTTGGGAATGATAGGGAGAAAGCTCACACTTTTCTTTTTGTGCCATATCTCGGAATGTACGCAAGACTAAGGCTATTATGAAAGAAATACACATTGGGAGACTTATAGAGGAGGAGTTGAGAAGACAGGAGCGCAGTGTTTCTTGGTTTGCGAGAATGCTGTGTTGCGAGCGAACGAATGTGTATAATATCTTCAAGCGCGAGAGCATCGACTGTTCCATGCTTTACAGAATAAGTATCATCCTGAACAGAAATTTCTTTGATTTATATTGTGTGAAAATCGAGGAGGAATTCAAATAAGAAGACACACGCGGTGTAAAATATTTTATACATATATGTCAATTTTCCGATACAGTGTACTTGTTGTCGTGACGACAAGTATTTTTATTTTTGCAAACGAAAATTAAACCATTTTTAATGTCAAACATAATAAGACCGTTTGTTGTCTTGGTGCTTGTTGCAGTCGCGTTGTCTGTTGCCGCCCAAACGGTGCCGGAAGCGCGGAAGCGACAAAAGCGGCAAGACCGCAAAACGCCTCCGGAAGCTGTCATGCCGATAGAGAGGCCGATGATTGTCGACAACGGGGTGGGAGTAGACACCCTCGCGCTCGGCGATCGTTTCAGTGTGCGCACCAATGCCACCGACTGGCTGATGCTGATACCGAACGCTGGTGTGGAGTTTGACATTAAAAATGTGAATTACAGCAGGTATGCGATAGGCATAAATCTTCGTTACAACTGGCAGACCGACCATACCTACAACCCCGGAATGGTGTATAACATAGCCGAAGCGAGAATAGACTTTCGCAATTATTTCAGGGTGAAAGTCGTAGATAACGACGAGCGCTATTGGAAGTTCAACCGTCATAAGCATATATGGGACAAGGTGTTCTCGGCACGTCACAAGAAATCAAAACACCCTGACGCCGTGTTCTACCGCGGCGCATATCTCGCGTTTACGAAATACTCGCTCATGTTTGGCAGCGAGGGCAGGCAGGGTACGGCCGTGAGTGCGGGATACCAGTTTGGCATCGTGAAGCCGCTCTACGTGTTTCGCAACGGTCACAGTGTCGACTTAGACCTCGGTGTGGCTCTCGGCGTGACATACACGTCTTACGACAAGTACCGTCTCGACCGCGAGAGCAACTGCTATCCCGTGACGGGTAAGGTGAGCGGGCAGGTGCTGCCCATGGTCAACGAATTGCGATGCGCCCTTACTTACAGGTTTGGCAAGACCCCGAGTACGAGCAAATACAGGTGGCGGTATGACGTTGATGCCGACTATCAATATGTGTGTGATACGATACACACCGCAGAAGTGAGACACCGCATCGACGTGCAAACCACCGACAGCATCCAAAGTCTGATAAGAAAAGACTTCTGGGCCGTATACGACTCGCTGCTGGTTGTCGAGCGTGCAAGTGCCGACTCCGTGAACCGGGTGAAAGTTCTGGAGCAGAAAGCAAAGGCGGCATCGCTGAAACCTAAGAAAGCCTCTGCCGCCGAAACATCAGAAAAGGCCGACGGTGCCGAGGTGAAACCGACAGGCGAACAGGCGGGCGACAGCGGCGCGGGCGGCAGCGAACAGCCATCGGAAAGCAAGTCCGGTGTCACCGACGCGCGGCATGAGGCCGAGGCCGTGGAGAACGCATCGGGCGGAGAAAACGTAAAGGAGGGCGAGCGATGAAAAAAATGAAATGCAACATCTCCGAAATCATAACCTCCGGCATGAGGCTCGCCGTCGTGACGCTTGTCGCGTGCGCCACGACAGTGGCGTGTACGGATGTGGAGCTTTGTCCGGAGTATAATCATCCCCACACCGCAAAGGTGAAATTCGTATATGACTGGGATGCGGAAGACACCGGCCTGAGCCGTCCCGACTCGATGTATGTCATCGCAAACAGGGTGATAAACTATTGGAAAATGGTGGCGGCCATATATACGGAAGAAGACACCCCCGCCGAGGGTAAGGGCCGGTATGTATACAACCGGCTCTCTCTGCAAGAGCAACCGGAAACACCTCCGACCGGCAACGACGGTGACCACGACGGCACCGATACAGGCGTAGAGCCGGAAAATCCCGAGACAGACACAGCCGCAGACGACGCGGCATCGCCATCGACAAGAGCCGATGAGAGTGAGAACGACCTCCCGTCTATCTATAAATATAGCGATTTCGATCTGAAAGCGGGAGAGTATAAGTTTTACACTTTCACCGCCGTCGACAACAAGTCGATGAAGAACCTCGACAAATTCATCTCCACCGACGACAACAACATGACCGACGAGGGCTTCGCTTTCGAATATAACACATACAACAAGACAAGTCCCGAGATTACCGACGAGATGAACAGGATACTGGCACCGCTGCGCGACAAAGGATTTCAAGGCTGGACCGATTTCAATTCCTACTCGTCGTATGTGCTGCCGGGTCTGTGCCCGTTGTTCATAGACAGCGTGAACATCACCGACATAACGCACGGCGGAAACCACACAATAATGTTCCGCCCGCACCCTGCCACCCAGACCATCACCATCAACATCAAGGTGAGAAAGGTGCTCGCTGACGATTGCAAATTCAAGATAGAGGGCATCGTGGGCGATGTGTCGGGAATACCCCATTCGATAAACATCTCCAACGGGTTCATCGACATCGCGAAGACAAACAAAATGATATTCCCGTTCGATATAATCGACATGGCCGAAGACACGGAAACGAACGAGTATCTGCGCTACACGGCCACGATAAATGTTCCGAGTATAGTGAAAAACAGCGACAAGGCCGCGGTGACGGGTCCCGGAATGTTGCAGGCTTTCGTCTACTGCACTGTGTATAAAGACGGAAAGGAACATAAAAGAAACATCCAAGGCATACTCAACATGCACGGCGAGCTGTCGAAAGCCAATCTCATCGAGATAACCGAAGACGGCAATCATGCCCGTCGCAGAGGCAAGAAACACACTATCGACATAGAGTCGGAGATAGTGATCGACGGCGAGAAAATGCTTGAAAGCCCGTTGGTAGACGGCATCAAAGGCTGGATATACAACAAAGACCACGATATCGACATCGAGTTATAGCCCGTATCGCATTCGCGGAGGGATGCAAGATATATAATATAATGTGTAAGAATACAAGATAGATGACAGCAAAGACAAGGATATCGCTACTGCTTGTAATCGTGACAGTGATTGTCTCGACATTACAGTCGTGCGGTTCGGATTCTTATCCGGGGCTGTATTATGAGCAGGAAGTGAATATAGGCAATGATGAAAACAACAACGCCACCGAGGTGAAAGTGTTTCTCGAAGAACAAAAATTCTTTGAGGTAAACCCTGTCGCCGACGGCAGGACACGCGGCACGGGCGTTTTTGAAGACGAAAAAGACGAATACGGCAACGAGCTGAGAACTGCGGAAGACGAGCAAAAGTTCACTTTCCACGTGTTCGCTTTCCATAACGGAGCCGACGAGACGGCACTGCTGACACACTCTTTCTTCAACGCCGCGGGCGGCGCGCGCGACACTGAACACAGGTATTGCCTCGTCGACGGTTACGACCGGTTGGGAATGCCGGCCAAACTCAATGTAAGCAGAAACAAGGAACTCGTGTTCCAATACGACAGGAGCTATGCCGATACTCCTGACATATTGTGTTACAGCAATAAGAGCGAATACGTGGATCGCGGATACAACTTCTTTGTGTATCATGTCGACGGCAGCGAGGTGAGCACAGACCGCCGCGACGACAGAATAGTACATCATATAGAAATCGACGGCAGTCAGGATATAATGCGCGGCACGTCGCCGATATTGAACGACAAGTATCTCGACGACTATTTCGCGGATATAAAAAACTCGCTCGACGATACCGAATACAGCCGCATATTGAACACACGCGGATTTAGCGCATACTCGGCACGGCGCGGAATATATCCCATCGTGCCGCTGGAGCACGAGCTGGCCCGGGTGAAATTCTTTCTTTATCCCGGCTCGTCCGATTGCAAGCACATCACCATAACGCGCATATCCGTGGAGCTGCCATACAAAGGAGAGTTCACGGTGGCGGGCAGAGAGACGGGCGACATGGCTCTCGCGTGGCTCGACGACACGCCGGGCGACAGGCGCGAATTCTGGGTGTTGCGGGGCAAAGACAATGCAGATGCAGCCGAAGACACCGGCTCCGATGAAGACAATGCGGAAAAATCCGAAGACGAGCCCGATACCCCCGGCACCGCGACAGACACCGACCGACCGGAATATCTGGGGATAAAACTGCCGTGGGAAGATGCGTATGGCACTATGCCGTGGAAAGACCGAATGCGCAGAGAGGCGGGAAAAAGTCTGCTCATTCCGCCGGTCAAAAATTGCAAGCTGCGTATATATTTCACTTGTACGATGCCCGGATTTGACCCGGACAAGGAACTTTATTACTCTTACGACTTGCCCACAACCGACCAGAAAATGGATTTTAAAGGCAATAACCTGTACAACATAAATGTGGCGATATACGGTCCGCAGAAGATTGTGGTAAACTCGAACATCGACATGTGGCAATTCGGCGGAGACATATCGGTGGGCGGAGAATGAGAACAAATCAAAAAAATAAGATAAGAAACTTGAAACGAAATGTTATTCTTTTATATTAATTAATTAAAACAAAGTTATGAAGAAGTTATTTTTCTATGCAGCCGCAGCGGTAGGTATGCTGTCTGCATGTTCGTCGAGCGATGATTTCGCAAGTTATGACGGTTCGAAAGACGAAAGCCGTGAAGCCATCAAGATAGGCGTAACGTCTGTTGCAGCGTCAGTTCAAACGCGTGGTACCGGTACGGTAGGCGGTGTTTCTGACGGCGAGACAGTTATCACACCCAACAATTGGGACGGCCAGAACGTCAATGTGTTCATGTTCAACAAGGGAACATTGGACTTGGCTTGCTCTGATATCAACGACCCGACAACCGCACTGTATGAAAACGCGGTGATGACAACACCGGTAGGTGCTGCCACCGGAGAGGCTAATCTCGCAGACAATGAATATAAGTACTACCCGCCGGCAGGAGCATTTGATTTTTACGGTTATCGTGTAGATGACGCTGCCGATGCAGCCAATGCGGCACTTAATGCCGAGGGGACCGCATATACAATCGATTTCACCATCGACGGAACACAAGACGTGATGAGAGCCGAGACCGAGTTGTCGGCAGACGACCAAGCGAAAATAGCCGATAATACCAATACGGTAACGGAAGCTGATATTTATTCGGCAAAAGCTGCCCGTCAGAAAATCCAGCCTAACTTGCTGTTCAATCACCTCCTTTCCCGTTTCACATTCCAAGTTAAAGGCGGTAACGAGAATTCATGTCCCAAAGAAAGCGACACCGAGGATAATACCACGGCTGTGAAAGTCAAGAGCATCAAGCTCACATCAAGAACAAACGGAACACTTACGATAGCACATCTTCCCGAAAACGCTCCCGCTGACGGCCAATATATAGCATGGGCCGAGGATGAAGCAGAATCGGAAGGCGTTACAGGCGTGACAACCGACGAAGGCAAGTTCCTCCCGTTCCTTACATTGAAGTCTCGCACGGCAACAAAAGAAGTTGAAGTTGAAGCGGCCGAAGCAACAGAAGAAGACGGCACCACGGTGAAAGAGGGCTATCGCAAGGATGACGCAACCGGTAAATACTATAAGACCGTTGACGATGCCAACAGCGCGATAACAGAAACAGCGACTGTAATCCCGAATATGTGGGTCGATGGCGCGTCGGCAGCCAAGAATGTAGGCGAGGCTCTTCTCGTAAGCCCCGGTTTGGACAAATACACTCTTGAGGTTTCCGTAGAGCAGAAAGTATTGTCGCACGAGGCAGCAACTCCCACAGACGGCGATTACAGGGTGAAGACAAATGTTTATACCCTCGACATCACTCCCGACATGGTTGTGAAAGACGGAGCCAACGGTGTTGCCGCTTTCGAGGCCGGTAAGTCTTACAATGTGATTATCACTGTTTATGGTTTCGAGCGTATCGAGGTCAGCACGACACTCCAGCCGTGGGAGAATGGTGGTGATATAGAAGTAGGTCAGGACTAATCCTTGACATGATTTATAAAAAACAAATTAATGAGGAATAGAATATTTTTAATCGGATGCGTTGCCTTGGCGTTATTGACAGGTTGCAGTAGCGATGATGCTCTCGACTCGGGTAGCGACATAGTAATACCAATCATACCAAGCAATAGCGACGTTAAAATACAATTGTCGTCAGGTTCAGGCAGCACTCGTGCTGCCCTGAACCCCGACGAAAACAAGAATTTTGAAGTCGATGGTTTGGGAATATTCTGTTTGGCCAATGGATTTGTAACCAACAACAGATTTGACAACACTCTGACATGGGATCCCGCTCATCAGTATTCCGGCTATTACAGATTGCTGGATAATGTAAAGGCCGCAGCCGTAAAGAAGACACGAGAAGACGGCTCTGGCACGGAATATACCGATATCGAGTTCTATAAAAGCGCGGAGTCATCAGAAAAGGAAATAAAGTATTATCCCCTGTCAAATTGGCTCACATACCAATTCTACGGTTATTATCCGCGGACAGAAGAGATAAGCAATACCGGTTCCGAGGTTGTCGCCGCCATACCCATCACCGGCAAGGAGGATGTCGTTTACGGATATACAACCAACGATGCCCCCGACGCATACAGCGCAAAGTATTTCCGTGAAGCGAGCCATATCGGTGAAGCAGCCGAAATGCCGTTCAAGCATAAACTCATTCAGGTGCAGTTTAATTGCAAAGCCGGCATGAAAGGCGATGTGGTAGATGAGAAAGCCAAAGAACTTATCGTCAAGAAAGTCGAGGTTTTGAATGTCCCGGAGAAAGTAAATCTCGTTGTGGCATCCACCGATGCGGCAAGAAACGGAGTACTGAGCATCGACGGAAGCGCGACAACAGCAGATTGTGTCGTGCTTGGCGATAATGACGGAGAGTTCGTTTCCGTGCAGGTTGCCGAGGAATTGCAGAAGCTCGGACAGGGTATCATACTTCCACCGCTGAGTGCCGACGGCACAAACGGATTGCCGCGACAGTATGAAGTCAAACTCACGTTGGCAAAAAAAGGTGAGTCAGACACTGAGGAAACGATGCTCGACGTGTTCCCGCATGCCGTGTTGACTGTTGATAGCGGCAAGTTCACTACCCCCGGAATGCTTTATAACGTGGTTCTTACCATATATTCTCCCGAGGATATCCGGTTAAACGCCACACTCGAATCTTGGATTGAAGACGATACGAATTATGATTATGAGTATTAGTCAAACCGAGTAAGCAGACTCTATAAATATGCTTGTGTGTCTTTGTGGCACACAAGCATATTAAAAACAAAACGTATATTGATATAGAAATGAAACGATTACTCCTCTTTATGGCATTGGTGATAATGTGCTCGCAAGGCAAGGCCCAGATAGTGGCCGTGAACACAGATTTGCTCATGGACTTGGCTCAAACGCCGTCGTTCGGCGCGGAGCTTGTTATCGGCGAGCGTTCGACGATAGGGCTGAACGCGCTGTATAACAAAAATCCATGGGGCAAGACGATGCGCGTATTGGGGGTGCAGCCCGAATACCGTCATTACTTCTCGGGGCGTCCCATGTATCGTGAGTTTATCGGCCTCGGCGGGTTGATAGCTACCTACGATATCACATGGGCCGGCAAGGTCTACGAGGGTCTCGGAATGGGTCTCGGACTTACGTTCGGATATGTTTTCCCGCTCACTAAGCGAATAAACCTTGACTGTCATGCCGGTTTCGGACTGATGGCATACAACCATAAAGAATACTATGTGGGCGATAAATACGACACAGACTACTCCATTGACGGAGAACAACGCACAAACGCGAAAGGTTATTACATTCTTCCTACACGAATAGGCGTATCCATAACATACATAATTAAATGATTTCCACCATGCGACTGACACAAGTTACATATAATATAATGTTCGTGCTCGCGGCTTTGCTGATGTTGTCGGGGAGTGTCGCTCATGCACAAGACGTGGTGAATGTCACATGCCGGACGACAATAATAAAAGCAGGAGAGAAAAAGCATGAGACCGTTTTCTTCTATCCTTTCAAAAACAGGCGGCAGGCGGAGAACGCGCGCAACACGCTGAAAGCCGCCGCCACGGCCGAGGAACAGCCCGATGCCACCGGCACGGAATGGGCGACGGCCGAAAAGAAGCTCGGTATCACGTGGAGCAAGTCGAGACCCAACGGACAGTTCAAGGCCGAAGTGTTTGAAGACCAAGTAATACTTGTGCATTATACCGACAATGTCATTCATCTGTTGGAACTTGTGTTCATCGAGAAAGGCAAGACCGATTACAGGATAGAGATGAAAGACGAGAAGTCCATTCGCGAAGTAAACGTAAAGGGAACAAACAGGTTTACCGGTCCGATTATCAAGAGGCCGCCCGTGTTGGACAACGGCTATGAAGTGTCTATGAATGTCAATCTCGAACTGCCGGAGGGCTGGGCCAACGACAATTCGCGACTGATAATCCAGCCGATGGCAATCGACTGTCAGACGGAAGACACCATAAGCTATCTCACGCCGCTTGTATATGAAGGTGCCAAATATCACGAACTACAAGACAAGCGCAAGGCTTTCGACTATTACGAGCACGATTCTTTGGCTCAATATCTTCATGTGCGCCCCGTACTCGACGGCCAACATCTCCGTATCGACACGCAAGTGGTGTTTCGCAAACCAAACAAAGACAAGACATATAAAGGCGCATATTACGTCGTTCTCGAAGATTTCCACCATGTTTATTACAATAACGGCGGTGAGGGTACCGGCTCTTGCTTCGCTATAAGGCCGTTGAAATTCATTGATTTCACGATGGTGGCCGAGGATATGCCCCTCACCGCGGAGTTCAAAGAAAATGCCGAGCAGCGCGCCCACAACGTGGAAAGGATTTTGAACATAAAGTTTTTGACAGGAAAGAGCGAGCTTACGCCTGACTCCGCCAACATGGAGGAGTTCAACAAAATGGGAAAAGAGCTCAGGTCATACGGCAATACGCTGCATAGCGTGAGGGTTATCGGCTCCTCGTCGCCGGAAGGCAGCCGCGAGCGTAATGCCGCCTTGGCTCGCGAGCGCACCAATTTTGCCGCCGGCATATTGCGTAAGACAATACAGGGGCAGGATGCTTCAATGGGCACGGAAACAAAAGTATTCACTTGGAACGACGTGTTGGCACGGCTTGCCGCCCGCGACACGATGAAAGCCTCCATGCTCGGCAATCTCATGAACAGTGTGGCTGAGCCCAATATGGCATATCCGCAGATCAAGTCGCTCCCGTTCTACGACAGCGATATCGAGCCGATACTTGCCTCGATGCGTAACATGAAGTGCAGCTACAAGTATATAGACCATCGTATTCTTTCTCCTGAAGAGGCCGTGGAAGCATATTACGCACACAAAAAAGAGTTTGTCAGCGGCGAAAAAGACGATTTGTCGGATGGCGACTATTACAATCTTTTTCAAGAAATAACCGACAGTGCCGAGGTCGACACGCTCACGATGGTAGCCTATCGACACATGGTAAAGCAAGACGGATACGAGAGTTTGCGCATGTCACCATACATAGCAAACAAGATGGCACTGCTCAACATACGCCGCGGAATGCCCGATCTCGAAGTGTTGCGGCCTTTTATCGACTGGCGGGTGAGGGCCGTGGACAAAGAGAAATACATCGATGCCTACACCAAAAGCGTCGTCAACAGACACGAAATACTCATAAACCAAGCCGTGCAATACTTTCAAGAGCTGAAACTCGACACCGCACAGGCTCTCATTGACTTTGTGGGGTCGAAGACATTGAAAAGCGGACAACTGGCGCAAATGGTGTTTTTCGTGCAAAACATATTTGTCGGTACTGCGGGACAACTCGGCGGCAAGGATGCGGCAACGTTCAATCAGGCAATGAACATGGTGCTGAACACAAAGAGAGACAACCGTGCCATTCTGTTCACCGAGCTGCATAAAAGCATGGGAAAGACACGCAAAGACTTGGAACCGCTGATAGACATGATGGACGACAAAGACCCTAAGAAGTGGTATCTAAAAGGTATTGTATGGAGCGAAGAGGCAGGAAAGGAACCTAAACCGGATATGGAAACAGGCGGCGATAAAGGAGGCGAGAGCGGTTTTCGGCTGTTGTCGGAAGACGAACTGTCCGGTTTGATGATAACCGACGCGAAAAAATATGCCGAATATAACAAATACGTGACGGAACATCCCGAGGAAGTTGAGGCATTGAAAAATCCAAATGCACAAAAGGTGGACGATGGTATCAGCATCGACAGCATCCCGCATTATCTCGCATACTTTCAACACGCTTTCGACTTAGAGCCCAAATACAAGCGGTTTTATTTCAATGAGGGCAATATCCCCGATGACGCGCGCAAGGTTTACAAATATAAGAAAAAGAACATTCCGGCATATCGTAAGTTGTTTAAGTTGCTGATGGAGCAGAGAGAGGCCGAAAAACAATTCGGGAATGATGCGACCGACGGCGACGACACGTCGGGAAAAGAGAATGAAGACAACGAGAGCGACAACACGACAGCCGCACCGGAAGCGGCGGCAGCCGGCGAAACGCGATCGGACAACGAAAAGAACATCAATGAAAAATAATACTGTCATATTATTATTGGCACTCATCGGCATCGCCACACAAGCGTGGGCGGACAATATCGTCATGGGTAATCCGGAGATAAAGAACGACACCATATCGCTCGATGACATGGAAGAGAGCGACAACGACAGTACGGGCAAGAGCCGTCTGAACACGGCAAGCAATTTCAACGCTTTGAGATACGTGCTCGACAAGCGCTATCACGGCTATGGCGACCGCTTTATCAAGAAATTCGACGACCATCTTTACGTGCTGTTCGGGCTCGGAACGTCTCAGTTTGTCGAGACAGATGACAGTTATCATATCAATGCCCAGACGACGGCCCGACTCGGAGTGGGCAAGGATTTCAACGAGTATCACTCGCTGCGGCTTGTTTTTCAAAACTCATTCGGCTATCAGCGCGACCGCGACATAGCATATAACAGGTTCGGAGTCACCGCAGAGCATCTTTTCTCCCTTTCTTCTTTCTTTATCGGTTACGACCCGACGCGCCTTGCCGACTTCTCTACTATCGTGGGTGTTGGCGCACATCGTGCCAAGCTCGGCCGTGGGCATGGGAGCGGAACAGCTGTTGAGGCTCATCTCGGTATGCAGGTCAAGTTTTTCACCGGACCGCAAGGATACTTCAATATAGAGCCTTATATAGGATTTGCCACCGACAAGATGGATTTGAACACCAACAGGAGCTGGCGCAAGTCCGATATATTCTATGGCGCGAATATCAGTTATGTCTATTATCTCCGCAACAACCTGTCGCCTCAGGCGCGCCTGCGGTACATGAGCAAAGTGCCCGATGATATAATATTGTCTGCCGATTTTGAGCCTGCGGAGTGGCGCGTGCCGTGGATTGTCGAGCTTTCTACCGGCATGTCCGTGCTCAACTCGCCCAATCTCGGCGTGTTCCAAACTTTGGGCAGCAATATAGCCGTGGGCGTGGGTAAATGGTTCTCGCCGGTAATCGGCTTGCGCGTGACGGGCGAGATGTCCGCCACCCGTTGGAACAAGACACAGGTAAAGCCGCGCGAAGAGGGGGCTGTATATACTCAAAATCTGAATAACGTGTATGCCGGAGTGCGTGCCGAGGCCATGTTCAACCCGCTCGGCTTTCTCGACAGTTTCGACTGGGACGACGAGTGGGGCGCATATATCGTTGCCGGAGGCATGTACGGGCGGATGGTGAAGTATCAGGAAGAGCGGCTCAGCTGCCACAGTGAGGCCTATACCGCGGGCCTGCATCTGTGGAAAAGGCTTGGCGGCGGTATGCACTTGTTTGTAGAACCGAGATACACACACTATGTGTACAATATCCCTTACAGTAATGTCAACTGGGAAAAGCGTTTCAGCGACAACGGCTTTAACGTCAACGTGGGGCTCACCGTGCTCACGCGCAACAAGGCTTTCCGCCGTACCACCGGCCGCGACGAGCAGAGGGCGGCAGCCATGCGAAACCGTCTCAGTGTCGGATTGGCGGGCGGCTTCAATATAGCATACATGAAAACGGGTATCGAAGGCTCGCCGGCAGTACCGTACAATGCGATGCTGTTCGGCGAATGCAGTTTCAACAGTGTGTCGTCGGTGACCGCGTCGTTCGAGTATCTCAACATCTCACGCGCCACACTCGGTGAGTATTGCGACTTGAACATGGAGGCCGAAGAGCCCGAGAAAACGCGCGTCTCGTCTACCGGCCTGCTGAGCCACAAGTATTCGCTCGGCCTTTTGTCCGTGGGCTATGGCATCAACCTCGGCAATCTGCTGTACGGTATCGGCGGGAACGACCGCTTCGGGATGAGCGTCGACGTGGGTCCCACGGCGATATTCACGCTCAGTCATTCATCGACACTCGACGATATGCAGCCATTAAAGAAAGGACATGCTGTGGAAATCACCGGAAATCCGAAACCGGGCGTGGGCTTTGGCGCGCATGTGGGCCTGCAACTCAATTATCGTTTGAACAATAACATGTCGCTTGTGGCCAAGCCCACCGTCTATCTGCTCGGCACCACCGACATGGGGTCGATAGACTTCTCCAAGGGCAAGATTGTTGAGAGCTTCAACGTCGGTGTGCGATACAGCTTCAACACTCGTATGACAAGGCAAATGTATAAGCGCGACAAGAAACGCAAGAAACAAAAATAGCACAAATATGGCGATGATTAGAAACATATTGACTGTCATTGTGATGACTGTCGCCGGCTGTCTCGTGGCATCGGCGCAATCTAACGCCAAGGCCACCGTGAAAGCGGCAGAAGTGGTGATAAAGAAGTATATGCCGAAATACACGGAGCCCATCATGGACGAGTTTTGCGATAAATTCAAAAAGAGCCCCGAGGTGGCCGTGGGCATCGGAGACGCATATCTGTACAGACAGCGCGACACGGCGATGGCCAAGAAGTATCTGAACCGCGCGCTGAAAATAGACAGTAAGTATGCGCCGGCCTATTTGCTCGGCGGCAGGATATGCGAGTCGGTGAGAGATACCGTCGGTGCCGTCGACTGGTATGAGCGCGGTATATTCATGGACACCAAGGCCCCCGACTGTTATTTGGCATACGCCAAGCTGATGAGCATCAAAGCCCCGGAAAAGGCGCAGCGCAAGATTGAGGATCTGTTGACCCATAAGCCCGATTTCCCGATAAATCTTGAGTTGGCAAGGATGTACGCCCGGGTGGGCGACAATACCGAAGACGGCAGCGTGGAACAGACCGAAGCATACATGAAGTGCATCGACTATTTCGACCGGTGCGACCTAAACACATTGTCGCAGAAAGATATTTCAGACTATGCCACCACTGTTCACCTCAAAAGCACGGACTACGAGAAATGCGATAAAATCATTAAATTCGGTGTGAAAAAGTTTCCCGAATATGGCGGACTTTATTATTTGGGGGTTCAAAACAGTTTCAAACAGGGTAACTGGAGCGACGCAGTGGAATATGGAGAGGAATACATACACACATGCGACAGCACAAAAATAAAGGTCGGCGACTACACAAACCTCGCCAACGCCTACCGGAATGCGAAAAGATATGCCGACGCGATAAAGGTGTATAAAAGTATTATAGACAACGACAAGTTTGAGGAAACAAGCAAAAGCGATGCCCGGCAGGGAATGGCGATATGCCATGCGTACAGCGGCGACTGGGGAAGCGCGATACGCGAATACAAGGCTTATGCAGACAAGAAAAGAGAACTCGGCACCGTTACCTTTGGCGATCTCAGCGCCTTTGCCGGAATATACGGGCAGCAAGCCGTAGAACTCAACGGCGAAGAGAAGTTGCAGGCATTCCGCAACGCCGACGCGATATACAAGGAGATAGCCGAGAAATTCCCGAACAACATGGTGTATGCCTTATATCAGCGCCTGCAATGCAATTGGCGCATCAACGGAGAGGATTTCGATAACGACACTCATGTCATCGCCGACCAACTGGTAAGCGTTGTACTGGCCAAAAACGAAAACACGACGAGCGACAACAACGCGCTGAAATATGCCTATAAATATCTTGGATTGTATAATATAAAGAAGAAAAAAACAGACTTGAACAAGGCCGGTGAATACTTCCAAAAGATATTGAACATCGACCCGGACGATGAAGACGCGCAGCGATATTTCGAAGCGAGACGAAGATAAACATCCGGATGATTTTTTTTATTTTGTTCCCCGGCCTGCGTAACATCGTTACACGGCCGAAATCACATCGTTACTACGGCCGCGTAACAATGTGATTTCGGCCGTGTAACGTTTCGGGGTTGCCCTCTCGGTTTTTCTAAGCGGTGTTTTCTTTCATGAAAATCAGATTTTTGCGTTTTCTTTTGGTGGTTAAGTCAATTAGCGGTAACTTTGCAAGTCGCTATATACGGCGATGCCGTGTGGCCGGCGCGACGACCGGAAAGAAATAATGTATAAACAATAACACCTAATATAATTATGTCATACCTGTTTACATCAGAATCAGTGTCAGAGGGACATCCCGACAAAGTGGCCGACCAGATATCCGACGCCATACTCGATCAGTTTCTCGCTTACGACGAGCACGCCCGCGTGGCCTGCGAGAGTTTTGTCACCACCGGACAGGTGGTGATAATGGGCGAGGTGCGCAGCGATGTGTACATCGATTTGCAGACCATCGCGCGCAACACGATAAAGAAGATAGGATATACCAAGGCCGAGTATCAGTTTGACGGCAATTCGTGCGGCATACTGAGTGCCATCCACGAGCAGAGCGACGACATCAATCGCGGCGTGGACAACGGCAGCGACGACAATCAGGGAGCCGGCGACCAAGGCATGATGTTCGGATATGCCACGAACGAGACGGAGAGCTATATGCCCGTATCGCTCGACATTGCCCATCTCATAATGTCCACTCTCGCCGACATTCGCAAGGAAGGACGGGAAATGACATACCTGCGCCCCGACTCGAAAAGTCAGGTTACCGTGCAATACAGCGATGCCGGCATCCCCGAGCGTATAGACACCATCGTGGTGTCGACACAGCACGATGAGTTTGCCGACGACGACACGATGCTGGCAAAGATAAAGGCCGATGTGCTCGATATTCTCATGCCCCGCGTGAAAGAGCGCATCCATTCGGCGAAAGTGCTTGCTCTCTTCGGCGATGATATCAAGTATTATGTCAACCCCACGGGTAAGTTTGTCATCGGCGGACCCCACGGCGACACAGGTCTTACGGGCCGCAAGATAATAGTGGACACATACGGCGGCAAGGGAGCCCACGGCGGCGGAGCTTTCAGCGGCAAGGACTCGAGCAAGGTCGACCGCTCGGCAGCCTACGCCGCGCGCCACATAGCCAAGAACATGGTTGCCGCCGGCGTGGCCGACGAGATGCTCGTGCAGGTGAGCTATGCCATCGGCGTGGCCCGTCCGATGAATATATACGTGAATACTTACGGCCGCAGCCGTGTGAGCATGAGCGACAGCGAGATAGCAGAGCGTATCGGCAAGCTGTTCGACCTGCGCCCCAAGGCGATAGAGCGCGCCCTCAAATTGCGGCAGCCGATGTATCTCGAGACAGCCGCTTACGGACACATGGGCCGCGAGCCGAAGACCGTGCACAAGACGTTCACGAGTCATTATCACGACGACAAGACGATGGAGATAGAGCTGTTCACATGGGAGAAGCTCGACCGTGTGGACGACATAAAACGCGAATTCGGACTTTAAGCACGGATGGCGCGGCAAGACACACTGCTCATACATACCGCCCCACAGGCCGAGCCGGCCGTGGGGGCTGAACACGCGACGGCGGCCGACACTCCCGCACATACGGCGGATGAGGGCATCGCGACCGAGGCCGTACCGGCCGACACGCCGGTCGGCACCCATGCCGGCCCGTTCGCCGCGAGCCATGACGCCGTCGACTCTGTATATCTGCTTCGCCCCAAGCCTGCCGAAGAGCCGCGCGAGATAACTCTGCGCGATTGTTACGATGAGAATATCTTTTTCAGCGACTCACTGTATCATCCCGAGATAAAGACAAGCGGGCGCGGCGTGGCGGGCGACCCCGTGCCATATACCCTGCGCGGCGACAACATGATAACGAGCCTTTTGCTCGCTTGTGTCGTCATGGTGATAATGGCCCTCTCGCGCTCACGGCGCTTTATCGTGAGGCAGATAAAGGATTTCGCCCGTGCGTCGCACTCCGGTACGTCGGTCATCACAGAAACATCATCGGAAGTTCGCTTCCAGTTTTTCCTCGTGGCACAGACCTGTCTGTTGCTCGCCGTGTTCCAATACTTCTACACGCTGCGATATATAGGCGAGACATTCCTGCTCCCCACGCAGTATCATCTCATAGCGATATACTTCGGTATGTATGCCGGCTACTTCCTGTTGCGCGTGTTGCTTTACAGTTTTGTAAACTACGTGTTTTTCAGTTGGCGCCAAAACATGCGCTGGTTGAAGTCGTTTCTCTTCCTGTCGTCGTCGGAGGGAGTGCTCTTTCTTCCTGTCGTCTTGCTGCAAGTGTATTTCGATTTGTCAATATATAATGTCATTATTTACTTTATAATTGTATTGGTTTTCGTTAAAATACTGACAATATATAAGTGTTATGCCATATTTTTCAGCCGCGACACTGCTTTTCTGCAAATAATTTTGTACTTTTGTGCCCTTGAAGCCGTACCTATCGCCGCCCTGTGGGGTGCATTGGTACAGACAGGCAGCTATTTGGAAATAAATTTTTAAGGACATCGATGATTAAGAAGATTTTGGTTTCACAGCCTAAACCCGCCAGTGATAAGTCTCCTTATTTTGACCTTGCGGCGAGGTTTGACTTGGAATTGATATTCCGTCCGTTCATAAAGGTCGAGGGTATAAGTTCCAAAGAATTCCGTCAGCAGAAGATAAGTTTGCTCGACTATACGGCAGTAGTTTTCACGTCTCGCCATGCAATAGACAATTATTTCAAGTTGGCAAAAGAGTTGCGGGTGGTTATTCCCGAAGACATGAAGTACTTTTGTGTTACCGAAACGATAGCCCTATACATCCAGAAGTATGTGCAGTATCGTAAGCGTAAGGTGTTTTTCGGCAACACAGGCAAGGTAGACGACCTCATTCCGGCGATGATCAAACACAAGAACGAGAAATATCTCGTGCCGATGAGCGATGTTCACAACAGCAATCTCACCAATTTGCTCGACTCAAAGAAACTTAATCACAGGGAGTGTGTGATGTATCGCACCGTGAGCAACGACTTCACTCAGGAAGAAGTGGACACGTTCGACTACGACATGCTCGTGTTTTTCAGTCCTGCGGGCATCGACTCGCTGATAAAGAATTTCCCCGACTTCAACCAGAAGAATACCGCGATAGCCGCATTCGGCCCCGCAACGGCCAAAGCCGTGAAAGCCGCCGGCCTGCGTCTCGACCTCGAAGCACCCTCAGAGAAATATCCCTCCATGACCGGTGCGCTGCTACACTATCTCAACGACGTGCAGGAATAGTCTCAGAGAGAGCTCAACATAAATCAAAAAGCCATGTCGGAGCAATCGGCATACACATTCGGAAAGCGTGAACGCCTCGTCAGCAGAAAAATGATGGAGCGACTTTTCGGCGGAGGCGGCAGCCGCTCGCTGAGCGCATACCCGTTGCGTCTTGTCTATCTTCGCATGGAACGTGTCGAAAGCGACGTGCCGGCACAAGTGCTTGTCAGCGTTCCGAAGCGCCACCTCAAGCATGCGGTGGACAGAAATCGTGTCAAGCGCCAAGTGCGCGAGGCTTACAGACACAACAAACAGGCGATAACCGATGCGCTTGATGCCACGCCCGACAAGATGATAGTCATGGCTTTCGTGTGGCAGGCCGACACGCTTCACGACAGCAAAGATGTGGCCGGGAGCGTGAAATCACTCATTATGCGGCTCGCCGAACGTCTCGAGCAGCGGAAAAACGATAACCCTTGTCACACGGTGGAGCAGCCATGAAAGCATTATCGGAGGCATTGCGCTTCATCGTCAAGGCCGTGTCGCAGGTGCTTTGCCTGCCGATTGTGTTCTATCAGCATTGTATCTCGCCACTGACTCCGCCATCATGCCGCTTCACTCCCACTTGCTCGGAATATGCCCGGCAGGCTATCATGCGCCACGGGCCGCTGAAAGGATTGTGGCTGGCCGTGCGGCGGATACTGAGATGCCACCCGTGGGGCGGCAGCGGATACGACCCCGTACCTTAATCGATTAATAACAATAATAAAACCGGATATGAAAAAGAATTTTGTAGAAGAACTGAAATGGCGCGGAATGCTCGCCCAGATAATGCCCGGAACCGAAGAATTGCTGCAACGCGAGATGGTAACGGCATACCTCGGCACCGATCCCACGGCCGACTCACTGCATATAGGACATCTGTGCGGCATCATGATGCTGCGCCATCTGCAACGTTGCGGCCACAAACCGATTATCCTTGTTGGTGGAGCCACCGGCATGATAGGTGACCCCTCGGGTAAAAGTCAGGAGCGAAATCTGCTCGACGACAAGACTTTATACCACAATCAAGAGTGCATCAAGCGGCAGGTGGCCAAATTCCTCGACTTCGACGGCAATGAACCGAACAAGGCAGAGATGGTGAACAACTACGACTGGATGAAAGATTTTACTTTCCTCGACTTCGCACGCGTGGTGGGCAAGCACATAACGGTGAATTACATGATGGCCAAGGAGAGCGTGCAGCAGCGACTGAACGGCACGGCTCGCGACGGACTGTCATTCACCGAGTTCACATATCAGTTGCTGCAAGGATACGATTTCCTCTATCTCTATGAGCACAAGAACTGTAAATTGCAGCTCGGAGGCAACGACCAGTGGGGCAACATGACCACCGGTACCGAACTCATCCGCCGCACACTCGGCAACGATGTTGAGACATTCGCCCTCACCTGTCCGCTGATAACAAAGGCAGACGGCAAGAAGTTCGGCAAGACGGAGAGCGGAAACATCTGGCTCGACCCCAAACGCACGACACCGTACAAGTTTTATCAGTTCTGGCTCAACGTCAGCGACGACGATGCCGAACGCTACATCAAGATATTCACAAGTCTCGAAAAGGAGACGATAGACGCTCTCGTGGAGGAACACAAGCAGGACCCCGGGCGACGCACGTTGCAGAAACGACTCGCCGAAGAGGTCACGGTGATGGTTCATTCGCGCGAGGCTTTCGACACGGCAGTGGAGGCAAGCAACATACTCTTCGGCAAATCGACGAAAGACAGCCTGCTAAAACTCGACGAACAGACGTTGCTCGACATCTTCGAAGGTGTGCCGCAGTTTGAAATTTCGGCCGACAAGCTCGGACAACCGGCGGGCGATCTCTTCACACAAGAAGCCGCAGTGTTTGCCAGCAAGGGAGAGATGCGCAAACTCGTGCAGGGCGGAGGCGTGTCGCTCAACAAGGAAAAGCTCGCTGCTTTCGATCGTATCATCACCTCCGACGACCTCATCGACGGCAAATATCTGCTCGTTCAGCGAGGCAAGAAAAACTATTATCTCGTAATAGTGAAGTGATTGAAACTTGCCAAAACATTGAATTGGAATAAAAAAACAGGGCTTAAAATTTGGTAGTGGCGCAAAAAACCACTACCTTTGCAGCCGAAAAGTTGGTATTGGACCATGGTGTAATGGTAACACTACAGGTTTTGGTTCTGTCATTATGGGTTCGAGTCCCGTTGGTCCAACACCAAAAAGGCCGCGTTACGATGTTCGTAGCGCGGCTTTTTTATTTATCTTTGCGGATGAGTCCGATGTATATTTAAGCCTTTGTAGGCAAGGATATCGTCTTTGTGTATCTGGCGAGCGAGTCGTCGCCAGAGCCACATGGAAATACATGATAGCCGATATTCCCGGCGGACACTACCGCCTCAGCAAGGAACAGGCCGTTGCCGTGAGAAAACAGTTTGATATTCCCGGCGTGCCTACATACATCCTCTTCGACCGTGCATACCGTAAATCATTTCAGGCAACAGGCTTTCCCTGTGTGGAAGAGTTGAAGAAAGAAGTAAACAAGAACATGTAAAAGAGGGAGCCTCTCTAAACTATTTACCCAATTCCGTAAATCTTTTTCACGATACGTATTTCGTCGTAGCTTATCGCATCGCCGATGGCTGCCTTTATCTGTGTGGCCGAAAGCTCCTGCGGGTGAATGCGGGCGTAATTGCGTATCTCGTCGATATGTTCTTGGGGCATCAACTGCTCTATCGGCAGCGTTCCCTGCTCCACGTATTTGGCCAGATGGTTGAATATAGTGCCGGTGGTGAGACTGCGCCCGGCGGCTATTCTGTCGATGTCCATGCCCGATATGAACATGTCATAGCTTATTTTTGCTGTGGGTATTTTCGGCTCTTTGGGTGTCTTCGGTGTCTTTGTCTTGCGTGTCCGTTCCTTTGAGGCCGTCTCGTCGGTGCTGTCGCCGAGCAATATGCGGGCCTTACGGCGCAGATAGTCGCTTGTCGTGAATGTGCAATCCGGGTCGGAGATATATCCGAGCATTTTTGTTTTCAGACCGAGTTCCTCGCCGAGTGTGGCATGGCGGTCGTCAAATTGCGCCCTTACGAGTTTGTTTCCCGTCTCCACGCGCGTCTTTGCAAACAGCGTTTTCATCGTTTCGAGCCTGCCGGCAAAGTATGTCGCGGCCTTGTGAATGCGCTCTTGCAGCAGCGGGTCGGCGGCATCGTGCCCGCCGGCGAGCAGGCCGCGATATTGCTTTCCGAACTTTTCGGCCACGCCGGCGAGCTCGTCCAGCATGTTCCTTGCGTTTGTATATTCGGTGAGCATGGTATGATATTTGTTGTAGAAATGCTCCGTCAGCGTGCGTGTGAGCATCTCGACGGCCTGCCGCAACATGGCCATGGAGAAAAGTTCATCGAGTATTTGCGCCACGTATGCCCGCCGCATGTCGTTCAGCGTGTCGGCCGTGGGTCGGTTGGCCTCGGCGTTTTGAATGAAACTGCTCACAGTATCATCGTTTATCACCGCCTCACGTCCGAGCGGAGCGCACAGCACCATGCCTTCGAGCGATTTGCAGCGGCTCAGTGCCACGTATGCCTGTCCGTGGGCAAACGAGTGCGACGCGTCGATGATGGCGTGCTCGAATGTCAGTCCCTGACTCTTGTGTATCGTTATCGCCCATGCCAACCGCAGCGGGTATTGGCGGAAAACGCCCTCCACCGTCTCCGTTATCTCCTTTGTCTTGCTGTCTATCGCGTATTTGGAGTTGGCCCATTCGGCGGGCTCGATGTCTATCGTCTCGCCCGTGTCGCGGCTCATCACCGTTATCGAGTTGTGCCCCGCATCGACAACCTCGCCGATCATTCCGTTGTAGTAGCGCCTGTTAGGGTCGTTCTTGATAAACATGACCTGCGCTCCCGCTTTTAGCGTCAGCGTCTCGTCGGCGGGATATGAACTTTCGGGAAACGTGCCTTCCACCTCCGCACGGTATTCGCTTGCCGCGCCGCCGAGGCGTTCCAACTGCCTGTCGTTAATCTGCTGGGCCTGATAGTTGTGCGTTGTCAGCCTTATGTAGTTGCTGCCTTTGGGCGGTGTGAAGTCGGGGATGTATCTCCTGTTCAGCTCGGCCAGCGTGTTGTCGTCGGCCTTGTTCTCCCTGATGTTGTTCAGGATGGAAAGGAACTTGCCGTCCTGCTGTCTGTAAACGGTCTGCAACTCTATCGTGTGATATCCCGCGGCGTTGAGAGCCTTGCTCGAAAAGAAAAACGGAGTGTCGTAATAGCTCTTCATCATCTCCCACTCGTCGTCCTTCACCACGGGCGCGAGCTGCTGCAGGTCGCCGATGAGCAGCAGCTGCACGCCGCCGAACGGCAGGTTGTGCACGCGGTAGCGGCGCATCACGGAGTCGACGGCGTCGAGCAGGTCGGCGCGCACCATGCTAATCTCGTCGATGACGAGCAGGTCGAGAGTGCGGATGATGTTGCGCTTCACCTTGCCAAACTGATACCGCTTCTGTTCCCGACCGCCGAACGAGGCTCCCGGCACGAACGGAGACAGAGGCAGTTGGAAGAACGAGTGTATCGTGGTTCCGCCGGCGTTGATGGCCGCTATGCCCGTGGGGGCGAGCACGACCATGCGTTTTGGCGACCGCTCGCGCAACTCTTTGAGAAAGGTTGTCTTTCCCGTTCCGGCCTTTCCCGTGAGGAAAATGTTGCATCCTGTTTTCTCGATAAAGTCCCGTGCCAGTTTCAGTTCGTAATTGTCTTCCATGTCTTTTTCTTTTTTTGATAATCCGCCGTGCTGTTTTCGCGCGTACAATGTTGCAAAGGTATGATATTAAATGAAGAATGAAGAATAAAGAATGAAGAATTTTGACCTGCATCATTCATGGTTGTTCATATATCCTTTCTACAACGGGCATTTCGTCGGCGTGCCGGCAGGTTGCCTCTATCATAACGACCGCCCCTCGTGAGTGTATATGTTAAAATGATTAAAACGTTGTTAATAAAATCGGGGGTTGAATGCTCTGAGAATGCGTTTTTTCAAAAATATTTTCCCGAGGCCGCAAAAAACGCATTTTTAGAGCATTTTGTGTAAAATGTTGTTTGTCAGTCTGTTACCTGTAAAATCTACTTTCCCTACTTCCCTTACAAACCCTCTTCATTTCCAATTAGGCCGTAATTGCATTCCAATTAGGCCGTAATTGGAATGCAATAAGGCCGTAAATGCAATGCAATTACAGCCTTATTGCAACGCAAAAACGACCGGAAATCATGTCCAACCCCGGATAATTGCATCTCAACCCCCAAATAATGACACGAAAATGTCAATTTAAATTCTCGGCTTTTTCTAAACGGTGACTTCAAGTCGCACTTTTTATTTTAACAATTACCCCGCGGTTTTTACGTTTATTAATAATTTACACCCGGTCTCAGGAGTCCGGATGAAATACTGAATAGTTACAGAGGACTGAACTTGTTATCGCATGCGCACTCAACCGTAGACCGGTATCTACGCTGAATAGTTACATCACCGGCGGTACCGGCTCTATCGGTATACATCCGCTTATAGGCTTTTGAATGTATACTCGAAAGAGATGTGATATACCTATAGCAATAATGAAATGTCGACAATCTCGTCATTCCAAAGCATACGCAGAAAATCTTTAGCCGGCAAAATCTCAAACCCTTGTAATATTCGCGGACGCTCATCCATGGATACGACAATGCAACGACAATCCGGGTGCTCTTCCTTGAATGCTTTTAGGCCATTGAGATGCCTTGCCTGCACTTCGGAGCAAGACTTTATTTCTATTGCTGCCAGTGCATCTCCCAATACAGCATCAACCTCGAGCTCAGAATAGGTGTGCCAGTAGGAAAGCCCTCCGTCTATGAAATGATAGCCAAGATATGCCACCATCTCTTGTATGATCAAGTGTTCAAAAGCATGGCCAAAATCATTTGTGCCCTGTTGCAGATGCTTGCGCCCAAGAAGATAGTTAGGTATACAAAGATCAAAATAATAGAAACGGGGAGATTGCCGTATGTTGCGTTTTACTTTCTTTGTATAAGCCGGAATCATATAACCCACAAGTGTTTCCTCGAGTATGGAAAAGTATTCTTTTACAGTTTTTGCATCTATGCCGCAGTCTTGTGCAATGTTGTTCCATACAACCATCTCGCCATCGGTCATGGCTGCAACCTCAAGAAACTTGTTGAAAGTGGTAAGATTTCTGACCAGAGCCTCTGCCTTTATCTCTTCCCTTAGATATACAGTGATATAAGCCTGCATCCTTCGCCACAAAACATTTGGACTGGGAGCAAGATAATGACGGGGAATCATGCCGTTGTGAATTGCGCGTATTACATCAAAATCGTCTATTTCCTTGCTTACAAGGGGGAACAGAACGTTTTTCAATGCACGGCCACCAAGCATATTGGCTCCATTACGTTTCAGTTTGCGTGCACTTGAACCGCTAAGCACAAACCGCAGACTCTTGTTTACTATAAGCCAGTGAACCTCATTTAATAGAATGGGAATTTGCTGAATTTCATCTATCACCACGAGGGTATTGGCCGGCAGCATTTCCAGTTCTTGGCGAAGTAGCGAAGGATTGCGTTGCAGGCGTTCATAAGTCGTTGAGTCAAGCAGGTCATACTTGGGCGCATCAGGAAATAACTCATTGATAAGAGTTGTCTTACCTGTCTGACGCGCTCCGAAAAGAAAAATACTGTCTGTGCACGTATCTTCAAGTGTTGTATATCTTTTAAACATAGCGGAATGATATTGAAGTTTATTCCTAATTTTTGACTTAAAAACAGGAGTTGCACTCCGCTTTTTTAGTCTGAATATAGGATGCAAAGATACTTATTTTTCTGAAGAATGCGCATATTTACAATACTTTTATCTGTTTCTGATATGTAAATATTGAAAAAAGAAAGGATTAATGATATTTATATGAATTACAAATCACCGGCGGTACCGGCTCTATCGGTATACATCTTAACAAATTTAATCAAAGAGTGTAATCCGGATGCTCAAGTGTATAATCTCGATATCGTCAGGCCGGGCACTCCCACGCCCGAAGATGTCATATATCACTTTTGAATAAATGTAGAATGACGAGAATGTGACAAAATTGAAGTGCACATCCTCTTTTTTGTAACTTTGAATTTTGTTACAAGGCCAAGTAACATCGTTACGCGGGGGCGGGTAATGTTTTGTAAATTCCAAAACTCACGTTAAATAAGATTTTTTCTTGAAATATACCGCGATATATTTATCCGTGTTCGGTTTTTATTTATTATCTTTGCAAATGACAGTATGCGCCTCGGTGCGTATCGCCGGGTGTGGCAAACGGAAAGAAATGTGTTTCCGACCTGCCACGACCGCGCAAATGTTTCGAAAACAATGATTTAAAAACTTATATATTGATTTATGAAAACAAATTACGAAATTCGCTACGCCGCACATCCGGAAGACGCGAAGAGTTACGACACGGCCCGCATACGCCGTGATTTCCTTATAGAGAAAGTGTTTGCCGCCGACGAGGTGAACATGGTATATTCGATGTACGACCGCATGGTTGTCGGCGGTGCCATGCCCGTAAAGGAGAGCTTGAAGCTCGAGGCCATCGACCCGCTCAAAGCCGAATATTTCACCACCCGCCGCGAGATAGGTATCTTCAATGTAGGCGGCGAAGGCACCGTGAAAGTGGGCGACGAGGAGTTTACCCTCGGTTATAAAGAGGCATTGTACATCGGCCGCGGCGACCGCGACGTGTTCTTTGCCAGCACCGATGCCGCAAAGCCCGCCAAGTTCTACTTCAACAGCGTGACGGCACACACGGCATATCCCTGCAAGAAAGTGACAAAGGCCGACGCCGTGGTGGCTCACATGGGCGAACTGGAGACGAGTAACGAGCGCGACATCAACAAGATGATTGTCAATCAGGTGCTTCCTACATGCCAGTTGCAGATGGGTATGACCGAGCTTGCTCCCGGAAGCGTATGGAACACGATGCCGGCGCACGTGCACAGCCGCCGCATGGAGGCTTACTTCTACTTCGAGGTGCCCGAAGATCAGGCCGTATGCCACTTCATGGGTGAGGTAGACGAGACACGCCACATCTGGATGAAAGGCGATCAGGCCGTGCTCTCGCCCGAATGGAGCATCCACAGCGCCGCCGCCACCCACAACTACACCTTCATCTGGGGTATGGGAGGCGAAAATCTCGACTACGGAGATCAGGACTTTTCATTGATTACAGACCTGAAATAGAAATTTCAAGTCTGTAATCAATGAAAATTATGAATTATGACGGGCGGAGATGCGCGTGATAGAGACGGAAAAGCCGGGAAACGGCATGACCTCATGTCATAATTCGGAAACAAAGGTTCAGAATATAAATAACAACTAATAATTAATAATTTAAATTTAGAATTAAATGAAAAATCCTTTTTCATTAGAGGGTAAGAACGCTTGGATTACCGGCGCTTCTTACGGTATCGGATTTAATATCGCCAAGGCATTCGTGGCTGCCGGTATCAAGAACATCATTTTCAATGATATCAATGAGGCTGCTCTCGAAAGAGGACTCGCCAACTACAAGGAGGCAGGAATAGAGAATGTGCACGGTTACGTGTGCGACGTGACAAAGGAAGACGATGTGAAGGCACTCGTGGAGAAAATACATGCAGAGGTGGGCAACATCGATATCCTCGTCAACAACGCAGGTATCATCAAGCGTATTCCCATGCATGAGATGAAGCGTGCCGAGTTCCAGCAGGTTATCGACATCGACCTCGTAGGTCCGTTCATCGTGTCGTCGGCCGTGCTTCCCGAGATGATGGAGCGCCGCGAGGGTAAAATCATCAATATCTGCTCTATGATGAGCGAACTGGGTCGCGAGACAGTGTCTGCATACGCTGCCGCCAAGGGCGGTTTGAAGATGCTCACACGCAACATCTGCTCAGAGTACGGAGAGTACAACATCCAGTGCAACGGCATAGGCCCGGGCTATATCGCCACTCCTCAGACAGCCCCGTTGCGCGAGCGTCAAGCCGACGGCAGCCGTCATCCGTTTGACTCGTTCATCTGCGCCAAGACCCCGGCAGGACGCTGGCTCGAGCCCGAAGAACTCGGCGGCCCGGCAGTATTCCTCGCTTCTCACGCATCGGATGCCGTCAACGGTCACGTGCTTTATGTAGACGGAGGTATCCTCGCTTACATCGGCAAGCAGCCTTGATAGTTGCGATGACAGTATAGACGTATGGCGATCCTTTCCGCAGATGTGTTGATTAGAAGCGGTAAGGGTCGCCTGTTTTGTTGAAAGGAGCCCAAACGCGAAGTGCAGAGTGAAGAGTTATGATTACCAACAAGCCTTGAAGCATTTGGCTTAACTCCTAAAATAAACATTTGTCTTAAACTCCTTTAACTCCTAAAATAATTATATGTTGAGACAGATTATATTGCTTTCGGCCGTTATTCTCTCGCTTTCGGCCGCTTCGAAGAATGTTCCCGCATGGCAAAATCCGGCGGTGAACAGCGACAACCGTGCGCCACGGCATGCCTCGTTCTTCGCTTACGAGAACGATGGCGCGGCACGGACGGGTGACAAACACCGCTCTGCGCGCTACATGTCGATGGAAGGCGTGTGGCGCTTTCACTTCGCGAGAAACCGCGGCGACAGTCCGAAAGACTTCTTCAAACCGGGCTTCGACGACTCGCAATGGGTTGATTTCCCCGTTCCCGGCCTGTTCGAAATCCACGGATACGGCGACCGTATATATAAGAATGTGGGTTATTCATGGGCCACCATCTTCAAGAACAATCCGCCGTTTGTGCCCGATACAGACAATTACACCGGCTCGTATCGCCGTGAGTTCATCCTGCCGGCCGACTGGCGGGGCAGCGATGTGTTCCTGCACGTGGGCTCGGCCACGAGCAATCTCACCCTGTGGGTCAACGGGAGGTATGTCGGTTACAGTGAAGACTCGAAAGTGGCGGCGGAGTTTGACATAACGAAATACCTGCGGCCGGGGCGCAACATCATAGCCATGCAGATTATGCGGTGGTGCGACGGCTCGTATTTGGAAGACCAAGACTTCTGGCGTTTTACAGGAATAGCCCGCGAGGTGTATCTTTACTCGCGACCGAAAACACGCATCGCCGACTTGCGAATAATGCAAGACCTTGCCGATGACGGCCGTACGGGACTGTTCCGCGTGGCCGCCGATGTTGTCGGTGGCGGGAAAACGACCGTCACATACAGGCTCGTTGATGCCTCCGGACGCACAGTTGCCGAGGGGAAAGCCGGTGAGGCGATACGTATCGGGAACGTGAAAGCATGGTCGGCAGAGAACCCCTATCTCTATTCGTTGTATGTGACGCTGCGCCGCGGCACGGATATTGTAGAGGTGATACCCAGCAAAGTGGGTTTCAGAAACATCGCAATACGCGGCGGACAGCTGCTTGTCAACGGCCGGCCGGTGCTCATCAAAGGCGTGAACCGTCATGAGCTGGACCCCGACGGCGGTTACGTGGTGAGTCAGGAACGCATGATAGAAGACATAAAGCTGATGAAACAGCTAAATATAAATGCCGTGCGCACGTGCCATTATCCGGACGATCCGCGCTGGTATGACCTTTGCGACGAGTACGGAATATACGTCACCGCCGAGGCAAACATCGAGAGTCACGGCATGGGATACGGTAAAACAACGCTCGCCCGGCGCGCCGACTACGGGCAGGCACACCTCGAACGCAACGAGGCCAACGTGACAGTGTTTCGCAACCATCCTTCGATAATAGTGTGGAGTCTCGGCAACGAAGCCGGATACGGTGTGAATTTCGAGAAAGCCTACGACCTTGTCAAAAGCATGGACGCCACACGCCCCGTGCAGTATGAGCAGGCGGGACGGGACGGAAAGACAGACATCTTCTGTCCGATGTACTGTGATTATAAGCGATGTGAGGAATATTTGCGCGGCGACAACCCGCGACCGCTCATTCAGTGCGAGTATGCCCACGCGATGGGAAACTCGATGGGAGGCTTCAAAGAGTACTGGGAATTGGTGCGCAAGTATCCGAAATATCAGGGCGGATACATCTGGGACTTTGCCGATCAGGGACTGCGTGACACGAGTCGCGTCACCGGCCGCGCGATATTCGCGTATGGCGGCGACTACGGCCGCTATCCCGCGAGCGACTATAACTTCAATTGTAACGGCATCGTGGCCCCCGACCGACGGCTCAATCCGCACGCTTACGAGGTGAAATACTACTATCAGAACGCGTGGGTTGACGACTGTAACATTGCCGCCGGCCGCATATCGGTATATAACGAAAACTTTTTCAAAACCCTCGACGACCTCGTTCTCGAAGCCACGGTGACGAGACTGTGCGGCAAAGACACGTCGGCCGTTGTCATGATAGACATTAGCGGGATTGCTCCGCAGACCCGTAAGGAGATAGAGAGCAAACCGTTGAGAGACAAGATAGCCGGAATTGCCGCCACGTGCGCCAGTTCCGAGATTACGGTGAACTTCGCTTTCCGCACGCGCCATGCCGCTCCGCTCGTCGATAAAGGGCAGACCGTGGCACGCCGGCAGTTTGTCGTGCGGCCATATACATTCCCCGAAGAGTCGGAGGTGATGAGCCGCGGAGCCGTCGGGAGCCGTAATAAGGTGGAAGTGACGCAGACCGAAGCATATATAAAGATGTCATCGGCAAATGTCGATGTCACGATAGGGCGGCGTACCGGGTGGATAGACTATCTCGATGCCTACGGAACGCCGATGCTCGCCGACAGAAATTCCGTCACTCCCGAGTTCTGGCGCGCCCCCACCGATAATGATTACGGTGCCAGTTTGCAGCGCGAATATGCTGTGTGGCGCGTTCCGGAGTACAAGCTACGCTCGATAACGTCTGTCGATACCGTCGGAGCCCATGTCGTAGAGGTTGTGTTCGACATGCCGTCTGTGTCGGCCGTGCTCACGATGAGATACACTCTCACCGCCGCGGGCGAACTCATCGTGCGGCAGAAGATGACCGCCGACGCATCGGCCAAGGTGCCGGAAATGTTCCGCTACGGCATGCAACTGTGTCTGCCGGGGTGTTTCGACCGCATCGGTTATCACGGTCGCGGACCGATAGAAAACTATTCCGACCGCAATTCGAGCCAGTTCATCATCGAGGAAGATACCACCGTGGCATCGCAATATTTCCCATACATCCGTCCGCAGGAGAGCGGAAACCATACGGATGTGCGTCGATTTAAGGTTTATAATTCGGCCGACGGGCTCGGATTGGAGTTTTACGGAACCGGCCCGATGGAATGTTCGGCACTCGGTTTTCTCACTTCCGACCTCGACGACGGTGCTGTCAAGGAACACCGACACGGCCGCCACAGCGGCGATCTCGTGCCGCGAGGACTCACACAGGTGCATATCCAACAGCGTCAGGCAGGTGTGGCGTGCGTAAACTCATGGGGTGCACGACCGCTGCGACAGTATCGCATGCCATACGGCGACCGCGATTTCACGTTCGTGATAAAGCCGTTTAAAAGGTAAAAGACTTCTCCCTCAAAGACAATAATTATAAAAAAAAGAGTAACTTTGCGTCTTTAAAGACAATGCAGATATTATGAGCAAGCCAAGAATAATAATAGCGGGAATAGGTCCGGGTAGCGCAGACGACATAACGCCGGCGGTGCTCGGAGCTGTCAGAGAGGCCGATGTGGTAGTAGGCTACAAGTATTATTTCCGATTTATCGAGCCGTATATGGAGCCCGATGCCGTGTGTGTCGACAGCGGCATGCGGCAGGAAAGGGAACGGGCTCGTCAGGCTTTCGAACTTGCCGAGGGCGGGCGCACGGTTGTCGTCATCAGTTCAGGCGATGCCGGCATATACGGAATGGCGCCGCTGATATACGAAATGAATGTGGAGCGCGGCGGAAATGTCGAAATAACGGCATATCCCGGCATCTCCGCCTTTCAGAAAGCAGCCTCAATCCTCGGCGCTCCCGTGGGGCACGACTTCTGCGTGATATCACTTTCAGACCTCATGACGCCGTGGGAGATAATCGAACGGCGCATCACGGCAGCCGCCACGGCCGACTTTGTCACGGCGGTATACAACCCGAGAAGCCACGGTCGTTACTGGCAGTTGCACCGGCTGAAAGAAATTTTCATCGAGTGCGGCCGCCCGGCAGACACTCCCGTGGGCCTCGTGCGGCAGGCGGGCCGACCGGAACAGACGGCGGAGATTGTCACTCTGGGCGATTTCAATCCCGAAGATGCCGACATGTTCACCGTCGTTATAATCGGAAATTCGCAGTCGTATGTGCGCGACGGCCGTTTTATCACGCCGCGGGGATATTACCGCGACGCGGATGCCGATACCGGACGGGTGGGGCAGGACATCATGATACGCAGCTTCCGCACGATAGAGGGCGAACTGAAAAACCGGGATATAAGTCTCGGACGCAAGTGGGCTTTGCTGCACGCGATACATACCACGGCCGATTTCGACATGGAAAACATCCTGTATACGGATGAAGGTGCGGTGGAAACATTGTATGATATGGTGAAAACCGGTCGGCTGACGACGATTATAAGCGACGTGACGATGGTCACGAGCGGCATAAGAAAAGGAGCGTTGGCCCGTCTTGGCGTTGAGGCGAAATGTTATCTCGGCGACGAACGGGCGTGTGCTATGGCAGAAAACGAGGGTATCACCCGCACGCAGGCAGGCATAAGGCTCGCCGTCGAAGAGCATCCGGATGCATTGTTTGTGTTCGGCAACGCCCCGACGGCACTCATCGAGCTGTGCGACCTCATGCGTAAGGGCAAGGCGCGACCAGCGGGAATAATAGCCGCTCCGGTGGGCTTTGTGCATGTGAGAGAGTCGAAATATATGGTAAAGACATTCTCCGACGTTCCCAAAATAATCGTTCGGGGACGCAAGGGCGGCAGCAATATCGCCGCGACGCTCACCAATGCCATCCTGTGTTTTAACGATGCCGAGGCCCTCCGCCCCGGTCGTGACGTGTGAAAAGTCATGAAGTGAAAAAGAATGGCGATGGAAGAGAATATAAAACAGAGCCGGGAATATGTCGTGATAGGGCTTACCGACAGCCGCAAGCCGTGGTTTCCGCCCGAAGTCATGGCCGAGATAAACACCGCGAGAGTTTTTTCCGGCGGGCGCAGGCATCATGAAATCGTGGCTGCATTATTGCCGGCCGGTGCCGAATGGATAGATATCACCGTGCCGATAGACGGTGTTTTCGATGCTTACGGGCACATCCATGAGCGCATTGTGGTGTTCGCCTCGGGTGACCCGCTGTTTTTCGGATTTGCAAATACCATCCGTCGCAAGGAGCCTTTTGCCGCGATACGACTCTATCCGGCCCACAACTCCCTGCAAATGCTTGCTCATAGGATGGTGATGCCGTATCACGACATGTGCGTGGTGTCGCTTACAGGCCGCCCGTGGCATGAGTTTGACCGCGCGCTGATAGAGTGCCGGCCGCTGATAGGCGTGCTTACAGACCGCGAGCGCACGCCCGCCGCAATCGCCCGCCGCATGACAGAGTTCGGATATGACAACTATATGATGACCGTTGGCTGCAATCTGGGCAATGCCGAGAACGAAAGCATAACGACAATGACGATAGCCGAGGCAGCAGAGCGGGAGTTCCCGATGCCGAATTGCATAATACTCACTGCCACTTGCCGCCGCGACCGACTCTTCGGAATACCGGACGGCGACTTTGAACATCTCGACGGACGCGCCAAGATGATCACCAAGATGCCAATACGGCTGCTCTCCCTGCAAGCACTCGGACTGCCGTCGCGTCATGTGTTGTGGGATATCGGTTTCTGCACGGGCTCGGTGTCGATCGAGGCAAAGGCACAGTTCCCGCATCTCGAAGTGGTGGCTTTTGAGAAGAGAGAGGCCGGCGAGGCACTGATAACCGCCAACGCACGCCGTTTCGGAGTGCCCGGCATAATGGCATTGACAGGCGATTTTTTGCAGACAGACCTGTCATCGTTGCCTTGTCCGGACGCGGTGTTCATCGGCGGACACGGCGGACGGCTCGCGGAGATAATGTCTCGTGTGGCGGAAATCATGCCGGAGGGTGGCGTCGTGGTGATGAATTCCGTCACGGAACAAAGCCGCGATACTTTCGTTGAGACAGCGCGAAAACTCGGAATGACGCTGCGCACGCCGTTGCGCGTGACCGCCGACAGTCACAACCCAATCGAAATAATGGCCGCCGAGGTTTGTCCCGTGAAATGAAAACCATCGTATTAATTACATTATACACCAGTAACGAATAATGAAAACCTGCATAGTATTAGTATCAGAGGCCGGATACGACACGGCGAGAACAATAAAGGCGGAACTGGGAGGGGAGATATTCTCGCTCCATAACGAGCCTGACACCATCCATATCAACACTATCGGCGATTTGCTCGCCGGTAATTGGAATACTGTTGATTGCTTTGTGTTTATCGGTGCAATGGGTATTTGTGTGCGAAGTATTGCCCCGTTTATCGCAGATAAGCACACCGACCCGGCCGTGATATGTGTCGACGGCACGGGAGCGACAGTGGTTCCGGTGCTCTCGGGGCATGTGGGAGGAGCCAATGAGGCCGCCATCGGCATAGCGTCGGCTCTCGGTGCCATTCCGGCCGTGACCACTTTGAGCGACAAACTGGGCTTGTGGGCGCTTGATACCATTGCCGATAAGTTCGGATGGACGGCATATCCCGCGGTGATGAACGCTCAGATAGCACTGTTTACGGCACGGAAGCCCACCGCTTTGCTGCTCACTGTGCGCGACAGCGGCACCGAATGGATGGAAAGAAACCTCCCCGGGCACGTAAAACTGTTTTTCAGGGAAGACGATATCGTCTCCGACGAGTTTGATTTGCTCATTATCGTGGGCGCACGACGGCCGAAGCACATCTCATTGCCGTTTGTCCATTATATACCCCGATGCTTTCATGTAGGAATAGGACTGGCACATCAGGCCGCGCCGGCCGCACGGGTGTGCGACGAGATATTGGCCGCTCTCGCCTCAGAGGGTATTCCCGAGGCGGCAATCGCCGATATATCGTCGATAGAAGAGAAGCGCGACGAGCCTGCGCTGGCCCTTCTTGCGGGGCAGGGATATGCTTTGCGTTTCTTTACGGCAGGCGAACTGAAAGATATCGATGTGCCTAATCCGAGTGAAACGGTGATGAAACATGTAGGAACGGCAAGCGTGAGCGAGGCGGCCGCAGTGCTCGCCGCAGGCGGCGGAGAGCTTATCATGCAAAAAAAGAAAGGTGCCGATTGGACGGTGGCGGCCGCAATGGATGCCGCTTTCATGCGCAAGGGACACATAGAGATAGTGGGTGCGGGTCCTGGCGACCCGGAACTCGTGTCGGTGCGCGGTAGGCGGATGCTCGAACGGGCCGACCTGATACTGTATGCGGGCAGTCTCGTACCGCGAAAGCTCACGGAATGTGCCAAACAAGGGGCTACGGTGCGCAGCTCGGCTTCGCTTACGCTCGAAGAACAGGTTGAAATCATGAAAGAATACTACGACCGTGGCAAGTTTGTAGTGCGTCTGCATACCGGCGATCCGTGCCTTTACGGAGCCATACAGGAGCAGATGAACCACTTCGACCGCTACGGAATGCGCTATCATATCACGCCCGGCATCTCCGCTTTCCAAGCAGCCGCGGCCGAATTGCGTTCGCAATTCACCATTCCACGCAAGACACAGACAATCATTCTCACACGCGGCGAGGGACGAACACCCATGCCCGACACCGAAAAACTGCATCTTCTGGCTCGTTCGCGTTCCACCATGTGCATATATTTAAGTGCCGATATCGTGGAGAATGTGCAGGAAGAACTGCTCCGTGAGTATCCCGCCGACACACCGGTGGCCGTATGCCACAAGCTGACATGGCCCGAACAGCGGATATACAAAGGCGTATTGGCCGATCTCGCTGCCATTGTCAGAGGCAACGGACTGCGTCTTGACACGCTCCTTGTGATAGGTGAGGCTATCGACAACAGGCACGGTCTGTCGGAGTTGTACTCTCGTCATTTCACTCATCTATACAGAAAGGCAGAAGAATGATTCTCGTTTTCGGCGGAACAACCGAGGGACTGAAAGCCGTTAAGGAACTTGAAGAGTCTGGCTCTCCGTATTTTTATTCCACACGGGGCGACGAACAGGCCGTGACAATGAGTCGCGGCACACGTGTTTGCGGTGCAATGGATGCCGGATCGATGACGGAGTTCTGTCAGACTAACGGCATACGGCTTATCGTAGATGCCGCCCATCCGTTTGCTTCGCAGCTTCATGCCACTGTGGCCGCCGTGGCTTCGGCTCTCGACATTCCCGCCATTCGTTTCGAAAGGATATTTCCCGGGCGCGACACCGTGCGCATAGAATGGTGCGACGGGTATGACGATGCGATAGAACGGTTGTCGGGGTGTCGTTGCGTAGTGGCCACAACGGGAGTACAGTCGATAGGTCGTTTGTCGGTATTGAAGTCGCGCGGCGTGAGGCTATACCACAGAATACTCAACCGCGAAAGTTCTCTTGCCATCGCACGCCGTTTCGGTGCACGTCCCGAAGAACTTTGTTTTTACGGCGAGGGAGAGGATAACCGTGCGCTTTTCGCCCGTATCCGCCCCGATGCCGTGCTGATGAAAGAGAGCGGTATCACCGGCGGATTTGCCGAGAAAGCCGCTGCTGCCCTCGACATGGGCATACGTGTGGTGGCTGTCAAGCGCCCGCCCACGCCGTCATATTTTACTATTGTCAATGGCGAACACGGCTTGCGGCGTGCCGTAGAGCGTCTTCTCCCCAGCTTTTATCCTCTCCGCAGCGGTCTTACCACCGGTACTTGTGCCACGGCAGCCGCTCTTGCTGCCTCCATTCGCTTGTTGCACGGCACCACCACGCCGTCTGTTCCCGTCATACTTCCCAACGGCGAGACCATAACGGTAGATGTAACCTACGGCGACGGTTATGCCTCTGTTATTAAAGACAGTGGCGACGACCCAGACGTGACAGACGGAATGGAGATAAGAGCAGCTGTTTTTTATCGCGAAGAAGATGAGATACAACCCCCTCTCTCCGAAGATATATCGCTCATTACCATTGCTGCCGGCCCGGGAGTGGGCACTATCACGCTGCCCGGTTTTGATTTTCCGCCCGGCAGTCCGGCCATAAACCGTGTGCCGCGCGAGATGATACGCAATAATATCATTACGCTGTTGCACCCGGAAAATCCCCTGAACGTAACAATCTCCGTGCCGGGTGGAGAGGAGACTGCCGCCCGCACATTCAATCCGCGCCTCGGTATCGTTGGCGGAATATCCATCGTGGGTGTCTCGGGAATAATAAAACCGTTTTCCGAAGCCGCTTTCGTCAGTTCCATACGCAAGTGCATGGAGGTGGCCGTGGCGAGCGGAGCGGAGCGCATAGTGATAAACTCTGGAGCGAAGAGCGAACGTTTCGTGCGGGCTGTATATCCCGATTTGCCGCCGCAGGCATTTGTGGAATACGGCAATTATATAGGCGAAACGATAGCAATGGCCGCCGAACTGGGTATAAAAAGGCTTACGCTCGGCGTGATGATGGGCAAAGCCGTGAAGCTGGCAGCAGGCGAGCTTGACACACACAGTCATCGTTCTACCATGGATAAAGCGTTTATTGCCGCCATGCTTGCCGAGGCAGGGTGCGATGCCGCCGTCGTTTCATCTGCAAAAAGCATTACTCTTGCACGCGAGTTATGGACAATTGTACCGCCGGAACGCCTTTCCCGCTTCTGCCGCGTGGTCATATCGCATTGTGTCTCCCACTGCCGGCCCCTCTTTCCTGCCGGCAATCTTACTATCTTACTTATTGATGAAGCCGGCCGTTGCTTCTCTGCCGAATGATATTTTGAGATAAGACACAGTGCTCGTATAGAATTTATACAATAGTAATTGTATATGTTTTAAGAATTCTATTTGGGAAAATATAATTCAATTTACTTCTTCTCTATTTTGAAAAAGGAGTTTTAGGTTTGGTTCCAGAATTCTAAATCCACTTCCATGATCGTGTGGCTTTCCATAATTAGCCCCCGACTTATATGAGCCAATTCTTATATCATACATTATTTTGCCGGCATCTACCAGTTTAAGAAAGCGTTCAATTGTAGGATTAGAGAATATTTCTGCCATATTAAAATGGAAGTATTCGTCGTTATCTATATATTTCCGATTTGCGCTGACATAGAATAAGTTATGTAGTTTATTCCTTAATACTGTTTCAATACATTTATACGTATATCCAGCATCGGCATTGATAAGTTTCTTGGTATTAATGTCAAAGATACCAATTCTTAATAAATTATTAGTAGTGTCATTTATGAGTCTGAAAGAATATTGCTCGTTGAAAGTATTATATTTGTCTGCGAACATAGAAGTGTGAAGTTTATGTAATTGCGGATTTTCTTCATATGGAATGCCGTAATTAAGGTTTAACCAAGCATTGGCTCTTTGTGGGAAGTTTGGTGATTTGGTAAATAGAGTTATATATGAGTTGGTTTCTTCTCTATGTGATTTTATTTCAAACCCAAATAAGTAGGGCTTATCTAAGTTGTTCTCTACAACACCCATGTAATCTTCGAAAGTTTTACCTATACCCGTATTGTTCTTACGGTTGCTTTTTACAAATCCTAAATCTTTTATTTGATGGAATCGTTCTATTATTCTATCTTTATCGCTCTTCATATTTTATAATATTTGATATTAGAAGTTCTATTACATCTCTCATATCATCATTGAATTCTTCTATAAATATTTGTTGTATTGGAACTTCAAATAGTTTACAAATGCGGTGAATTTGTGATAAAGTATATTTATGTGGAGGTATGATGGATTCGATATTACCCATTTGTCCTTCGCTAATGCCTAAGAATGTAGCGCGCTGAGGTGCCGGCGGTTAGTCCTTGTAGTAGGAACAGGTATGAATAATGCAGGTTAGAAGTCAGAGTTTGTTGCAAATTCAATTCTTCACAGTAAAACGGGCTTTATTGTGATAAAATTACGGGCGTATCTGGATATGTATCGCGAAGTGTATCGTGATGCGCCTTGACATGTAATGTCATTTGTGTTATCTTTGCATCGTCAAACAATGGGGACGCCCGGTATCCTGACGAGGATGGTTTGACGAGAGAGACGATAAAGCAAAATGATAAACAATAAAAAATCAAAGAACTATGTCAGTATATTACAGATTATATCGCAACAACAACAGTCGCAGCAGTGTTTATGGAAAATGGTATGCCCGTGCGGTGATGGTCGACACGATGTCTACCCGCGAACTGGCCGAGATAATGCAGGAGAACTGCACCGTGAAACGTTCCGATATCGAGGCAGTGCTTCGCGAGCTCGTCCCCACGATGACGCGTGCCATGCAAGACTCGAAGCGCGTGAAGATAGACGGCCTCGGCACGTTCAAGATAGGACTTAAAACGAAGCCATCCGTGTCGCCGAAAGAGTTTAGCTCGCAGAAAAACGTCTTGGGCATGCACATCAATTTCATGCCCGAGACTTACAAGGACAGCACCACCAACCGCCGTGTCACCGACCTGTTGCGACGTTGCGCAGCGATAGAGCTTCCCAAAAACGCCGTGATAAAAGATGAAGACGAGGAAAAAGCGCAACCGTAATCCGGCACCGCTCATGATTTTATGAAAATGCGATGCACGCTTTTGCCGGCATCCCATCCCCGTAACCCACATTCCGACCACTCGGAATGTGGGATTTTTTATGTCTTTTCTCCCCAATAGCGTATTTTTTCATCGGTAGTTAATACTTCGTTATCTCACAGTTAATACTTTGTTACTTCACAGTTAATACTTCGTTACCTCGTAACGAGATATTAATTGAAGTGCAGTTAATATCGCATTGTCTTGCAACGGAATATTAATTACAGTGCAGTTAATATCTCGTTGTAAACCAGTTAATATTCCGTTGCGAACAAACGAATATCTCGTTTCTCGTTCTTTTTCTTTAAATGACGCCCGTTATCTCGCCGTACACATCCTTTTTGCCGTAAAATCGTAATTTCAAGCCCGTAAAATCTTGCAGATTGTAATTTCTAAACTTCAAATCCCGATTTTCAGGGGTCGGGTCAAAATGCATGTTTATGGAATTTGTAGGGACGCACGGTTCGTGCGCCTGAATAGATATTAACTGATTGTCAGTGCTTTATAAGCGGGTATACAAGCCGTGCGCTCCTACAAATAATTGCATTTGTATTTTGATACATCCCCACTTTACACAGTAGTTTTTCAACTGCTGGTTACAGATTGAAAGATAAAAATTAAGATATGACAACTTTATATATACCCGACAACTTCAATTGTCATTCTATTTGACGCAGTGATGCTTATTCTTACGGAACTTTTTGATATGTAAGATGTAAAAAAAGACATTCCGTTAACTGTTAATCAAATAAAAAGTTATAATTTTGCAGTGTCCGTGACGTAATGATATAATTACTGTCATGGATGACATAATAAAAATAAGGCGTTACTATAACGTTATCTTTCGTCTTTGAACTTCGCACATTCAAGAACCTGTAAAGATTAACAAGGTGGCAACGCCCACGTGTGCATATACTCACATGTACAAACAGCGAGAACTGGTGTATATATCCTGTTCGTCTTTTTTGTAGTGTGTCTGTGTATATAGCATGGGCGTGGGGCTGCTGCATTGTTTATCCGCAGGTGAGGCAGTGCGAAGGCCCAAAGACGGGATGGACAATGGTCAGGACTCCCCGCCTTTTTTATGTGTCTCATTTTTATATATAAAGGAAAGTCTTGGGTGGTTCGGCTTTTATGTGTTTATGTAGAACTACTATGTTTCATATAGGTAAGAGGATAGAAGCGGTGTTGCGTGAAAAGGAGCGTACTGTGGCATGGTTTGCTCGCAAACTTTACTGTAACAGGCAGAACGTGTATGACATTTTCAAGCGTGAAAGCATTGACACTACGCTGCTTCAGCGCATATCCGTAATACTTGAGCACAACTTTTTTAAAGACTTGTCGGACAATATAGATGCTATCGGTGACAAGTAAAATGCGACACAAGTGTCGTTCATTGTAATACGCCCCTTTTTTGAAAAAAGTTGATTATATTATACCTTTGCATTTGAAGAAATTTTTATAATCACAAAATGAGAAGAACTAGTACACCTTTCCTGTTTTTTATTTTAATTACATGTTTTATAACTTCGTGTGAAAACAGTAATAACGGTATGGCAAAGTTTATAGAAGAAAGGGATTCAATAAAGAGGGTTTGTCTGGAAAGAGAGCAAGAACTTGATGAATTGAACTCTATGATAACAACTATCGCCGTCGGTCTTGACAGTATTGCAATGCAAGAAAATGTGCTCTGTTCCAATAAGAGTGGAGACGGAGTGCTTTTAAGCAGGAAACAGATAATGGAAAATCTTAATTTCTTTGAAGAGTTGCTTGAAAAGCAGAGAAGTAAAATCCAACAGTTACAGGATTCTATTAAAAGTATTAATGGTGTTGGTGTAGAGAAGATGAAAAGCATTATATCTTTTCTGAATCAACAACTGGCAGAAAAGGATGCTGTGATACAGCAGCTGAAGAGAGACATCGGTAATAAGAATAAAAATATAAGAGAACTGCGCACTGTTATGGCTTCAATGCGTACAACTATGGAAAAGACGGAAAAGAAGAATAAGATACTAAATGAAGCACTTAGTGCTCAGGATGAAACAATAAACGAGTGTTATGTAAAAATAGGTACGAAGAAAGAATTGAAAAAAGCCGGTATTTTGACAGGAGGCTTTCTGGCAAAGAAGAAAATAAATTATAGCAGTATAGATAAAAGTAAGTTTACACCTGTGGATATTAGAGATTTCCGTGAAATACGATTGCACTCCAATAAGCCCCAAATACTTACACCGATACCTACAGGAGATTCTTACACGTTAATAAAGAATGGAGATGGAACGTGTACATTGAGTATAAAAAATGCCACAAAGTTTTGGAGTGTGTCTAATTATTTAATCATTCAATTATAACCAACAAAAAATATTTTATGAGAAAAGAAACATTCAAAGTATTTATAACAATACTTTTACTAATGTCTGTAACAAGTGTTAAAGGACAAACAGGAACAACGGAATATAAAATTCAACGTGGTGAAAGTATTGAAAGTATAGCAAAGGCTCATGGTGTAACTGTGGATGATATCATAAAAGCAAATCCTAATACGGACGGACTTTTTTATGCCGGAATGAAAATAATAATTCCGGCAAAAGGCAGTGATGTAAAGTCAGAAGAGTATAAGGAACATGTGTCTGATAAAAGTACTATTGTTACAAATGTTCCGGATGTAGCAGAAGCACCGTCTGGTGTTCGAACCGTGAAAGAAGCAGATAAAAGACTGGCCTGTCACAATTTGTTATACCAGTCTGAGGCGAAAGAATACGGTTATGCATTTAGTTGCGGCATGTACAAATCTTTATTGATATCATTTGGTTTTTCTTCTAACTTGAAATTCGGGAAAAACGAACTTTTTAATGAGGCATTTTTTATGGGCGTTGGATTGGGCAAGCATATAATGTATAATGACGCCTTTTATATTCAAGGCAAAATATATCCTTATGCAGGATTAAGTGGTTATGATGTAATTGAATTAGATAAAAACTATAAAATGAAAAAAGAGTTTAAAGATGAATTTATATATGGTGCAAATGCAGAAATGTCTATAGGTTTTAAGTTGTTGGATACAAAGAAAGGCAACAGTACATTTCTTAATCTTGGATATCTGGTTTCGGCAAATAAGTTTAAGACAAAAGATATTATAAAAAACGGTATGATAATGGTCGGTTTGACGACAATTATTAACTGAACTTTATTATTAATACATTAAAAAACAAAAGAAAATGAAACAATTAAAAAAAATCAAATTCATGGCAATGGCATTATTCGTTGCAATGTTCGGTATGATTTTTGTCGCTTGCAGCGATGATGACGATGATAACGGGGGTAGCCGTATTGTCGGAACATGGTATTCAAATAATCATTACTACGGAGCTACTTCTACTTTTAAATTTATGTCTAATGGAACATATCATTTGACATTTTCAGGCACAAACTCTTCTTGGTTTGAAGATGAAGAAGGGAGATATTCTTATGAAGAAAAATCCGGAATATTAGTTTTAGTCAACAGAAGCGGTACGACGTGGTATTATTTCATAACAAATATTACAGATTCTTATTTTACCTTTATGGATGAGGACGGGTATGTCTATACATATTATAGAAAATGAGGTTGATTATATTTTTGATAAAAAAAGAATAAATTTCAAGTGCAGGCTTAAACAATATAAATGTACTACAAACGTATTCAATTTATAGTTTAGAAAATTAGGGCAATGACAGATGGTTCTCATTAAAGTCGTTGCTCTTTTTCTTTTTTGGGGGGATTCAAGATTATCTTCGCACAGCAGCCATATAATCCAAGCATAGCCAATACGTTCTTCCGTGCCGGCGAGATTGAAGCATGGGGACGTGGGATAGAGCGCATTATTACGGCGTGCAAGAACGATGGCTTCTCGACACCGGAGTTCCGTTATGACGCTTCTGGAATATGGACGATATTTAGGTTTGAATATCCGGAAAGGGCAACGATACAAAACGTGCCGGAGACCATACAAAAGACCATACAAAAGCAGTTGAGTAAACAACAAGAAACAATATTGATATATTTGAGCAAACATCCTGATGCGACACGGAAAGAACTGGTTGAGAATATTCCGGATACTACCATGGGAGGGATTATCTACAATCTTTCCCGTCTTCAAGAACTTGGATTGTTGAAACGTGTAGGAGGTAGGAAGCAAGGATATTGGCAAATAACATGGAGAGGATAACGAGGTTGTAAAAGTTTGTATTATAATACTCTTTAATTTGACCTAAGAATAGGATAGGAAGTATTCTATCCATTTATTTTACCTTGTTATTATTAAATAAAACAATGACGCATTGGTGCTTATTGTCACTATTTTCCGCATGTTTTCGGCGGATAATCATAAAATTATTACCTTTGCACCGTATGAGAGAGATACCACAGTTTGTCATTGCGGCTACGACTATATCTGTACTGTCATTGCAGAATAGGACACTTACAGAAGAACTTGATGCTGATTTTGTTGAGAACTTCAACTTAGAATAAAGGAAAATATGGATAAAGGACAAATTTTATTATACCAAACGCCGGATGGAGACTCAAAGATAGAGGTCAGATTAGAGAACGAAAATGTTTGGCTCTCGGCAGACCAAATGGCGGAGCTCTTTCAGAGAAACAAATCCACCATTTCCCGACATATAAAAAATGTGTTGGACGATGGGGAGTTGGAAGAAGCAGCAACAGTTGCATTTTTTGCAACAGTTCAAAATGAAGGAGGTCGAAAGGTGGAAAGGAAGATAGCTTTCTATAACCTTGACATGATTATCAGTGTCGGTTACAGGGTGCACTCATATCGTGGCGTTCAGTTTCGCATCTGGGCGACCAAGGTATTGAAGGAATATATTGTGAAAGGGTTTGCTCTGAATGATGATTTGCTGAAGCGTGCCGGTGGTGGCAACTACTTCGACGAACTGCTTGCACGAATAAGAGACATACGTTCGAGTGAAAAGGTGTTCTATCGGAAAGTGCTTGAAATCTATGCCCTCAGTATAGACTATGACCCACGAGTGGAAATGACACAGCAGTTCTTCAAGACGGTGCAAAATAAGATGCACTATTCTGTTCACGGGCACACCGCAGCAGAAGTCGTCTATGAGAGGGCTAATGCAGAAAAGGACTTCATGGGTCTCACCACATGGTCGGGATACATGCCTACAAAACCTGAAGCAGAGATTGCCAAAAACTATCTGACACAAGAAGAGATTACTTCACTGAACCGCATCGTGAGCCTCTATCTCGACTTTGCAGAAATGCAGGCAGAAGAGCATCGACCAATGTATATGAAAGACTGGATAAACATTCTCGATGATTTTCTTCGTATCTCCCGAAAAGATATTCTTACCCATGCCGGCAAGATTTCCGCCAAGTTGGCAAAGGAAAAGGCGGATGCAGAATATGACAAATTTAAGGAGCGCATCAAGAATGAAATGTCTCCGGTAGAAATACATTTTCTCGAAAACTTCGAGCGAGAGCAGAAAAGATTGTTGGGAGGTAGGAATTCTAAACCATAAGTTGACCTTATAGGTTACTGATTATACAGCACTAACAGTGACGCTGGGTGCTTATTGTCACTATTTTCCGCATGTTTTCGGCGGATAATCATAAAATTATTACCTTTGCACCGTATGAGAGATATACCACAGTTTGTCATTGCGGCTCCGTCGTCGGGAGCGGGAAAGACCACCGTGGCGCGCGGGTTGATGAGCCTGCTGCGCGGTGAGGGGCTTACCGTGCAACCGTTTAAGTGCGGCCCCGACTATATAGACACCAAGTTTCATGCGGCCGTGTGCGGCCGACAGTCGGTAAATCTCGACCTGTTTATGGCCGGTGAGGGGCATGTGCGCGAGCTTTACGGTTATTATTCTGCCGGTGCCGATGTGTGCGTGGTGGAGGGAATGATGGGGATGTACGACGGATATGACCGCAGTAGCGGTTCAACGGCCGATATTGCCCGCACGCTCGGGTTGCCTGTGGTGCTCGTTGCCGATGCCCGCAGTGCCGCCTATTCGCTCGCTCCGCTGCTCTACGGGTTTACGAAATTCGATACCGGCGTGACCGTTGCCGGTGTGATATTCAACAGGGTGGGCTCGGAGCGCCATCGGCAAATGCTCCGCCGGGTGTGTTCAGATCTTGGTATCGAGTGTTTCGGCTTTCTGTCCCGCCGGTCGGTTGACATCGTTTCGTCGCGCTATCTCGGTTTGGATTTCAGTGGCGGAACGGGGAACGACATCACGCCGATGATATCCGAGGGCGTGGATTGGCGGCGGTTGCTGAGCGCGTGCACCCGACCGTGCCGTGAGTCGGCCGCGCCGTGGACAAACTTGCCGCGTATTGCCGGCGACATTGTTGTGGCTCGCAGCGATGAGGCTTTCTCTTTCATATATCAAGAACATCTCGACATGCTGCGGATGATGGGGCATGTGACGGAGTTCGACCCCGAGAGCGACGAGCCGTTGCCTGCCGATACGTCGCTGCTGTATCTCCCGGGAGGATACCCCGAGAACCGTGCCGCCGGACTGTCGGCCGCCCGCAACACGCTGAAATCCATACGTTCTTATGCCGCTCGTGGCGGTCGTGTGCTTGCCGAGTGCGGCGGGATGATGTACCTGTGCCGCTCGATAGCCACCGACGAGGGAGTGTTTGAAATGGCGGGAGTGTTGCCCCACGACATCACGGCACGCCCGGTCGAGCGCCGCTTGTCGCTCGGTTACAGGCGTTTTGCTTTTGGCGGGCGCGAAGTGAGGGGGCACGAGTTCCATTATTCCCGTTTCGTGGGCGACGAGCCACAAAGTATCACACAGGTGTATAACGCCTCCGGCGAGCCCGTTCGTTCGGCGATATTGCGCGCAGGCAACACGATAGCCGGATACACGCATATATATTGGGGTGGCGAGACGGCTCCTACCGACTTCTTCCGCCCGTCGGACAATGATTGAAAACGATGAAGAATATATACACAAAGACCGGCGATGCCGGCACGACAGCCATCCGCGGAGGCGTGAGAGTGGATAAGGACAACCTGCGGATCGAGGTCAACGGACAGACCGACCACCTCAACTCACTGCTCGGAATTGTGCGCTCGATGCTGCCGAAAGACTGTGAGGCGGCTGCGATGATACACGATATACAGCGTGAACTGATGACGGTGATGAGCCATGTGGCCACCCCCGAGGGCGAGGCAAATCCCCGCCGGCTCGGAGTGGAAACTCTGACAGAGCGCATGGAGCGGTATATCGACACATGTCGCGGTGCCGGCGGCTTCACGATAGCGGGCGAGAGCACCCTCACCGCATTCATACATGCCGCCCGGACGCAGGCACGTACGGCCGAACGGCGCATGGTGTCGCTCGCGCGGACGGTGAAAACAGACAGCAGGATATTGGTGTTCATGAACCGACTGTCCGACTATCTGTTTGCCCTGACAGTGGAATACGGTGCGAGAAACCGTGACACCGAGTCACCGGAAGTAAAGTAAGACAAAGAGAAAAGATGAAAGAAAGATTACATCCGATAATGTTCACCGGTACGGGCAGCGACGTGGGAAAGAGCGTTGTGGCCGCCGCTTTCTGCCGGATATTCTTGCAAGACGGATATACCCCCGCACCGTTCAAAGCGCAGAACATGGCACTCAACTCGTTTGCCACACCCGACGGCTTGGAGATAGGGCGGGCGCAGGCCGTGCAGGCCGAGGCTGCCGGCGTGGAATGTCACACGGACATGAACCCGCTGCTGCTCAAACCGCAGTCGGACCACACGTCGCAGGTGGTGCTCAACGGCCGGCCCGTGGGCACGCGCAGCGCCTCGGAATATTTCCGCCGCGAGGGCAGGGCAGAGCTTCGTGCTGCCGTTTGCGCCGCGTTCGACCACCTTGCCGCCCGTCACAACCCCGTCGTCATGGAGGGCGCGGGCAGCATGACCGAACTCAATCTCCGGGATATCGACCTCGTCAACCTGCCTATGGCCGCCCATGCCGGTGCCGATGTCATTCTCGTTGCCGACATAGACCGCGGCGGTGTGTTCGCTTCCGTGTATGGAAGCATCGCCCTGTTGCGCCCGGAAGAGCGGCGGTTGGTGAAAGGTATCATCATAAACAAGTTTCGGGGAGATATCAGTCTGTTTGCCTCGGGCATCAAGATAATAGAAGATTTGTGCGGCATACCGGTTCTCGGAGTAATACCTTATTATAAAAACATATACATAGAGGAGGAAGACAGCGTGGCTCTGGCTCGCAAATCAATGGCGGCCGAGCATGGCGGCCGGGTAAATGTGGCCGTGGTTTTGTTGCGTCATCTGAGCAATTTCACCGATTTCAACGTTCTCGAACACGACCCGCGCGTGCATCTTTTCTATACGAATAATACTGTGGATATAGAAAAGGCCGACATCGTTATACTGCCCGGCACGAAGAGTACGATAGATGATCTGTGCGAGTTGAGGCGTAACGGCGTGGCCGATGCCATAAGGAAAGCGCGCCGTGACGGGGCAACGGTGCTCGGGATATGCGGCGGTTATCAGATGATGGGGCGCGAAGTGCTCGACCCCGACGGTATTGAGGGTGATGTGGAGCGCGTGCCGGGACTCGGATTGCTGCCCGTGTGCACCACTATGACGGCGAGCAAGGTGACGCGGAGAGTGGCTTTCACAATGGCGGAAAGCACGGCTTGCGATATGCCGGAAGCCGAGATGTACGGCTACGAGATACACATGGGAGTGACATCGGCCGCCGAAGGACTGACGGCCGAGCCGTTGACACGTCTCGCCGACGGTACAGCCGACGGTTGTTTCGTAGACAATAAGTGCATGGGAACATATCTGCACGGCATTCTCGACAACGGTGTTTTCGCCGATTTTATCCTCGCTCCGCATGCGGCGAAGATAGAACAGGCAGCCCGTCCGTTTGATTATGCGGCGTTTAAGAACGAGCAATACGACTTGCTTGCCGACCATGTGCGCCGCAATGTGGATATGGGCAGGATTTATGATATACTGAAAAATAATCGGGAACAAGCGCAATGATAGAGGGACACGGTGACGACATGTATCGCTACGGCGACAGAATAAAACTGAATTTCAGCTCGAATATCTACTATTCGCCAAATCTCGGCGGACTGAAAGCGCATCTCGCATCTCGCCTTGACACCATTGAAGCATACCCGGAGCCCGAGCCTTACACGCTCGAAAAGTTGATAGCCGGGCATCTCGGCATACCCGTTGAGTGCGTGATGGTGACAAGCGGGGCCACGGAAGCAATCTACCTGATAGCCCATGCCTGCCGAACGCTGTCACGGTTTGTCGTGCGCCGGCCCACGTTCAGCGAGTATGAAGACGCTTGCAGGATGTTCGGTTATGTCGAGTCTGATGCCGCTTTCGATGCCCCGGGCGACATTCTCCGTTGGATTTGCAATCCCAACAACCCCACGGGAGAGGTTCTCGACGTTGAATATATGCGGCGGATAATCGGTCTCGGAGGCATTACCGTCATCGACCAGTCGTACGAAGATTACACCGTCGAGCCGTTATTGACCGCCGCCGAGGCACTTGAATTGCCGGGAGTGATACTCCTTCACTCCATGACCAAGACATTTTGCATACCCGGATTGCGCCTCGGTTATGTCACGGCATCGGCCGAAACGATTGCCCGTATGCGTGGTTTCCGCCATCCGTGGTCGGTGAATTCGCTTGCGATAGAGGCCGGGATGTATCTGTTGGGCGGCGGAATATCGGTTATTCCCGATCTCCGTTCGTATCTCGATGACGCCTTGACGCTTTGCCATGACCTTGCCGCCATCGACGGAATAGACGTGCGTCCCACGGCAACCAATTTCATGCTGTGTCGTGTTTCCGGCATCACGGCTGCGGAATTAAAGGAGCGTCTCGCCGTGGGCCACGGCATTCTGATACGCGATTGCTCGAACATTACGGGGCTTGACGGTAGTTATTTCCGCGTGGCCGCCCGCTCGCGCGATGATAATGCGTTGCTCGTGGAAGCGATAAAGAAACTTGTTTTGACTCTCAAAAAATAACAATAGAACGACAACATGCCGGAACATATATATATAATAATGTGCGTTTGCGCCCCGGTTATTATCGGATGGGTGCTCGATTTGTTGTTTGGCGACCCGCGTTGGCTGCCGCATCCTGTTGTGCTTTTTGGCAAGATGATAGCCGCCGGCGAGCGAAAGCTAAATCGACCGGAGCGTAACAGACGTGTTTCCGGTGCTGTGATGGCGGCAACTCTGGTCGTTGTCGTCTTCGCGTCGACATGGCTGTTGACGGCCGTTGCCGACAAGTTGTCACCCGTTGCGGGCATCGCCGTACGCTCGATACTTGTGTTTTTCTGCCTTGCAGGCACCACTTTGACCCGCGAGGTGCGCGATGTGTTCATCGCTCTCGACCGTTCTTTGGATGCCGGACGGCGGCAAGTGGCTCGCATTGTGGGTCGCGACACATCCGAATTGTCGTCCGACGAGGTGCGTACGGCCGCTCTTGAAACCCTTGCCGAGAACCTTAGCGATGGTGTCGTGGCTCCTCTTTTCTGGTATTTGCTGCTTGGTGTGCCCGGGATGATGGCCTATAAGATGATAAACACGCTCGATTCCATGGTTGGTTACCGCACAGAGCGATACCTCGACTTCGGCCGGTTTGCCGCCCGTCTCGATGATGTCGCCAACTGGTTGCCTGCCCGTCTCACGGCTTTTCTCATGGTGCTGTCGTGCGGTGGCCGCCTGTCTCACTTCCGTTTCGTTCTCCGTTACGGCCGATGCCACGCCAGTCCCAACAGCGGTTGGCCCGAGGCTGCGCTTGCCGGTGCACTCGGTTGTCGCTTCGGCGGACCGCACTATTATTTTGGAACGTTATTCCCCAAGCCCTATATCGGCACCGATGACCGCCCGCTTTCGACTGCAGACATGAAAAAAGCGGTTGTAATCAACCGCTTTTCCGAGATATTAATGATATTGATTGTGGCTTCGTTGCTGTCGCTCCGTCTGCTTTTCTGATGCCGGCGGAAACCTTTTGCTATTGTGAAAGGTGCTTAGCAAACCTTGCTTCCCGGCTTGACATCGCGCAATATGGTGGTCACGCTCAGGTCGCCGTCATAGTTTTCGGCCGATAAAATCATTCCCTGACTCTCTATTCCCATCAGTTTTCGGGGTGCGAGATTGGCTATGAAGAGCACGTCGCGGCCGATAAGGTCTTCCGGATTGTAGAATTTCGCTATTCCGCTGACTATTGTTCTGTCTGTGCCCGAGCCGTCGTCGATGGTGAATTTCAGCAGTTTGTTGGCTTTCTTGACCCTTTCGCATGCTTTGATATGTCCCACGCGAATGTCTATTTTCTCGAAATCCTCGAAGGCGACAGTGTCCTTTATCGGGTCGGCCTTGTATGCGGCAGCCTCGTTTGCCTTTTTCGTCTCTTCGAGTTTGTTAAGTTGGTAGGCGATGGTCTCGTCGTCAATCTTCTCGAAGAGCAGTTCCGGTTCGCCGAGCTTATGACCGGCCGCGAGCAAATCGGTGCGTCCGAGGTTGTCCCATTCCACGCTGTCCGTGTTTATCATCTTGCGCAACCGTGCGCTGCTGAACGGCAGGAACGGCTCGAAAGCTATGGCGAGATTGGCCACGAGCTGCAATGATATGTAAAGAATAGTCTCTACCCGTTTCGGGTCTGTCTTCCATACTTTCCACGGCTCGCATTCCGTTATGTATCGGTTACCGATGCGTGCGAGGTTCATCGCCTCTTTCTGTGCCTCGCGGAATTTGAACATGTCGAGTTGTTCCTCCACCCGTTGCTTGACATCCTTGAACTCGTCGAGTGCGGCCTTGTCCACATCTGTAAGTTCGCCGCATGCCGGAACGACTCCGTCCCAATACTTCTTCGTCAGTTGCAGGGCGCGGTTTACGAAGTTGCCGTACACCGCCACAAGCTCGTTATTGTTTCTGTCTTGAAAGTCTTTCCATGTGAAGTTGTTGTCTTTTGTCTCCGGTGCGTTTGCCGTGAGCACGTAGCGGAGCACGTCTTGCTTGCCCGGCATTTCTATGAGATACTCGTGCAGCCACACGGCCCAGTTGCGCGAGGTCGATATCTTGTCGTTTTCGAGATTGAGAAACTCGTTCGACGGCACGTTGTCCGGCAGTATATATCCTCCGTGTGCTTTGAGCATTGTGGGGAAAACGATGCAGTGGAACACGATGTTATCCTTGCCGATGAAGTGCACGAGGCGCGTCTCGGGGTCTTTCCACCATTTCTCCCACGAGTCGGGCAGCAGTTCCTTGGTGTTTGATATGTAGCCTATCGGCGCATCGAACCACACGTAGAGCACCTTGCCCTCGCCGCCTTCCACAGGCACGGGTATTCCCCAGTCGAGGTCGCGGGTCATGGCCCGGGGCTGAAGGTCGAGGTCGAGCCAGCTCTTGCACTGTCCGTATACGTTAGGCCGCCATTCCTTGTGGCCGTCGAGTATCCACTCTTTGAGCCATTCCTGATACTCGTTGAGCGGCAGATACCAGTTTTTTGTCTTGCGCATCACCGGCTTTGAGCCGCTGATGGCCGACTGCGGGTTTATCAGTTCCGTGGGGTCGAGGTCGCTGCCGCACTTTTCGCACTGGTCGCCGTAAGCCTTGGGGTTGTGACAGTGCGGACATTCGCCGGTGATATATCGGTCGGCGAGGAATTGCTTTGCCTCCTCGTCGTAGTACTGTTCTGTCTCTTTCTCTATCAGTTTGCCATCTTCATACAGCTTACGGAAGAAATCGGCGGCAAATTTATGATGTGTATCCGATGTCGTGCGGCTGTAAATGTCGAAACTGATGCCGAACTCCTCGAAACTCTTTTTTATCATTTCGTGATAGCGGTCGACCACGTCTTGCGGCGTGATGCCCTCTTTGCGTGCCCTGATGGTGATGGGCACACCGTGCTCATCGCTACCTCCTATGAACACCACGTCATGCTTTCTCAGTCTGAGATAGCGCGCGTAGATGTCGGCCGGTACGTATACTCCGGCCAAATGTCCGATGTGCACACCGCCGTTGGCGTATGGCAGAGCTGCCGTCACGGTGGTGCGTTTAAACTGTTGCTCTTTCATTTATCGTAGTTTTTTATTTGTATTTCATTCTTTAAGCGGGTTGTTGCCGTGTCCGGCAGATTACCGTTAATGCCTTGCAAAGTTAATAAAAAAAACGCGATTAGTGCGAAAAAGGAATATGTTTTAATACTGTACGCATCTCTTTGATGTTTTTGTATTAAACCAAAAAGGATAGAAAGAGTCTTATAAATGACAGCCGGAGTCTTATGTGCTTATGCTTGTCTTTACCCGATGACAATACTATTATATTAATATACTAATCATGACAGAACAAACAAAAAACCGTTTCATCGCGTTGCTGTTATCCGTTTGCGCAGTGATGCAGGGCTACGCGCAAGATCCGCGCGAGCGAAATTACTTCTATGAGATACTCGAGCCGAGGCATGAGTACAAGGAAAAGGTTGCGGGATATGCCGCCGAGAGGGTGAAGGAAAATCTCGGCCGCGGGCTTGTTGCCGTGCCGACCGACGACGGGAAGAGCGTATATCTCAGTTGGCGACTGCTCGAGACTGACGGCTCGGACGCCGCGTTTCACGTATATCGCGAGTCGGGAGGCAAGACGAGCCGCCTCACCCGCAAGCCCGTAACCCGCACATGCGACTTCACAGACCGCAAGCCCGTGGCCAATGCTGTGTATAGCGTGAGGCCCGTAAAAGGCCGGGGTGCCGCAGGCAGGGTGTCGGCAGACCTTGCCTCGCTCAGAAACTACACCTCCATAAAGCTGAAAGACGGCGACCGTGCGGGCAAGATTGCCCTTGCCGACCTCAACGGTGACGGCGTTTACGACTATATCGTGCGCACTCCCGCGTCAAACATAGACCCCGGAATGCCCGCCGACAAGACCGGCATCACATATAAGATATCGGCCTACCTCAGCGACGGCACATATCTGTGGACCGTCGACCTCGGTCACGGCATAGAGCCGGGCGTATGGTTCTCGCCTTTCGTGGCATACGATTTCGACGGCGACGGCCGTGCGGAGGTGGCATTGAAGACCGCCGGCGATGACTTCGTGAGAGACACGAGGGGGCATATCTGCGGCGGAAGCGAGTCGATGACCGTGCTCGACGGAATGACGGGAAAGGTCATCGCGTCCGTCCCTTGGCCCGAGCGCAACAATCGTTACGGCGATGTCAACAGGCAGAACCGTAACCAGATGGGTGTGGCTTTCCTCGATGGCAAGACCCCGTATATACTTGCAGCCCGCGGCACTTACAAGCTGATGACCGTCGATGCGTGGATGCTCCGCGACGGAAAGCTCACCCGCGCGTGGCGTTGGGACGGCGACGAGGAAAATCCTCTGGTGCGCAGCATGGGCGCGCACAGTATGGTCACCGGCGATGTTGACGGTGACGGCCGCGACGAGATACTGCTCGGCTCGTGCATGCTCGACGACAACGGCACGTTGTTGTGGTCGTCGGGACTCGGACACAGCGACAAGGCTTATCTATGCAAACTGCGTCCCGACATCGAGGGCTTGCAGGTCTTTCTCGCTCTCGAGCCGAAGAACGAGCAGGGCAGGGGCGTGTGCGTGGTAGATGCCGCGAGCGGACGGCAGATATGGGGCATCGGTCATACCACATACCATGTGGGTAGTGGCATGGTGGCCGATTTTAACCCCGAGTGGCCGGGAATGGAATGTTTTGCCGGCGAAGACCGTAAGGGCGGCAGCACCGCCAGATATCTGTTCACGGCCGATGGAAAGAAAATAGAGGTAGGGGATGATGAGGTGCCCGGATGCCACCCGTGGCTATGGTGGGACGGCGATTTGCTGCGCGAGACTTTCAAGCGTGACGGCGGCAGCAAAGACTTCCGCCATGCGCAGAGCGTGTGGAAATGGAAAGGCGAAGTGCTCACCGACGGCATCGAGGGCAGCGTGGTTGTCACAGCCGATATCGACGGCGACTGGCGCGAGGAGATAATAACCTCACTGCCCGGAGAAATTCGCATATATCGCACAAGCATTCCCGCACTCGACCGTCGCGTGACGCTAATGCAAGACCCGCTGTATCGCAGCTACATAATGCACGGAAGCATGGGATATCCACAGTCGCCCGTCACCTCGTATTATCTGGGAGAATAATTGAATTACGAATGGTGAATGGTGGGTTGTCGGCGTAAACCGACAACCCACCATTCGTAATTCATTAACTTAAAAGTGTTAACGGAAAGTAAAAAGTCACAACACAAAAAAGTTGATGAAGTAGGTTTTGTTAACTTAAAATATTTAACAATAAAAGCACTGATTTAACTTTTATCAACAATTACATTCAGTTTTATTGTCATTTTTGGTGTTTTTGCGTTCCAATTAGGCCGTAATTGCATTCCATTTACGGCCTAATTGGCGTGCAATTACGGCCTAATTGCAATCCAATTACGGCCTAATTGGAAAACGAGCCGATATCAAAAGCACCCGGAAAAGGCCTGAATTATCGTATCTTCTTTATATACAGATATTTATGAAAAGTGCTTCAAAACTCGCAAATTTGCGGCCTCGAAAGTTTTTTTTCAGAAAAACGCCGTTATTTGAAATGTTAAATTAACATAACACCCGATTTTAGTTAAGTATATGGAACTAAAACTGGGGCTTTGGATGGAGTTGCCGGGGCAAAGCAAGGTTTCTGTCCCCTATAATGTGCTTCCTTTGTATTTTGACACAGCTCGAACGAATGACGGATTTAGATGTCACTCGAAAAGTCGGATGAACATCACGAAATACATTTGTCTTTAACTCCAAGCGAACTTGCGAGCGATAACTCCCTTGACTCCCTTGACTCCCATTGAAAATCCCCGCCGTTCAATATTCAAAATGAAACAATTAATCAGTCGATAAATTGAAATTTGCATGTTTTTGCCCCGTTTTAGTGTTGTTCTGTTAAAAAAAACGGCACAAAAAGCGTTTTTATGCGTATTTTTTTTGTTAAAAGATAAATAAGGCGTAACTTTGCAGCATATAAAATTAAGGTAATTTAGTTTTTTAAGGATTTACAAGTGAAGAAATTTTTATTAACACTGCTATGCGTGCTGTTAAGTATGCAGATGTCTTTCGCTCAGGGCGGAAGTGTAAGCGGTACTGTCATTGACGAAACCGGTGAGCCTGTGATTGGCGCGTCGGTGCTTGTCAAGGGCACGAAAACGGGAGGCGTTACCGATATTGACGGTAAGTTCAGACTCCCCAATGCCGCCGGTAAAACACTTGTCATAACTTATATCGGATATGACAAGAAAGAGGTAAAAGCAAAAAACGGTATTAAAGTAACTTTGTCGGCCAACGCGACGGTGCTTGATGGTGTCGTGGTGACAGGTATGCAGAAAGTGGACAAGCGATTGTTCACCGGTGCAACGACAAAGATCGACGCATCGTCGGCAAAACTCGACGGTGTGGCAGACGTGAGCCGCTCGCTCGAAGGACGTGTGTCCGGCGTGTCGGTGCAGAACGTCAGCGGTACGTTCGGTACCGCTCCGAAAATCCGTGTGCGTGGTGCAACGTCCATCTACGGTAACTCAAAGCCTCTTTGGGTTATCGACGGAGTCATTCAGGAGGATGCCGTCGACGTAAGTTCCGACGATCTTTCCTCGGGAGATGCCGTGACGTTGATTTCAAATGCCATTTCGGGATTGAGCGCAGACGATATCGAGAGCTTCCAAGTTCTTAAAGACGGTTCTGCCACATCTATATATGGTGCGCGCGCGATGGCCGGTGTCGTTGTCATCACGACAAAGCGCGGTAAGGCCGGTCGCAGCACGGTGAACTATACAGGTGAGTTCACTTACCGACTCAAGCCGAGCTATAACAACTACGATATCAGCAACTCGCAGGAGCAGATGGGTATATACAGGGAAATGGAAAAGAAAGGATGGCTCGAGTTCTCCCGCCTCGCCAACGGCTCCACTTCCGGACTTTACGGTAAGATGTACAGTCTTATATCCTCATATAACGAGACAAACGGTGAGTTCGGACTGCCCTACACCGAGGCCGCAATGAACGGATATCTGAAAACAGCCGAGCTCCGCAACACCGACTGGTTCGACTTGTTGTTCAGCAACAACATCATACAGCAACACTCGGCAAGCATCTCCACCGGTTCGGAAAAGGCAAATCTATATGCCTCCATATCAATGATGAACGACCCGGGATGGACAAAACAGAGCAGTGTGGAGCGTTACACGGCAAACATGAACGCCACGTTCAACTTCTCGAAACATCTCTCCGTGTCGTTGCTCACAAACGCGTCTTATCGTAACCAGAACGCTCCGGGAACACTTAATCAAAGTGTAGACGTGGTTTCCGGTGCCGTTAACCGCGACTTCGACATCAACCCGTTCAGCTATGCGCTCAACACATCGCGCACACTCGACCCGAACGAGACCTATACACGTAACTACGCTCCGTTCAATATCTTCAAGGAACTCGACAACAACTATATCGAGTTGAACGTGACCGACATGAAATTCCAAGGCGAAGTGTCGTGGAAACCGATACAGGGACTTGAATTCAAAGCCATGGGAGCATACCGCGTGCAGCGCTCTTCACAGGAGCACTTCATCCTCAACGGCTCAAACCAAGCCGAGGCTTACCGCGCCGGTGTGAACAATCCTAACATACAGTACAGCAACCCCTATCTGTATCAGGATCCGGACAAACCAAACTCTCTGCCGATATCGGTAATGCCGACAGGCGGTATATACACGCGTAACGACTATACCGTGAACCAGCTCGACTTCCGCGGCACCGCACAATATAATAAGGTGTGGAACGATACGCACATAATGAACCTCTTTGCCGGTATGGAAGTGAATAAAACCGACAAGGAGCAGATTTTCCACTCTGACTATGGAGTGGATTATGAAAACGCGAGACTCGTGACAATAACTCCCGAGTTCTACAAGCAGGCAAAAGAAGAAGGCACCGAACTCAGCTCGTTTGCAAAGGCATGGACGAGAAGTCTTGCTTACTTCTTCAGCGGAAGCTACTCATATAAAGGACGTTACACGGGTAACTTTACCATGCGTTACGAAGGAACGAACAAACTCGGACGCAGCACCAGCGCGCGTTGGTTGCCCACATGGAACGTATCCGGCGCATGGAACGTGCACGAGGAAAACTTCTTCAAAAACTGGATGGAGAAGAACAACGGTATTGTTTCGCACCTCGCTTTCCGCGCGTCATACTCGCTGACAGCCGACCGCGGACCGTCGTCGGTGTCTAACGCACTCCCGATATATATCGCCACCAACGTATGGCGTCCGCAAGGAGACCAAGTGGAGACGGGATTGCTGCTCGACATGATCGCAAACAACGATCTTACATACGAGAAGAAGCATGAGCTTAACTTGGGATTTGACGCAGGTTTCTTCAAAAACCGTATCAATCTTAACTTCGATATCTACTGGCGTAACAACTACGACCTTATCGGATATATCCAGACACAGGGTGGTGACGGATTTATCAACAAGCTCGGTAACGTGGCAACGATGGAGTCAAGCGGTGTGGAAGCCACATTGAGTACTCACAATATCGTCACTCCGAAGTTCAAGTGGGACACCGACCTTACGTTCGCTTACGCCAAGAACACCATCACGGAGCTCGACTCCCGTTCAAACGCGATAAGCCTCTGTACAGGAACAAGCTCGACACACTTCCGTGAAGGCTATCCCGTTTCGGCGCTGTTCTCAATCCCGTTCGTGGGACTTAACGATGAGGGTATACCCCAGTTCATCAATGAGAACGGTGAGATTACAACCACAAACATCAACTTCCAAGAGTTTGAGAAACTCGACTTCTTGAAGTATGAGGGACCGACCGAGCCTACCATCACCGGTGGATTTAACAACACCGTGACATGGAAAAACTGGCGTCTGAATGTGTTTGTGACATATTCGTTCGGCAACAAGATACGTCTCGACCCGGTTTTCTCAGCCGCTTATTCCGACATGTCGGCCATGCCGAAAGAGTTTAAGAACCGTTGGGTGAAGCCCGGTGACGAGAAGATTACTTCAATACCTACCATCGCGTCTATGAGACAGTATAGGGACGACAGCAATTTGAGCTACGCTTACAATGCCTACAACTATTCTACGGCACGTGTGGCCGACGGCGGTTTCATCCGTCTGAAAGACATATCTCTGTCTTACGACCTGCCGAGCACGTTCGTCAAGAAAATCGGTCTGAGCCATGCTTCGCTCAAACTCGACGCCACAAACCTCTGGCTTATCTATGCGGACGACAAACTCAACGGACAGGATCCGGAGTTCATAAACTCGGGCGGTGTGGCTACCCCTATGCCTAAGCAGTTCACATTCACAGTAAGATTGGGTATTTAATAAATGATAAAATTAGGAAATACAATGAATATAATTTCAAAATATAAATTAATCTTGTGCGGATTGGCTGTCATGGCTTTTACGTCTTGCGATGATTTTCTGGACAAACTGCCAGACGAGCGTGTAGAGATAAGAACCGAAGACCAAGTTGTGAAGTTGCTTACAACCGCATATATGTCAGGAAACTACGGATGGTTGTGCGAGCTTACGAGCGATAACGTGATTGACATCCAGTCGCCTTATTATGCAACACAGTCAGACGGTGATGAAATTCGCGTATATTACAATCTTACGTCTTATGGTCGTGAAGACGATGAGGCGTTCCGTTTCGAGCCGGTGAAGTCTTCGACCAGCACCGATTCTCCGTCGGTTATTTGGGAAGGATGCTATCATGCTATTGCCGTTGCCAACCATGCTCTCGAATGTATAGAGAGAATTAAGGCTGAGAACGGCGGCACAATGACTCCGAAATTGAAAGCCGCTTATGCCGAGGCGTTGCTCAGCCGTGCTTTCCATCATTTCGTTTTGGTCAGCGTTTTCTCGCAGGCATGGAAGAATGATGAGGCAAGCAAAGCCGACATCGGTGTGCCGTATGTCACAAAGCCCGGTACAAACCTGATACAGGAATATAACCGTAGCAATGTGGCTGACACTTACGCAAAGATAGAAGAAGACCTTGAAGAGGGACTCGCAAATATCAGCGACATCAACTTCGAGAAGCCGAAGTGGCACTTTAACGTCAATGCCGCCCATGCTTTCGCCGCCCGTTTCTATCTTTACAAGCGCGACTATGAGAAAGTAATAGAGCATGCCAACGCAGTGTTGGGCACAGACCGCACCATGTTGCCGGGCATGTTGATGGATTATTCGAGATTTGACGACTGTACACGGTCTACCGACTATGCCGAGATATGGCAGGGACCGGGCGAGCCTAACAACCTTATGCTCATCAGTACATACTCCACTCAGTTCCGTCGCGCCGTGGGTTATCGTTATGCTTGCGCGGGAAGAGCACTGCGTGACATCGAATATCATACCGGTCCTAACTGGCGTTGGTATCTGATGCCGGCAGCAGGCGTTAGTGGAGGAACTTTCTGGGACGGTAACTCCGACCATGGTTTCGCAAGCGCGCGTATCGCCGAGCGTTTCGAATACAGTGACAAGGTGGCCGGTATCGGCTATGCACACGTCGTACGTCGTGAGTTTACGGCCACACAGCTGTTGCTCGAGCGTGCCGAAGCATATCTGCTCGGTCGTCATGATGCCGGCGAATGCGAGGCAGACCTCATCGCTTACGAGGAGAGCCGCCAGTCGTTCTCTCCGTCAAACAAGGCGTTCTATACCTCAGGTGGTGCTTTGACTCCGCTTACGCACGAGGATATAATGAGATACTATACAAGGCCTACGAACAGTAACGTGCTTGAAAACTGGGATTTCACGCAGAATATGAGTGCCGATTTCGTGGTGCCGGAAGACTTGGAAGTATACATGAACTGTATAAACGACATGCGCCGTTACGAACTTGCATACACCGGCCATCGTCTCTTCGACCTGAAACGTTGGGGCATGGAGTGGTCGCACACGTTCGGAAACGCGGAATATTCGGAGACAGTGACGCTTGCATGGAACGATCCGCGCCGTGCGATAGAGGTTCCGCAGGAAGTTCTCGCGGCAGGTTTGGAGTCGTCTCACGCTCCGTTGCTCGTGAAAAAGCCCGAACCCTCTTCGGTTTTCAAAGGCCCGTTCTTGCATAGAAGTAAATAAGTGACGTAATAAAAATAAGAGGAAGATATAATATGAAAATAAAGAATATGTTGTTAATGCCGCTTTTCGCCGTGCTGCTTGCCGGTGGAATGGCATCTTGCTCGGATGATGATTTCGGCCCTACGATATTCGATACTACCGTGCGACCGCTTGATCGCTCCGTATATACATTCCCGCTCGACACGTTCTTGAAAGTACGTTTTCAGGAACCTTACAACATGCGCTACATCTATAAGATGGAGGATATAGGCTCCGATATGGAGTATAACCTCGTGCCGTGTTCTTACGACAAATGTCAGACACTCGCGGTGTTGTGCGAATATCTGTGGTACGATGTATACAAGGATATCGTGGGAGAGACTTTCTTGAAGAAGTACAGCCCCCGTATCATTCATCTTATCGGCTCGCCGGCATACAATCCCTCGTCGGGAACGGAGACGCTCGGTACAGCCGAGGGCGGTTTGAAAATCACTCTATACAACGGAAACGAACTTAACCCGAACAATATAGAGATGATGAACGAGAAGTTCTTCAAGACAATGCACCATGAGTTCAGCCACATCTTGAATCAGAATTACAACCGTCCCACCGAGTTTGACCTTATTTCAAACGGTAAGTACAACGTGACGAGCTGGCAGGACACGCCCGACTCGGTCGCACTCGGACAGGGATTTATCACTCCTTACGGTTCTTCGCAAGCCGGTGAAGACTGGGTTGAGCTGATTGCCAACTACATTGTTAAAGACGATAACACATGGAGCCGTATGCTCGGCGCCGCCAAGTACGAATGGGAAGAGGTTGACTATAACGTCAAGGATTTCGACGCGGCGGTGAAGAGAGGTGCTCTTCGCGACACGCTCGGATACATGATAAAGGTTGGCTCTTATGCTGGCGGACAGCCGGAGACTTACAAAGTTCAGCGCAAGAAAGTTAATCGTGACGAGACAAACACGGCTATCCCCAACGCGGAAGGCAAGTTTACTTTCCTCGACGAGGACGGTATCGACGGACAAGCTGTTATCTTGCAGAAACTTGACATGACCCGTCAGTGGCTCAAGACAAACTTCAACTACGACCTCGACGCGATGCGTGAGGGCGTGCAGAAACGTCAGTGGGTTACAGACGATAACGGTGATTACGTGAAAGATGCCAATGGCAATTTCATAAACAACCTGACATATCGTCGGAACGACGGAACGACATTGTTGGAGACGCTTCTCAATGAGATAGAAAAGTTCAAGGAACTGCAAACAAACAACTAATCAACTAAGTATTGAAATGACTATGAATATAAGAAAGATAATTACCATGTCGCTGCTGTCCGGTATGGCATTGGGCTTCGCCGGATGTGCGGGAGAGGAAGAAGACCTCTTCTCCTCATCGGCGGCAGAGCGTCTCGAAGCCGCAGTGAAAGACTATACGGAATACTTCGCTGCCAACGGCGGAAAGTGGACGGTAGAGTATTATCCCACCAACGGCGACGAAGCGCCGCAGGGTCTCGGCTATCTGATGCTTTGGGATTTTGACAGCGACAACTCGGTAAAGGTGGCGATGAACAATAATTTCACCAATAATGTATACAAGGAAGACGCTTCCGTGTGGGAGATAATCGCCGACAACGGTCCCGTGCTGTCTTTTAATACATACAATGAGTGTCTGCATGCATTCTCTGACCCCAATGACATTCCTTTCACCACCGGCTCGCTGAATGACGAGACGGGCCTCGGAGCAGAGGGCGACTATGAGTTTATCGTGCTCAACCTTGGCAAGGATGCAAAAGAAGGAATGCTCAAGGGAAAGAAGCGCAGTGTGTACGACCGTATCATCCGTTTGCCGGAAGACACCGATTTCCCCACATACATGGCGGATATAAAAGCATTTCACAATATGATATTCCCGACATCGGCTCCCAACTATGCCCAGTTTAATTTCGGAGATAACATATATCGTATCGACGAAGGTAACGGAGGAATGCCGAATGTATATCTGTTGGGTACTGATGCCATTGTAAATGAGAGCCGTCGCCCGTTCATCATAACAAAGCATGACGGTAAATATTACTTGCGTTTCCGTGATGCGATGAAGGCAACGGAAAATTTGACTGCTCAGGAATTTGTCTACGATGAGGAAAAACAGTTGTTCACGGAAGTTGAGCATCCGGAACTTACGTTGACCGGAGCTGACCCCACGACATTCTTTGCCGCCAATAAATGGCAGTGGACGCGTAGTGCAGAGATGTCGGAAACATTGTCCGAACTATACAATAAGGTGTATCAGGAATTCCGTGGTTATAAGTTTACGATGAACAATATACGTTTTGTCTTCGGCGAAGACAATGTTTTGACGTTGACTTTGTCTTATAAGCCATCCAACGCTCCGCAGGTGACAATATCGTTCCTTTTCGACTATGCCGTTGAGGGAGGCAATGTTACTCTCAATTTCAAGGAACCGGTTGTCAATGAGACATCAAACGCTCAGGCGGTTATGGATTTGATACCGTCATTAAGCGATTTGTTGGCGGCATTATCAGATACTTATGTCGGAGAGGCAACAAGTTCCAAGTTTGATTTGACGCGTACGAAAATTGTCTCGGCCACCAACCCTGACAAATGGACAGTTGTAACATATTATTAATTAAATAAACAGTAAAGTTATGAAAAAAGCATTACTTTTAGGTATTGTGGCCATGGCCGCAACAGTTTCTTTCGGTGCAGAGAAGCAGGATACTAAGGTTAAAGCCAAGAGTACTATAGTAAATAACACTCGGCTGCAGGTAAGCCCCGTGAACATTGATTTGTCTCAGAGGGCACAGAAGAATGTCATGAAATCTGCCAAGACGGGACTTTATTATGCAAAGCCCGCCGGTGCTCTCTATTCTAATTTCTCTAAAGATAATATGGGATACTATTCTACCCGTATTGTTGTAACTCCGTTTACAAAGTTCACTTTTGCCAACAAAAGTGACGAGCCGTTGAAAAGCCTTTGGCATTTGAATATGTATCAAGTTGACCAGAATGGAAATGTTATTGAAAGGCATAATGATGTTACGGAATATAAAAACGAGGATGGAAGTTTTTCAAACGTTCTTGATGCCGGTTATTATATGGCGGCTCCCACTATCTTGAATGCCGCACAGACCGACTCTTTTACCATCGGTAAAGAGACTAATTCATATTGGAGCGGTCAGGCCGGTACACCTAATGACGTACGCGATTTTACGAAAGTGGCAACCGACTCTATTTCACCCCTCGGTTACATGGACGATCATGTTTACGGCGGTTATGCTTACGGATCATTGAGCACAGGATGGCTCATTGGTAACGGACAGCTTAATCATCCGTCAAATGGTGTGGGTACATGTTTCGCAATGATACAGAGCTACGCCAAGCCGATGTCTCCTCTTTATGTCGAGGATATTTATGTATCGGTATATTCATCTACGGATACACCTATCGCTGAGGGCAAGTCTTTGACAATGTATATTTGCGATACGGAGAAAGGCGATACTCTTTATACTTTGACGGCGAAGTCTTCTGATGTTTTTGGCTTGGAGGGTCCTTTTAATTCAGATTATACGCAGACGGGCGTTGCTTATGCAAGTAAGGTTCTTTTCTCTATGACAGAGAAAGACGTTTTCGGAAATGAAGTTAAGGTTCCTTTCGTATTGGATTGTGCGTTTGATGTAATTATCGACGGATTTGATAAGGAAGGAATTGATATGGGTATTACCGGTAATGACATATTGCCGGAAGATGCCGATGAAGTTGAAGAAGCCGGATTCCTTGTTTATTATCCGGAAATAGAGACTACTTATATACATAGTTATGAAGGACTTGGCGTTAATTTCACATTCACCGGCGTAATGGATTATGCGGAAGTGGCAAACTCTGTTTCTACACAGGATGGTAATAGCATAACAGATTTCAATATCATTCGCGTTTCTAATGACGGCCAGAGCTGTTCTGTTGACGGTCAGAATGCAGAGCTTGCTCCGGGTGCATTGGTAGTTACCGGAATGGATTGGTACGACTTGGATGGCAATGAGTATTACTATTTCGATTTTGGCGAGGATGTAGATTGGATTGAGGCTACTACTGCTACTCCCGGTGTATATGGAGACGGAACCTATGGTGTAACTTTCACAGCTTCTCCTCTCGGCACAGAGAAAGGCCGTCATGCAGTCGGATATCTTAAAGGCCGCGGCGTGACATCGGAAGTACCTGTTATCGTTGTTCAGGGCGAGGTTAACATAGAAGAAGTTGGCATCGACAACATCAAGACCGAGAACAACAGCAACTCACCTGTTTACAACTTGATGGGTCAGAAAGTTGGTGCTTCTGCCAAGGGTCTTCTCATCCGCGACGGCAAGAAGTTCATCAACAAGTAATTTCATTTGTATGAAATAAAGAAGTCTTTTCATAAGATAATTTAGGATATTAACAGAATCGGGTGTTGCCAATCACGGCGGCACCCGATTTTTTATTTATAAATAAAGCAGGTTAAAGAAACACAAGAAAAACAAACAATGCCGTCTAAGTTTGCCGGTAATGAAATAAAAGCCGTATATTTGCCATATAGTGATAAGACAATACATTTATTAATGAAAAACGGAAGAGTATGAACAAGATAGAATTGATGAAACGTGCGATAGCGCTGTCAGAGGAGAGTGTTCGTCGTGGCGGCGGCCCGTTCGGAGCCGTTATAGCCCGCGGTGGAGAGATTATAGCCGAGACGTCCAACCGTGTGACTCTCGACCACGACCCCACGGCGCACGCCGAGGTAAGTGCCATACGCAAGGCGGCGGCCCGTATCGGCACACACGACCTCAGCGGATGCGAGATATTCACATCGTGCGAACCATGCCCCATGTGTCTCGGTGCCATCTATTGGGCACATCTCGACAGGGTGTATTACGGCTGCAACCGCACCGATGCCGCTGTGGCGGGCTTTGACGATGATTTCATTTATCGAGAGATAGAGCTCGACCCGGCCGACCGCCGCAAACCGATGGAGGAACTGATGTCCGACGAGGCCGGACGCGCATTCCGGATGTGGATAGCGAAAGAGGATAAAACAAGGTATTGAATTGCTAATTTGGGATAATGGATTATTCTTCATTTTTTCGTCAAAAAACCACTGTTTGCGCACACAGCTGTTGATTTAAGTCAATAAGAACGAATAAAATTTCATTTTTGACGATAAAAATACATGCAGATATCTGTAATCGCAGTATCTTTGCACTGTCAAAAGGTTAATAGATTGTTTTAGGTTAGTAGTAATATTTATAGTTTTAGGTTTTTAGTTATTGGTAGAAAGAAAGTGTTTCAGAGGTAACACAGGCAGCCGTGAGGCTCCCTCACTTTCAAAAGATTTTAGTATCAGTATTAGTTATTACTGTCGTCCGTGCAATATCGGCGGCAGGCTTTGGCAAGAGGCCAAGGCTTTTTAAGAAAACAAGTATTGTACATAGAACGGATGCCGTTGCTCGTTGAGAGTGGCGGCATTTTTTTTGTCCCTCCCGACCGTCCCCAAGGGGAGGAAATGAGAAAGCATTTGTTTTTTTGCCTTTTTGTTATGCGGCCGAAGTAACGATGTTACTACGGCCAAATCACAATGCTACAACGGCCGCGTAACAACGTTACAACGGCCGCGTAACACCACAATTGTTCACAACATCTTTTTCAATTCGGTTATTTTCGCTATCCGCTCCATGCTGTAAGTCTTGTCGTGACTGTCTATGAACGTGAAAAGGGCAAGTGACTTGTCGAGCAGCATGCGCCGCACGGGGCCCGACTTCAATCCTCCCTCGACATAATATAGCTCGGCAAGCATCTCCATGCGCTGCAAACGCTCGTCTACGGGGAACTGCTCGAAGCTTTCCATCACGTCTTCTATGGCCGCGGTATGATAAAAATCGTACGGTCCTACATACAGGTCGTACATCGAGCGTATCTCCTCGCTCTGCTCCTTCACTTTTTTATTCATCAACAGGGCAAGAGCCTCGCCAAACTCGCGCACAAGACGCATCAGATAATCGCGTTCTAACATAATTCTTTCTCTGCTATTCTTTTACTATCATCACCACCGCATACGCGCTTATACCCTCCTCGCGCCCGGTAAATCCGAGACGCTCGGTGGTTGTGGCCTTGATAGACACATTATTCAAATCGGTGCCCATCACATCGGCCAGACACCGGCACATATCGGGAATATGCGGGTTCAGCTTCGGGTGTTCCGCGCATACGGTGCAGTCGATGTTGCCCACGGCATATCCTTTCGTGGCAATCAGGCCTATCGTCTTGCGGAGCAATATCTTGCTGTCTATGTCGAGAGTGTCGGCCGACGTATCGGGGAAATGATAACCGATGTCACGCATGTTGGCCGCTCCGAGCAGGGCGTCGCATATCGCATGTATCAAAACATCGGCATCGCTGTGGCCGAGCAGGCCGAGACTGTGGTCTATGCGTATGCCGCCAATCCACAGGTCGCGGCCTTCCACGAGTCTGTGCACGTCAAATCCAAATCCTACTCTTATGTTCATAGTCTGTCGTCGGGGTTTGTTTTAAAAATCTTTTGTTTTATGCCGGAAGTGTGCATATATCAAAACGCAAAGGCCGCAAAGGCGCAAAGATTATACAGGAGAAAGTCTTTCTTCCTTTATGATAGGTTCTTTGCGCCTTTGCGGCCTTTGCGTTTAACGTCTGAAAAGGTCTTTTATTCCGTCCATGTCGAAAGCCAGCGAGAAGCGGAGTGTCTGGTCGAGCGGGTTACTCTGCGCCGTGGATATGACGTAACCCACATCGAGCGAAAACACGTTCATGCGGAAACCGCCGCCCAAGGTGAAGTATTTTCTGTTTCCCTTGCTCTCACTCTCATGGTGATAACCGGCACGTAGCGAGAACTGGTCGTGGTAAACATATTCCGCTCCCACGCTCCACTGTATCTCTTCGAGCTCTTCCTTGAAACCGCCGGGGGCATCGCTGAAACTCTTGAAGATACCGGAAATGGAACTGACATCGCTATATTCGCGAATGACACGGGCCTGATAGTCGGACGCATCCTCGCCTTCCATCTGCTGCGGCACCGTGGGCACGAGCAACTTGTTGGCATCTGCGGCGATGGAAAAACGGTTATATTCGTCTATCGGTACCATCAGTGAGGCTCCGATACGCAGGTTGGCCGGTATAAACTGGCTGCGGTCGTCGCCATAATAGGATATCTTACTGCCGATATTGCTTATATTCATACCCAGACCGAGCTGACACTCGCGGCTACCGATGTTGATATAGTTGTTGTAGTACATGGCCAAGTCGGCGGCGAACGCCGATGCCGGCGCCGAATCTTCAGAGTAATCGTAGCGTAAATCGGAATAAATCCAACGTATTGCAGCGGCAATGGAGAATTTCTCGCTGAGCATAAGCGAGTATGCCACGTCCAAAGACATCTCGTAAGGCTTCACGCTCATGCCGGGATCGTTCTCTCCTCCATAATTGGTAAACACCTTGCCAAGGGAGAAATAACGCAACGAACCGGACACGGAACTGTAATCTCCGATGCGGTAATAGCCCACGGCGTAGGCCAAATCAATGTCGCTCACGAGTTGGCGCAACCACGGAGTGTAGTTGAGAGACACGCCGGCACGACTGATACAAAACGGATATTTGGCGGGGTTCCAATACTGCGACGTCACGTCCGGATCGGTGGCGGCTCCCACATCGCCCATACCCGCGGCACGGGCATCGGGGGCAATGGTCTGTGAAATGACGGCATGCTCAACCGGATTAAACTGGTTTAACTTTTCTTCTTGCGCCCGAACGCATGCGCAAATGATGGCGAATGCCGCAAGTACGGATATTCTGAGTCTACTGTTCATCTGTGATACTACGGTTATTACTTACTGAATGATTTATTATAACTGTCAAACGGTTTATTTCATGATACGGCACAACCGGTCGTTGCCCGCAAAAACACTCATAAACACTAATCTATAAACGTGCCAAGATGGTTATTTATTGCTTATTACTATCAATTTCTTGGCTTTTGAGGTGTATGAACTGCCGTCGCCGGAGATATTCACCCGATAGAGATATACACCCGTGCCGAGACGCCGCCCGTCGTCGATGGTGAGGTCCCAGTCTACAATCATGGTGTTGTCGGCCTGCATTCCGCTCGCGGCATGGGTCCAAAGCAAGCGTCCGGACATGTCGAACACTTCTATCAACGCATCGAGGTTGCACCCCGCACGGTCGTGAATGATGCGGAATGAGGTGGATGTGGTGGCGGGATTACGCGTGCAGTCGATGTTGATGATATTCGGGCCGAGCCCCTCAACGACATTGAACGCAAGTTCTGCCACAGACGAATTGTTCAGAATATCCCACGCCCGGAAAAGCAATTTATGACGTCCGGGAGTCAAAGCAGGTATGCTGTAACCCACGGTACCGTTCTTATAACTGCCGAAATCGTATTGGAAAGCATCGTTCAGGGTGTATGTCTTGGCCATATCGCCGTCGATAATAAGTTCGAGGTCATGGCCTATACCGCCGCCGGAAGAGTTTATTCCGCTCTCATCGTATATCTCGGCCACGAAATAAGGGGTGGCATTGACATTGTCGCCATTGGCAAACGATGTTGAATTAAGATAGCAATATATCGACGGTCCCATGACATCCGACGCGTCACCGGCCGAGCCGCTCAGCGTGAAGCTGTCGTTCGCGCCGTGGCCTATCGCCGTTTTGTCGCCGTTCACGGCATAGATGATAATCTGCCCTGTACCGTCTTTGTACTTTATGTCTTTCGGAATGATGAACGAAAAGGCCATACGCCCGTTTCGCACACTGTCCGAGCCGCGGAAAATTGTGCCCGTGCGGTCTTTGTACCTAAATGCGTTCTGAGTTTTTCCCGTCTCGTTTGCCAGACATACTATCTGCTCTTCTATATCTTTCACAGTGGCTGTCATGATACCGTTGAAGTCGGTCAGCGTGCGGTCGCCGTCTTTCAAATGCGCGATTACGGTGACGGCCTCGCCCGCTTTGAGGGATATCTCCTCACTGCCATCGGCTTTCTTGCCCCCTATACTGTCGATAGAGACGGTGAAAGTGGGCTTGCAGAGCTTTAATGCGGGGTCGCCCAACAGCACGAAATGCAGCTTGTTGTCGCTGAAATCGGTGGAATATCCGCTCGAAGAGGGGCTTACCATGTCGTTCTTTGCCCTGCGGAGAGCTTCTCCAATAGAAACGTTCTCATCGCCATTGCCGAGCATTTCGATGACAAAAGCCTTGTTGATGCTCTCGTTATAGTTGGAATATACGGTGCGTGTGGTACCTATGAATGCCACGGCTCCGCCGTTTTTGTTGAGCAAAGCGGTCTCTCCGATATTGCTCTCCTGTCCATCGAACGGCGTAACATCGCATGCGGCAGTGACCCATAACGGCAGGTTCGCCGTCTCGGTGGTCGCGAAATCGCGCAACGTCACGACATGCTCGTGCGACAAAAGCACCGGCGAGCCGTGTCCGGAATAGTTTATCATGAGCGCACCTTCCGTCATATACTGCCGCACGACACGCTCTACATCGGGGTATCTCGAACCTGTCGAGGAGGTCTCGCGGCGATAAGCATCCCACATTATCTTCTTAATGTCGATGCTCGATGTTCGCGATGCCAACACGCCTGCGGCATTATTGGCTCCGCTCATGTGTATATTTCCGTCTCCATCATCACCGAGAAATACGACGGTATTGTTCCACGGACCGGCATTACGGTTGGATATATATGCCTCTGTCTTGTCAACGACGATGGAAGCTTCTTCCGGTGTGCGCACGGGAATACGTCCGACGGCTACATCCGGCTTGCCTCTGAAATTGGTTCTGTAGTAATCGGGATTGTCAACGGCTTCGGTGTCGGTGCCGTTGAATATCCTTTCATCGTCGTCGAGCAGGCAGAAAAAGTCTTCTGAGATATGGCTGTGTGTCTTACTGACCGAGTTGCGGCTTTGATAAGACAAGAGAAAATCGTCGGGAGAACAGTTGCGCCATACAGATGTGAGCATGCGGTTGTCCCATGCCGCATCGCCGAAAAGCAGCAGATACTTTGGCGCGTCGGCATCGGTGGCGGCTCTGTCGTATAGCATTTTCATGTATCTGCGATATGCAGTGGCGTCGGGTGTGCCGCTCGAGAACTCGTTATACAGCTCGTCGGCGGGCACAATGCGCACCCGCAGACCATCCGTTTGCTCGTGAATTGCTTTCAATCGTTCGGCTTGCGCACGCAGTTTCTGGGTTGTGGGGATTATTATCACCATGTCGACAGGTGTGTCGGCGTGTAGATTTTGATTGGTAATGCGATGCACAAATTCGGGAACAGGCATCTCAGCGACAGTCAAATCGGGTGCCACCCGCGGCTTGTCGGTATGCAAAGTGATGTAATCGAGGTGCATGGTACCGCCCCGTGTCTGCGTGATTGTAACCTTATTTTCGGGTTTTAAGTTGCGCACGTCAAGTGATACGCTGTTGCGATTGGCCATGGCATTCTCGTCTTTTGAAGTCGATACGGTGATTGTTCCCACGAGACTGTCGTTCACACTGATTGTCGCGGCAGATGACACATCGGCCGTCATCACCACTCTGACGCGTCCTGTTGTCGCATTTCCTGCGGCGGCAATGGTATAATCGTTAGGCACATTGACGGTAAAAGTTCTCGAATCGTAGAGATTTCTCCCGCTGTGATACCATGCGTAATCGTCTGTTTCGTATAAAGTATTATAGTCTTCGGCCGCGGGATAAAAGCTACCGAAGAATGCGGCACTGTCCGATTGAATTGCCTCTTCGTCGCTCTCGGTGATGAAATAATAGCCGTAATCGGAGTAAGGATTGCGCTCACGGTCGTTGTTGGAGGTCCATTGCACGGGACCTTTGGCATAGAAAAAACGTCTGCCGCCGACCGTATACGTGGGCACCTGAGTCAAATCGTCGGTCGATGTGAGATAATCGGCGTCCAAACGCTCGGGTTGCAAGGCTCCGCCATAACCGTAAACGCGTATTTTCGATATGTCGGAAAAGCCGGCCTGCCGTATGAGGGCGTCTGAAAGATGGTATATGCCGTTTGCCGGCACTCGGATTTTTGCCCACGAGCCGCTCCTGAGAACCGAGTTCTCGGCATATCTGTCGGCCGCAGTTGCACGAGTTGCGGGCATGCGACGGCCTGCGATTAAGTTTTTTGAGGGTGCGGAATTGATGGTGAGTTTAAAGCTGACGAGCTTCTTGTAGCGCCCGTCGCGGAATACGAGGGGCACGAACGACACGTCGAGCGAGCCGCGTTTGCGCGACACCGATACGGAAACATCCGGAACGGGAAGTGTCGGCAGCGCGTCGGTGGTGATTTTCATGTATCGCTCTATGTCGGCATTCCCCATGTCTATAAACTCCGGATAGTCTATCCTGACATCGTACACGGAGTCGGAATAGTCATATCCGAGGTCTTTTGAATAGCTGAAACGAGGCAAAAGAGTGTCTATCCTGACTTGCTCGGCCGTCAGATTGAAAAATTCCTGCGCGGCGATTTGCGTCATTCCGCACAGCAAAAGGGCAAATATCAGGATTTTTCTTTTCGTCATTTACAGTTGAATTCCAATACTTTTCTGTCTTCTATATATCCCGTCAGGTGGTCGTCGATGTGCACCGGTCCTATTCCGGCCGGTGTCCCAGTATATATTATGTCGCCCGTCTTCAAGGTGAAGAAGCGGCTTATATAGGCCACGAGCTCGTCTATTCTGAAGAGCATGTCGCTCGTGCAGCCTTCTTGAACGGTCGTTCCGTTGATGTCGAGATGAAAGCGAAGAGCCTGTATGTCTCTGAACATACGCTTGTCTACCCACTCTCCTATGGCCGCCGACCCGTCGAAGCCTTTACATAAGTCCCATGACAGGCGCGCCTCTCGTAGCTTTTTCTGCAAATCGCGTGCCGTAAAATCTATTCCGACCGTGACGGCATCGTAATAACGATGGGCAAACTGCTCCGGGATGCTCTTGCCGAGACGGCATATCCGCACCACTATCTCTGTCTCATAATCCACCCGGCCCATCCAATCGGGAATGAAAAAAGGCTTCCTGTCTTTAAGCAATGCCGAGTCGGCTTTGGTGAAAATCACGGGACTCTCCGGTTTATATAACGCTCCATCCAGCTCTTTATTGTGCTGAATGTAGTTCATTCCTACTGCAAATATCTTCATGTCTTTGGTTTTTTTAAGCAAAAAGCCGGGAAGAAAAGCCTTGCGGCTCAACTTCCCGACTTGCATGTTATTGTCATGTCTCCGGCTTGCGGAGGCACAGTCGTCTTACTCAGCGGCGAGTGTAAAGCGCTTGAAGTCTACAATCTTCAGCTCACTGTCCTGCTGCTTCAGCCATGCGGCTACGGTAATCTTGTCGCCGTCACCGAACTGGAACTCCTGATCTACGAGGCAGTTCTCTTTCAAGAACTTGGCAACACGACCCTTGGCGATGTTCTCTATCATCTGTGCGGGCAGGTTGGCTGCTTTCTCGGCAGCTGTCTTCTCGCGTATCTCCTTAGCCTTGTCGGCATCCTCGCGTGTGAGCCAGCCTTTGTTGATGTTAGACTCGATGTGCTCGTCAGAGTCAACGAGGTTGGGGTTGATGCCTGCTTTCTTGATAGCGGCAACGACAGCCTTCTCCACTTGCTCTTCCTTGGTTTTCTCCACAGCTACTTTGTACTCCTCGTCGAGGATGCTTTGAGGCATGGTTGTCTCGTCGAGTGCCACCGGCTTCATGGCTGCCACCTGCATGGCTACCTTGTGTCCGGCTTCTGCTGCGGCCTTGTTTGTCTGTACCATGGTTGCAAGTGTGTGCTTGCCCATGTGGTCGTAAGCCTCGATATTCTCACCTTCAAGATAGAAGTAGCCGTCGAGCTCCATTTTCTCACCGGTGATACCCGAGCGCTGTGTGACAGCCTCCTGTGCATTCTCACCGTTGGCCAGTGTGAGCTCTCTTACTTCTTCTATTGTCTTGCATCTTTTTGCCACGGCAGCATCGAGGATTGCCTGTGTCAGTGCCACGAAGTCCTTGCCTGTGGCAACGAAATCGGTCTCGCACTTCAAGGCCACCATGGCACCGAAGTTGCCGTCAACCTTTACGAGCACGCAGCCGTTTGAAGTCTCGCGGTCACTACGCTTTGCGGCAATGGCGAGTCCGCGTTCGCGGAGCAGGTCCTTAGCCTTGTCGAAGTCTCCGTCGGCCTCTGTCAGCGCGTTCTTTACGTCTGCGAGACCTGCGCCGGTCATGGCGCGGAGCTTCTTGATATCTGTCATTGATATTGCCATATATCTCTTCTGTAAATTTCTAAGTTATTAATTATGGATTATTCCTCCTCTGTCTTGGGAGTGTCCTTGCGGGCACGGCGTGCGCGACGGGGTTTCTCCTCGCCTGCTTCTGCCTCGGCCTGAGCCTGTGCGGCGTTCTCGTCGGCTTTCTCCACCTTGCGCTCTTCGAGTCCTTCGGCTATCGCACCGCAACATGCGGCGAGAATTGTCTCAACGCTGTCTTTCGCGTCGTCGTTTGCCGGGATGATGAAGTCAATGTTCTTCGGATCGGAGTTCGTATCCACAATACCGAACACGGGGATACCGAGACGGTTGGCCTCTTTCACTGCGATGGCCTCTTTCATCACGTCTACCACGAAAAGGGCAGAGGGGAGGCGTGTCAAATCCGAGATAGAACCGAGGTTCTTCTCGAGCTTGGCGCGCTGGCGTGTGATTTGAAGAAGCTCACGCTTTGAGAGATTTGAGAAAGTTCCGTCGTTCATCAGCTTGTCGATGTTCGCCATTTTCTTCACTGCCTTGCGGATTGTGGGGAAGTTGGTGAGCATACCGCCCGGCCAACGCTCGATAACGTAAGGCATGTTTACGCTCGTTGCCTTCTCGGCCACGATTTCCTTTGTCTGTTTTTTAGTAGCGACGAACAAGATTTTCTTGCCCGACTTGGCAATCTGCTTGAGTGCCTCGGCTGCCTCGTCGACCTTGGCTACGGTCTTGTGGAGGTCGATGATGTGAATTCCGTTACGCTCGGTATAGATATAGGGAGCCATCGCGGGGTTCCACTTGCGGCGCAGGTGACCGAAATGACATCCGGCCTGCAATAACATATCAAAATTTGTTCTTGACATTTTCTTTTGCTTTAAATTGTTGTTTACTTTCTTTTAAAATTCTTGTCTTTTAGAATCAGCCTGCGGGTAGTTGCACGGCACAGCCGGGAAATCCCGCCGGTTTAGATACTAAACATGTTCAGCACGCCCGACCGGCTGCAAAAAGCATACAGCCAATCGAAACGCGAGGCGCAATATTAACGCTTGCTGAACTGGAAGCGACGACGAGCCTTCGGCTGTCCCGGCTTCTTACGCTCAACGGCACGAGAGTCGCGAGTGAGAAATCCGTGATCTTTGAGGTTCTTCTTGTCCTCGGCGTTGATTTTCACGAGGGCACGGGCAATAGCAAGACGCAGAGCCTGACTCTGGCCGGTGAAACCGCCACCATCGAGATTTGCCTTTATATCATATTTCTCAAGCACTTCGAGCAGTTCGAGCGGCTGTTTTACCACATACTGCAGGATGGCTGAGGGGAAATATTCCGTTACGTCTTTCTTATTGATCGTAATCTTGCCTGTTCCTTCGCTTACATAAACACGTGCCACGGCACTCTTACGGCGACCAATTGCATTAACTACTTCCATCTTCCTTAGCTTTATTTATACTGGTTAATATCTATTGACTTCGGCTTCTGTGCCTCGTGCTTGTGCTCTGTGCCCTCATATATATAGAGGTTGTTCATCAGGCTGCGGCCAAGGGGACCTTTGGGCAACATGCCCTTCACGGCGTGACGAATGATACGCTCGGCACCATCCTCGCGCTTGCGCAACTCGGCGGGAGTGTTGAAACGCTGTCCGCCGGGATAACCGGTATAGCGTGTATAAACCTTGTCTGTCTCTTTCTTGCCGGAGAATACCACTTTCTGGGCATTGATGATAATCACGTTGTCTCCACAATCCACGTGGGGAGTGAAAGTAGGCTTGTACTTTCCACGAAGCAACTTGGCTACCTTAGAGCACAGACGGCCCACAATCTGGTCGCTCGCGTCTATCACAACCCACTCTTTCTTAGCTGTTTCCTTGTTTACGGAAATAGTCTTGTAACTTAAAGTGTTCATTTCTGTTTTAAAATTTACTACTAAAAAACATTTTCTTTTCATTCATTCGCGCCACTGACGGTAGTCTAATCCGAAAGCAACGCATGGGCAGAGATTCACTAACCGCCGTGTCCGGCCAAAGACACTGCTATTAACACGCCGCCCGCGGGGGCCTAAGTGTCCCCCTGAACAATCGGACTGCAAAGTTACTCCTTTTTCTCATTATTTAATATATATCGCCATAAACAAACTAATCTTTTATTGTTTTTTAACACGTAATGCGTGGTTTTCAAATGCAAATGGTGAAATATGAAGAAACAAACTGATTTGTTACGCGGCCCAAGTAACATCGTTACGCGGCCTCAATCACATTGTCACTACGGCCAAGTAACAACGTTACTTCGGCCGCGTAACAAAATCGGAAGAATAAAAGAACCCCCTCCCTGCATCCCCAAAACGGGAAATGCAGGGAGGGGTTTTCTTTTAGTTTGCCTTATCTTTGGCGGTTGTTTGCCGGCAGATTATTTGGCAATCAGCTGTATGCCTGTTTTCTTTGCGGGCATCATCTGCTTCATAGCACTCATGTTTGGTATAGGATTGACCTGCTTCGTGAACATGCGCTGAGGCATCTTCTTGCCGGCCTTCATTGTCTTTGCGGCATTCGGAGCATCGGGAGTGGTGGCTGTTACCTTTGTCAGCGGTCCCCATTCGCCATTGGCGTTCTGTGCGATGGCAGCTGCGGTGAATGTAAGGTTCGTGTCAAGTGTCCAGTAGCTGTCGTCTACATCGATGATATCCCAATTCGGATCTTGGAAGAACGGCGGGAAGTTGGGGTTGTTGTCGCTCTTAAGATATGTCAAAATCTCTTCTTCTGTCCACTCCGTTCCGTCGTTCTTTGTTGTAAAGAGTGCGGCATGGTACTTCAAAGTCTGGTCGTTAGGAGTGAATATAACCCTCTGTATGTAATCGCCGGAAGCAGCATCTTGCTTGAAATCTCCGATGGTGATGTCGACCTTGGCCTCGCCGGTGCCGCCCTTTTGCTCGGTGGTTGCGTAGGTATAGGTTATCGGAGCGTAGTTGTCGTTGGCATCTAAGGCCAGTATTGCAATCTCGTACTCATGTCCGGGCATCAGGCCGTCATACGTATACTCTTCCTCTCCGTCGTATGTGTAGTTGTTGCGTATGATATAGTCACCCAGGTTGTCAGTGCCGAACATCGGGCCCCAATACTCGAACTCGTCCATTGCGCCACCCTTATGGTCGAATTGGCGGTAGGTGTATTTCTTCACGTCGGCGTTGGGAGTGAACTTGTAGGTGATGGTTGTCGGCGTAACCTTCGTTACCTCGCATGTAACTTGCGGGTTTCCGACAAGCTGTGCCTCCGGAGTGGTGAACTCGGCAGTGCGGAATTCGCACGGAGTGTCGTATCCGTCGTGTCCCACGGTCACCACGGTATATGATGTTCCCGGCTTGAACTTCTTGTCGAAACCGGTCATCTGGGCGTTGGTGAAGTCGTCCCACTGGCGTATGGCGCCATAGCGGTTCATGTATGCCTCTGCCATCAGGTCGGTGGTGATCTGTTTTGCCGTGTTCGTCGGCAGCACAAGGATTTTGTATGTGTAGCACGCCGGGGTCTTGGTCACGGCCATCCAGATGGTATCGGAGGCCGTACCTTTGCCTTGGGCGTAGCCCAGCACTTTCACGTCGGCAGCCACGCTGCCTTCTACCGTTGCGAAGCCGATGGTGTCGATGTCGTTGATGTTATATGATGTGTATGAACCCAGCTTGTCTGTAACGAGTATTCTGTTAGGCTCTGTTGTCTGTGCGTTCGTTGCCAGTGAGATTACGGCAAGGATGAAGAGTAATATATATTTTCTCATTTCTTGATGAATTTAAAGGTGTTGTTGTTTACTTTGAAGATATAGACGCCTTTTGGCAGCGATGAGGTCTCCACGGGAGTGCCGTCCCATTGTTTCGCGCTCATCATTTTTCTGCCGTCGGTGCTGAAGATGGCGGCCGATGCCGCGCCGTTGATGCCGCTTGCGGACAGCCGGTTGCCGTCGTAAGCGAACTTCACGCCTTGGTTGTCGTTACCGATGATGTTGTCAATGCCGTCGGGGTTGGGCAGAAACTTGATGTTGAGCAGGCCCGAAAGGGGGATTGCCGTCACCGCTTTCGTGGGCAACGAGACGACGTTCATCGCCCCGTCTCCGAAGTAGAACTTGCCTACATCGGCCAGCTCAAACCTCTGTTGCTCGCCGCTGAGCTTCGTCACAACGACATCGGTCTGTGCCTTGGCCGTGGCTCCTGCCATTGCCAATAAGGCAACTGCTGCGATAGTTGTTTTTCTGTTCATGTTTTTTTTGATTTTGTTTATGTTCCGAGCAGACGTTGTATGTCTGCTTTTCGCAAATGTTTATACTCTCGGTGACAAAGGTACAATATATTTCCGTTAAAGTGTTATTATTTGCAAAGAAAATCAATATAATTGTTACATTTTGTTTGTTTATGGCCATTTTTTAGCCGTTTAAGGACAATCCGGATACTTTCGGCGTGCTTTTTTATATCGCGTTTAAGCGCTCGCGCGCGCAATTCATTTTTATATTGTTTGTCGAATTACCATATTTTAAGTACCTTTGCAGGCAAAACGATAATAAATAAAATCAAGATATGAGTATAGAGAAGCAAATTTGCGAGTCTGCCATTGAAGCCGTGAAAGCTCTTTACGGCGTAGACGTGCCTGAGAAGATGGTGCAGTTGCAGAAGACAAAGAAGGAGTTTGAGGGAAATCTCACACTCGTGGTGTTCCCGTTTTTGAAAATGTCGAAGAAAAAGCCGGAAGACACTGCAGCCGAAATAGGAGCCTTTCTGACCGGGAAATGCCCGGCCGTGGCCTCATTTAATGTGGTGAAAGGTTTCCTGAACCTGTGTGTTGCCGACGCGGCTTGGCTTGACATGCTCGCCGGGATAGATGCCGATGACGCTTACGGACACCGTAAGGCCGGGGCCGACTCGCCTCTCGTGATGATAGAATACTCGTCGCCGAACACCAACAAGCCCCTCCATCTCGGACACGTGCGTAACAACCTGCTCGGTTGGAGCCTCGCGCAGATTATGGAGGCCAACGGCAACAATGTGGTGAAGACAAACATCGTGAACGACCGCGGAATACATATCTGCAAGTCGATGCTGGCATGGCTGAAATACGGCAATGGCGAAACGCCCGAGACAAGCGGCAAGAAAGGCGACCACCTGATAGGCGACTATTACGTGGCTTTCGACAAACACTATCGCGAAGAGGTGGCCGCACTGAAAGACAAATACATCTCCGAAGGCATGGACGATGAGGCTGCCGAGAAGAAAGCCAAGGACGAGGCTCCGCTGATAAAGGAAGCCCATGACATGCTCGTGAAGTGGGAACAGGGCGATGCCGAGGTGCGCGCGCTGTGGAAGCGGATGAACGACTGGGTATATGCAGGCTTCGACGAGACATACAAGGCCATGGGAGTGGGCTTCGACAAAATATACTATGAGAGCGAAACATATCTTAAAGGCAAGGCAAAGGTAGAGGAGGGACTGGCAAAAGGACTCTTCGAGCGCCACGACGACAACAGCGTGTGGGCCGATCTCACCGACGAAGGACTCGACAAGAAACTCCTGCTGCGCAGCGACGGCACGAGCGTTTATATGACTCAGGACATAGGCACGGCCGAGATGCGCTTCAAGGATTTCCCGATAGACAAGATGATATACGTTGTGGGCAACGAGCAGAACTATCACTTCCAAGTACTCTCGATACTTCTCGACCGCCTCGGATTTAAGTGGGGACGCGAACTTGTGCACTTCTCATACGGTATGGTGGAACTGCCGAACGGAAAGATGAAGAGCCGCGAGGGCACGGTGGTGGATGCCGACGATCTCATGTCGCTCATGGTCGACGACGCCCGCCGCACAAGCGAGGAGGCCGGCAAGTTCGACGACATGACGGATAGCGAGCGTGCGGAAATTGCCCGCATCGTGGGCATGGGTGCGTTGAAGTATTTTATACTGAAAGTCGATGCCCGGAAGAACATGCTTTTCAATCCCGAAGAGTCGATAGACTTCAACGGTAACACCGGCCCTTTCATACAATACACATACGCCCGCATACGAAGCATCATGCGCAAGGCGGTAGCCGCGGGCATAGACACCGCCGGAACAGTGGCCGGTATGCAGGTAAGTCTCAACGAAAAAGAGACAGCGCTGATACAGAAGATGAGCGATTACGGCACTGTCGTGGCGCAGGCAGGCAAGGATTACAGCCCGAGCGGCATAGCAAACTATTGTTATGAACTGACAAAAGAGTTCAACCAGTTCTATCACGATTACAGCATATTGAGGGAAGAGGACGAAAACAAGAAGTTGCTTCGTCTCGTTATCGCACGTAATGTGGCCAAGGTGATACGTAACGGCATGTCGCTTCTCGGCATAGAAGTGCCGGAGCGCATGTAAATGAGTTCAGAGTTATGAGTTCAGAGTGAATAGTTATGATTACTTTTATGTCTTGAAAGCATATCATGACTATTCACTCTGAACTCATAACTCTTAAATTTAAAAAGGTATGTTCAATCCTCCTGATTATCGTCATGATACCGTGCTGCCTTTGCATCTTGATGTGAGGGCAGACGCATGGGCCGTGGATGCGGCTTGCAGCGGAAATCCCGGGCCGATGGAATATCGCGGCATCGATCTTGCCACGGGGCAGCAGGTGTTTCACTACGGCCCTGTGCACGGCACGAACAATATCGGTGAGTTTCTTGCCATCGTACATGCTCTGGCACTCATGGAGCAGCACGGCATAAACAAGGCAATATACTCCGACAGCTACAATGCCATACTGTGGGTGAGCAAGCGTAAATGTAAGACGAAGCTCCCACGCACGCCGCAAACCGAAGAGCTGTTTAAGGTTATTGCCCGTGCTGAGCACTGGCTCGCCACGCACAATTATAAGACTCCGATAATAAAGTGGGAGACGAAGAAGTGGGGCGAGGTGCCGGCCGACTTCGGACGAAAAGGATGAGTGCTCAGAGCTCTTTGAGTGCTCATAGCCTGTATGTTATTATCCGGTTGCCGTCATATAACTTGTCTTCCACGGCTCGGATGCCCGCCGGCAGAGCCGGTGCCGCCGTTCCGCCTCCTACGGTTATCGGCGAAATCTCCATTCTTATTTCGTCAAACAGTCCGGCTTCGATGAACGAGCGATGCGTCTTTGCGCCTCCCTCCACAATCAGCGACTGTATGTTTTTGTCGTAAAGCTCGTTCATGAGGCGGCAGAGGTCGGTGTCGTGCCCGAGCGTTATCCGCACCGGAGCGTGTCCGGTCCAGTGTCGGGCGTCCAATCTCGGACGGTCGCGCTCGGCCGTCACGCGTCCCACGAGGATGGCATCGTTCTCGGTGCGCAGTTTATGACAGAGCATCTGCGTGAACGGAGTGGATATCATGGCTGGGCGGAAGTGGTCGTCGATGAAGCCATCGGCCGTCTGTGCCCACTTTAAAATAATGTAAGGACGGTGCTTGCCGTGAAAAGAGAAGAAGCGTTTGTTAAGTTCGATACATTCCTGTTCGAGCACTCCCACAGTGACATCTATTCCCGCTTGGCGTATCATTTCAATGCCGCGACCGTGCACTTTCGCGAAAATATCCGTGCATCCCACAACCACCCGGCGCACACCTTTATTTATTATGAGTTCGGCGCACGGCGGGGTCTTGCCGTAATGGGCGCACGGTTCGAGACTTACGTATATCGTGGCGTCGTGCAACAGCGGCTCGTCGGCAGGCTTTACGGAAGCGAAAGCATTCACTTCGGCATGTCCTTCGCCGCATCTTATGTGATAACCCTCGCCTATAATCCGTCCGTTGTGCGTTATCACGGCACCTACCATGGGGTTAGGCCGTGCCCCAATCATTCCGCATCGTGCCAATTGCAGGCATCGGCGCATGTATTTTTCGTCTTCTTTGTTCATTGTCTTTTGTTTTTTTGAGTGTTCGGAGTGCTCGGAGTTCTCCGAGTTCTTGTCTTTTCTTCCTCTCCCGTTTGGCTCATCTCCCATATTTTACTACCTTTGTACCATCATGACATATGAAGAACTGTGGCGTAAGTTGACTCCGATCTACGGTCAAGGCGAGGCAAAAGCCATTGCCCGCTATGTGCTTGATGTGCGTTTCGGCATGTCGGCAACCGATGTTTACTGTGGCAAAGTTACACAATTAACGGCAGACGAGAGCCGAGAGCTTGGAGAAATTGCAGCCCGCCTGATGACCGCCGAGCCCGTGCAGTATGTTCTCGGGCGTGCCGATTTCCATTGTCGTGAGTTCCGTGTGGCTCCCGGAGTGCTCATTCCGCGCCCCGAGACCGAGGAACTTGTGGCGATGATTGTGCGCGATGCGGCCGGGGAAAGTCTTTCGCCCGCCATTCTCGACATAGGCACGGGAAGCGGTTGCATCGCCGTCACGCTGGCACTCGACATTCCCGGAGCTGCGGTTACGGCGTGGGATATATCCTGCGAGGCACTGACGATAGCCGGTCGCAATGCCCGTGAGTTGGGGGCCGATGTGCTTTTTGAGCGTCGCGATGCCTTAAATCCGCCCGACGACAATTCCAAATACGACATCATCGTGAGCAATCCGCCGTATATATGCGATTGCGAACGTGCGGCGATGGAGCGCAATGTGCTCGATTATGAGCCGCATACGGCACTCTTTGTACCCGATGACAATCCGTTGAAATTCTATCGCGCCATTGCCCTTTATGCCGTGAATGCGCTGCGACCGGGCGGATTGTTGTATTTCGAGATAAACCCGTTATATTCCGATGAGCTTGCCGCTATGTTGCGCGACATGGGCTTTTGCCGTGTGGAGACAGTGAAAGACAGTTGCGGCAAGGAGCGTTTTGCCGTGGCTGCGAGGTGCGAGGCCGCCGTGAAATGATGCAAAATACGATAAAAAACGATGAATAAGATAACAGAAAAAGAGGCTTTGCTGAGGCTCACATCGCTCTGTGCGCGTGGCGAGCATTGCGAGTATGAGATGCAGGAGAAGATGCACCGCTGGGAATTGACCGATGACGAGCAGGCGAGAGTGATGCAATACCTCACCAAGGGTAAGTTTGTCGACGACGAACGCTATGCCCGCGCTTTCGTGGCCGACAAGGTGAAATACGGCAAATGGGGGCGTAGGAAAATCGAGCAGGCTCTGTGGCAGAAGCGGATTGCCGACGATATACGCCGCGCGGCGCTCGATGATGTCGCCGACGAGGAATATATCGCCGTGCTGCAACCGCTGCTTCGTGCCAAGCGCAGGAGCATAAAGGCGGCAAGCGATTATGAGATGAACATGAAACTTACGCGCTTTGCCATGGGACGCGGCTTCACGACGGATGTCATTCGTCGCTGCATGGATATTCCCGAAGAGTGATGCGGCAAAGTATTCTCACTCGTCTGTTTGACCTCGTGGCACCCCGCAGGTGTGTCGCATGCGGGGCGCGACTTGCCGTTTCCGAGCGTGTCGTGTGCTCGTCGTGCCTGCTGCATCTGCCGCGCACATATTATTATAGCACGCCGCAAGACAATGTCGTGGCCCGTTTGTTCTGGGGTAGGGTGGATGTTTGTCGTGCGGCGGCGTTCTTTTTCTTCCGTCCGAAAGCCGAGTCGGCCGCTGTCATATACGCCATGAAGTATCGGGGCGATGTCGATGCGTGCCGCTATATAGGGCGGTTGATGGCTACGGAACTTGCGGCATACGGCTTTTTCAGCGGTATCGACATTATTGTTCCCGTGCCGTTGGCCCGCAAGCGCCGCCGTGCGAGGGGCTACAACCAGAGCGAAGAGCTTGCCCGCGGCATGGCCGAAATCACGGGATTGCCTGTCGATACGCGCGCAGTGGAGCGCACCGGTTTTATCATCAGTCAGACAAAGCTGAGCCGCGAAGACAGGATGGACAATGTGGAGGGCGCTTTCCGCCTTGCCGACGCTTCGCGGATCTCGGGCCGCCACGTGCTGCTTGTCGACGATGTGATAACATCCGGAGCCACGATGCTGTCGTGTGCCCGTGCCGTCGGCGAGGCGGAAGGCGTCACCGTGAGCATTCTCGCCCTGTCATTTTCGCACTATTGAATACCACATTCGTAATACCACATTCGTAATTCCAAATTTAAATTAGTAAATTTGCAAGCGGAAAATAAACATAAACAATAAAGATATGGATACAATCAAAAACATTTTCGCGTCGAAATTGCTCGACATCAAAGCTATAAAGCTGCAACCCAACGACCCGTTCACATGGGCGTCGGGATGGAAATCGCCGTTTTATTGCGACAATCGCAAGACTCTTGCATACCCTGCGTTGCGCAGTTTCGTGAAGCTCGAGCTGTGTCACGCCATACAGGAGCAGTTTCCCGAGGCTGAGGCCGTGGCCGGCGTGGCTACGGGAGCGATAGCACAGGGCGCCCTCGTTGCCGACCAACTGGGTCTGCCTTTTGCCTACGTGCGCAGCAAACCGAAGGATCACGGCATGGCTAACCTCATCGAGGGCGACCTCACGCCGGGCATGAAAGTCGTCGTCGTGGAGGATCTCATCTCCACGGGCGGCAGCAGTCTGAAAGCCGTTGAGGCTCTGCGCCGGCACGGTTGCGAGGTTGTGGGCATGGTAGCTTCTTACACCTACGGCTTCCCCGTGGCCGAAAAGGCCTTTGCCGATGCCGGTGTGAAGCTTGTCACCCTCACCGACTACGAGCATGTGGTGGCCATTGCGGCCGAGACCGGATACATCGCCGCCGCCGATATCGAAGTGCTAAACGAGTGGCGGGGCAATCCGTCGGAGTGGAAGAAATAAAAGATTATGAGCAAGTTTGAAAGCAGTATAAAACAGATTCCTTATTCGCAGGCGGCCGTATATGGCGGTATCAGCAATTTGGAGAATTTAGAGCGTGTGCGCGACCGCGTGCCCGAAGACAAGGTTAAGGATTTCCGTTTCGATCACGATTCGGTGAGCATCAATGTCGCTCCCGTGGGCGAACTTACCATGCGGATAATAAACCGCGAGGAGCCAAAGTGTGTTAAGTTTGAGGCTGTGCAGTCGCCCATACCCTTTTATTTATGGATACAGGTGCTGCCTGTCACCGAGACGTCGAGCAAGATGAAGCTCACGCTCGAGGCCGACCTCAATCCGTTTATCAAGGGAATGGTGTCGGGACCGTTGCAAGACGGACTCGAGAAGATTGCCGATGCACTGGCAATGATACCGTACGAGTAGGGGAGACCCTCTTGATTCCCCCCCCAAAAAAAAGCGGCTATCCTCACGGACAGCCGCTTTTCACATTTACTTTTCTATTAACCGTAACTGGTGCTACGGATTTTTGCTATACTCTTTTTATTGCGTTCAATTTATTCGTCGTCGCCCCAAAGGTCGATATGGCCTTTTGAGAATGCGTCGCCGGTGGCGTTTCCATTACCGAATATTGCCGAGCCTGTGTTGCCGCTCTCGTCGAATACGATGCCGCCGGGGCTTGCTTCATTCAACAGTGTTTCTACTTCCACATCAAGGATTTCCGTATTTGGTTTTATATACTTTTTCATGTCTTTTTATTATTTAGAATTTTTAATTTATAAGATAATTACTTTATCACCACTTTCTTGCCGTTCATGATGTAGAGGCCCTTTGCGGGAGCTGCCACACGCTGACCGTTGAGATTATATATCGTGTTGTCTTTTACTGTGTTGTCTTTCACAGTGCTGATGCCTGTTGTCTCGC
>JAGAPR010000046.1 GCA_017623155.1 Prevotella sp. | reverse complement strand
TGTAAGCATTAACTCAACTACAGGTTGGAGTTCCAATATATAGCAGCGTCGGCTACAACCCGGATAAGTTGTAGCCGACACTGTTTTATGTTGAAGGTATCATTTTGCGAGTTGTCGCACCGGAGTTGTCATGATGGCTTCGGGATGCCAATTTTTCCATTTGTGCGGCAGGAGCTGGATAAGGTCGGCTTCGGAGTCTTTGTCGAAGTAGGGCATCGAGGCGATGACGGAGTTGAGGTAAAGGCGCGGATTGATGTCGTGGTTGCGGCATGTGGCCAGCAGCGACTGGATGACGCACATGTTTTCGGCAGACTCATGATTGCCGCAGAACATGTAGTTCTTGCGTCCGAGTGTGATGGGCCGGATCTCGTTTTCGGCGAGATTGTTGTCCAGAAGCAGCTGCCCGTCGTCGAGGATGCGCATCATACTGTCCCAGCGGGTGTAGGCATAGGTGACGGCTTTGCCGGTCAGCGAGCTTTCGCTGTAACGCAGCCCCTCGGTCTCCATCCATTTCTTCATCTCTTCCATGACAGGTCGTGACTTTGCCTGACGCTCCGCCTTGCGGGCATCGAAGGCCATGCCTGTCTTGTCACACTCGTGCTCGATGTGATAAAGTTCTGCTATTTTGTCAAGGAACCATTGGGCGGCCTTGCGGTTTTCCGTCCTGGCCTCCAGCCAGTGGCGCCGGATATGCACCATGCAGAAGACAAGGCGCACCGTGGCGCTAGACTTGAAGGCCGCCGTATAGCCGCCATAGCCGTCGCATTGCAGATAACCGTTGAAGTCATATTTGTCCGTCTTCTCTTTTATCACATCACCGGCGCGTGAGCCGTCGTCGTAGAAGAACACCACCAGCCTCTCCATCACCGCCCGGCTCATCCACAGATATTCCTTGTCGGCCTGATGCCTTTCGTTGTTTATCACCGGAACGGTGCTCTCGTCGGCCTGTACGTAATGACTTCGGAACACTTCCGCCACGAGGAGATCGTAAAGCGGTCTGAGAAGTTCCATCGTCCTCTTGTACCATCCGACCAAAGTGGCTTCTTTCAAGCCGGTCATGCCCAGATGCGTCATCTGCTTGATCTGACGGTAGAAGGGCATGTGGTACTCGTATTTCTGAAGCACTATCTCGCTCAGAAGGCTTGCATCGGGAACGCCTTTGTAAATCGGGAACTTAGGCAGCGGGGCGATGATTACGCCCTTGCCTCGTTCGACGGGTTCGGTCGGATCGATAAGCCCGTATTTGGGACGCACCACGGCGATGCGGTAATATTTGCCCGGCTCGAAGCCCACCAGAGTGGTCACTTCCTCGCCTATGCGGCGATATCGCGTCAGGTCGATGCCCTGCGGCTCGATGACGCGGGTCTCCAGCAACGGCAGGTTCTCCCATGTCTCGCGCGGCTTCGACACTCCTTTTTGACTTTTTTTCCTTGTATAGGTGACTGTCTCCTCTTCAGGCTCTTCTTCGGGTTCGGCAGGATGTTCTCCCGGGATCTCCACTCCGGCGGCATCGAACAGACTTGGCTGATTGTCCGCCGGAAGATGTTTCTCGCTCTTGCGCCCGAACATCTGCTGCTGAAACCAGGCTATCTGAGCGGCCATCTTCTTCAGTTCCGCAGTCAGTTCGGCTATCTGACGACTCTGTTGCTCGTTGACTTTAATCAACGATTCATTGGTTTTTAGAAGTATCTCCTCGGTCGTCATATATGCCTGATTTATGATACAAAGGTAATAAAAATCAGCGACATATACAACTGTAAGACTGTTTTTTTTACTGTTTTTCAGTTGAAAATCAGACATGATATTCTGTCCGCTCGGCCCGCAGACGACGCAGCCGCGATGCCGGATTCTCGGTGATTCCCTCCACCATGACGACCAGATCACGCCATTCCATCGGATAACTTTTCGTATCGGGATCGTATTCCGGTATCCTGAACCGTCCGGCCTCCAGACGCTTGACATACATCACCATCCCGCCGTCTTCAGCGTGAAGCAGTTTCATCAGTCTGCGGCTGCTGCCAATAAAGATGAACACATCGCCGTTGCGCACGTCGGCGCCCATCCGCTCCTTGACCACGCCGATCAGCGAGTTGATTCCCTTGCGCATATCTGTGCGTCCGGGGCACAGATGATAGCGCATCGTATCGTTAAGACAGAACATGACCGGACATACTTTGTGTCAACACTGCCATCAGCACAGTCTCGCTCCCCTTGCCGAAGTGGGCTCTAACGCCGTTGGGGAAGGCCAGCGTCACTCCCGGCAGCTCCACTCCGGTTATCGAGACCGCTTCCGGCATCGTTCCCGAAGACTTGCGGATACTGATGGGCGCGATCGGCATAGGCTCCTCCTCGGCCTTTAACTTTTTACTCCAATAATTGTAAGTGGAATATGCCACTCCCTCGCTGCGGAGAAACTCCTTGAGGGTTGTGCCGCATGAGGCGGCTCGAACTTGTAGTTCTTGAAACTCTGATTTTGTCATAATTTTGGAGGTTACTGCTGGTGCAACCTTGCGATGCAAAATTACAACCTCGCTGCAACCTCCAAAAGGTGTACTTCAGTTAACGCTTAC
>JAGAPR010000045.1 GCA_017623155.1 Prevotella sp. | reverse complement strand
GCGGCTCTTGCCGATGATGTCCGATGTGTCTGCTGGCGGTGCTTCCTTAACTTCCGGCTTTGCCTCCGTGCCGCCTAACGATTGCCACAGCCCGGCTATGCTTTTTAGGAAGCGGACGAACTTCGTTTCCATGATGCGGTCGTAGAGCAGCAGGAACAGGAACCACAGGTTGCAGCCGACCGAAACGGCAAGGAGAATTGTTGTCATGTTCATATACCTGTTGTTTTTGATGGTTAGAATACTGAATCATAATTCTTGGCGTAAAGGCTCTTTATCGCCTCTTCGCACTGGTTGAAGTGGTGTGTAAGCACATGGTCGATGTAGGCGGACAGCGATAGCCTATCATGCCCGATTACACGGGTTATGCGCATGATGCGGTCGTGGTACTCCGGGCGCACGTATGCCATCTTCCCCTCGCGTGCCTTTACTTCGGGTTCACGGATGAACAGCCGTTCATACTCCTTTTCTCCGCATTTGCCGCTTACCGGCACGGGCGACAGGATTTCCACACTCGCCCGTACTTGGGCAAGCATATTCCCGCTTTCTTGTCGCGGGCGTCTGTTTTCTCGTTTCTTTTCCATAATTCAAATTAAATCTTCACGTTGTTTCTTGTACAGTTCGTTTATTCTCTCCTTGTGCTGCTCCAGATGTTGGCGCAACACGGTGTCCACGTAGCCGCCTACCGAGATTTCACGTCCGGCGATGTCGTTCACGATTTTCAGAATCTTGTTGTGGACATCGCGGCTGATATAGACACACTGGCGGGTCTTTATCTCGTTGCGGCGGAGGAACAGACCGGAATAGTCATCCTCCTGACGTTTGCGGCGTGCAGAGTCTTTCGGCGGCTTCTCCCTTGACGGGGATGCCGTGGGCGGCTGTTCCGTTTTCGGGACGCTCTCTTCTTCGGGCGCAGGCACTGGCGGCTCCTGTGCGCGGTACAGGGTCCCGTCCTGCTTGCGTCTGCCGATGGAGGCTATCAACAGTTCCTCGTCGATGCCTTCGGTGTTCACTTTCCTGCTGCCCATGCTCATTGAGGTTTGATGATACGGCTGATTTCTTCCGAGAACTCACGGATGCCGCTTCCTTTCAACAGAGTCGTGTCCATCGGGAAGATGGTCGAGCGGAAAACGCCCTTGCGCTCTTCCGAGAGGTCGCGCCGGAACTTCTTGCTGTCGGGCAGGCGGGTGGCCAACACCGACAGCCCCATTTCGGCTATTACATCTTCATACAGGTCGTACAGCCCGTTCTTCTCCCTGCCGTCCACCATCGTCCAAAACAGATACAGCCCTTTTGTTTTCGCCTGTCCCGCCGTCATGAGGTTGTCACGGAACATCGCGGCGAATTGCAGGGTGCTTTCCACGACGAAGCGGTCGGCACTCATGGGTGCGAAGATGTAGTCCATCTGCGAGAGGGTCTTTACCACGCCGTTGCTTTTCAGCGTTCCCGGCATATCGAAGAACACGACATCGGGTCTTGTTTCTTCTTCGGCAAGCATCCTCTCCGCATCGTCAAGGGCGTTGAGGGCGTCGCTTGCAATGACCGGGTAGGCGTTCTTCCTGATCTTGCGGAAGTGGTCACACGCGAGTGCCTTGAAATAAAGGCTCTCGTCGATAAGTTTCGTCTCGCGTTCACGCAGTCCGTGGATGCTGTGCTGCGGTGCGTCGCAGTCTATGACGGCGACATTGTGTCCTTTCACGTTGTGGAGGTAGTTGGCGGCAAGTGCCGTGACCGTGGATTTGCCGATGCCTCCTTTTTGTGTTGCGAATGCAACGAAGATTTCATTACTCATTGTTCTATTGTTTTTAATTGTTGATGAATTGTTTTCTTGTTCCTGTACGGGAGCGGTGACGTACATATCCGCGTCCGCGAATCATTAGTCGGGTGGTTCATCACGTATCCGCGTCAATGGTGAAGCCGGTATTCGGATAACCGGTGATTGACGGCATTGCGTCATGAAGTCATTGAATACTTGAATCACCGCATTGTTGCAGAACCGGGTATCCGACGGTGCGGATATTCGGTTTGGCAAATATCCGCCGAAGCGGTTTGCCGGGTATTTGAAAGTTCCTTTTTCCATATCTTCAAATCGTTTGTTCCTTGAATCATGCTGCAAATAAACAATGATATTTTGGAATCCGTATCACTTCTCCGGCAAGTGGCAGCAAGTGGCACAGGGTGGTAGTGGTTGGCACAGTCAAAAGACTGTTCCACAATGGGTTTTAGCCGTAATTTTGCACCCAAGCGACAAGGTTTGCCCTTTGGGACAGGCGACCGTGGTTTCATTCATCATCCCAATCCGTTTCCTGACGGATTCTTGTGTCCTCAAAGACACAGCAAGATGTCTTTTCAGTAACTCAAAAGGATTTGAGTTACCCGAAAAGCACTTGCCCCGTCCGGGGAGGGGCTCTTCCTCCGAAGTCGGGAAGCCTGATGAAAAACCGAAGGTTGGGTCTTTGAAGGGAACCTTGGCG
>JAGAPR010000015.1 GCA_017623155.1 Prevotella sp. | reverse complement strand
GGAACAAATCTCTATTCCGATTACATGGGCTTTGATTTAATCCACACTTCGTGATTGCATCTACACTTTCTACAATATCTACAATATTGATATACAATTATTTATCTAATAATAACTATATATACATATGAGATAAGACTTTACAACCAAAATCTTCTTTTCCCTTTTTTTTAAAATAAGGGAAAAAGAAAAACGAGCTTGCTCGTAACTCATTCATAACAGCAGTGCAAATATACTTATATGACACGTTTTGTAAAAAACGGGTAGCCTAATACCCCATATTAGAGAAAATAAAATCACAACAAAGGAAAGCATTAGAATATAAAAGGTTAATATATAGCACATTATAAATGTGTAGCAATTTTGATAGGTTTTATTAATGTTTCATAAAATATCGGTTGTGTGACATTATTTGTGACATTATTTTGTATCTTTGCAGAGCAATTGAACTATTAACGAACAGATAAAAATAGAAACCATGCCCAAAGCATCCCTCTCCCTCGCAAAGAAAAGCGACAGCCAAGGCGAGTGCCGCATACTCGTCAGGCTCGACATAACGCGCACCAACCGCCCTCAGTTCAAGTCCCCCGTTTCGGTAAGCCCGACCCATTTCGTTGACGGCTCGATAAGGATACCGTCCCGCGGCAGACTGAACACTTCCCTTCGCGAATCGCTCCTACGAAAGAAAAAGGAGATAGAGGCTTTCGTTGCCTCAATCTCGGCCATAGCGATGGCTTTGCCGGAAGAAGCGCAGACAAGGAAGGACATATTGGAGGTGTATGAGACGGTGAGGACGGTCAACCCGTCCGAAATCAGCCGCACCACCATCATAGCAAAGAAGAAGGAACAGGCGGAAATCAATGCGGAACTCGTCAGGGAGTTGCAGGAAGCCCACAGGCCGGATGTGCTGGAGTATATAAGGAAGCGTATAAGGGGCATGGAAAACGGTGACATCAAGCGCAAGGGGAACAACTACAAGAAAGGGACGCTGCACGCATATAAGGTGTCGCAGACAGTCCTTGAAGCGTTCGCCAAGACACACCCCTTCAACTGGGAAGACATAGACGAGCAGCTTATAGACAAGTATGTGCAGTATCAGGAGGAGCTCGGCTACATGAAGAAGTCCGTAAACAAGCATCTTGCCTCACTTTCCGCCATGCTCAATGCCGCTTTCAAGGACGGCTACCGCTTCAAGACTTCCGTACTGAGCCATTTCCCGAAGTTGAACGTGACAAGGGATGACAAGGTGGAGGAAATCTATCTCACGGAAGCCGAACTGCAGGCTTTGTATGAACTCCCGTTGGAGGATAAGGGCGAGGACATTGCCCGTGACATATTCCTTGTGGGCTGCTATACCAGCCAGCGTTATTCCGACTACTCACGCATAAGGAAGAGCAATGTCAGTTTCCATGACGGCATAGGCATCGTCACGCTGACACAGCAGAAGACGGACACGGAAGTCTCCATCCCGATACTCAACGACAACCTGATAAGTATATTTGAAAAGTACGGCTACGACCTTCCTGTTATAAACAACAGTACGCTGAACAGGAAAATCAAGGATGTCATCAGGAGACTTTCGGAAAACGTGCCGAGCCTGAGAGAGGAAATACCGACAAGGCTGCGCCTTGACCAAATCAAGATGGAAGGTGAAGGACGCGTGTCCTTCAAACGCAACAGCCGTGGCGAGGTGCTGATTCCCAAGTATGACCTTGTGACCTCGCACACGGCAAGGCGCACGGGCATCACCCTGATGTACCTCAGCCGCATACTGGACACGCACGAAATGATGTCGATAAGCGGGCACAAGACAGAGAGCGTGTTCCATGACTATATCAAGCTCAGCGGTATAGAACTTGCCACAGGTATAGCGAAAAAGGTCGCCAAGGCGAAAAGCGAGGCGGAGGTTAAGTCAATGCTGCTTAAACAGTTCGAGAGCATGTCATCGGAACAGCTTGCACGGCTTCTTGAACTGGCAAACCGGCAATCACCCCATTTGTAAAATACAGTCAGGACAAAAATAGAGGACAGCATTATGAAAGAAACAATAGAAGACATAAGTGCAGACATCGAGCTACAATACGGCAAGAGGAACATGGACGGCAATATCGCCTATGTTCTCCGTCTGCTTGAGGCCAGGATGAAGGACGGTGTGCTGGATGACAATATCCCCGTTCCGTCTCAGGAAGCTGCGGCAAAGACCATCCTCCTGCTGTTGGACAGGCCGGAGCTGTCATGGGAAACCATCTGCAGGGAGAACCGTGTAAGGAATGTGATGGAATACCTTTTTATCCGGGCACACAACCACTATGACGAGGTGCATGACTTTGTCAGCGGATTGCTGCGGAGCTATGTCAAGGGCATTTCTCCGCAAATAATCCTCACGTTCATGAACGTTTGGAAATATGCCGTGTGCCAGAACAGACCGACACGCTTTGTTGATGAAATCCTCTATCCTGAATATGCGGACAGGATTATTGACACTCTCCGTTTCCTGTTGGACGGAGAAGTCGGCAGGGGTGCCGCACTTGTCATGGTGTGCGCAAGGGATGAGGGGCTTGTGCGGAATATCGCCCATGCCATAGTGAGTACAGAGTTCAAGCATATCTCAAAGACCGCCTACAACAATTACCTCCATGAACGCTTTACCGACAAGGAGAAGAACCGTACTATCGGAACACTCCGTACGAAAATCGGCTACACAAAGTATGGTGACGGACGGATAACATTCACCGACCGGCAACTATCCCGAAAAGGGCTGTTTTTCAAATTATGGAGAGGCATCAAGTCGTTCTCTTCGTAAACTACCCGAACACAATTCCTGCCATAATATCAGACCTGTTCCCAAATCACACGGAGGCAGGTCTTTCCTTTATCTGCGCACATTATATTTTTTCTTTTCACAGGCACTGCTTCATATCCTTTTCTCGCAATAATGCATTGTTTTACTGTTAATTCCTTTAACGGAAATGTCTCCCGGTTGTCGGCAGACAAAGACAATCCAAAATATTTCAGAAACGTATTATCCTGTTGTAATTTTGCACCTGCGAATCCGTCTCAGGCCTCACTGGCACGGTGAAGCCCGGACAGGCGCGAGGCAAATGTCTTGCCGTGAGGATCGCCAACAAGCCTGTCTCCGATAATGATGAAATACAAGAATGAACTGAGCGGCCTCCTGCCCGATACTGTTGTCATCACTTCCGTGGAGGTACTCAAGTCCGCTTTCAGGCAATGGGTGGCGGAGCAGATGGAAGAACGGACTGCGAAAGAAAAAGAAGTCATGCTGGATGAAGCCTACGTATTGAAACGTCTCGGCAAGAGCCGCGCCACGCTGTGGAGATGGAACACTTCCGGCTATTTGCCGTGCTGCAAGGTCGGGGGCAAGAACTGCTACAGGCAATCCGATATAGAACGGATTGAAAAAGGCATGAATATGTAGTGCTTCCATACGTGTAAAATCGCTGATGACAAAAAGGCTTGAAACTGTTAATTTGGTGCATTCCGAGTTTGACGGGTCTCCAACTCAGAATTATTTTAGCCCGAAAAGTGACCTAAAACAATAAACAATATCATCGGCAGGTCACTTTTCGGCTCATTTTTATTGTCTCAATGAGAAAAAATGAGTACCTTTGCACACAAAATCATAAAATATGAAACCAGTTTTAATAGCCAGGCAACAGGAATGTGAACAATTGGCGGAAAGTCTGAAATCCAGTCGTTCCGAATTTGTCATTGTATGTGGACGAAGAAGAATCGGGAAGACATTTCTCGTAGACCAGTTTTTCAACAATGAATATGATTTTACATTTGTAGGTGTACACAAGGCAAAGACTGTTGTTCAGTTACGTAATTTTGCCAAGGCAATCAGGCAATATTCCGGAAAAAGGCCGACACGTTTCTCAGATTGGTATGATGCTTTTGATGCGTTGGAAGAATATCTTGAAACTTTGCCGGCAGAACGGAAAAAGGTCATATTCATAGACGAAATGCCTTGGATTGACACGAGCAGGTCAACTTTTGTGGAGGCACTGGAGAACTTCTGGAACGGTTGGGCGAACCGCCGATATGATATTGTGCTGATTGCATCCGGATCAGCCACATCATGGATGGCAGACAACCTGATAGAAAACCAGGGAGGACTTCACAACCGCATCACACGGCGAATATATCTTGAACCGTTTACACTCGGAGAGACCGAAGAGTATTTCAAGAGTCAGGACTTTTACTGGACAAGGTATGACATCTTGCAATGTTATATGCTGACAGGCGGAGTGCCTTATTATCTGAACCTGCTTAACCCGAAACTCAGCGTCGCCCAGAATATAGATGCGTTGTGCTTTGACGAGAACGGGCCGATGCGCAAAGAGTTCAACGAACTGTACCCGGCTCTGTTCTGCCATGCTGAAAACTATATTAATATTGTGACATTGCTATATCAGCATAAATCCGGAATGACACGAAAAGAGATAGCCCGGAACACCAAAATAAACGGCACAGTCCTGAACACTGTTCTGGAGAATCTTGAGCAATGTGACTTTATCGACAAGATGGAAATTTTCGGGCGGGAAAGCAATATGGTTTACCGTCTCGTGGATTTTTACACTCTGTTCTATTTCAAGTTTATTGCTGATAAGCACAAGCTTGATGAACAATGGTGGAGTCATCATCTCGACGATGCAGGCATCCGTTCATGGCAGGGCTTATGCTTCGAGTTGATTTGCATGAGGCATCACAGGCAGATAAAAAAGGCATTGGGAATTTCCGGCATGGCGACATCCGTTTCCACCTGGCGGTGTCCTCCCGACGAGAAGGAAAACCTTCCCGGAGCACAAATAGATATGATAATCGAAAGAGCTGACAGGTTGATACATCTCTGTGAAATGAAGTTCTCACAAAAGGCGTATAACATTTCGGCGGATTATGAAAAGAAATTGCGTGACCGCATGTGGCTTTTTGACTTGAAGACAAAGAACAGGAAACCTCTTGTTCATACTTTTGTGACGACTTTCGGATTAGGCGAAGGTAAACACCACAGCATTGTCCACAGTGAGGTAACGATGGATGACCTTTTCAATTCCTGACGGCTATGAAAATACAACTGGCAATACAACGGCTGCATGAAGCAAACGAATAACCTGTTTTTATAAAACGCATATTATGAAACGAATCTCCGATAACTTTCTTACGATGCTTTTGCCGCTTACTGTGGTAGCCGCAACCGCATTCAGTCTGGTTGCCGCCGTCGCTTTCCGCATGGGAGCGGCCACGGCAGGATTTGGGTTTGCCACCCTGTCCATAGTCGGATGGATAGGACTGGTTGCCGAATTTTTCCTCTTGTACGACATCATAATAGACAAGTGGCTTTCCAAAGACCGCTCCGTCCTGACCGCCTCATGGTTCTTGTTTTCGCTGTTGCTTGTCTTCGTGTTCACACTGGATAAACGCATGGACTGGAGCACGTGCATTGTCATGGTCTCACTCTTTGCCGTGGTTTTCCTTTTGCCATGCATCATCGGGATGGCATACGGCAAACAGATAAAATCATGGATGCTGCAACGGTGGAACAGCCTTGTTCCAAAGAAGCGGCAACACACGGATGAACCGATTGAAAAACAAATCGAAGCCGTGCTTTCAGCATCCACGCCACCTGCCACGATGAAGCAGGAGGATGAAATCAGGCATTATGACAGCCTTGTCTCAAAGGTGCAGCCGGAACAGATAAGGAGACTGCCCGAATCATTGCAGACCAACGATGCGCTGTTTTTGTTGGTATTGTTCCGTGAGGACGGTTATCTTGACACGGATTTCCAACCGCTGATGAAAAAGGAAGATGACGAAATCAACCAAACGCTCTATGCCTATATCGCCAGTGCCCTTTGCGCAGCTCTCAAAATCAGGAAAGGCAAATGGGTCATCTTCGAGAAGTTCTGGCCGCTTAACAACGGCGCACAGCTGGCAAATAACTTCAAGACCGCCTACAGGGACAACCCGTCCGAACACCAGCGGCATATCGCCAAACTGTTGCGCAAGGCGACCCGCCTTCGTCCGAAGCTCGACACCTACGACCTCGAAGAGTTCAAGAAGGTCTGACCTGCATCATCCGTACAATCCTCTTCCTTGTTCCCGTCACCGTAACCCGATGGCGGGATTTTTTATGCCCGTCCGTGAACAGGCCTGTTTCTTTCCGCACTT
>JAGAPR010000044.1 GCA_017623155.1 Prevotella sp. | reverse complement strand
TCTAACAAAAAAGGAAGATAAAATGAGTCAATTTATAAAACAAATTGAGTTGCTTGAGCCGTATGATGCGAAAGTATCACGTACGGTTCTTAGGGGGGAAAGAGGCAGTAATGCCTCCGACCTACCCGACAAGGAGTACTACGATGCCTTGAAGAAGGTGAAGAACCTTGTCAAGGATGCACGTAAGGTACAGCAGACCATCCTGCTTGTGGGCGACATCACCGACATCTATGTGAACAGCTTCGAGCGTATGCTTAATGACCCGTACTTCACCGTGGAGGAGCTGAGTGCCATCGCTCTGGGCTATACCAAACTGCTTGAAGAGAGTGCCCATCTGCTCAATGACCTCAAGGCGGTGGTCAATGAGAACGGACTCTCCATGAGCGACAAGGACAGAATGGATATTGTCGATACCTGCTATTCAAGGATGCTGGAGTACCGCTCGCTTGTGCAGTACTACACCAACAAGAACATCGGAGTGTCGTACCTCAGAGCCAAGAAGCAGAACGATGTTGACCGTGTGATGTCCCTCTACGGCTCGCCGAGTGAACGCTATTGGTAAACCTCAAATGCTACGCTTATGGTACTATTAGCAGTAACTTTTGACAACCTGCATCAGATACTCCAGAATCTGTATGTGGATATGATGCCCCTCTGCTCGCAGATGACGGGTGTCGCCAAGGGACTTGCCGGATTGGGTGCGTTGTTCTACATCGCATACCGCGTGTGGCAGTCATTGGCACGAGCCGAGCCTGTGGATGTCTTTCCACTGTTGCGTCCTTTTGCTCTCGGACTGTGCATTATGTTCTTCCCGACATTGGTGTTGGGTACACTCAACAGCGTATTGTCGCCTGTCGTAACGGGAACACACAACATCCTTGAGACACAGACCTTCGATATGAACCAGTATCGGGCACAGAAGGACAAGCTGGAGTTTGAGGCGATGAAACGCAATCCCGAGACTGCCTACCTTGTGGATAAGGAGTCCTTTGACAACAAGCTCGATGAACTCGGTGCGTTGGATGCGATTGAGGCTTGCGGAATGTATATGGACCGTGCGATGTACAATATGAAAAAGGCTGTTCAGAACTTCTTCCGTGAACTGTTGGAGTTGATGTTTAATGCCGCAGCCCTTGTCATCGACACGCTCAGGACATTCTTCCTCATCGTCCTCTCGATACTCGGACCCATATCCTTTGCGATAGCCTGTTGGGACGGCTTCCACGCTTCACTCACGCAGTGGTTTGTTCGATACATCAGCATCTATCTGTGGCTGCCCGTCAGCGACCTTTTCAGCAGCGTGCTTGCACGCATACAGGTACTGATGCTACAGAAGGACATAGAGCAGTTGTCCGACCCCAACTTTATCCCTGACGGGTCGAATGCGGTCTATATCACCTTCCTCATTATCGGCATCATCGGATATTTCACTATTCCGACAGTGGCCAACTGGATAATCCAGGCAGGCGGCGGTGCAGGTAACTACGGCAGGAATGTGGCACAGACAGCGAGCCGCACGGGATCGATAGCAGCAGGTGCGACAGGTGCCGCCATCGGCAACATCGCAGGCAGATTACTTAAACGATAACCCTTTAAACAGTATTCAAATGGAATTCAAATCACTTAAAAACATCGAGACCAGCTTCAAGCAACTGCGCTTGTTCGGCATCGTCTATCTCTGCGTGTGTACGCTGCTTGTGGGCTTTTCGCTTTGGAAGGCATACAGCTTTGCCGAGGCACAGCGACAGAAAATATATGTCCTCGACGAGGGCAAGTCGCTGATGCTGGCTCTCTCTCAGGACTTGGAGCAGAACCGCCCTGTGGAGGCACGGGAGCATGTGAAGCGTTTCCACGAACTCTTCTTCACACTCGCACCCGACAAGAGTGCCATCGAGGGCAACATAGAGCGAGCGATGTTCCTCAGCGACCGCTCGGCATATGCCCACTACAGCGACCTTGCGGAGCAGGGATACTACAACCGTATCATCTCGGGCAATGTCAACCAGCGTATCGAGGTGGATAGCATCAGTTGCAACTTCAACAACTATCCCTACGAGGTGGTGACATACGCACGGCTATCCATCATCCGCGAGAAGAGCATCACCGAACGCAGCCTTGTAACCAAGGGCAGGCTCCGTAACTCCACACGTAGCGACAACAACCCTCACGGATTCATCTTCGAGGCTTTCCGTGTGGTGGAGAATAAGGACCTGAGAGTCTATGACAGATAATTACGATTATTCACCATTAACATTTACAGCAATGAAAAAGTACATTCAGAAAATCAAGGATTCAATCAACAGGTCTTGGAACAACAAGACATCGAAGACCAAACGCTACATCATCTACGCCCTCTTGCTGGCATATATGGGATTGGCTCTCTATGTGATCTTTATGCCTGCTCCCGATTACAGGTACGAGGATTTTATCAGAGAAGAGGCACCGCCTGCAGCAGTGCTGACCGATGAGCAAGCCGATATGGAAGGTTCATTCTCGGAGGAGAAAATCCGAGAGATGGAAGAGTTCTTTAACCAATTTAATTCTGACAGCTATGAGTAACGATGCAAATGCTCAAAAGAGAAAGGAGCAAATCAAGAAGTGGCTTGTGTATTCCGGAATGGTGCTGTTATGCCTTGTGTCATTCTACTTCATCTTCAAGCCATCAAAGGAGCAGGTATTGGCAGAACAGCAGATGGCAGGATTCAATGCCGAGCTTCCCGACCCGCGAGGTGCAGGTATCGAGGCCGACAAGATTACCGCATACGAACTGGAGGATATGCGTATCAAGCAGGAGCAGAAGATGCGTACCCTTGAGGACTTCACGGCACTGACCGCCGATGACGAAAAGGAAGAGGTGGTCGAGATACCCGAAGAGCCTAGATACACAGGTAGCGGCGGTGGCTCGTCCTATCGAGGTGGCAGTAGCAGTCGGAGCAATTCGTTCTCCACATCTACATCTGCCTACAATGACATCAATGCGACGCTCGGCAGTTTCTACGAAGAGCCGCGTGAGGATCCCGAAAAGGAGGCTCTGAAAGCGGAGCTTGAGGAGCTGAAGCAGTCGATGGCACAACAGCAGAACAGCCAGCCGACCTATGCCGACCAGGTGGCACTCTTGGAGAAGTCATACGAGCTTGCAGCGAAGTATATGCCCGGCAATACAGCCGCCACCTCCGAGGGCGCAGCCGAGGAGGTGGAGACGACCACACGAAGCGGCAAGGCCAAGGCACAGCCCGTAGGTCATGTAACGACACCCGTAGTGTCGGCACTTGCCCAGCCTGTGAGCGACTCGATGATGATAGCACGGATGGCACAATCCGTAGGCAGTGGCTTTAACACTGCCGTAGGTGCGGCACCGATGCAGAACACACGCAACACTATCAAGGCGTGTGTGCATGGCGACCAGACCATAACGAGCGGTCAGAGTGTGCGGCTCAGACTCTTGGAGGCGATGCGTGTCGGGAAGTATGTGCTGCCACGAAACACCCTCATCACGGGTGAAGGCAGCATCAAAGGCGAAAGGCTCGACATCGAGATTCTTCAGGTGGAGCATAACGGAACGATCATTCCCGTAGAGCTTACCGTCCACGACAATGACGGACAGGCGGGCATC
>JAGAPR010000043.1 GCA_017623155.1 Prevotella sp. | reverse complement strand
TAATATTTTGTTACCTCACAGTTAATATTTAATTGTACAGTAGTTAATATTTAGTTACGTCTCAGTTAATATTTAATTGTGTCATAGTTAATATCTCGTTGTCGGGCAATTAATATTTAATTGTCGGATAATTAATAGTTTTTTTATCGGGCAAAATGTGATGTACATAAACGCAACGAGGCTCCCGACAGCGTGTGTCGGGAGCCTCGCGAAAAGACTGTGAGAAGCCCTTCCCGGCCTCCACAAAGGGAGGTGAAGCGCATATATTATGTACGTGTCATCATCGTCGGCGACACTTTATTGTCAGAGTATCAAAATTTCGGGGTTCCAATTTTGCATAAATATGCAAGAATGTATGTGCTGCGGTGTTGATAAAAACGTTTGTTTCGCAATGATTTTTCATGATATCTGTGTTTGATTATTAAGTTTATGCAAAGATACAAAATTTTGAAGCGAAATGCAAGTTTTAAAGGAAAAACAGGTAACTTTGTTCTTTTCAAACGACAATGGCAACAGACACGCACTATAACGACTACGGAAGATGGATACGCTCCAAATTTCCGTTCAAAGTACAGAAAATATCCATCGACGCCGGCTTCTCCTGCCCCAACAGAGACGGGAAGACAGGCCGCGGCGGGTGCATATTTTGCGACAACCGAACATTCAACCCGTCGTATTGCGACAGGAAAAACTCGATAAGAAAACAACTCGAAGAGGGCAAGATGTTTTTCGGCAGGAAATATCCCGACATGAAATATCTGGCTTATTTCCAAGCGTATACGAACACGTACGCCCCCGTGGACAAGTTAAAAGAGCTGTATGAAGAGGCTTTGAATACGGAAGATGTGGTGGGAATAGTGATTGGTACGCGCCCCGACTGCATGCCCGACGTGCTGCTCGACTACTTGGAACGGCTCAGCCGGCAAACGTTTCTCGTGGTGGAGTATGGTATTGAGTCGGCAAACAACGACACCCTGCGGCTGATAAACAGGGGGCATACATTTGAATGCGCCAAGGAAACGATAGCCAAAACGGCAGAAAGAGGGATAACAACGGGAGGACACATCATCATCGGACTGCCCGGCGAAGATGCCGCCGAAAGCTTGAGACAGGCACCGATAATATCCGATTTACGGCTCGATATACTCAAAATTCACCAGATGCAGATAATAAAAGGCACGCGGCTCGCCGATATTTACACGCAGAAGCCGTTTCACCTTTACAGCCCCGGGGAGTATATAAAACTGATATCGGAATATATCGGCATGCTGAGAGCCGACCTGATACTGGAACGGTTTGTGTCGCAATCGCCCAAAGAGCTGCTAATAGCGCCACAGTGGGGAATGAAAAACCATGAGTTTACCGACTTATTGAACAATCATCTGAAAAGAAACGGTATCTTTCAAGGACAGAACCACCGCATGTCAATAGGTTGACAGATGCAGACAATTATCGTTTCGCAACAGCTGGGCCACCGTCATACGCTTGTTCTCGCGCATGTATTTGTCTACTTTCGACACATATTCGCCCTCGAACACGACGCGATTGACAATCTTGTTGGTCACCCACTGTATCTTGCCGATGTGCATGTCGTGGAGCGCAGGAGCAACGTCTTCCTCGTGAGACGCGGGGAAAAGGCTGAGCACATAGAACATCACGCAATCCGGAACAATCATCGAACGGCTCATCTGCTCGCGCTGCGACTCGGGATAATACTTATAATAAGATGGGAACTGCTTGCCCAGATACTTGTCGAGACTTATTCCTATCATCCCGTTATTCACCACGATGCTCTGGTCGAAAGCGCCAATCTGGGTGTATATCGACGGTACTTTCATCTCGGGAAGCATGGCTTTCAATCGTCCGAACGCCTCGGACAGGCCGGTGTTTATATCGTCCATGTCGGCATATTGCCTGCCCACCTCGGCCATAACGCGCTGAAGGGTGCTGTCTTGAAAGTAATTCAAGAACTTGGCATTAATCTGAGGTTCGTTCACAAAGCCTATTCTCAGCACGTCTTCTATCAGCATTCTTGTCTGAGTGGGATATCCGGTATTCATCTGTTGCAAGGCCGAGAAGTCGCCGGTGGTGAGATACTTCGCCTCCACAACGTCATATCTGTCCACCCGCAGCAACAGGTCTGTCGCCACGCCATCCTGTTTTGTCTTCACCTCGCAGCCTATACAAGCGAACAAAACGATTAGCAATATGTAATAAATTCTATGCACCGATTGAATGATACCCGTTTCGGGGTTATTTGTCATACACTCCGCAAATATACAAAAAAAATATTTTTTAACAAAGGATTAAGCTAAAAAGTTAAAAAATAATATCAAAAAGCCCTCTTATTGTTTAATTCTGTGAAAACGAACAGGCTTTTCAAGCTATTTTCTTTAACTTTGTATTCAGATTGAATACTAACTATAAAGCATTTTATACTATTATGAAAAGAACTTTTCTTGCAGCCGCTTTACTGTCGACGATGTTGTCGGCGGCGATGGCGCAAAAGACATTCGACGTAAGCCTGACAAACAAATCAAAGATCGACCGAAAAGCTGTTCCGGTAGTCTTAAAGTTGAAACAATACGGCATGGACGTGAAATCGGCTCTCGTGACGAGCAACGGCACGGAAATTCCATCGCAACTCGACGACCTGAACGGCGACGGAATATTCGACGAGCTTTGCTTCATAACGGACATGGACAAGAAAAGCACCGCGAAATTCAGCGTGAAACTGATGCCGGAAGGCACACCGCGCGAGTACACGCCGCAGGTATATGCCGAGATGCTCATGTCTAACAAAAAGATAAAAAGCTCGAACAAGCAGAACCTCTACATCAGCAGTCTGACAGTGGACAACGGAACCAACCCCTACTGGATGCTGCATCACCACGGCCCGGCTTTCGAAAACGACATGGTGGCGTACAGAATATATTTCGATCACCGCCAGACGGTAGACATTTACGGTAAATACAAAAAGGGACTCGAACTGAAGGAGACTCAGTTCTATCCCGACAAAGAGCAGAAAGCTGCCGGTTTCGGCGACGATATCCTGTGGGTTGGCGAGACATTCGGACTGGGAACGATACGCGGATGGAACGGCAATGCGCCCGAAATGCTCAAGGACGTAGACCACAGAACACTGCGTCTCGTGGCAAGAGGACCGCTGCGCACCATCGTCGAGGTTGAGGACAAAGGATGGAACACGATGAACCCCGGCAAAGAAAAGATTGACATGACAACGAGATACACTCTGTATGCCGGCAGACGCGACTGCTTCGTAGACGTGAAATTCAACAAACCGGTATCCGACTACCGCTTCGCCACGGGTATCATAAACGTGAAGAACTCGGTGGAGATGAGCGACAAAAACGGATTGCGCGGCTGTTGGGGCACCGACTGGCCCGTATCGGAAAAAGATTCGGCAGGCCACAAACGCGAGACTGTGGGACTCGGCATACGCATTCCGGCGGCTAACGTAATCAGCGAACTGCCCGCCAACAAGGACAATTATCCTTATGTGATAGGCAACGCGACGGATGAACTGCACTATAACATCACTTTCGGATCGGATAACGAGACTTTCGGATTTCACGATGCCGACGCTTGGTTCGAGTATTTGAAGGCTTGGAAGAAAGAGCTGGAAACTCCCGTCGAGATAAAATAACGACAAACATACGGCCGGGAATACCGGTAACAAAAGGAAAAACAGCCTTAAAGGCATAATAAAACCGTGGCAAATCGCAATGATCAGCCACGGTTTTTATATTTTGCGCATATCAATCCGAGTTGCGGATAATGCAATCAATGCGACCGGAACAAATCGGAAAAGCGCTTGTTCCCCTTGACATAATACTGCCAAAGAAGCGAGAAATCAAATCGTTCGGGTATTTTCTTTGTCACGCATGCACTCTGTATGCGCTCCCGGTCGGCCTTAAAATCGTTTTTCCAACGGCCAAATGCTTTGCGGGCACGCAGCACTGCTGTGAAATCTTTTACGCTATGCTTGAGCAACAACATCTCAAACGCCGCCAAATAGTCGAGAAACAGCCTTACACGCATCACATGTCGAAGTTCGTTATCGGGAAGACATTTGTACAACATGGTGAGATTGTTTCTGAAATTCAGGTATGTTTTCATCGGATTGCTCTTTGGAAGCGTGCCTCCTCCGACATGATAAACCATGCTTTCGGGAATGCAATATATCTTCTTTCCAAGCAAACGCAGGCGCCAGCACAAATCGATCTCCTCGTTGTGGGCAAAAAAGCGTCCGTCGAGACCGTCCACGGCTTTATAATCGGAGGCTCTGATCATCAACGCGGCTCCAGTGGCCCAGAAAATCTCGGTGACGCTGTCATACTGCCCCCCGTCGCGCTCCACCGTATCAAAAATGCGGCCCCGACAGAACGGATAACCGTATTTATCAATAAATCCGCCGCTCGCACCGGCATATTCAAAAGCTCCCCTGTCGTATACAGATAGCAACTTGGGCTGGCAGGCGGCGGCTTCGGGATGCAAATCCATAAAGCCGACAAGCGGTCGAAGCCAATTGTCGGTAACTTCGATATCGGAATTCAGCAGCAGATAATATTCGGCTTCTATGTCAGCTAATGCTTTATTGTACCCCTCGGCAAAGCCCCAGTTACGGTCGAGTTCTATTATTTTGCACGCGGGAAATTCCGTTCGTAAAAGAGATAAGGACTCATCGGCAGACCGATTGTCGGCAACATATACCACAACACCATCTCCCGAATTTGCCAATACAGCCGGAAGATATTTCCTCAGCATGCCCGCACCGTTCCAGTTAAGTATGACTATCGCTACTCTATCCATAATCTTTCAACCTTTAATGATGTTTTGTCAATACTGAAATCACCGAGTCTGACTCTGACAATCGTATTATCGTACTCAGGTTTGGCATCGGCAGGAGAAAGCTCCACACGGATATAATTGTCGGTAAAGCCGTGCATGGCTTTGCCGCGAGGCGCTTTCTCAAACAAAACATCGGCCTCGCAACCTATATAACGAGAGTAAAAAGCACGTGTTTTCTCTTCCGACAAATCGAGCAACAGCTTGCTGCGACGCTTTTTCTCGGCAGCATCCACTATATACGGAATGCTTAAAGCCGACGTTCCGGGACGCTCTGAATATGGGAATACATGCAACTGAGTTACATCGAGCGACTTTAAGAAACTGTAAGTCTCATCAAAACATTCCGGCGTTTCGCCCCTGCAACCCACCATAACATCAACACCGATAAAAGCATCGGGCATACTTGACTTTATCTTCGCTATCTTATCGGCAAACAATGCGGTATCATAATGGCGGTGCATGAGCCTCAACACAGTGTCGCTACCGCTCTGCAAGGGTATATGAAAATGAGGCATGAATGCACGGCTTGACGCACAATAATCGATAAGCTCGTCTGAAATCAAATCCGGTTCGAGGCTGCTTATCCTGAAACGCCCGATGCCTTGCACCCCATCTAACGCTTTGACAAGCTCGAAAAAAGTCTCTCCCGTGGTCTTACCGAAGTCTCCTATATTCACACCGGTAAGCACGATCTCGCGCCCACCCGCTTGTGCCGCTTCCTCTGCCTGTGCAACAAGTGATGCAATAGTGGGATTACGACTGAAACCACGGGCATACGGTATTGTGCAATATGTACAGAAATAATCACAACCATCTTGCACTTTAAGGAAATAACGGGTACGATTGCCACGCGAACAACTCGGGGCGAATGTCTTTATGTCTTTTGTTTTCACTTTATGGAAACGATGAAGACAGCCCACCGCGGCATCATCCGCACTTAACCGACCGCTCCATGCCTCGGAAAGATACTGTATGAGATTGGCCTTTTCATTGGAGCCGAGCACAAGATCGACACCGTCTATCGCACTGACGGCTTCCGCTTCCAACTGAGCATAACACCCTGTTACCACCACAAATGCCCCGGGATTGTTTCGCACAAGCCTGTGAATAGCCTGCCTGCACTTATGATCGGCAACTTCGGTGACCGAGCACGTGTTTATCAAGCATAGGTCGGCCTTTTCCCCTTTCTTAGCCGTGCATACGCCCATATCCTGCAACATCTTACCGAATGTGGACGTTTCGGAGAAGTTCAACTTACATCCCAAAGTGAAATAAGCCGCTTTTTTCCCTTGAAAAGCTGATGTATCTATCATCTATAAAACAATATATATATCCTAATTATAATAATATGTAACTCTACTCCATGGCAGAGCGTCATTTAATACAGACAAAGATACGCATTTTTTACCAATCAACGTATAAATGACACTAATAATAATAATAAATCAGGATTATTCGATTTTTTAACATTTAGCAATACATTGATTTTCAGTTGGTTACTAAAAAGTTACAAAAATAACGATAAAAAAGTCGTAAAAAAATAGGCAACGTAACAAAAAAATGTATACCTTTGCAACGTTTTAATAAACAAATGATTGTTTTACAGAAATTTAAAAAAGCAAAGAAAATGAAAAAATTAGTATTTATGTTCGTAGCTATGGCAGCTATCTCATTCGCATCTTGTGGTAACAAAACAGAGCAGGCTGCTCCGGTAGATTCTGACACTGTTGTTGTTGACAGCCTTGACAGTGTTGCATCAGACACAGTTGCCAATGATACAACTGCAAATGATTCAGTTGCTTAATTGTTAGCTACAAACTAACTAAGAACGGATTAAAATCCGCTGAGTAGTTGATACTCGGCGGATTTTTTTGTTTCCTAAAATCAAATGAATGCCATGTGACAACAACAGAAACGCACAATTATATTATAAATAGCCAGTATTTTCGGGCAATCAATAGCGAAACAGACTACAATCAATAGCGGGCTGCCCATCAATACATATAATACCGACAGATTAAAATACATAAAAAAATCCCTGTCAATAATCATATTGACAGGGATTTTATCGTATAATAAAAATGATTTTGCTTTACAGCGAAAATTATTCTGCCTCCTGCGCTTCCACTTCCTGTGCGGGAGCCTCTGCCTTAACAGCCTCAGCCTCGGGAGCGTTTTCCACTTTCTCTGCTTTGGGAGTGTTTTCTGCAACGACCTTTACAGGTACTTCCACCATTACTTCCTTATGGAAATGAACGGTAGCAACATAGTCGCCAACAGTCTTGATGTCGCGCATTACAATAATCTTGCGGTCAATCTCGTGTCCCAACTTCTTCAGTTCCTCTGCTACGTGGGCAGCGTTTACAGAACCGTAGGTAACGCCTGTGGCGCTGACCTTAGCCGTAATGACAAGAGCAACGTCCTTGATTGCCTCTGCCTTCTTCTCTGCCTCAGCCTTGATTGCTGCGAGTTTGTGAGCCTGCTGCTTCAAGTTTTCTGCGAGAATCTTCTTTGCAGAGGAAGAAGCGATTACAGCCTTACCTGTAGGAATAAGGTAGTTACGACCATATCCAGACTTTACGTTTACTATATCGTTCTTAAATCCAAGACCGATAATATCTTCTTTCAATATTAATTCCATTCTGTCTCCTCCTTATTATTTCATCAAGTCAGTTACATAAGGCAACAAAGCTATCTGGCGGGCGCGCTTGATAGCTTGAGCCACACGGCGCTGATACTTCAATGAAGTACCTGTGATACGGCGGGGAAGTATCTTACCCTGCTCGTTAAGGAACTTCTTGAGGAACTCAGGATCCTTATAGTCGATATACTTGATACCGCTTTTCTTGAAACGGCAATACTTCTTTTTCTTTGTGTCCACTGAGGGCGGAGTCAAATATCTTATCTCTGATTCTTGTGCCATAGCTTATGCCTCCTCTTTTTTAGATGTTTTGTTTCTTCTCTTCTCAGCATACTGTGCAGCATACTTGTCGAGTTTTACCGTCATAAAACGGATTACTTTCTCATCGCGGCGATATGCCACATCAAGAGTTTTGATTACAGAGGGCTCTGCCTTGAACTCCATCAGGCAATAAAAGCCGGTGGACTTCTTCTGAATAGCATAAGCCATCTTCTTCAAGCCCCAAGCCTCTTCGTTCAAGATTTCCGCTCCATTATCGGTGAGGATTTTCTTGAATTTAGCGACCGTTTCCTTCATCTGATCATCAGACAAAACGGGAGTCAAAATGAAAACGGTTTCGTATTGATTCATACTGTCTAAATAAATAATTAAATGTTAATTTGCAAAATTGCGGTGCAAAGGTACTAAATATTATTGAATTATAAGCATTTGATTGCAATTTATTTTGTATTTTTGCCATCAAAATCAGCTTTTTACATGAATAAATATACAAAAAAAGCCGGCCTCGCGCTTATTTTTGCGGGCGTGTTGCTGTTTGTCATCAAGCAATCCTTTGCTCCGACGGCCAACAATATCATGCTATCCATCGCTTTTCTGCTTGTTGTTGCCGGCATTGCCATGCATGTAATAACGATGAAAAATGACAGCAAATACTGACTGGCAACGATATGATGCATAACAAACCAAATGCCGCGGACGTGAATTTCCTGTCCGCGGCATTTGGTTTTTACGGGTATCGTCAAGATACCTTTGCGTTATGAGGCATTACTCTTCGGGAGTAATCAACTTATATCCCTTGCCATGAATGTTTATAATCTCAATCTGATCGTCGTCTTTGAGATGTTTACGCAGTTTGGTGATATACACATCCATTGAGCGTGCGTTGAAGTAGTTGTCGTCTATCCAGATTGTCTTCAAGGCGAAATCGCGCTGCAATATCTCGTTGGCATGGCTGCAAAGAAGAGCCAGAAGTTCGTTCTCTTTTGTTGTCAATTTAGTCTGCTTGTCGTCAATACTGAGCAGTTGCTTCTGTGTATCGAACGTGAAGCGGCCTATATGATATACAGTACTTTCCCTGTTCTTCTTTCCGCGCACGCGACGGAGTATTGCCTCTACACGGAAGACGAGCTCTTCCATAGAGAATGGCTTGGTGATATAATCATCTGCTCCAATCTTAAATCCTTCGAGTATATCCTCTTTCAAGGTTTTGGCCGTGAGGAAGATGATAGGTATTTCGGCATTGGCCGAACGTATTTCCTGCGCCAACGTGAATCCGTCTTTCTTCGGCATCATCACGTCAAGTACGCAAATGTCAAACTTGCTCTTCAAGAAAGCCTTGTAACCGGCTTCTCCGTCAGGGCACAACTCGGCCGAGTATCCTTTTGCAGCCAAGTATTCACGAAGCAACATACCCAAGTTTTCGTCGTCTTCACACAGAAGAATTTTCAAATTTTCATCCATAATCATATTCTTTTTAATGGTTGATGATAATATTTATTTTTCTCTCATTTATCGTTTTTTATTATCGGGAGCGATATCACAAACGTCGTTCCGCTGCCGAACTCACTTTCCACCGATATTTCGCCGCGGTGCATATCCACCATTCTCTTCACGTATGCCAGTCCGAGACCAAATCCTTTCACATCGTGACGGTTGCCGGTGTGCACCCGGTAGAACTTGTCGAATATCTTTTTCAGGCTGTCGCGCTTTATACCTATGCCGGTATCGCGAATAGAAAGATACAGTCTGTTGGCATCGTTCCATGTTTTCAGATAGATATCGAGCGGTCTGTTGGGGTCGCAATATTTCACGGCATTGTCCATCAGATTGAATATTACGTTCTGGAAGTGCATTTCGTCAACATAAATCGTAGAGTCTACGGCCTCTATCTGGGTGTATATCTTACCTCCCGTGTGTTCCACACGCAACGAGAACGAGTGCGCAGCGCTCTCTACCATCTCGTTGAGATCGAGTTCTTTCTTTTTGAGCACTGCTTTCTTACGCTCGAACATCGACATCTGCAACACTTTTTCCACGAGAAATCTCAATCTCTTGGACTCGTCGTTTATCACGCTGCCGAGATGTTTCAGCATCCGCGGACTTTTCGATATACTCTCGTCGTTGAGCATCTGTGCGGCGAGCGAGATGCTTGCTATCGGAGTTTTCAGTTCATGGGTCATGTTGTTTATGAAGTCGTTTTTTATCTCCGAATAGCGCTTTTGACGGAAAGTGAGCACTATCGTGAGTATAAACGTTATCAGCAGCACCACCGTAAACGCTATCGACGGTATCATAAACCGAACGCTCGAGAAGATATATTTGTTTATTCCCGGGAAATGTATCGTCACAAGTCCCATGTTCGACGACGGGTCATTGCGGAAAAGCACATGCGAATAGCTGTATTCCTTGCCTTCGTCTGTATAGTCGAGACAGCGGTAAATCTCGCGCCCGTCAGACATAGACACCGTGAAATGATACGGTATGCTGATACCGTTGTTCAGCAATTCTGTTCTGATGTCGCGGTCGAGCACCTTGAAATTGACACGCTCTTTCAGCGATCGCTCGCTTGCCGTATACAATATATTATATACCACCTCATCGAGCAGTGCCTTTTGATATACGTACCTGTTTCTCACCACGTCTTGCAATGACTCCGATACGCCCGAATTAAAACCTTTGTCCGTGCGCAATATCATGGCCTTGGGTATGGACGACGGGCTGGTGGCTATTGTCTTCAACTGAAACGACGGATACATAGAACCGTTCTTGCCTGTCAACGTGTATTGCCGGGGCGGCACCACCGTACCGGCCTTGCCGCTATGACTCAACCGCGCAGAGTCTCTTCTGAACGTTCTGCGCTCGGTATCGTTCACGTCGCGTTCGAGAAAACGCAGAGTCTCAGTAAGTTCCAGATTTCGAGCCGCTTGATACAGACTGCGATTGACAGACTCATCGAACTGCTCTTTCTTCATCTTTGCCATATCTTCTATATATGACAGCTGCAAGAAGAGTAGTCCGAGGAATGACAACCCCATCACTATCGCTATTGTCCATATCGTTGACTTCTTCATGTTGGCAAAGATAAATGTTTTTGTTGTAAGTAAAAATGTTTTAGTTAATTTTTTTCTTTAATTTTTACCTTATTAACCAAAAAAGGGTGTTTTAGTTACATATAATGAACTAAAACCGATTTCATTTGATTTTTACCTTTTTGCTTTTTTACTTTTTACCTTTTTTACCTTTTTACTTTTTACCTTTAAAACTCTTGCATTTCGCTTCAAAATTTTATATCTTTGCATAAGGCTGGCGGCATCTCGGCAACTTGAAACAAGTTTCGTTGCACTCGATTTGCACTGTCTTTGCATAAGACAGGCGGCATCTCGGCAACTTGAAACAAATTTCGTTGCACTCGATTTGCACTGTCTTTGCATCCGTAAACTTAATAATCAAACACAGATATCATGAAAAATCATTGCGAAACAAACGTTTTTATCAACACCGCAGCACATACATTCTTGCATATTTATGCAAAATTGGAACCCCGAATTTTTGATAATTCATCAATCGTACAACGCTGAATGTGACGCTGCACACATAATATATGCACTTCACCTCCCTTTATGGAGGCCGGGAAGGGCTTCTCACAGTCTTTTCACAAGGCTCCCGACACACGCTGTCGGGAGCCTCGTTGCGTTTATGTACATCACATTTTGCCCGATAATAAACTATTAATTATCCGACAATTAAATATTAATTGCCCGACAACGAGATATTAACTATGACACAATTAAATATTAACTGAGACGTAACTAAATATTAACTACTGTACAATTAAATATTAACTGTGAGGTAACAAAATATTA
>JAGAPR010000042.1 GCA_017623155.1 Prevotella sp. | reverse complement strand
GTTTTTGGACAAGTTCACAGAGTGAATATTGAAGATAGTATCTCCGTTGCTCCCGATACATAGCGGGGATAACGGTGTTCCGGTAATACTTTTGACGGATACATTGCCGTTAGTGTTTACTTTGAGTTGCGCAAAACTCGGGCATGCGGCTATACAGCTGATAATAAATATGTTGATAAATACTTTTTTCATAATGATACGGTTATAAGTTTAAAATAAAATTTTTACAAATATACAAATAATTATGACATGTTTCTTATTAAACAATTTATTTATAGTAAATTAACAGGTAGGCCTGTTCGCCGGCACCGTCACACCGATGCTTGTATTGTAGGCTTTCAGCCGTGTCGTAAGTTCCGCCACGGTCGTTTTGCTTTCAGGCATCTCGTTGCGTTCTTCCTGAGCGCAGGAGGAGAAAAATGCCGCGGCGAATGTCACCGCAAGGCATATTGTTCCAAATTTTAATGTTTTCATTGTTACTTTATTAAGTTAATAATTAATCGGAGTTGATGTACTCCGCCCGAGGTTATTTCATGATTGTCTCATTGAGGCTTTCTTCTCCATCCACTGTTACATGTACGTCGTATTCGCCGTTCTCCTCTTCCGTCATGGTATAGTTCAACGAGCTGCCTCCGGCGATATTGTCACGGTCTTCATACACCTTGGTGCCGTCCTTGTATATTTCTATTGCCACTTCCTTTTCATTCTCTGCTACCGAAGATATTACAATCGTTCCGGAAGGAATGTCATAGTCCATAGAAACAGAATCGGAATGAAATTCGTTTTTACCTTTCGTTATACTAATTTCATTATAACTCTTTTCTATTTTTGCTTCCATTGAAGCATAATCACATAACTTGGGCAGCACGAAAATGCCCGCAAAAGCAATAACAAAAATCTTTTTCATACTTTACTTTATTATTCGTTAATTTTACTTTAATTTTGCCTTTTGGCGATAGCAAAATTAGAGATTGCGTTTCTTTTCTCCAAACTTTTTTCAAAAAACTTTTTTAACACTGTTGCATTCTGTAACTCTATAACACCTTAATTATCAGCAATATAACAAAAAGCTTGTGTTAAAATACCCCTTAAATTGTAACGTTTCGTTTTTTGAACATTTTTCCTGTTCAGCAAAAAAGTATAAATTTGCACCGTAAATCAATAAAAAGGACAATGAGGAAAATACTTTTTCTGATACTGCCGGCTATATTTTTCTTCATCATCGGATGCAAGAACAACTCATGCTATACCATGCTCGAAACGGTAGACTCACTAACAGAAAACGACCAAACGGATTCTGCATGTAAAATTATGAAAAATATAGAAGATTCATATAATATAAAAGAAGGAAAAGAACGGGCTTATTACTCTTTATTAAAATATCATTTGCAATTCCGCAAACAAAAGCCAAACATAAACGACAGTCTTATTGATTATAGCATTTCATACTTTTCTGAGAATATGGATAAGCGTAAACTGGCTCTCTCATATTATCTCAAAGCAAGAATTAGTAATAACAAAGATGCTATAACATATCTAAAAAAAGCTGAATATATTGCTGAGAAGACAGATGATAACTATCTTAAAATGAGAATTTATAACAATATAGCAGTCATCAATGCTGACAATAACGACTACCCAAACGCATGCAAATATGGACTTAAAGCCATATACTATGGTCAATGGGCTAATGACAAAGAAGTTCTAACACAATGTTTCCTAAACTTATCCGGCATATACTCCAATCTCGGTCAACGGGACAGCTGCCTCTATTACGCGAACAAAAGTTTTTCCTATTTAGATAAAGCTCCCAATGATCAAAAAGCATCTATATATCTTAATGCTGCTTTAAACATTGAAACAACAGATACAGCAAAGTCAAGAGAATATATCTGCAAATCTATTGAATATCGACCGACAAACAATGCATATCAAGTATTGGCAAAATTAGCAAGGGACAGAAAAGACTATAAGCTGTCTGAAAGATACCTCAATGAAGCGTTGAAATATTGTAAAAGTGCAGACTGGGAGGTTTTCGTCCTATACGAATTGGCCAAAACCAAAGAATTGATGGGAGAGCATAAAGAGGCAAGCATACTCTCACAGAGGGTTGTGAAACTCAACGACAGCATAGAAGATATACGGGCACAGGACAGTATCAAGGAAATACAGATTGTGGCAGACCACGAGCACAAGGAAATAAAAGAGGTGAACAAAGCAAGAAGCATCTCTATTATCGTTGCCGCACTACTTACACTTATCATCGCGGCGGTATGCACAGCATACGGCATAAAAAGATATAAATATATCAAGTCTATAAACAAGATAAAAGCACAGGCCGAAAGAACAAGGCGCAGCATGGAGAAGCAGGCAGAAAAGCACAAGAAAGAGGTAAAAGCCATAAAAGAAGAAAGCAGAGAGAAAGACAAGGAGATAAGACGGTTCGATGCAAAGCTAAAGAAAATAGAAGAGAAACAGAAGATGACGGCCGCAAAGATGCAGCAAAGAGAGGAAGATCGAAAACACAAGGGAATGGAGATATACAACCAAATAAAAAGCGGAACTAAGGTTGAAAACTGGACGAAAGAGAGTATGGATTGCCTCATAGCATACTACGGCATCGTAAACCCCGAATTTATAAAAGACATAAGCAGCAAGCATGGACAAGTCTCCGAATACAAACTGACGCAGATGATAATGAAAAAAGCCGGTCTGACGAACAAACAAATCTCCGAACAATTGGGAATTTCAGAGAGTGCCGTGAGGACAATGGCTTCGAGAGCTTTTAAAGGTAAAAAAGGCTTCTCTTAATCTCTTCCCCTTGGGGAGGCCGAGGTGAAGACTCTTAATAAATGTAAAAGCTGTGGGATAATTGTTAAACACAAAAAGTGCGACTTGAAGTCACCGTTTAGAAAAAGCCGAGAATTTAAATTGACATTTGTGTGTCATTATTTCGGGGTCGGGCTGCAATTATTCGGGGTTGGACATGATTTTCGGGTGTTTTTGCGTTGCAATAAGGCCGTAATTGCATTGCATTTACGGCCTAACGAGCGTCCAATTACGGCCTAATTGGAATGCAATTACGGCCTAATTGGAAAACAAGAAGGGTTGCAGGAGAGGCCGGGATGGCAGATTTTGCAGATAAAAGGCTGACAGACAGCATTTTGCGCAAAATGCTCTGAGAATGCGTTTTTTTCGCCAAAATATTTTTTTGTGAATTTAAATCGATTCTCAGAGCACTTATTCGAAAAAATGTCCACAAAATATTAACATTTTTAACAGCAATTCAAGAACCTTCCGTCTCCCCAAGAGGGGGAGGAGAAGAGCCCCTTTACCTTTTGCGTGTGTTAATATTTATTAATGTTTAATGCGTTTTGCATCTGTTTTGTCAAATATTACGTCTTTTAGTACGAGTGCATCAAGAAAATGCGTGTATAGAGCATTGTATTGATTAATAAGAATATAATAAAGTTAACGTAATTTAAAATCGGGGGGGGTAAAAAAGTATATACTGAATTTATTACCTTTGCACTGATAAAAAAAGGAAAGAGTATGAAAAGAATTGTAAACAGTATGGCGATGCGTGTCGTGCTCGTTGTTGTGGCAATGCTGATGCCGGCGATATGCGCCACGGCACAAGGACAAAAGACAGTGGAGGTGCGCGGTGTGCTCAAAGATTCGCTCACATCCGAAGGCGAGCCATACGCCACGATAAGGATTACAAAAAAAGGTAACGACGAGAAAGTCATTAAAATGGGAGTCACGGACAAGGCCGGTCGTTTCAGTCTGAAAACAGTCGCCACGGGCGACATGACCATCGCCATAAGTTCGGTGGGGCGCAAGACGGTGACGCGAGATTTCACCGTGAAGCCGACAGACAGGAGCATCGACCTCGGCACGCTAATCACAAGCGATGGCGGAAACGAGTTGCAGCAGGTGGTGATAACATCGCAAAAGCCGCTCGTCAAGGCCGACATAGACAAGATTGCGTACAGCATCGAAGACGACCCCGACTCGAAATCGAACACGGTGCTCGAGATGCTGCGCAAGGTGCCGCTGGTGACGGTGGACGGAGAGGACAACATCAAGGTGAACGGCAAGAGCTCGTTCAAGGTCTACGTCAACGGCAAACCGAACAAGATGATGAGCGACAACCCGACGGATGTGCTCAAGAGTCTGCCGGCAAACTCGGTGAAGAGCATCGAGGTGATAACGAATCCCGGACCGAAATACGACGCGGAGGGCGTCGGCGGAATACTGAACATCATCACCACGGGAAGCGGACTCGAGGGGTATACCGTCACGCTGCGGGCCGAAGCGAAGAGCAACGGCGCGGGCGGCGGAGCTTTCGGCACGGTGAAGAGCGGCAAGCTGACCGTCAGCGCACGCTACAACTACAACCACAACGACAGCCCGGAGAGCTGCTCTGAGAACGTGCGGCTGATGAAAGGCGACATAACGGATGCTTCGGCCGACCAGACGGGCAGGGCAACGAACAAGAACAAGGGCGACTCGCACTCCGGAAACTTTGAAGCGAGCTACGAGATAGACACCCTGCGCCTTGTCACGGCGGAGTTCGGCCTGTGGGGATACGACGGCAACAACACCGGCACCGGAGAGATTTCCGGCATGCGGCCGGGCACGACAGACGAACTTTATCACAGCGGCATGGTGAGAAATAACGGCAGCTCGCGGTTCTACATCAACGGCGGCATCGACTACCAGCGGCTCTTCAAGGTGAAAGACCGCATGCTGACATTCTCGTACAGGCTGAGCACGCAGCCGCAGACGAGCGACTCGCACAACACATACACCGTCAAGCGGGCGGCGGACAGCCGCTGGCAGGAATTTGTGGACGCCATGAAAAACCAGCGCACCGAGGGCAGTCAGAACACCACGGAGCACACTTTCCAAGCAGACTACACCACGCCGATAGGCAAGATGCACACGGTGGAGGCCGGAGTGAAGTATATAATGAGAAACAACACATCGGAGAACGACAGATGGCAGCAGGAGACGGCCGGCAGCGAATTCGCCTACGACACCGACCACAGCTCGCACTACAAGCACCTCAACAACATTCTCGCCGCATACACGGGCTACGGACTGAAATACAAGAAGATATCGGGGCGGCTCGGGCTGCGCTTCGAACATACGATGCAGAAGGTTGAATACCTGCTCGGCCGCGGCTCGGACTTCAGCAAGGACTTCAACGACTTCGTGCCGTCGGCAAGCATAGGCTACAAGCTGACGGACATGTCGAACATCCGGCTCGGCTACAACATGCGCATATACCGCCCGGGCATCTGGTATCTCAATCCTTATCTCGACGACAGCAACCCTACATACATACAGCAGGGAAACCCGGAACTGACATCGGAGAAGACGCACTCGATGAACCTCAGCTACAGCAACTTCACCTCGAAGCTGAACATCAACGTCAGCGTGGGATGCTCCATGACAAACAACAGCATAGAGGGCGTCACGGAATTAGTGTCTGACCTGACGCTCGCAGACAAGGGACTGCAGAACCCCACGGGCAAGGAGGTGATGTACAGCACGTACAGGAACATAGGAAAGGTGAGAGACATGAACGTCAACCTGTATGTCAACTGGAACGCCACGTCCACGACGCGCATCTACTCGAACATCTACAGCCGCTACGCACACCTCGAAGACGGCGGCAGCCTGCGCAACCACGGATGGTCGATGAGCACTAATGCCGGCATACAGCAGTCGCTGCCGAAGGACTGGCGCATAAGCCTCAACGGCTACTACCAGACGCCGTGGGTGATGCTTCAGGGCAATGGCACGCGCTGGTCGAGCTACAACCTGAGCATCAACAAGTCGTTCATGAAGAAGCGTCTGACGGTATCGGCGTTCGCCAGCAACTTCTTCAAGAAATACCGCACCATCGACTACTACACCGAGGAGGCCCCGAACTTCACCAGCAGCAACCGCGGCCGCCAGCAGATGCTGAGCTACGGCGTGAGCGTGAACTTCAGGATAGGAGAGCTCAAGGCAAGCGTGAAAAAGGCGGAGCGCAGCGTGACGAACGATGATGTGAAGAGTAAATAGAATTATTTGCAATCCGGTTGCAAAACAATTGTCTTATTTTTGCATTCAAAACAATAAGACAATGAGACACAGTATATTTTTATCGGTAATGGCACTGTGCGGCATGCTCGCCGGCGGCTGCCATCCGGGACACGACGAAAACAACCCGCACGGGGAAGAGACAGACAAGGAGAAACATGCGGGAGAGATTGTTCTCACGCACGAACAGGCCGAAGCTGCGGGGTTGAAAACAGAGACCGTGCGGCCGGCCGAATTTCGATTTGCCATCAAGACGGGCGGGCAAATCGTGGCGGCACAGGGCGATGAGCGCACGATAGCCGCCACGGCAAGCGGTATTGTCACTTTCGCCACGGCCCGGGTAGCGGAAGGAACGGCCGTGAGGGCAGGAGAGACCGTAGCCGGAATATCGGCGAAGACACTGCAAGACGGCGACCCGTCGGTGAAAGCAAAAGCCGCTTACGAAGCCGCGAAGCGCGAAAAGGAAAGAGCGGAGCACCTTGTTGGCGACAAGATAATATCGGAAAGAGAATATGAACAAATACGACTGGCATACGAAACGGCCGAAGCCACGTATCGGGGAACAGCCGGACACATCACGGCAAATGGCGTGTCGGTGACTTCTCCCATATCGGGATACATCAAAAGTCTGTCGGCAGGCAACGGAGAATATGTCAGTGTGGGACAGCCGATAGCCGTGGTGACACAGAACAGGCGGCTGACACTGAAAGCCGATGTGCCCGAAAAGTATTTCGCCTGCCTGCACGATATAACGGGCGCGAACTTCAAACTGTCGTATGATGAGGTCGCACACAGTCTCGAAACACTTAACGGGCGGTTGCTGTCGTACGGAAAGACGGCGACGGCAAACAGCGCTTTCATACCCGTAATCTTTGAGTTTGACAACGTGGGCAGTTTCGTGTCGGGCTCATACGCCGATGTATACCTGTTGTCGAAAGTGCGCGATAACATCATAAGCGTGCCCCTGTCGGCCGTCACGGAAGAGGGACAGGGCCTGAAATACGTGTATATACAGACCGGAAAAGATGTTTTCAGAAAGCAGGAGGTGAGTGTCGGCATGAGCGACGGCAGGCGCATTGAGATAACGAAAGGGCTGAAACCGGGCGACAAGGTGGTGACGGCAGGCACTTACAGCGTGAAGATGGCGGCCGCATCGACCTCGATACCCCTGCACAGTCATAACCATTGATAACCTCAAGACAAAAGCACGACATGTTAAACAGGATGATAAGATTATCGCTCGACAACCGGATAGCGGTTGTCGTCGCGGCCGTCATACTGATGATAGCAGGCGTTTATACGGCCGAAAACATGGAGGTAGACGTGTTTCCCGACCTCAACGCACCGATAGTGGTTGTGATGACGGAAGCCGGCGGCATGGCACCCGAAGAGGTGGAGCGCCTTGTCACATTCCCGGTGGAGACGGCGGTGAACGGAGCCACCGGCGTGCGCCGGGTGCGTTCGTCGTCGACAACGGGCTTCTCTGTCGTATGGGTGGAGTTTGATTGGGGCACCGACATATACCGGGCACGCCAGATAGTATCCGAGAAGATGGCTGAGATGAAAGACGTTTTGCCGCCGAATGTGAACAGTCCCACACTCGGACCGCAATCGTCGATACTCGGCGAAGTGATGTTTGTGGCCCTGACGGCCGACACCACGTCGCAGCAAGAGTTGCGTACGATAGCCGACATGACGATAAGGCCGCGCATACTGGCCACAGGCGGAGTGGCACAGGTGACGGTGTCGGGCGGAGAGATAAAGGAGTATCAGATACTGCTGAGCACCGAACGGATGCGGCACTACGGCGTGGAGCCGGCAGAAGTGTACTCGGCCGTGCAGGATATGAACCGCAACGCTGCCGGAGGTATCGTGAATGAGTATGGCAATGAGTATATAATAAGAGGCGCGATATCGACAAACGACATTGATGAAATGGGCAAAACGGCCGTGAGAACAAGTGCCGGAAGCACCGTGCGCCTTGACAATATCGCCGAGGTGAAGGTGGGGAACAGCAGTCCCAAGATAGGAACGGCATCGCATGACACGAAGCCCGCGGTGATGATAACGGTGACGAAGCAACCCGACACGGGGACGATAGAGCTGACGGAAAACATCGACAAGGCACTTGCCGAACTACAAAAGACACTCCCCGGCGACGTAAAGATGTCTACCGACATTTACAGGCAGGAACGGTTTATAAACAGTTCGATAGATAACGTGAAGAAGTCGCTGTACGAGGGCGGCCTGTTTGTGGTTATAGTGCTGTTCGTCTTTCTCATGAACATCCGCACAACCGTGATCTCTCTCGTCACGATACCGCTGTCGCTCGTCATCTCCATACTCACTCTCAACATGCTCGGACTGACAATCAACACGATGAGTCTCGGCGGAATGGCAATAGCGATAGGCTCACTCGTGGACGACGCGATAGTGGATGTGGAGAATGTATACCGTAGATTGAAGCACAACAGAAGCCTTTCTCCGGCCGAACGCCGCCCGATATTGCGCGTGATATTCGAGGCTTCGAAAGAAGTGCGCATGCCGATCCTTAATTCAACGCTTATAATCATCGTCAGTTTTGTGCCGTTGTTTTTCCTCACCGGAATGGAAGGCAGGATGCTTGCGCCGTTGGGCATCGCGTTCATTACATCACTGTTTGCCTCCACTCTCGTCGCTCTCACGCTCACACCGGTGCTGTGCAGTTATCTGTTGGCCGGCAAGAGTGGTGACAAACAGGCCGATAAAGAGCCGATAGTGGCACTCAAACTGAAAACGATATACTCCAAGGCACTTGCCGGTGCGCTCGCAAACAGGAAAAAAGTGCTGCTGTTCACCGCTGCGGCAATAGTGGCGACACTCATAGTCTTCGCCGGGTTGGGACGCAGCTTCCTGCCACCGTTCAACGAAGGCTCGTTCACGATAAACATCAGCGCCATGCCCGGCATATCATTGGACGAGTCGGATAAAATAGGACGCAAGGCCGAACGCATCCTGTTGTCCGTTCCGGAGATACAGACCGTGGGCCGAAAGACCGGCCGTGCCGAGCTCGACGAGCACGCACTCGGCTCAAACGTTTCCGAGATAGAGGCTCCGTTCGTGCTCGACAAGCGTTCGAAAGACGAAGTGCTCGACGAAATACGCAATAAGATGAAAGTAATACCGGGAGTGAATATAGAGGTCGGCGCACCGATAACCCACCGCATCGACGCGATGCTCTCGGGCACACAGGCCGGAATAGCAATCAAACTGTTCGGCACGGACCTTAATAAAATGTATGCGACAGGCAACGAAATAAAAGAAGCCATCGGCAATATAGAGGGAATAAAAGACCTCAACGTGGAGCAACAGGTGGAGTGCCCGCAGTTGAAAATAACGCCGAATAGAGACGCAATGGCAAAATACGGCATCACAATGCCCGAGTTCTCGACTGTGATAAACACACTGTTGGCCGGTGAAAAAGTGTCTGCCGTGTATGAGGGCAACCGGACGGTAGACCTCGTATTGAAGATAAACGACGACGGCAGAGCCACGGCCGAGCGCATAAAAGACATCACCGTGAGTGCAAACGGCGTGAAAGTGCCGCTCGCAAATATCGCCGAAGTGACATCGGTCATGGGGCCGAGCACGATAAACAGGGAGAACGTGGCGCGTAAGATTGTGATATCGGCAAACGTGTCGGGTCGCGATCTCATCGGGGTTGTGAATGACATAAAACGGGAGATAGGCGATAATATCGTGTTGCCGGAAGGGTATCACATCGAATACGGCGGCCAATTCGAGAGCGAACAGGCAGCGTCGCGCACGCTTCTTGTCACTTCGCTCATCTCGATAATAGTCATTTTCCTGCTGCTCTTCAATCAATTCAGGAATGTAAAACAATCAATAGTGATACTCCTAAATCTGCCCCTCTCGCTGATAGGCGGCGTGTTGGCCGTGAAAATGACCGACGGCATTATCAGCATTCCCGCAATCATCGGATTTATATCGCTCTTCGGTATCGCCACACGAAACGGAATGCTGTTGATAGCGCGATATAACGACCTGCGGGCAGGCGGCATGAGCGTGACGGACAGCGTGATGAAAGGTTCGGCCGACCGCCTTAATCCCATTATAATGACCGCACTGACATCGGCGTTGGCACTTATTCCGCTTGTGATTGGCGGTGACCTGCCGGGCAACGAAATACAGAGTCCGATGGCGAAGGTTATTCTCGGCGGACTGTTCACGTCGACACTGCTCAACGGATTTATCATTCCCATAATGTATATCATGACAAACAGAGAGCAGAAAAATAAAACAGTGCATGACGATAACGTGTAGACAACAGAAAGACGATATGGATATGAAGAGACTCTTTATTATGATAATGGCGGTGACGACCGTCACGACAATACACGCACAGAGCGCAATCGCCGACATATTGGCCGCCATAGAGCAAAACAACGCCACGCTGAAAGCCGGTGAAGAGAGCATGAAAGCACAGAAAGCGGGCAATCATACCGACATGACACTGCCCGACCCGGAGATCGGTTTCGGATATCTTTGGGGAGGTCCGGGGGCTATCGGTACAAGAAAGGATGTCAGCATATCGCAAACTTTCGACATTGCCACTATATCGGGCTTAAAGAGCAAAGTGGCAGACAGGAAAGACCTGCTCGCCGAATGGCAATATAAAACGGAGCGGATGAATATTCTTCTCGAAGCCAAACTGTGCTGCTTGGACATTATTTACTATAATGCGATGGTCAGGGAACTTGCCGTAAGAGCGGAACGGGCGGGCGAGATAGCTGCGGCACGGAAGAAAAGTCTCGACAACGGAAACGGAAACATGCTTGACTACAACAGTGCTTTGCTCGATTTGGCGGCTGCCAACGCCGAACTTACACGGATAAATGCCGGGCGGGAGGTGGCCGTGAAGCAACTGACAAGACTCAACGGCGGAAAGAGTATAACGCTTTCCGAATGTGAGTTTGAACTTGTCGATATTCCGAAAGACTTTAACCAATGGTACGCTTCGGCAGAGACGAAGAGTCCCGCACTGGCTTATGTGAGGCAGGAGATAGAGGTTGGCAAAAAAGAATTGGCACTGAACAAAGCCATGCGGCTGCCGTCTTTCTCGTTGGGATATCAGGGAGAGTTTGTCAAAGGCGAGCACTATCAAGGTGTCACCGTGGGCATCTCGGTGCCGTTATGGTCGAACAAGAACAAAGTGCGGCAGGCAAAAGCGGCCGTTCGGGCCTCGGAAGCAAAGGCGACAGACGCGAAACAACAGTTATACGACAATCTCGAGGCACTTTTTCTGCGCACGGCGGGACTCAAAAAAACTGCGGAAGAATATCGCTCGGCTGTAAAAAAGGCAGACAACAGTGCGTTGCTGAAAAAGGCCCTTGACGCCGGACAGATATCGATACAGGAGTATCTTGCGGGCATCGGCCTCTGCTATGACGCCACAGACAGGGCACTGGAAGCCGAGCGCGACTATCAGAAGTCGTACGCCGAACTGCATGCCGTGGAATTGTAACGGGCGTATCGGGCATCGTGAAGACCTTTATGGCTTGATATCGACCACGGAAACAAAACCATAAAATCACTTAAACGAATACCGTTTAGGTGATTTTTGCGTATATTTGCACTCTGAATGACAATCATAAAGTAACAAATAAAAAACAATCATGATATGGATACGATAAACACAAGGCGGAGTATACGCAAATACTCGAGCAAAGATGTGAGTGAAGAACTGCTTAACAGGTTGCTGACCGAAGCCGGCCGTACGCAGACAATGGGCAACCTGCAACTTTACAGCGTTGTGGTGACGCGCTCGAAAGAGGGCAAGGAACGGCTCGCGCCGGCGCATTTTAACCAGCCGATGGTGACGGATGCTCCCGTGGTGCTCACGATATGCGCCGACTACAACCGCACGAGCACATGGTGTCGCAACCGTAAGGCGGAGCCGGGATACGACAATTTCCTGTCGTTTATAAATGCTTCGATAGACGCATTGCTCTACACACAGACATTTTGCAACCTCGCCGAAGACGCCGGGCTCGGTCTTTGCTATCTCGGAACCACCGTATATATGCCGCAGATGATTATCGACGCTCTACGATTGCCAAAACTCGTGATGCCCATCGCCACAATAACACTCGGATGGCCGGACGAAAATCCGCCGTTGACCGATCGTCTTCCTGTCGAGTCGTTTGTGCATCAAGAGGCTTATAACGACTACACTCCGCAGGACATAGACCGGTATTATGCCGCGAAAGAGGCTTTGGAAGAGAACCGCCACTTCTGCGAGATAAACAACAAAGAGACGCTCGCACAGATATTCACCGACATACGCTATACCAAGAAAGACAACGAAGCAATGTCGGAGGGAATGATTGAGGCTCTCAAAAGGCAGGGATTTCTATGAAAAGCAATTATGAACATATTGATACAAACAATAAAAGGTGAGGATTTTCCCCACCTTTTATTGTTTATATCGTCATGAATATCAGTCTACGATGATAGGCTTGTACTTCGGTACGAGTGCTTTCATGATGCACCAAGCCAACAAATAAGCTACGGCACAGATGCAGAAAACAATCATATAGCCTGCGGGCTTGCCCTCAAAACCGAGGAATGTGAATGCCTCGCCCTGCTCCTCGGCAAATGTGAAGAGCTGTCCGGAACCTTTATTGATGAGGAACGAGCCTACACCGCCGGCCATACCGCCGATACCGGTGACTGTCGCGATGGCACTCTTCGGGAACATATCGCCCACGGTAGAGAATATGTTGGCCGACCATGCCTGATGTCCTGCACCCACAAGACCGATGATTATTGCGGGCCACCATGCCGAATACTCACCCATCGGCTGTGCTGCGACACATACCAACGGAATAAACGCGATGAGCATCATGGCCAACATGCGGCCTGCATACGGGTTCATGCCTTTCTTGTCGACGAAGTATGTCGGCAGTTTGCAAATATAAATCGAGAGGAATGTCACGATGGCATACAATGTCATGATGAGCAGCATACCCGTACCGGACGATGCCTTGTAGCCATAAACGTCTTGGAAATATCCCGGAGCCCAGAAAAGGAAGAACCACCATACACCGTCGGTAAAGAACTTGCCCACGATGAACGACCATGTCTGTTTATATTTAAAGCACTGGAGGAATGGTATCTGCTTCTCTTCTTTCGTGTCTGCCTCTTTTTTCACGTTCTCGGCATCATCGTCTTGATGTATATATACCAATTCGGCCTCGTTTACTTTCGATGATTTTTCGGGTTTGTCGTACCACTTAACGAAGAAGCCCATCCATATAAAGCCGAGAAGACCGATGATGATGAAAGCCATCTCCCATCCGAAAAATTTTGCCAATGGCGGAATCATCAGCGGAGCAGCCAAAGCACCGACAGATGCACCGGCATTGAAGATAGACGTTGCGTATGCGCGGTCTTTCTTCGGGAAATACTCAGCCGTTACCTTGATGGCTGCCGGGAAGTTGCCGGCCTCACCGAGACCGAGTATCGCGCGGCATACGAGGAAGAGCCATACGCCGGTGGAAGCGACAGCAAGGGCAGCCGAGCTACCGTCTTCAAGGGCACGCATGGCGTCGAGATTCTCAAGTCCGTGAATGTATTGAGTGGCTATTGCCGTACCGGCATGGAGACAGGCTCCGAAACTCCACACGCCGATAGCCCAAAGATATCCTTTCTTTGTTCCCATCCAATCTACGAATTTGCCTGCGAAGAGCATGCAGATAGCATAGAAGATGGAGAAGTAAGCTGTGATGTTACCATAGTCTTCATCTGTCCAATGGAAATCGGGATAGATAAATTCTTTTGCTGTCAGCGACAGCACCTGACGGTCGAGGTAGTTGACTGTTGTCGCAACGAACAGCAATCCGCAAATCCACCAACGCCAGTTTGTCATTTTAGTAGTTTGTACAGGACTCATTTTTTTGTTTATTTTAGGTTTTTAATTTAATACTCTTGCAAAGATATGTAATTTTTTTGATATATGTATAATATATGTTTTAATTTTTACATTAATACGTGTTCTATTGTCGCGACAGGCATATCGGAAAGGTATATCAGTAGAAATATACTCTCTTAACGCGGTTGCTCACGCTTGTCAGCACTTCATACGGTATTGTACCGAGCGCGTCGGACAGTACGGTCACGGGCAGATTGTCGCCGAAAATCTCTACCGTGTCGCCCTCGTTGCATTCTATTCCCGTCACGTCTATCATCGCCACGTCCATGCAGATGTTGCCCACATACGGTGCCTTGCTGCCGTTCACCAGACAATAACATCTGCCGTTGCCGAGCCGTCGGTTGAGTCCGTCGGCATATCCGATAGGTATGGCGGCGATGACGCTGTCTCGTTCGAGCACGCCTTTACGGCTGTAACCCACCGTCTCGTTCTTCGGCACGTGCCGAAGCTGCAATATCGTGGTTTTAAGTGTGCTTACGGTGTTTAAAATCCTGTTGTCGCGACTGTCTATTCCGTACAGTCCGAGGCCGAGACGGCACATGTCGAGCTGTCTTTCGGGGAAGTGCTCGATGCCCGCCGAGTTGTCAATGTGCCGCAAAATCTTATGGTCGAAAGCGGCTTGCAGGCGGTCGGCGGCCTGCGTGAACAGTGTGAACTGACGCTTGGAGAAGTCGTCGAAGCCGTCGCTGTCGGCTCCCACGAAGTGCGAGAATACCGAGCGCGGTATGATGGCTGTTTGCTTTTTGAGCCTGTCAATCACTTCGTCTATGTCTTTTTCGGGGTCAAATCCGAGACGGTGCATGCCGGTGTCGAGTTTTATGTGTACAGGATAGCTTGTTATACCCTCGCGTTCGGCTGCCTTGATGAGTGCGTCCATCAGTCTGAAACTGTACACTTCCGGTTCGAGGTCGTAGTCAAACATGGTCTTGAACGCCGTCATTTCGGGGTTCATGATCATTATGTTGCTCGTTATCCCGTTCTTTCTCAGCGTCACGCCCTCGTCGGCCACGGCCACGGCAAGATAGTCTACACGATGGTCCTGCAAGGTCTTTGCCACCTCAACGGCTCCCGTTCCGTAAGCGTCGGCCTTGACCATGCACACCAGTTTCGTGTCGGGGTGCATGAAAGAGCGGTAGAAATTCAGATTGTCAACCACTGCATTGAGATTTACTTCGAGTATGGTCTCGTGCACTTTCAGCTCAAGCAACTCGGTGATACGGTCGAACTCGAACATCCGCGAGCCTTTTATCAGTATTACCTCATCGTGCAACGAGCGGAAAACATCGCTCCCGATGAATTGCGCCGTGTTGGCGAAGAAGTGCTTTTCGGGCATTTTTATATATGCCGCGCACGAAGAAATGTCCTGTCCGATGCCTATAAACTTGCACACGCCGCGCTTTTCTGCCAGTTCCGATACTTCTTTATACAGCACTTCCGGGCGTTCGCCGCTTTGATGGATGTCGCTCAATATCAGTGTGCGTTTACGCCCGTCATGGTCAGGGCGGCGGTTCATGAAGTCGAGAGCTATGTCGAGCGAGTTCACGTCAGAGTTGTAAGAGTCGTTTATCAGCGTGCATCCGCGGCTGCCCTCTTTCACTTCCAAGCGCATGGCCACAGGCTCGAGGCGGCTCATGCGGCTGTCGAGCGCGTCGGGCTCTACGCCGAGATACAGTGCCACACAGGCACAGGCGAAAGAGCATTTCACCGATGCCTCGTCGATAAACGGCAGGTGATATTCGCCGGCCACACCTTTATACATATAGTGCACGCACACCGATGGGGCGGCATCGGCATCGTCGCGTGTCACAATGATGTCCTTGAAATACATCGGGGCACTGCCGTCAGACGTGCTCCACCCGATGCGTTCGCCCTTTAAGTCAGCCCGGCGGATGTTGCGGCTTATCACGGCATCGTCAGAATCGTACACAATAACCTTGGCATCGTGAAACAAACTGATTTTCTCGGCGCACTTCTCGTCCATCGAGCGGAAGTTTTCCTGATGTGCCGCACCGAGCGAGGTTATTACTCCGATGGTGGGTTGTATGATGTCGCGCAGGGCGTTCATCTCGCCCGGTTCGCTTATTCCCGCCTCGAAGAGACCCACTTCGGTGTTCTCGTTCAGCAACCATACCGATAGCGGCACGCCTATCTGTGAATTATAAGATTTCGGAGAGCGGGTGACAATCATCTGCGGCGAGAGCAGCTGGCTCAGCCATTCCTTGACCATCGTCTTGCCGTTAGAGCCTGTTATGCCCACTATCGGGATGTCGAATTCGTCTCTGTGCCGCTCGGCGAGGCGTTGCAACGCCGCGAGCGGGCTCACTACTTTCAGAAAATTGGCGTCTGCATATTCGCTGCCGGCATTTTCCGGCACATGCTTCACCACGAAGTTGCGCACCCCGCGGCGATAAAGTTCGGCTATATAGTTATGTCCGTCATTGCGTTCGGAGCGCAAAGCAAAAAACAGAGTCTCTTCCGGAAAACACAGCGAACGGCTGTCTGTCAGTATCCATCTGATGCTTGCCTCACTGTTTCCTATGCGCCACGCTCCGATGAGCGTGATAACTTGCTCTATGCTGTATTTCATCTTATTTGCTTTTTGTCATGTTTATCTACATGCGATTACTTCACATATCAACCGCAAAGTTCGGATATTTTTCGGACAACTCGGCTATTTTTAACATAGTTTTATCCATGAACGCACGATATTCGGACGAGTCGGGGTTGAAAGGCCGATGCCCGAGGGCGTCTTTTATGGGTTTCCATTCTCTGACAAACCGCCGTGCGTTGTCACTCAGATATACGTCGTGAAGCCGCTGCCAGATGTATTCCACCGCCTGAGGCGAGGGGTGCAGCATGTCGGGCGAGTAGAAACGGTAGTCGCGCAACTCGTCGTTCATAATCTCGTAGGCCGGGAAATACGTACAGTAGGCATATCGCTTCACCATGCGCTCAGCCGCGAGCAGCAGTACGGCTTTGGAGAGTCGGCTGCCGTGATAGCCGTATTTGGCATATCGGATGGGGCTTACCGTTAGCACCACCCGTATATCCGGATTGCGGCGGGCGAGGATATCCACAGCCTTGCACAGATAATCGGTGCACTCATCCACAGTGAGTTCTTCCTCGCTGAACAGATTTTGCGGGCGCTTGCGGCAGTTGTCCACAATCTCCCCCGTGGATTTCAGCCGGTATACATGATTTGTTCCGAGAGTGAAAAATGCCGTTCTCGGCTTCTCGCCGCATCGTTCCACGGTGTGCAGTATGCTTGCCGGATTGTACATCACGCCGTATGGATTTACCACCGCGCGGAATTTTTCTTCCACAAACCGGCGGCCGATGTTGTCGGCAAAGCACGACCCGATGAAAAGCATCTCTTCTTGCGGCTCTATCTCAAACCCGGGTGACGGTACGTCCACTATTGTCATCAACTCCATATTCTTGTCTTTATGATACGGTAACCATGCGCCTGTATTGCTACAACGTCACGTTACGACACGCAAAAATACGGAAAAATTATCATTCGGTGATATTTTCACGTTGTTTTATTGCGCAAGACATGCAATTTGTAGAGTCGGTTAAAGGTAAAAAGGTAGAAAAGTAAAAAGGTAAAAAAGACTGTGCTTAGAAACACGCTGCACTGTTTTTTTACCTTTTTACTTTTTTACCTTTTTACTTTTGAAAGTGTCAGAACGCCACACCGACACCGAACGAAATTCTGCTCTTGCCCATAAAATCGTCGAGTTCGGATTTTATCGACCAGCGATACTGATATGTCAGGCGCACGGCGAAGTAGCTGTATTTGGCGCAAACACCCACTACCGGAGATATGGCGAAAGCGAAATTGGATTTCTTGTTGGCCTCTTTTATCTCTTTCTCATCCATTCCCGTCTGGTCTTCTATCTTGTCATCTTTATATCCGGGGTAGTTGTCTTCCATGTATGTGCCGTAGTACATCTTTCCTGTGAAGCCCGGTCCGAAATAGATCCATACCGGATTGACAATTTTCAAGGTCCATCCGAATGCTGTGTTAAACTCGGGGAATTTTGTGTCGCCATACTTACACTCGCTTCTCATGGCATCGAATACGGTGTTGTTGAAGTCGAACTGTATGAAACCGCCTACCTTGTGCATGTTGTATTTACCGTAAGATAATCCCACGGGAGTGTCTTTTCTGTACTCGTATGTGATAACCCGCGAATGGTTTTTCTTTGCCGTCATGTAGGCATCGATGATGTTTATCCTGTCTGATGCCATCAGCATGTTGTCGCATTCCTTGTCGACAACCTGCTGATACAGTTCGCGCGCTTTCACATAATCTTTCTCGTTGAAACAGAACTCGGCTCTGTTATATATCATTCCGCACTCGTCTTTATAGTTTTTCTGACATACGGAAAATCTGTTTGAGGCGTAGTTGTCATACGGGTTGAGCATCATCGCTTTTTCGTAGTAGTCGCCGGCAGTCTTATAGTCGAGCAGTTTAAAGGCGTTTTCGCCCATGCTTCTGTAATATATCAGCGAGTCGACCATCCGGCGGTTGGCATTGTTCTCGGCTGTATCCACGTCTGAGCACATCACGGCCTCCTCAAACAGGTCTTTTGCCTGCTCGTAGTTAGAATTCTTTATTTCCAATTGTGCCTTGTTCCGATGTTCCACATAACATCCCTTGCCCACAATTGCGTCGGGATCGGATAGGGCAAAGGTGAGCAATGCTTTCGGATTTAAATCGAGCGAGATCTCTTTTTGCTCGTATCCCGGTGACATAATCGTGAGCACACGGCCGCGATAGCGGTTGCCGGTGGGGAAAGCAATGTAGTACACTGAGTCGGAGCCTTGCAATTCCGTACGGAACGGGTCGGCGCTTTTGTCCATCGAAGAGGCGAAAGTGAGAGGTATCGACCGGTCGCAGCGTATCATCACCGCCGCCTCGTTGCCTTCGCTCGAATAGACATCGGTGCTTTGTGTCTTGTCTTCCACTTCCAGTTTTTTCTGAGAAAATGCCGTGCTGCACACTATCAGCAGCAGTGCGGCGATAAGATTTCTTTTCTGCATAGTATATTTATTGTATTGTTAATTCTGTTTCGTTCTTATCTCACGATACGGAACGAGCCGAGATGGAACACGTCTTTTTTCTGTGTGATCACTTGGCCGTGCTTGTCTTTATACGGTTGCCACGTTCTTACCTGTATCTGCGGGTTGTCGGTGTCTCTGAAATCCACGAGAAGGAATAGATAACCCTCGTCGGAGTAGCGGTCGGTGTGCCAGTACTGTTTCAGTGTAACGCCGTAAACATCGTCGAATTTGGGATGTTGCACCACCTCTATGTCATCAAACTTCACGTTGATGTATTTGGTTATTTTGAACACTCCGGCCAGCTTTCTGAGATATTCCTGCTTTGTCTGGTTGATGTATACCACCTTGTTGTTTGCCAGTGTCATGCGCTCTACATCCGAATTGGGCTTTTCCGTAATCACCTTTCCCGTAATAATCAATGCTTTGTCGCTGAAAACGCTGTTGAGCATCTTTATGTCTTTGCGGTTGTATGCGGTGCGGAAGTTTTCCACAAAGTTTATTATCACCTGTCGTCTTGCGTAGTCTAACTCCGATTCTTTCTCTGCCATTATCTGTTCATACCTGTGCATGGCGATGGCGATATGCACGCCGCTGATTTTGCCCGACGGCAGAAAATCTATTGTCAACTCCTGTCTTGCCTCGCTTTCGTCGGCTTCCACCATATCCACAGGGATGCCTCTTATCTGCCATCCGGTGCTCGTTTTGAGGCAACGGCTCATAATGTTCATCGGCGGACAGCTCATCGCGCTACTTTTCCACATCTCCTTTATCTCGTCGACAGCATCGGATGTGAAGTTGTCTTTCGACAGTTTCACGCTTTTCGATTGCTCGTCGGCGGCCGTTCTGAATGCGTTTATCATGCTGCTCACATTCGTTTCCATCACCTTTTTCAGTTCCGTGTCGCCCATTCCCTCAATGATTTTGAATGAGGTCTCGCCTGCGGCTGTGCACAGCCATACTGTAAATGCCATGATTAAGGCACCAAATCGTCTTGTCTTTAAACAGTTCATTTCAGCTTATTTCTTATCCTTGAATATTGATTTAATGTTATCTTGCGGTATATTTGTATACATATCGGCCGTCAGCATGCTGTCTGACTTGAACAGTTTGTCTGTCGGTATTGTCACGCGAAGCATGTGTATGAAATTTCTTTTTTCGTTGTGAAACACGAGAACGGCCTGCATTTCAGACGCGTTTATGCTCGTCACGCTGCAATAGATTTTCATGTTGCGGGCCAATAAGTCATAAAGCACCTGCATCTGAAGCATCACGCGGGGATTTTTTCCGCCATACTGATGATGGGTTATCATCAATCCGTGTTTGTTGTTCTCTATCCTGTTCAGCAGAAGATTGACGGCTGTTTCCATAGGATAGCGCTTGTCTTCAACCGGTTTCCAACCGCTTTTTTCCTTGACGACATAGAAGTCGGAGCGCAATGAGTTTACTTGAAAAGCCTTTCCTTCTACAAGAAAAAGCCCATCTTCAGCCGTTTTGCGCAGTGAACGGTCGTTAATGGCGAGCGGCTCGTGCCAGTTTTCCACAACATGGCTGTCCGACAGTAACTCGAACAGTATCCTGTCGGCATCGACTTTGTCGGTTCCCGATGCCGAAATGCACGGCATCATCATCAAAACCGCTATCGGAAAGATTTTAGTTATCAGTCTTTTCATCTCTTTATCGCATTGTTTATTTGACACTGAAACGCCGGCCGAACAGTCCCGTGCGCATGCGGCTGCCCTCCGACGGCTTTATGGGACTCATCAGAATACTGAAATCCACCGGTTCTTCCGTGGCTACAAGGAGGAACGATTCTTCCGATGCCGTATCGCCGAATATCATCGGTTCCGACTTGAAAGCCACCGTACTCATCGGCGGTACGAGCAGATGCGAGCATGAGGAGGCCGAGTCTACCGGCAGCACGAGATACTTGTTGCCCGAGGCGTCTATATTAAGTACGTTCACGTAAAGCAGTTCGTCTGTTCCGTTTCGTACTCTTACATAGCATCCTGTGTTTCCTTCCACATCGCGTCCGAGCGTTTCTCCCGTGTCGCACGACACGAGTTCAAAGCTGACATCAAGGTCGGAAGACGGCTGTTTGCCGCTTACTGCAAACGCTTTCTCCGCGTTCCCGTTTCCCGTTGCACATTCGGCGATGGCCGCCGCCACGCTTCTGAGCATCAAAGAGTCGAATGCTTCCGAGCGGTATGCCGTGGCTGTGGATTGCATGTAGGTGTCGGGGTGAGACATCTGCTTGCTTCCCGAGGCGAAGAGTTGCTTTACGAGATAGCCCATGTATTGCTTCGACAGGTTCTTGGCGCTGCTTTTCTTTCCGGCTATCAGCTTTCCGGCAGTGCTTGTCCCGGTCTCGGTCATCGAGAACATCTTGCTGTTTCGCTCGTCAAGAACGGTCACGGCACTTTCATTTTCTATCCTTAACACGGTGCCGGCGGTTATCGTCTTGCGCGGTTTAAGCCGCACTTCGCGGCCGTTTTCTTTCACAAACACGTCGCCGGCAACCGAATATACTGTGTATTGCTGTGCCGAGACGGTGATCAACGGCAGTATCATCAGCATTAAAAACAGTTTAATTCTCATAAGTAAAAATATTAAAGTGTTCCATTCCACCGGGGTTTATGAATATCGGTGTCTGCCTGAAATCGGTTGTTTTACGTACTTGCCGATACAGATACATCTCCAATTCCTGTGTCGACAAGCCCTCGTCGCCGTCTCTGCGGGCGGCACCTCCGAATGCTTCCACGAGTGCTTTGGTGAAAGCTCCGTTGCCCCATGCGGGGTCTTCGTTTGATTTTGTGTCTGATGCGCTGGACGCATAGAGGAGCATTCCGTTCTTTGCGCGACGCAATTGCTCGACGAAATGCGTGGCGGCAGCCGAGCGACTGCCTTCGAACAAGCCGCCGGAATAGCAGGCGTCTACGAATATCAGCAACTTGCAGTTAATCTCTTCGGCAGCCATCCGGAAGTCGGATGCGCTGAAACAGTCGTACAATTTGTCGGGACTTGCATGGTAAGGCATGAAAAAGAAGCGGTCTTTCTGGTCGCGAAAGCCGTGTCCTGCAAAAAAGAATATGCACACATCGCCGGGCGATGCCTCCTGTGCGAGCCACTCCATTGCCTCGAAAATGTCGGCTCTTGTGGCTTCGCTGTCGCGCAACAGTTTCACTTGCACGTCGGCAAACGGCAGTCCTTTTTTCGCGGCAACGGCCGTGGCGAAGTCGCCGGCATCCTTGCATGTGAGCTTCAGATTTGGCAATTTGTCGTTGTTGTATTCTCCCACGCCCACGGCCACGGCGAAAAGTTTCGGAAGTTCGGCCTGCGCCACGTTCTCGCGGATAAGTCTTATAGTCGCCGGCTCGCTGTTTCCGTTGTTGTTTGTGGCGTATATCATTACCGTGCAGTCGTGCGACGGAACGTTGACATCTATCATTCCTGCCTGTCTCACGGCACGGGTCTTCGGCTGTTTCACTCCGTCCACATACACGTTGACATCCGTTTCAGCTTCTGCTCCGCCGGCAATGAGCTGATATTTCAGCTTTACCACATCGGTGTGAAACATCGACTGGTCTTCGGGGTAGAGTATCTTCACCACGGGCTGGGCCGGTCGTGTGGCGGCCGCCGGTGTCTTTTTCTCTTCCTGTTTTACTATTACCACGGGCTTGGGCTCTTCTTTTCGGCCTTCGGCTTTCGCTTTCCATCGCTCGCTCTCATCCTTATCCTGCTCCACGAGTATACCTTCGGCATAACACTCGGCAAGCGTAAGGCACGCCTCGCGCAGTCCCTTGCCGGCCGATTGCTTCAAGAGCTGTTCGGCCTTTGTGTAGTCCCGTGGCACTCCGCGGCCGTTCATGTAGCAATAAGCGAGGTTGTATTCGGCCTTTGCGAAACCGTTTCGTGCGGCACGCTTGAACCACATGGCCGCCGACGCATAGTCTTTGGCCGTGCCTTCGCCGTTGTAACATGCGTAACCGGTTTTAAACTGGGCCTCAGCATTGCCCGCTTCGGCGGCTCGCAAATAAAGTTCCGCCGCTTCCTTATACCGTCCGGCATCATACAACTCGTCGCCTTTCTTGAGCCAGTCGTCGGCATTGTCTGCCGCCATCACGGCGACAGCATTGAGGAATATCATAAAAACGAAAGTAAAAATCCTATTCATCTTCATCTTTCTTTTTCGTTACCATTTTATATATAGACCTGTCGGCAAATCGCCATCGGGAGCTTGACTGGAATGTGGCCACTATCCATTTGTAGTGCAGGCGGGCCTCTTCGACAAGTGCCATACCGAGCAATGGGTAGAGGAGGTTTACGTTATAGCCGAATTTCACAAAGCAGATGAAAGAAATCCATGCGAGCAATGCCGCCATGGCGCAGTAATAAAATTTCTGGGTATACAGACAAGCCGGTGGCGGTGTTCGTGAAATCATGTAGCCGACCCATGCCGACAGATAGCAGAGCAGAAAGGCGATGAACAGGCTCATGCCAAGGCTCATCTGATTGATAGTGCGGTGTTCGAGATAAGATTGTATGGAATAAGCCTGTATTTTCATGCCCGCCATTTTGCCGATAGGGGTGACGTGAGAGTCTTCCTCGGAGGAAATGGTGCCGAGAATGACTATTTTGTCTTTGAGCATGGAGGAGTTTTGTGCCACTTCGTCGTATTGCACGACGGGGAAATCGGTGTTGCCGTAGACGATGATGCGCTCGTTAGGCTCTTCGGCCGATGGCTTGACGCCTGAATACATGCAGGCTGCTTTGTACGGAAGCGAATAGATGGGCTCGCCGGTGAATTTCTGTGAGAGAGAGTAACGCCTGATGCAACCACCCGAATGAGTCTGTACCACATTGCCGTAGGCCCAGTTATAATCGTCAAAAGCACTGAAAAACGAGCAAACCCTGTTTCTGAACGAACTTTCCGACGGGTCGTAACCGGTCAGCTTACATGACAATACGGTATTTTCGCGCCTTTCGTTAATGGCGTTGATGAGATCGATGTTTCCCATCGTGTCGTCGCCCTCGCGCTCGAAAATGATGTCTATCACAAGAACTTTCGGCCGGCATTTGTTTATCTCGTGTATCGTTCGGGCGATGTCTCCCCGCATTCGTTGGCGCGTCATGTCGACGAGCACGATGTCCGAATTCATGTCAAGTTCGCCGCCACGCTGTATTTCATAGTAAACATCGGTCATTGAGAAATCTTCAAGAGCGCGCTTCATGGGACTGAATATCGAGAAGTTTATCGAGGCGAAAGCCAACAATCCACCTATTATATATATCATGAGACATACAAACACATGATCCCAGCAAAGGAAGTGGGTATTTCTCTGCCATGATTTAATCCGCCTGACAATATATGTCATGGTGCTTGTTAATCTACGTTTATTTTTGTGATACATTTTATAGAGTACTTTTCGTGTTACTGCAAATGTATAAATTTTGTTTCATTAACGTTTCTTTCTTTGTAATTTTAACGTATATTTAACATATTGCGGATATGTACGGGTCTTTTTTTTTAAACATAACATTATTTCTTCTTGGTTTAAACTAAGATTAACAAATCGGGAATTTGCGTGATGTCTATGTTTGCACAGAATGTACCGGGAGCAAATGACAAGTTTAGTAGGATAACATTAATCATTGTAAAGTAATATAGTATTTAACTCAGAAACTGTCAAGTAAAAACCGGTACCATGCATGTTGTGGTTTTTACAACGGCCTTGTAACATCAGTACAAAGCTCTTGTAATCGGATTACAAAGCTCTTGTAATCCGATTACAAAGTATTTGTAACAGGATTACAAAACAATTGTAATAAAAATACCCGGGGCAAGTAGTGGCGTTACTTGGCCCGGGTAACGTTGTGCCGAAGCCCGAACGTCAGCTTCGACTCACCTGCAATCCTTTCCTGCTGAGCGACATATCCACAAAGCGGGCGTTCGGATTGATACGGTTTGCGTTTATTGTCTGCTTGATGCGGGCGGCCGCTTCAGGGTCTTTGGCCACCATGTAGAGGTATCCGCCGCCGCCGGCGCCGGGCAGTTTGTAGCCGAGGCACAGGTCGTCTACAAGGTTTGTTATGGCTTTCACGGCATCGGGATTGGTGCCGCTGTCGAGCGCTTGGTTCTGTAGCCATGTTTTCCGCACGAGCAGTCCGGCTCTGTTGAAGTCCTGTCGTTGTATGGCCTCGTACATGTCCATGGTGTGTGCTTTCATTTCGCGCAGCAGGCGGAGTTGTTCTCCTTGGTTGAGGAACATGCGGCGCACTATCTCCGACAGGATATTCTTGGCCGTCCGGGTGATGCCAGTATAATATAATAGGTGGCAGCGGGCATATTCCGGTTGTGTGTATATGTCGTCCGGCAACCAGCGCACGAGCGGGTCTTGTTCAAATCCGCGCCCGGTCTGCAACAGTTTCACGCCGTGCAACACTCCGCCAAACTGGTCTTGCCATCCTCCTCCGGTGGTGAGTAGTTGCTCGAGCACGAGTGTCCGCTTGCCAATTTCCGCCTTGTCCCATGCCAACGAACAGAAGTCGCTCACGGCTCCGAGCACTGTGGCGGCGAGAATGCTGCTTGTGCCGAGTCCGCTTCCGGCGGGAATGGCCGACAGCAGTGTCAGTTCTATTCCGCAACCGAACTCTTCGAGTTGTGCGCGCAACGACGGATAGCGTTCGACACTGTATCCGGGCTGGAACCCAGCGAGCACAAGCGCGGCCTTGGGAATGGAGAACGGGCTGCCCACATGGCTGAAGTCGGCCAGTTGTTCGTATGTCTCTATCACCTCCATCGCTCCGAGGTCGATGCTGCGGAGCACGATATGATGCTCGCGGCAGGGGCGTACGTAGGTCTGTAAAGGCGGTTGCCCGTTGAGCTCAATGGCAAGGTTTATCACGTTTCCGCCCTCCATGAGGCAGAATGGCGGCGTGTCAGTCCAGCCGCCGGCGATGTCTATCCGCACCGGACTGCGTCCCCACACTATCTGGTCGCTGTATACCGACATGCGCGGCTGTTGTTTCCGGGCGAGCACTGTGGCGGTGAGTCCCTCGCGGAGCAGGCCGAATGCACGGTTCTCATCATCTGAATGTTCCTTGCCGGCAAGGCGGTTTACCTCCGAACGGAACATCGCATCGCTGATTTTCTTCATCAGCGGAGTCGTGTCGGGCATCGCGGCCGGCAACGGTATGTCGTTTTCCGCGAAGCAACGGGCGGCATCGTTGAGGTCGAGTTGGTAGAAAACGCTGTGCTCATGGTTGTCGGCCAGTTCGCTCCAGCAGTCGCGTCGGAAGCGGCGGCGCTGTTCCACGAGCCTGACGAGGTTTGCTTCGGTAGATATTTGCTCCGCGCTCATCAGTCGGGCACCGTCGGTATCGGTCTCGCCGCCGAGCATGGCTTGTAGCGCGCGACCCATATCATTGATGTTGTCGAACACGGGGAACATCGGTGTCTGCTGCAAAGCACCGGCAAACTTGTCGTCTATCATGTAGGGCCGGAGCACCCATTCGTTCTCGCCGACGGGCACGACATCGACGCATCTGCCCGGTTCGAGAGCTATCTGCCACTCGTTTTCCGGCACGCCGGTGACGATATTGTCGTGGCTCAGTGTCCATCCTGCGGCCACATGGCTGTTTTCTATCCACAGGTTGCGGTTGTCTTCCGTTATCTTGATGTCTGTACGTGAGTTCTGTATGAATATCGAGGGGTGTGGCTTGCGGCCGTTGTGCATTATCTCGCGCTGGTCGTTGACTATGTTTTGAATGGCAAGGGTTGATGAAATCATCTCTCCGCTTGTGCCGTAATGATAAAACTCGCCTCCGGGAAGCGGCAGAATGGCCACGCTCAGCGCGCGCAGTTCGTCGTCATTTACCTGCGGGTCGGTGCCGAGTGCGCGCCCGAAATCGGAGTACAGGTCGTATTCGGCAATGTTTTTTCCGCTTCCCGAGCGTTTCATGAGCAGTTTTACGGCGCGGTCGCTGAGCATCCACACGCCGATGTCCGTAAGGTAAAAACTTGTTTGCAGCAGCTCGTTAAGTTCCGATATGTTCGGCTTTTGCAGCATCCGTTTGAGCACCGAGGGTGATTTACGGTCGCTGACAAACACTCCGTGGTCTTTCGCTATCGACGAGTCGAGCCACAGTCCGTAGCACACCACGTCGGCATCCGGCACCGGCGGCAACTGTTCGGCGGCGCGGATATACACGTCTCCACTCACAATCATGGTGTGAATATTGTTCGGAGCGAGGCGCATAAGACGCTCATATAGCGGTAGTTGCAGGTCGAGGAGAGTCTGCGACAGTCGCTGTCCGCGCTCCCAGCGGAACACGGGAACAGGAGTCAGTATCTTTCCTGATGGCGCATACGACGGCAGTCGGCGGCTTTGTCCGCCAGCATGGAGCAGTATCCGGCGTTCGGCGGCAAGCCACGTGGCAAAATCTTGCGTTGTATTTTCTGCCTCATGGCATTGCTCGAGCAGCCAAGTGGTGCCTCCGCCGCTTCCGAGTTTGTGTCCTACGGGGTCGTTTGTACAGAAATATTCGTTGCGGGAAAATCCCGTTATGTCATGAAAACTGCCCACCAGATTGGGCGGAAGTGATAATAACTTTTTCATAATTTGTATACAATTATGACGGCAAAGATAGCGCAAAACAGGCAGATAACAAAATAAATGAGTGGTAATTATTTTGAGAAGTTGCGAAGTTAAGGAGTTAAGCCGATAACATTATATGGTGGTAATCAAACCTCTTCATTCTCACTTTTCACTCTTCACTCATCGTTTAATTCTGTACATTGAACTAAAAAACATTGTAAATGGTAATGATTTACGACATTTTCTTAGTAAATTTGCCGCGAATAACAAGTTTCTCTGAAAATGAATAATGCAAAAAACAATGATTTATTGACCAAAGACGGTGTGAGTTTTCTGCTCCCGTTCATCATGATTACATCGTGTTTCGCCCTGTGGGGATTTGCCAATGATATCACGGCGCCGATGGTAAAAGCTTTCTCCAAGATATTCCGCATGAGTGTGACCGAGGGCGCAATGGTGCAGGTGGCGTTCTATTTGGGTTATTTCGTGATGGCATTTCCCGCCGCGATGTTCATTCAACGTTACTCTTTCAAGGCCGGAGTGCTCGTGGGGCTGTCGCTTTACGCCACCGGAGCATTGCTCTTTATGCCCGCGCAAGCCATCGGAGTGTATTTCCCTTTCCTGCTCGCTTATTTTATCATGACATGCGGATTGTCATTTCTCGAAACCAGTTGCAATCCGTATATATATTGTATGGGCAGTGAGGAAACGGCCACTCAGCGCCTGAACCTTGCCCAAGCTTTCAACCCGATAGGCGCGCTTGCCGGCATGTTTGTGGCCATGCAGTATGTGCAGGCGCGCATGAGTCCGCTTGATTCTACGGCTCGTCATGAGCTTTCCGATACACAATTCAATCTTGTGAAAGACCATGATCTCAGCGTTTTGATACTGCCGTATGTATACATCGGTGCGGTGATTATCGTGCTGTTGTTGCTCATACGACTCACCAAGATGCCGAAGCACGGCGACGAGCGTTCGAAGAAGAGTCTGAAAACGGCACTCGGCGAACTGGCCCGCATCAAAAATTATCGCGAGGGGGTTGTGGCACAGTTCTTCTATGTGGGTGCTCAGGTTACATGTTGGACGTTTATCATCCAGTACGGCACGCGAGTGTTCATGGCTGAAGGAATGAGCGAGCATGCCGCCGAGATGCTTTCGCAGAAATACAATATCGCGGCGATGGTGATGTTCACGTGCAGCCGCTTTGTGTGCACATGGTTCTTGAAATATATCCAGCCGGGAAGACTGTTGTCCGTATTGGCTGTGTTGGCCGTCTCGGCCGTGTTGGGAGCCATTTTTTTCACCGATCGCAACGGCGTATACTGCCTCGTGGCTGTGAGTGCCTGCATGTCGCTGATGTTCCCCACGATATACGGCATAGCACTGCGCGGACTTGGCGAGAATGTGAAATTCGGCGGCGCGGGACTCATCATGTCAATCCTCGGCGGCTCGGTGTTCCCGCCTTTGCAGGCACTTATCATCGACTCGCATGTTTCTATAATAGGACTTCCGTCCACAAACTTGTCGTTCTTCATTCCGCTTGTCTGCTTTGCCGTCATCGCCACATACGGACACAGGGCATACGTGCGGCATAATATCACACACGATTACAACGCGTGATGTTTTGAATAGACAAAAATCCGGCGATGGCACGATTGAAATGCCATCGCCGGATTTTTATTTGAAAGGCCGCGCCGGCACGGGGTTACCCGGAGCACAGCCTTTTTACCTTTTTAATTTTTAACCTTTCTGCCTTTTAACAAAGCCAACAGCACAATGATAACGGCTATAAGCGCGTATCCGACGTAGGCTATTGTCTCGGTGGTATCAACAGTTTTGGGGAAGAACGACAGCTCTACCTTGTGTGCTCCGGGCTTCACGTTGATGGCGCGCAGCATGTAGTTTGCTCGTCCCACGGGCACTTCTGTCCCGTCAACGGTCGCCGTCCAGCCGGGATAATAGATATCCGAGAACACGATTACACCGCCCTTGGCCGACGATACGTCGTAAGTGAGCTTGTTGGCATCGTATGATGTGAGTGTCACTGTGCTCGTGCTGTCTTGCGCCGCGCTTTCTCCTATTGCCTCTTTAAACTTGGCGTCGGCCACGGCCACGTGCCGCAGGTCGGTTTTCCCCACCGCGTCAATCTCCTTGTTGGCATCGGCCACATAGTCGACACGGTCTACAAACCACGCGTTGCCGTATGCATACGGGTTTAATACCGGTGCCGTCTGTCCAGATTGGAGCGGTAGAATGAAGTATTTGGCGTTTACCATGTTCAGCACCGGATATATACTGTCACCGTTAACCTTGCTCATGTCGCCCCCGGCATCGGCAACCGCGCCGAATACAGCTTGCATCTCGGGAGCGATATAACGTTCCACCATCTCCTGATAGCGGCGCAATTTGGCCGGATGATAGCCGCCCACGCTCTTCAGGAAGTATGAGGTCTCGTTCTCGTTAAATGTGTTCGACGCGAGGTTGAGCACCCTGTAATACAGCGATTTGTCTTCCATTATCCGGGCCTCGGTGGCGTTCGGCTCCGCGGGAATGTCTCTCACGCTGCGCTCCACGAACATTCCGTCGTTGAGATAGCGCTTGTTCACCTGCCACATGTCGGCAAGACAAAGCACGAGGATGGCCGTAATCATGTATCCGGCTTTCAGCTTTTTGGCCTTATAGAGAAGCAACAGCAGCGTGCCTACTACGATAATGGCGAACGAGCGCCAGCAATCTGCAGTGAAAACAGCCTTGCGCATCTCGGTGAGATTGGCCAACAGCGGTTGCAACTGTTCCTGTGGGAACTGCCCCAAGGCTTTCATTTCTGATGAGGATATGTATTCAGGGAAGAACACCGATGGCATGATGGCGAACAGTAAGGCCACGCCGCCCGTCAAAGCGAAGCTCGCATATACGTATTTTATCTTCTTTGTGAGTATTTCCGGCTCGTCGACAATGCGCTTCAAGGCAAGCATGGCGAGCAGGGGAATGGTGAACTCGGCTATCACGAGTATCGAAGCCACCGTGCGGAACTTCGAATACATCGGCATATAGTCGATGAAAAAGTCGGTGAACGGCATGAAATTGTGTCCCCACGAGAGCAGTATCGACAGCACGGTGGCGGCAAACAGTGCCCATTTCAGTGGACCTTTAACGATGAACAGGCCGAGAACGAACAGCATAAGCACAAATGCGCCCACATAGACAGGACCGCTTGTGCCCGGTTGCTCGCCCCAGTATTGGCCTATCTGTTGGTAAACGAACGAGTAGTTCGGGTCGGCGTGCTTCATGGCCGTCTCGCTTCTTGACATCGGAACCGATGCTCCTCCCTTGGTGTTCGGCACGAGCAACGTCCACGTTTCGTCCACGCCGTAGCTCCATTGGGTGATGTAGTCGCGTTCAAGACCGCTGTCTGTCTGGTTGGCAGCGTTCGCTTTTGTCAGCTCACTCTTGCCTCGCATCGACTCCTTGCTGTACTCCCATGTGTGGTAAAGGTTGGAAATATTGATGCTTACGCCTATCAACGCCGCGAGAAGACACACAGCCGTGGCTTTGGCAAAGTGCATGTAATCCTTTGAACGGGCGGCTTCCACGGCGTATGCAATGACCATGAACAGGATGATAAACATGTAATAATACGTCATCTGCACGTGGTTGGCATTTATCTCGAGTGCGCAGAATATCGCAGTCACGAGCAGTCCCCACAGATACTTGCCCCTGTATGCTAATACGATACCGCCAATCATGGGCGGAAGATAAGCCAGCGCCATCACTTTCCAGATGTGTCCGGCAGCGATTATGATGAAGAAATAGCTGCTGAAAGCCCATATTATAGAGCCGAGTGCGGCAAGATGCTGCTTGAAGTCAAAGGCGCGCAGCAATATATAAAAGCCCAAAAGATATGCGAAAACATACCATACGTTTTCCGGAAGCCACAGGTGATAGGCTTTCTCGGCGGCCTTTATAATGTTCGAACTGTCGTAAGACGGAGCAATCTGATAGGTCGGCATGCCGCAAAAACCGGAGTTGGTCCATCGTGTCATCTCCCCCGTGCGCTTGCGATACTCTATCTGCTCCTGTCCGAGGCCGCGTCCGGCCGACGAGTCATGACGGAATAATATGCGCCCCTCCATATCGGCCGGAAAGAAATAAGCGAACGCCAAAACCGCGAATAAAAGCACTGCCAACACATCGGGCAGGCACTTCTTAAATGTGTTCATTTGTATTTTGTTTTATGTCATTATCGTTATTACGACCGCAAAGGTAAGCATTTTAATCCATAATTCATAATCACTAATTCATAATTATTGAGTAACTTTGTGGCGACAAACGATTTACATACAGATGAAAATAGGAATAATAATAGCGATGGACAAGGAGTTCAGGCGCATAAAAGCGTTGCTCGACGGCGCGAAAGACGTTGAAGTGGCAGGGCGGAGCTACTCCGTGGGAACGACGGGAGGCAACGAACTGATATTGCATCAGTGCGGAATAGGCAAGGTCAACGCCGCCATCGGAGCGGCGGAACTGCTGTCCGGTTTCGCTCCCGATGCCGTGATATCCACCGGAGTGGCGGGAGGCGCGGCCGTGACACTCAGTGTCGGCGAGGTGGTGGCGGCCTCACAGACATGCTACCACGACGTTTACTGCGGCGAGGAGCAGGCTTACGGGCAGATACCGGGCATGCCGGCGCGTTTCGATGCCGACCCCGAGATGTTGCGAAAGGCGCTCGCGCTCGACTGTGGAACGAAGATAACGACCGGTCTCACCGTCACCGGCGACTGGTTTGTCGACTCTCGCGAGAAGATGAGAGACATCATAAGCCATTTCCCCGAGGCCGCCGCCGTAGACATGGAGTCGGCTGCCATCGCGCAGGCGTGCCACCAATGCGGCGTGCCTTTCATCAGTTTTCGCATCATCAGTGACATTCCGCTGAGTGACCATAAGGCCGGACAGTACTTCAATTTTTGGGAAACGGCGGCCGACAGTTCGTTTAACGTGACGAAAGCGTTTATCGAAAGCATTTGAAAACAATCCGAACAAACATTTTATATATTATGAACAAGATACCCAGTTTTACGATAGACCACGACAAACTGCTGCGCGGAATATACGTGTCGCGCAAGGATGAGGTGGGCGGTGACACGGTCACGACGTTCGACATCCGCATGAAAGAGCCAAACCGTGAGCCGGCTTTGCACCCCGGCGCGCTGCACACGATAGAGCATCTGGCGGCAACATACCTGCGAAACGATGCCGAATGGAAAGACAGGATAGTGTATTGGGGACCGATGGGATGCCTTACGGGCAATTATCTGCTGCTGCGCGGCGACTACGAAAGTCGCGATATAGTGGACTTGATGCGCCGGACATTCCGTTTCGTGGCCGAATTCGACGGCGACATTCCCGGTGCCGCGCCCCGCGATTGCGGCAACTGGCTGCTGCACGACCTGCCTATGGCACGTTATGAGGCGCGCAAATACCTCACGGAGGTGCTTGAAAGCATATCGGAGTCCAATCTCGTATATCCGTAAGCGCACGTCGGACATATCTATACATATATAAAAACGAGGCCGTGTCTGCATTCTGACACGGCCTCGTTTTTGTTTCATTCCGGCCGCAAGCGGCCGCCGATAATATGGCGTTATGCTTCCTTGTTGGCTTTCTTACGTTCGTTATGGTCGAGTATCACCTTGCGCATGCGCATGCTCTTCGGTGTCACCTCCACGAGTTCGTCAGCCTTGATATATTCCAACGCCTCTTCGAGCGAGAGCACGGTGCGCGGCACTATGCGTGCCTTGTCGTCGCTTCCGCTGGCCCGGGTGTTGGTAAGTTGCTTTGCCTTTGCCACGTTGATGACGAGATCGTTGTCGTGAACGTGCTCGCCTACGACTTCTCCCGCATACACTTCCTCGCCCGGGTCGATGAAGAACTTGCCGCGGTCTTGCAGCTTGTCGATTGAATAAGCGTAGGCCGTGCCCGTTTCCAAGGCTATCATGCTACCGTTCATGCGGCGCGAGATGTCGCCCTTGTACGGCTGGTATTCCTTAAACCTGTGGGCCATGATGGCTTCGCCCTGACTGGCTGTGAGCACATTGGTGCGCAGTCCGATGATGCCTCGCGACGGAATGTCGAACTCGATGTTCACGCGGTCGGCCTGACTCTCCATCGATACCATTTCACCCTTGCGGCGGGTCACCATGTCTATCATCTTGCTGGCAAACTCCTCGGGCACGTTGATGGTCAGTTCCTCGATAGGCTCGCAGCGTTGTCCGTTTATCTCCTTGTATATAACCTGCGGCTGTCCCACCTGAAGCTCGTATCCTTCGCGGCGCATCGTCTCGATGAGCACGGATAGATGCAGCACGCCACGGCCGCTTACAACCCACTTGTCGGTGCTGTCTTCGAACGGAGCCACGCGCAGGGCGAGGTTCTTTTCGAGCTCTTTGGCCAGTCGGTCGTTGATATGTCGGCTTGTCACAAACTTGCCCTCGCGTCCGAAGAAAGGCGAGTCGTTGATGGTGAAGAGCATGCTCATCGTCGGTTCGTCGATTGCTATCGGCGGCAGCGGTTCCGGATTTTCTGCGTCGCAGATGGTGTCGCCGATTTCAAAGCGTTCCAATCCGATGATGGCACAGATGTCTCCGCTCTGCACTTCGTGTGTCTTGGCGTGTCCCATGCCCTCAAACGTGTGCAGTTCCTTTATTCTCGTGCGCTCGGTAGAGCCGTCGCGGTGCGAGATTATGATGTTCATGCCCTCGGTGAGGTGTCCGCGGTGCACGCGTCCCACGGCGATACGACCGGTGTAACTCGAATAGTCGAGACTCGTTATCAGCATCTGCGGTGTGCCCTCGATAACTTTCGGGGCGGGGATAACCTCGATAATCTTGTCGAGCAGATATGTGATGTCGGTGGTGGGAGCGTTGTAGTCGGCACTCATCCATCCGTTTTTTGCCGAGCCGTATACCACGGGGAAGTCGAGCTGGTCTTCAGTGGCATTGAGCGAGAACATCAGGTCGAACACCATCTCGTACACCTCTTCGGGGCGGCAGTTGGGCTTGTCGACCTTGTTGACCACCACAATCGGTTTCAATCCTATCTGCAAGGCCTTTTGCAGCACAAATCTTGTCTGCGGCATCGGGCCCTCGAAAGCGTCGACGAGCAACAGACATCCGTCGGCCATGTTTAGCACCCGCTCCACCTCGCCGCCGAAGTCGGAGTGTCCCGGAGTGTCGATGATGTTTATCTTCACCCCTTTCCAGTCGATGGATACGTTTTTCGAGAGTATCGTTATGCCTCGCTCACGTTCGAGGTCGTTGCTGTCCAATACTTGTCCGCTGAGGTCCTGTCCCTCGCGAAACAGGTTGCCGGCCAGCATCATCTTATCCACAAGTGTGGTTTTGCCATGGTCTACGTGTGCGATGATGGCGATGTTTCTGATGTCTTGCATTTTGTTATACCTTAAAAATCGGGTGCAAAGTTAATATTTTTAGCGCAGACAGAGTAGCGTTTGTGTGTTTTTTTGGAATAAGGCCGATTGTTTTCCGGAGCTTGCCGGTCAAATCACGGCTTCGTATGTTCTTCATTATTCATTCTTCACCACTCATTTGAATATTCTTCTTTCTTTATTTTGTTTTTAAGATTTCGATATCGCGTTTAACTAAAAATATGTGAATTAGAAGTAAAAACCTGTGACAAAATATTTTCGCGAAGTAGGTTTTGTTAACTTAAAATATTTAACTAAAAAGACGTTTGTTTAGTATTTATAAACAATCGCGTACCCGTCTTTTCTTGTTTTCGTACATTTTTGCCTTGCAATAAGGCCGTAATTGCACTGCATTTACGGCCTAACGGGAGTGCAATTAGGCCGTAATTGGAATGCAATTACGGCCTAATTGGAAAACAAGACCGTTTTTGAGGCAATGAAAAACGGTG
>JAGAPR010000008.1 GCA_017623155.1 Prevotella sp. | reverse complement strand
TGAATCGTGCCGGGGTGGTTGTACTGCTTATAGCCTTTCTTTCTGATGACCTCTCTGAATTGGTCGTATTGTTCTACTGTCATAGTTCCTTCAATTAAAAGAGAGCGGCCAAATGGTCGCCCTCAATCCGTTAAATCCGTGTTTCTTTATCCCTCCAGCTCCCCGCTTGGCGGATTGCCACCGCCGTTGCCGCCTGTCTGGGTGCCGTCGGCGTAGGTAAACGTCACGTTCTCGTCGCCTATCGAGCACATGGCCGTCACCACCTGCCCCGATGCCACCGCCTTCAGGTTTAGAGTCCCCCGCCAATCGGGGGACGGCTATAATGCAGGGGGCTATCCATTCACTCCGTCGATGATTGGTATCTGAATGTCGAGCCAATATTTGATGTCGGGCGCGTTCCATTGCCCTGCGCCGTATCGCTTCGGATAGCGTCGCGTTACCTTGCCCGTGCTGATGTCCTTCCCGTCCCAATACTCAGGCGGTCGATGTGCGAACACTATCTTGCCCTCGTTGGTAAGTGCAATCACTTCGCGGTCGATGCCTGGCAGGTCTTCACCCGTGGCCGATTTCCACCACATCGAACTGTCAATGAGCCGTTCCATTTCCTCGGCTCCGCACATGAAGGCATCCTTCACGTCTCCCAGCACGAGCGGCTTGAAGGATAGTGCCATTGCGCGGCCTCTCATGTAGTTGCTCGCGCTTTCCGCGATGCTTGCTTTACGTTCTTTGTCGGTCATACGCTCAGTCCTCCATGTCGATTTGTCTGATGCGTTCCTCGCAGATGTGGATAATCTTCTCGTAGTCGAGGCGACGGGAGTCGCCCTGCTTGGTGCGCAGGATGCGCTTCACGATGTCAGCGTCCCACGGGTTCAGATTGTAGTCCTGCCATATCGTCCACGGCTGGATGATGTGGCGCGAGTAGTCGCTTGCACCTCGATTGTATGAGCGTACCGATGTGTCGAGAATGCCCAGCCGTCGCAGTGCCTGGTAGGTGTCCTCGTCGAGCAGTCGGCTGTTCACGGTGTCGGGGACTTGTGCCTCTTTGGGTGCTGCCTCTTGCAATTCTGCGTTATCTTCAATGATGAACATTGTGATGCCGTCCTCTGCGGTTACGACATATACGTTTTGTTTGCCGTCCCAAAATTGGAACACTACCCGCAACGAGTGGGTGTAGTGTTTGTCGGGGTCGGCTGGTGTTGTGATGTAGTCGATGGTGCCTGGCTTGATTCTCAGCAGGTCGCCAATGTTGAATGCGTATCCGTGCATAGTTCCTTTAATTTTGAATATTGAAAATAAATAAGCCCGATTTTCGGGTGTTTTTTGCTTAATGTGTAAATAAATGGAGAAATAAGCAGGTTTCAGTCTGCTTATTTCTCCAATTGTCGGAGGCCCCACGGCTTGCACGGGAACTTCGGGTGCGCTGCCCGACGTGATGTTTAGCGGAGCTTACCCGCCTGTTTCACTAAGCCTCTAAGTTCTATCTGAGTGTCGAGCGGTAGCAAATTGCCACTTCGTTCTCGCTGTCGCTCGCGATACCTTCGGCATTCTTCACTCTTCACTCTTCACTCTACACTTGCGCCAACGGGCGCACCAGTCCCCACTCCGCGAACCGCTCAAACGTTTAGAGTCCCCCGCCAATCGGGGGACGGCTATAATGCAGGGGGAGCGATTAAGCCCCACATGGCAAATCGCTCAAAGCTACCTTGATGGTCCGTCAGGATATACAGCCGCG
>JAGAPR010000041.1 GCA_017623155.1 Prevotella sp. | reverse complement strand
CTTTGCGGGAGCTGCCACACGCTGACCGTTGAGATTATATATCGTGTTGTCTTTTACTGTGTTGTCTTTCACAGTGCTGATGCCTGTTGTCTCGCCGTCGAACACAACCTTTATTCCCTTGGCCGCGTCGCTTGTGAGCACGGGCAGATAAGCCTTGCCTGCCGCAACCTTTGTTCCGCCGTTGGCCTCGGGCTTAGCTTTGTAGAAGCCCATCACGTCGTTTTCTTTTGAGAGCACGTAGTTGGTTTTGTCACCGTCTGTCTCATTTATGGTTATGTCTTTAGATGTGCCAACGAATGCGTTGCCATTATTCTTTGTCGCATCTACATTCACAGCGATATTTTCTGCTGCGGCACCGCCGTTGATAGAGCGGAGCAACACACCTTCGCCTTTGGCAACAGTCGTAACCTTGGTGAGTGTCACTTCGTTGCCGCTTACGCTTGCCTTATATGCTGCGATGTTCTTTGCGCTCGTGAAGTCGAGGCCGTAGCTCGGGCAATATGTTGCGAGACCGGCTTCGGTAACAGTAACGGTTTCGGTAGAGATTTTCGGAGAATAAATCTCAATCTTTGTCAGAAGGTCTGAGAATCTGTAAAGAGAGAAAGGCTGGTCACCTGTCAATATTGTAGTCATGGTGCCATTCTTACCATAATTGTTTATATAGGTGTATACACCGAACTGTTCAGCTGTTCCTTCATTGATGGCAATCTTACCATCGTTGATTGCCGGTGAAGCTGCTTCCGTTCCATCAGCTCCAAGAACATGTACCGGATACATAAAGCCAAAGCCTGTGTAGAGTTTCGGCGTTTTACCTGTTTCGTCAAATTCAATGTTCAGTCCCGGAATAACATCTGTTGCAGATGCTGTTTCGGAAGAGAAGTTATAATAGTATTCATCTGTTACAACATCCGGATATTTGCTTTTCCATTGAGAAGATGAACCCGGCACACTGGTATTAGCATTTAAAAGAACCCAGTTGCTTGAGAGGTCTGTGGCTTTGAGAGCTGTGAAATCAATGGCTTTGGTCAGTTCATATTCCTTGGTGTTGTCAATTGTTGCGGTCGTTGAGACATAACCATCGGCAGCAGCAGTGATGGTATAAGTTCCTGCTTCGGTTGCTTCAATGGTTCCATTGCATTCAACACCGTTCTGTGTCATTCCGTTTGTGCCAACGAAATCCCCCATCTTACATTTAACATTTTCCATCTTTTTCGTTAAACAAGCATAAATATTGTGTCAATATTTATTGTGTTAACATCGCTGAGAATCGATTCTTTTTCAAGAAAAAATTTTTTGGCGCAAATACGCGAGTTTTGAGACACTTTACGTAAATATCTGTATATCAAAAGAATACAAAGATTTAAGCCGTTTTTAAATGTCTCAAAAACCGCCTTGTTTTCCAATTAGGCCGTAATTGCATTCCAATTACGGCCTAATTGCACTCCCGTTAGGCCGTAAATGCAATGCAATTACGGCCTTATTGCAAGGCAAAAATGTACGAAAAGGAGAAAAAGCCGACACGCAATTGTTTGCGAATATTAAATAATCGTCTTTTTAGTTAAATATTTTAAGTTAACAAAACCTACTTCGCGAAAACATTTTGTATCGACTTTTTACTTTCCGTTCACATCTTTTTAGTTAAACGCAAAAGTAAGATGTTAAAGCCCCACCCAACCTCCCCAAAGGGGAGTAGAAGAAGCCCCTCTTAATCTCCCCAAAGGGGAGAAACGGAGTGAAGAGTGCAGAGGTATGATTTATTCTTCATTCGTCACTCTTCATTCTTCATTTAGAGTATATATTGACGAAAATCGTGAATAATCACAAATTAAGTATATTAAAACCGAATTGTTTTTGGATAATGCTTATTATCTTTGCATACGAAAAATGCTACACTGTAACACAAAAAGTCTATTGTATGATCATAAGAAGAGACAATTACATACAATCTGCTTTAACGGTAGCAGAAGAGAGCAAGCGGCAGCAGGAGACAAACTCTCTCACTAAGATTAATGACTCCTTTGTGAAGATTGTGGTCGTGCGTGGAATGAACATGGAGTTACCCTGCTCATCTATGCCACGTTTTTTATTGCGGCAAGCTAACAAAACAGACGAAAAGGAACGATAAATCAACATTATTCACTAAATTTGCACATTAATTATATTCATCGCATGAAAGTAAAACTCTATTTTGTATTATCGCTTATGCTCCTGTTGCCGGGAGTGACACAAGCCGACTTCGACCCGAAAGCATACTATACCGTCGACGGTGAGGACTTCGAAGAGAGCGAAAGCATCAACGACGCGCAGGCACCGCTGCGCGTAACGTTCAGGGCCAACCCGTCAAACATCGCGGAAGGCGTGCAGCCATCGTATGAATGGAGATTTGTGAAAGACGGAAGAACAGACCCGTACATAACGAGATACGAGGAGAACACGGAGTTCGAATTTCGCGAATCGGGAGTAACGGCGGTGTCGCTATACGTATCGTATGGCGACGGCAACGATCCGGAGCTTGTGGCCACGATACGGGTGGGCATAAGCACAAGCCTGCTCGAAATGCCAAATGCCTTCTCACCAAACGGCGACGGGATAAACGATATATACAAAGCCAAAGACAACCACAAGAGCATCGTGGAGTTTAAGGCATACATCTTCAACCGCTGGGGACAGAAAATATATGAATGGAGCGACATCGACGGCGGATGGGACGGAACGCACGGCGGCAAGCCCGTAAAGCCGGGAGTGTATTTCGTGCTCGTGAAAGCACGGGGGGCCGACGGCACCGAATACAACATAAAGCGCGACGTGAACCTGCTGAGAGACTACATTGAGGGGAATTCTGAATTATAATTTACGGATTATTACTGAGAGGGGCTCATTCTCTCACTCCACTCCCATCTCTCACATCCTTCCCATTATTCCTATTTATAAAAATGAAAAGAGAAGACGACAAGATAAACGTTTGGGGCGCAAGAGCCAACAACCTGAAAAACATTGACGTCGAAATACCGAGAAACAGCCTGACCGTGATCACGGGGCTTTCGGGCTCGGGCAAATCGTCATTGGCTTTCGACACCATTTTCGCCGAGGGGCAACGCAGATACATAGAGACTTTCTCGGCTTACGCACGCAATTTCCTCGGAGGAATGGAGCGCCCCGACGTCGACAAGATAACCGGACTGAGCCCGGTGATAAGCATCGAACAGAAGACGACAAACAAGAACCCGCGCTCCACCGTGGGCACAACGACAGAGATTTACGATTTTCTGCGACTGCTATATGCCCGGGCCGGAAAGGCTTACAGCTATGCCACCGGCGAACCGATGGTGAAATACACCGAGGAAAAGGTGCTCGAAATGATAAAAAGCGACTACGACGGCAAGCGGATACTCATACTCGCGCCGCTCGTGCGCAGCCGAAAGGGACACTATCGCGAACTGTTTGAGAGCATGCGGCGCAAGGGATACCTGCACGCGAGAGTCGACGGCGAGGTGAAAGAGATTACCCGCGGCATGAAAACCGACCGCTACAAGAACCACGACATAGAAGTGGTGATAGACAAGTTGCAGGTAAGGGAGAAAGACATCGAACGCCTGAAAAAGAGCGTTGCCACGGCAATGAAGCAGGGCGACGGTCTGATTATGATTTTGGACAAGGACACCGAGACGGTAAAACATTTCTCAAAGAGGCTGATGTGCCCCACAACAGGAATGTCGTACAGCGACCCGGCGCCAAACAACTTCTCGTTCAACTCGCCGCAAGGTGCATGCCGACACTGCAAAGGACTCGGATTTATCAACGAGATAGACCTCGAAAAGGTTATACCGAACCGCAAGACAAGCATACACGCCGGTGCCATCGTGCCATTGGGGAAATACAAGAACCAGATGATTTTCTGGCAGATAGATGCCATTCTGCACAAATACGATTGCGACATAAAGACAAACATCGAGGATATTCCCGACGAAGCACTGAGCGAAATACTGTATGGCTCACTCGAAAACGTGCGCATAGACAAGTCGCTCGTGCACACGTCGAGCGACTACTTCGTGGCATTCGACGGAGTGGTGAAGTATCTCAAAAGCGTGATTGACAGCGACGAATCGGCAAAAATGCAGAAGTGGGCCGACCAATTCCTCGCCGTGCGCACATGTCCGGAATGCAACGGGAAAAAACTTAACCGCGAAGCACTGTCCTATAAGATATGGGACAAGAACATTGCCGAACTGGCCGACATGGACATTGCCGAACTCAGGCTGTGGCTCGACAACGTGGAAGAGCACCTTGACAATCAGCAACGGCAGATAGCAAACGAGATACTGAAAGAGATAAGAACAAGAGTCGACTTCCTGCTCGAAGTGGGACTCGATTATCTGTCGCTCAACCGACCGGCGGCGACATTGTCGGGCGGCGAGAGCCAACGCATAAGGTTAGCCACGCAAATAGGCTCACAACTCGTGAACGTGCTGTATATTCTCGACGAGCCGAGCATCGGACTGCACCAACGCGACAACGACCGACTGATAAAATCGCTGAAAGAACTGCGCGACATCGGCAACACGGTAATCGTGGTGGAACACGACAAGGACATGATGATGAGTGCTGATTATCTCATCGACATCGGCCCCAAAGCCGGACGCAGGGGCGGCGAAGTGGTGTTTCAAGGCAAACCGGAGGATATAGCGAAAGGAAACAATGCCGCAACGAATGCACAGACAGATACTTCCGTCACCGCCAAATACATCAGCGGAGCACTGAAAATCGAAGTGCCGAAGAAGAGAAGAGAGGGGAACGGAAAGTGGCTCACAATACGCGGAGCATCGGGAAACAACCTGAAAAACGTGGATGTGAAATTTCCTTTGGGCAAACTTATTCTCGTGACAGGCGTCAGCGGCTCGGGAAAATCGACTCTGATAAACGAGACTTTACAGCCTATTCTCAGTCAACACTTCTATCGCTCGCTGAAAAAACCGATGCCCTATAAAAGCATAGAGGGACTGGAGAACATAGATAAGGTGGTAGACGTGGACCAGAGTCCGCTCGGACGCACGCCACGCTCCAACCCGGCTACATACACCGGCGTGTTTAGCGACATCCGCTCGCTGTTCGTCAACCTGCCGGAAGCGAAGATTAGGGGATACAAGCCGGGACGCTTCTCATTCAACGTCAAAGGCGGACGCTGCGAGGCTTGCGGCGGAAACGGATACAAGACAATCGAAATGAACTTTCTTCCGGACGTGATGGTGCCGTGTGAAGAATGTCACGGCAAGCGATACAACCGCGAAACACTGGAAGTGAGATACAAAGGAAAGAGCATTGCCGACGTACTCGACATGACAATAAACCAAGCGGTGGAGTTCTTTGAAAACGTGCCGGACATTCTGCGCAAGATAAAGACCATACAAGACGTAGGCCTCGGCTACATCAAGCTCGGGCAGCCATCCACTACACTCTCGGGGGGCGAAAGCCAGCGCGTGAAACTTGCCACCGAACTGAGCAAGAAAGATACGGGCAAAACACTCTATATCCTCGACGAGCCGACCACGGGACTGCACTTCGAGGATATCCGCATACTGATGGAAGTGCTCAACAAACTCGTGGACAAAGGCAATACGGTGATAATCATCGAGCACAATCTCGACGTGATAAAGCTCGCCGACCACATCATCGACATGGGTCCCGAGGGCGGACGAGGCGGCGGGCAGGTGCTCACGACAGGAACTCCGGAAGAAGTGGTAAAGAGCAAGAAAGGCTACACCCCGCGGTTTCTGAGAGCCGAATTGGGATAAATTCATCATGACACAAGAAGAATTATGATACGACAAACCGAATTCCGTCTCACGGCAAAGCATCGCGGGTGTCATCTCGTGACACAAGAGATAATGAGAAACCTGCCGCAACCGCTGCCACAAGCGGGAATGCTGAACCTGTTTGTAAAGCATACTTCATGCGCACTGACAATCAATGAAAACGCCGATCCCGACGTGAGAAGTGACATGGAGAAGATAATGAACCACATCGTTAAAGAGAACGAGCCGTACTACGACCATACTTTTGAAGGTGCCGACGACATGCCGGCACACGCGAAGAGCAGCATTTTCGGCGTAAGCATCACCATCCCGATAACAAACGGCAGGCTGAATTTGGGTACGTGGCAGGGAATTTACTTGTGCGAATTCCGCGATTACGGCGGAGAAAGACGCATCGTAGCCACCATTTACGAATAATACAAACAAAGATAATCACTGCATTACTCAGTGGCAAGTAACGAAAGACTATCTAACATCTAACATTTCAATCAACAACAATGTGTCTGCGGCGCGTGAATAATATCCTGACGGCCGACAACAACGACACTATCATGACATAAGCGGCACACACCTGAACCTCATTCAGCTCTATGCCGGAAACCGAAGCAAACGGTAATGACGAAAGGAAAGAAAGGATGGTATTGAGGGTAGAGGTGACAAATGAAAGAATAAGGGCAAAGAAGCCGCAAACCGACGGAAAAGAAATGAAAGCCGTCATCAATATCGAAGCATAAAGAATGAACGTCAATGCCGGTACGGCAACGATATTGGCAAGAAGAGAAACAAGCGGCAACCGACCGAAATAATAGGCTACAAGCGGAGCAGTGGCAAGTTGGGCAACGAAAGAAACGACAAACAAATTCCATACACCGGCCACGACAGGATGGCTCAACCGAAACTCGGCAGGCAACACTCCGGATATACGCGGACACAAAATCAATATTCCTGCCACAGAAACGAACGACAGCTGAAAACCTGCATCATAAATGCTCAAAGGATTGATAAAGAGCATCAGCAGAGCCGTAAAGGCAAGGACATTGAGCGACATACGCCCGCGGCCGGAGAGACTCATGATGGAATAAACGGTAATCATGGTGGCAGCACGAATGAGCGAAAGGGGCATGCCGGCCAGAAAAACATACGACCAAACAGCCATGACAAGCAATATCTCACGCAACAAAGACGGACGACGGCTTAATGTAAGCATCGAAAGAAACATGTATATGATGCCGAGGTGCATGCCCGAAAGGGCAAGAACATGAGAAACGCCCGTAATGGAATAGACATTGCGAATGTCTGCGGACAATTCAGACTTATAACCGAGCGTCATGGCAGCGATAACGGCAAACGTCTGACCGTCTAAGCCGAAATGGCGGTAGGCGGAAAGGAGCGAATGACGATATCTCAGAAACGCGAGGCGGGCACGCTGAAAAAGCGAAATGCCACTCATGTCGATCGACGCGGAATACCAATCGCGGTAATAGACGAAAGCGGTGGCCGACACTCCGCTACGCTTCAAATATGAAGCATAGTCGAAACGTGAACCGGGATAATTGGAAAGCGGTTCAAGCCGCGAAGAAAATACAAAACCGGTATTGACGGATAATGCCCGATAATGACAGTCGACGGTGTCTTTCAACAACGACACCATAACCCTTTTCCCACGCAAGTCACCGGAAGTGATGATTGCCTCGAAACGCAATATCCTACCGCGCTCCACAGGGTCGCTTGCCACGACCGACTCATACACAGACGGCTCGTCGGGAAGATGTACTTCGGTACGCCTGTCGGCGACTGTCATTGACAGGCCGCCAAACATGAAGAAAAGCACAAGTATGGCCATGCTCTGACCAAAGGGATGTCTGACGGCAACCAAACAAGCAAGCAATGACAGACAAGTGACGGCAAGCCAAACATAAAGAGCGACAAAAGGAAGCAACAGACTACCAGCCATAAGTCCCAAAATAAAACTCACGGTAACCGGAACAAGCGGATACAAGGCAAAGACACCGTGGTTTCTCATCTCACATATTATTGTTTTTCACGTATCATCAAAAACAAAAAAAGAGCCGGATGGCATAAGACCTGTCCGACTCTTCTATTGTATCATTTTAGTTCGCGGCTGCGGCAATCCAGTCGTAAACGCAACTGAACACTCCGAACGCGACGATACCGGCCGTACAAATGGCAAGCGCGAGCCTTGTATCGAAATCGCTCTTAAACGCAGGCAAAGGCGTATCGGAGTTCTTTATATACATTGCCTTGACAATCAACAGGTAGTAATAAAGGCTCACCACCGTATTTATCAATGCTATGAACACTACACCGTAGGCAAGATATGAACCTTGCGAGGCAGCAGCCATGAACACAAAGAACTTGCTGAACATACCGGCGAAAGGAGGAATACCGGCAAGAGAGAACAAAGCCAACGTCATCAGGAGAGCCAACTTCGGGTTTGTCTGATAAAAACCGTCGTAGCTGTCCATCTTCGTTGTGCCGCCGCACTTCTGCTCCACAACATTTATCACAGTGAACACACTCATATTTGCCACTACATATACGAGCACATAATATGTCAATGTGGATACGCTCATGGCACTGTTACCAACAACCGCAAGCATGATATATCCGGCCTGAGAGATAGAGCTGAAAGCCATAAAGCGCTTCAACTCTTTCTGACGGATGGCGAAAAGGTTGGCAATGGTGATGCTGAGCACAATGACGATATACAAAAGATACTCCCAATACTCCACCATCGGAGCAAACACTTTCATCAAGATTGTCATCAAAGTGAAAGAAGCGGCACCCTTTGATATGACACTGAGATAACCGGTGACAGCTGTCGGGGCTCCCTGATAAGTGTCGGCCGTCCAGAAATGGAACGGAACGAGAGAAATCTTGAAACCGAGACCGCTGAAAAAGAATACCAATCCCATTATCGACATCGGCGAAACAGACAGCAACGATGCTACGTCGTCGAAATAAAGAGTGCCGACGGCACCATAGAGGAATGATATTCCGTAAAGCATCACACCGCTTGAGAATGTCGCCGTGAGAATAAACTTAGCCGCACCCTCGGCCGAATTCTTGCGAAACTTGTCAAAAGCGACAAGACATGCCATCGGCACAGAAGCCATTTCAAGTCCGAGGAAGAACATGAGGAAATGTCCGGAAGACATCATCATGTACATACCGAGCAGGGTTGAAACGACCAACATGTAAAACTCTCCTTCCTTGTTCTTCACGTCCTCGCGCGTAAGCCACGGCTGAGCCATGATGATAACGACGAGAGTGCCGGCAGTGAGAATGAGCTTCATCACGTTAACGGCATCGGTGGTGACATATAGTCCGCCGAAAGCTTCAGTGGATTCGGCAATGGCACAAGGTGCAATCTGCGCCAGCATAAGCAGGCCTGTAACCATATACAGTGCCGAATGTTTCTTATCGCTGTTCTTGAATGCGAAATCAACAATGAATACTAAAACCAGAATAGCCATCAATGTGGCTTCCGGTAGCATATTTAGAAATTGACTGTAATCCATTTGTACCAGTGTTTTAGAAATTAATTACATTTAAAATCGGAGTTACGCCGTCGCTGATTACATTGCTTACCCACAACGGCATAGAACCGAGACCAGCGACACAGAAGATAAGACAACATACGGATAAGCGCTCATCCCATGTGGCATCGGTAAGCTCCAAGTAATGTTTGTTTGTCACCTTGCCAAACAATATCATTCCGACTGTACGCAAAATATACACCGCAGTCACTACTATCGACATACAAGCGATAATCGTTGCCACACGACGGAATGTATCTTCATTCTCGAACGAGCCCACAAATATTGTCATCTCTGCGGCAAAACCGGAGAAGCCCGGCAATCCGAGGTTGGCAAGTCCGGCTATCACATAGCCAACACTGAGGAACGGCATTATCTTCATCAAGCCGCCAAGTTGACGAATGTCACGTGTATGTGTACGGCCGTAAATCATACCGATGAGGGCAAAGAAGAGTGCCGTCATGAGACCATGTGAAAGCATTTGCAAGATGGCACCCGTGCAAGAGGTGTTTGTCATCATCAGCAGAGCGAAGAGAACAAGGCCGCAGTGAGAGACGGAAGAATATGCATTGATATACTTCAAGTCTGTCTGTACGCATGCGGAAAGTGCTCCATAGACCACGGATATGGTGGTAAGAATAAGGAATATCCATGCCAACTCCTGAGCAGCGTCGGGCAACAGATACATGGCAACACGGAAACAGCCGTAACCTCCGAGCTTCATCAACACTCCGGCATGAAGCATTGACACTGCAGTAGGTGCCGAAGCGTGACCGTCGGGAGACCATGTATGGAACGGGAACAGAGCACCGAGCACACCAAAACCGATGAAGATGAACGGAAAGAAAATCTGTTGTTTCTCCACGGGAATATTGTGCATGGCCGCAATCTCATTCACATTCATTGTGGTTGCGCCGCTATAATAATATATTCCGAGTATTCCAAGGATAAGCAGAGCCGAACCTCCCATAAGCATAAGGGTAAGTTTCATGGCTGCATATTCCTTATTGCCGCTACCCCATACACCTATCAGAAGGTACATCGGTATAAGAGCGACCTCATAGAACATGAACATGGTGAACATGTCGGTGCAGATAAAGAAGCCGTAAACACCGGTAGACAATAATGTAAACCACAGGAAATACTCCTTTGTCATGGGTTTCAACTGCCAAGAAGCAAATGTTCCGGTGAAAACAATGATGCTCGAAAGAAGCAACATCACGACAGAAATACCGTCGACACCGACAGAATAGGCTATATTCAGAGGCTCAAACCACGGCGTGCTGTAAGTGAACAGCATCGTATCGGTATCTCCTCCCTGACGAGCCTGTATAAAAGCGATTGTCAGCCATACGGACAGAGCGAGCAAACAAGTTGAGCCTGCTACCATCACACCGCGTACCTGATTGAGATTGCGGGCGATCCAAAGACCGAGCAACATCAGTACCGGAATTACTACGAATAGACTTAATATACTCATCTTTCTTTTATTATATGCAAAGTAATACTAATGTTAATGCCACCGTACCGGTAAGGAACCATACGGCATATTGCCTTACGTCACCACTCTGCCAAGGGCGAATGGTCTCTCCGGCCTCGTTCGCACCCCAAGCAATGAAATCAAACGTGCCATCGACAACATGACGGTCGAACCATGCGATAGGCGTGCTCACGCAACGGAATATTATCTTATGGGTGATGAACATCCATATCTCATCCATGTAGAAACGCTTGTAAGCGGCACGATGAAGTCTCGGGAAACGCTTATAAAGCATATCGGCAACAGGCTGCTTCTCGCCCTTATATATATATGTGGCAAGAGCAATGCTGATAACAGCTATAACACATGATGTTATTGCCACCTGTGTGTCAAGATGGATCTGATAGTCCTGACCGCTTGCGCTGATAAATGAGCCGAAATTAATTGCCCAACCGCAAGTGATTGTTATCAATGTAAGAACAATCAACGGCACTGTCATCGTGAGCGGAGCCTCATGCGGAGTGTGATGGGCATGCAGTTCCTTATTTTCCGTGCCCCAGAATATTCCGTAATAGAGACGGAACATATAGAAAGCTGTCATGGCTGCGATACCTGTCATTATCCATCCTACAACGGGACTATATGCGAAACATGCCGTGATAATCTCGTCTTTTGAGAAAAATCCCGAGAAAGGCGGAATGCCTGAAATGGCAAGGCATGAAACAAGGAACGTGATATGAGTTATGGGCATATACTTGCGCAGACCGCCCATTGTAGACATCTCGTTTGAATGAACGGCATGAATGATACATCCGGCACCAAGGAACAAGCAAGCTTTGAACATGGCATGAGTGAACAAATGGAACATTGAAGCCATATAGCCGAGCTGCGCGTGATTGTCAAGAACAGCCTCATGACCGGGCAGACACACACCGAGAGAAACCATCATGAACGCTATCTGGGATATCGTTGAGAAAGCGAGCACACGCTTGATATCGCTCTGCGCACAAGCTACAGCCGCTGCATAGAAAGCGGTAAACACACCTACCCAAACTATTATGCTCATCTGTCCGGGAGCATATTCTATCCACAACGGGAACAGACGTGCTATCTGGAACACACCGGCAACAACCATCGTTGCGGCATGGATAAGCGCGCTGACGGGTGTCGGGCCTTCCATGGCATCCGGCAACCATATATGCAACGGGAACATCGCACTCTTACCTGCTCCACCGATGAACATAAGCACAAGAGCCGTAGGCAGGATGAAACCGCCGGCGGCAACTGCTTTCATTACATCAACAGGAATAAACGGAGCCGTTCCGTTGCCCATAACCACGTCTCCGGCAAAAGAGAAACTGAACGAGCCTGTGTAATAACCGAAAATCAAGATACCTATCAAGAAGAACATATCGGCAAAACGCGTTACGATAAACGCTTTCTTTGATGCTGATACGGCTGCCTGCAACGGATAATAAAACCCGATAAGCAGATAAGAACTTACGCCCACAAGTTCCCAGAACAGATACATCTGGAAAATGTTTGTGGCCACTACCAAGCCAAGCATGGACATCGTGAAAAGGCTCAGGAACGCATAATAGCGCTGAAAACCTTTTTCTCCGGCCATATAACCGAAAGAATAGATATGAACCATCAGGCTGACGGTAGATATTACAATAAGCATCACCACTGAAATCGGATCAAGCAAAATACCGAGATCAAAGTTTAAATTGCCTAATGGCAACCATGTGAAGTTATAAGGCACCAATGTGGCAAACGTACCATTGTCACCACGGCCTGCCGTGAAATAGCATATCGCCGTATAATATGACAGTATAGTGACGATACCCAAGGATGCCGTACCTATCAATCCGGCTACCTTATGTGACAATTTCATGCCAGCAAGTCCCAATACAATGAATGAGAGAAGCGGCAGAAGGAGTATTAAAAATACATAACTATATTCCATAAGTCACATTAAAATTTCATGTTTTCAATACTGTTCACCTGATCGTTGTTGAAATTCCGGTAAACATTGATAATAATCGCGATGGCGACAGCACTCTCTGCCGCGCTTACTCCAATCGAGAACAATGTCATGAAGAAACCTTCGAACTGTCCCGGGAAAAGCAAACGGTTAAACGCCGCGAAGTTAATATCTACGGCATTGAGCACAAGCTCGATAGAGATGAGCATGGCAATCAGATTGCGACGGGTTACAAAACCGAACACGCCGATAAAGAACAAAAGTGCACTAAGCACAAAATAATACTCTACCTGTACCATATTTAATTCTCCTTTTCTTTTCTTGATACGACAATACCACCGATTATACATGCGAGAAGAAATACGGATATGAACTCGAACGGAAGCACATATTGGTATTTGTCACTGCCGAGCAGAGCCTGTCCGATTGTCTTCATAGGCACTTCTCCGGCCGATGCGTCACAAGCCACGGTCATGAGTCTGTTCTTCATCATCACCAAAGACACCAAAGCGAAACCGACCAAAGACAATACCGCTCCGAAAACGACACGGCTTCCTTTCATTCTCTCCACAAGTCCTTGAAGCGTTCGCTTGCTCACAAGCTGGATTGCGAAGATATAAATCATCGTCACACCTCCGGCATAAACGCTTATCTGAGCCGCCCCAAGATATGTATAGTCAAGCAGGAAATATAGTCCCGCCACTCCAAAGAGAACGAACAACATGAATGTGGCCGCTCTCATTATCCGCTTTGTCACCACACACATTACAGCAGAGCCGAGGATGACGGCGGCAAGAATTATAAACATTATTAAATTAGCCATTTATCATTCCTCCCATTATTTTTTTGTATTCCACTTACCGACTTCCTGCGGCGCGCCACCGTCAAGGATATTCGGCAGAGAAGACTCGTATTTCACTTCCTTGTCAAGATGAAAGACAAGAGAATTTCTCTCGAAAGTAGAGTTTTCAAAGTCGTTTGTAAACTCTATCGCGTCTTGCGGACAAACATTGACACAGAGCTGACAGAACATGCACTCGCCCATATCATACTGATAATCCACAAGCACGCGCTTCTTTTTTCCGTCCTCCGTCTCTTTCATTTCCGACTTGATTGTAATCGTCCCGTTAGGACATGCTTTCTCGCACAGCGTGCAAGCGATGCACTTATGATTTCCATCAGCATCATGTGGCATTACCAAACGGCCACGATGGCGTGCGGCGACATGCAGCGTTGTCTTGCGGTTTTCCGGATATTGCTCTGTCACTTTCGGAGTGAAATACTCCTTCATTGTGACACGAAAACCGGTAAGCAGCGACTTAACGCCCTGCACAGCCTCTCCGAAATATGATTTGTTATTTTCCATTTTCACTTCTTAATATACCTTCCTAAGACTACTTAACATACCATCCCAAGGCTACTATTACCGTCATGAGAACAAGGTTCAGCAGAGACAGCGGCATAAGATACTTCCATTCAAGTTTCAGTATTTGGTCGATACGCAAACGCGGGAACGACCAACGTATCCACAGCAGCACCCATACGAGGGCGAAAGTCTTGCCAAGGAACCACACGATACCGGGAATATAATCCATGACGGCATCAAATCCAGCCACACCTATATGTATCGGCATCCATCCACCGAGGAACACCGTCGCCGCGATACCTGCGATAACAAACATGTTCAGATACTCGGCAAGATAGAAAAAGCCGAAGCCCATACCCGAATACTCGGTGTGATATCCGGCTGTAAGCTCGCTCTCGGCCTCGGCAAGGTCGAAAGGACCACGGTTTGCTTCGGCATTTCCTGCAATAAGGAATACGATAAACGCTATAATCGCAGGAATATGTCCTTGGAAAACAAGCCATCCGAAAGCACCTTGTTGTGCTTCCACTATTCCGCTTATCTGCATTGTTCCGGTAAGAACGACCGCAGCTATAAGACACAGACAGAGCGACATCTCGTAAGATATCATCTGAACGGCACCACGCATGGCCGATACCACACTGTACTTATTGTTAGAGCCCCATCCTGCGAGGAAGATACCTACAACACCTATGCCCGATATCGCGGTGAGAAGGAATATTCCCACGTTGAAGTCGAGTATACCGGCACCCTTGTTCCACGGCATGAACGAGAACGTACCCACCGATGCGATGAGCACAAGGAACGGTGCTACGAGATAAAGCAGCTTATCGGCTTTGTCGACAAAGAAAATCTCTTTTTGAAGCATTTTCAGTACATCGGCAAAAACCTGAAACACTCCCCACGGTCCGACACGCATCGGTCCGAGACGGCACTGGAAGTAAGCACAAACCTTACGCTCCATGAATATCAGCACGATGGCAAGCATTGCGTATGCCACAAGTATCATCACGCCAACGAGCACGCACTCGATAAGTATCGACAAGAAGTCGCCAAGACCGAGAGTCTCGCGCAACAAACTGTCAAACCACGTTGTTACTATACTAAAATCAAACATAATCTTTATCTGTCAATATCAGGAATTACGTAATCTAATGTAGCGCCCACAGAGATAAGGTCGGCTATTTTCTCGCCACGCAGAATGGTGTCCATTGCCGATACGAGCGGCAATCCCATCGGGCGGAATTTCAAGCGATAAGGACTCTTGTCGCCTTTTGAGTCGAGATAAACGCCTATCTCTCCGCGGCTGCCTTCGCATGAAGTGTACCACTGTCCCTCAGGAACTTTTATTATAGGCTTCTGCTTGATGTAGAAGTCGCCGGCGGGGATGTTGTCGATGAGCTGTTCTATTATGCGTATGCTCTGCTCCATCTCGTCCATACGTACCATATAGCGGTCGAAGCAGTCGCCTGCGTTATAAGTTATCTCATCAAACTCCACCTTGTCGTACATCACGTAAGGATGATTTTTGCGCACATCATTGTGCCATCCTGCCGCACGTCCGGTGCCTCCGGTACATCCGTAGCCGATTGCATCTTCCTTAGAGAGTTTGCCCACGCCCTTGAAACGATTTTGCAAAATGACGTTTCCCGTGAATATATCATGATATTCCTTGAACATCGGTTTGAGATATTCACAGAGTTTCTTGACGTTCTGCACGAAGTTCGGGTCTATATCAGCCTGACATCCGCCTATTCTGTAATAGTTCTGGATGAGTCGTCCGCCAGTGGTTTCTTCCATGACGTTGAGCACCTGCTCGCGCTCGCGCATACCATAAATGAACGCTGTGAGTGCGCCAAGGTCCTGAGCGCAGCAACTGTAGAACAACAAATGACTGTCTATACGCTGAAGCTCGTCCATTATCGTGCGGATATACTTGATGCGGTCGGTCAGTTCCACTCCCATGGCCTCCTCTATCACAGAGCACAGGGCATGACGGTTCATCATCGCGCTGAGATAGTCCATACGGTCGGTAAGCGCGAGTGTCTGCGGATAGGTGTAGCTCTCGCACATCTTTTCGATACCTCTGTGTATGTATCCGCAGTGAGGATAAATCTTGCGGATTGTCTCTCCGTCAAGTATTGTCTGCAACCGCAGCACGCCGTGAGTAGCCGGGTGTTGCGGTCCGATGTTGATGACATAGTCGTCATCGGTGAAAAGCGGATACTTCTCTGCCTTCAATCTTCCGTCCTTGTCAAGACTGTACTCAAGCGTATAGTCGGGCTCGGGATCATCGGTAAGTACATATTTGTTGTTCTCGGCACTCATATCGTAATCCTTGCGGAAAGGATATCCGTTGAAGTCCGAGCGCAGATAAATCCGACGCATGTCCTTGTTGCCTGTAAACACGATACCGAAGAAGTCGTATACCTCACGCTCCAGTATCTCGGCACCTTTCCAAAGGTGGCTCACCGTGGGAATATACGGCTCGTTACGATTGGCATTCACGGCTTTCACGCTCATGCGCTCGTGGGTATTCGTATTCTCCAATATATAAATACAGCCGAGTCCTTCCTCGCCGAAATCTTCTCCGACAATGGTCACAAGGAAGTCGAAATGCTTGTCGTTTTTCAGTTTTGCCATTTCAGAGGCAAAAGCATTCAATTCGAATTGTCTGTTTTCTAATTTCATCTTCGTCTTCCTTATTTTTAGTCGTTATTGCTCTTCTCCGGCACGTTATTTACCACAATGGGCTTTTTTTCCTTGTGGTTGCGACCTCCGAAGAACTTCTCTATTTTCACCTTACGCTGCAATTGCATCATGCCATAAAGTATCGCCTCGGGACGGGGCGGGCATCCCGGCACGAACACGTCTACCGGAACAATCTCCTCTATACCTTTCACTACATGATAACTGCTCTTGAACGGGCCGCCGGAAATTGCGCAACCGCCAACGGCCACGACATATTTCGGCTCGGCCATCTCGTCGTAAAGACGCTTCATCACAGGAGCCATCTTGTGTGTTATCGTACCGGCACACATGATGAGGTCTGCCTGTCGGGGGGAGTTTCGCGTAACCTCAAAACCGAAACGGGCGAAGTCATAACGCGCGCAACCGACGGCCATGAACTCGATACCGCAACAACTCGTGGCGAAAGTAAGCGACCACAGCGAGTTGCTCCGTCCCCAGTTGATGGCTTGGTCGAGCGAACCGACGAAGACATCAACTCCTCCCTCATGAAGCTCATTAACTATTTTCTCGAGAGACTCGTTGTCCTTAAACTCTTCGTAAGGAATACTTTTGATGTGCGGTTTTCTCACTTCCATTCCAACGCTCCTTTCCGCCATGCGTAAGCAAGGCCAAACACAAGTACCAAAAGGAAAAATCCGATGCTCAGCAATGCCATTGCGCCGAACTCCTTAACAACCACTGCCCACGGGTAGAGGAATACCGTCTCCACGTCGAACATAAGAAACAAAATAGCGAACAGGTAGTAACCCACGTGTATTGGTATCCATGACGAGCCGTGTGTGGGAATACCACACTCAAACGGTTCTCCTTTTACCTTGTTATACGAGCGCGGACCAATCAACTTGGCTATGATATAAGCCGCCACTACCAGCACGATAGCCGTTATCAAAACGGTAAGTAACAAAATAAAATACATAAAAATATTATAATATTACAAATTTGTATGCTTCACAAAGCGGGTGCAAAGGTAATAAAATAATTGCAAAGAGTATTATTAAAAGTAAAAAAATGTGGAATTGCACAATTATTTACTCGTTTACACTATTTTGTCACCCTTTTTCCAATTCTTTATATAAAATAGAATCACTTTCTTCCGAATATCCGCCTTTACCGAATGCCAAAAGATGTGTACTCCTATTTTCCCAGTGATTTGAACATTTTACTGATGCACCGCTTCTTTTGTTCCATATTGGGATGGACATAGAGGTTGAGCGTGGTTGAAATGTCGGAGTGTCCTAACAGAACACTCACTGTTTTATAGTCACACCCGGCCTCAATGCAGCGTGTGGCAAAACTGTGGCGCAGCCCGTGGTACTTCAATTTGGGAATGCCGAGTTTGGTCATCAATTTGTTGTAGTAGTTGCGGTATGTGCGTGGTTCTGTAGGGTGTTCGTCATTGGTAAGCACATAGAAATCATCATTGACAACCTTTTTTAACGGTTTAATCATTGTGAGTAATTCTTTGCTCATAGGTATTGCACGGCAAGAGTTTTGGGTCTTGGGTGTGTTGATGACAAGTTCCGTGTGCTTCTTCTCTCCATCAATAATATAGATGCGTTCAATAGTACGACTGACGGTTATGGTACCGTCAGCCACATTGACATCGCTCCATTTCAAAGCACATATTTCCCCGATGCGTAGCCCTGTGCTAAGGCTGATATAAATGCCAAGCCCTGTAAAGGTGAAATGACCCTGGATATAGTTCAGAATTGCCCTATGATGGGCTACAGACAACACTTCCAGTTCCTTATTTGCAGAGGCCGTTGGGTACTTTATATCCCATTCGTAATAATTCATCCATTCATTTTTGACCCCGTACTTCATCACCATTTTTAGGACTATTAGAATGTCCTTAACGGATTTGATGCTCAATCCTTTTTCTAACTTTTGCAGGACGAAAGCCTGCACTTCCTTTTCATGGAGCGAATCACTATCCCCGAAACAAGGAATAATGTGGTTCTCCAAGATTAACACATAAGCTGCCATTGTGGACTGCTTCACATAGGGACGCTTGTACTCTTTCCAAGCTACCGCAATTTCTCTAATTGTCTTTTGTCTCATTATTATCAATATTTACCTATTAATATAATTAGTGAAATATAATAAACAATGTTCCCCATTTGAGATTCCCGGAGTTCAGTGGGGAGTGGGAGACAAAATCAATAAACGATTTAGCAGATGTAATAGGCGGTGGTACACCCGATACAACAGTAAAATCATATTGGGATGGAGGAATACAATGGTTTACGCCTTCTGAGATAGGTAAAAATAAATTCGTTGATGCAAGTCTGCGTACCATAACAGAAGACGGACTAAACAATTCCAGTGCAAAGCTTTTGCCTCCCAATACGATACTTTTAAGTTCTCGTGCCACAATTGGAGAATGTTCATTATCTCTCAGAGTATGTGCTACAAACCAAGGTTTTCAATCTCTTGTATCTAAAAAATGCAATGTAGATTTTCTCTACTACCTAATACAAACAAAAAAGAAAGATTTAATAAGGAAGTCTTGCGGCTCAACCTTTTTAGAAATTTCCGCAAATGAAGTTCGTAAAATTCAAGTATCTGTTCCATATGATGTTGAGCAACAAAAGATTGCTGGGTTATTATCGTTGATAGATAAACGCATTGCTACCCAAAACAAAATCATTGAGAGACTGGAATCCTTAATCAAGGGGATTGCACACAAGGTTGCTGGAATGGGAAAACCTAATATTCGCATAGCAGAATGTCTTGAATGTACATCCTCAACATTACAAGAAAGTGAAGTATCAGATTTAGGAACTTATCCTGTTTATGGAGCAAATGGTATTGTGGGGTATCTTGATAGTTATAACACATCTGACGAAGCAATCTATATT
>JAGAPR010000005.1 GCA_017623155.1 Prevotella sp. | reverse complement strand
GTTTTTGGACAAGTTCACAGAGTGAATATTGAAGATAGTATCTCCGTTGCTCCCGATACATAGCGGGGATAACGGTGTTCCGGTAATACTTTTGACGGATACATTGCCGTTAGTGTTTACTTTGAGTTGCGCAAAACTCGGACATGCGGCTATACAGCTGATAATAAAGATGTTGATAAATACTTTTTTCATAATGATACGGTTATAAGTTTAAAATAAATTTTTACAAAAATACAAATAATTATGATACGTTTTTTTATTAAACAATTTATTTATAGTAAATTAACAAATCCTGCGGCGAATGTCACCGCAAGGCACATTGTTCCAAATTTTAATGGCTCAGTATAAAATCCGCGGTGAACGTATTGAATTGTAGGGACGGAGTCTTGTCTTTGCCCGCAGCCCGTAAGGGCTAATTCACGTGCAGATATGACATTCATGTTTTATGTTAAAGACATTCTATTTCCATCCGAAAGCCCTTGCGGGCTACGGCCAAAGACAAGACTCCGGCCCTACAAATGTGATTACAATCGTTCCGGAAAGAATGTCATAGTCCATAAATCGGAATGAAATTCATTTTTTATTCATAGTGCCATTCGATGTATGTTTTTTATGAAACTTTGCCTCCATTGAAGCATAATCACAGAACTTGGGTAGCACGAAAATGCCAGCAAAAGCAATAACAAAAATCTTTTTCATACTTTATTTCTTATTTGCTAATCTCCCCAAAGGGGAGAAACGGAGTGATGAGAAGCCCCAGCCTCCCCAAGGGGAGGAGAAAGGCAGAGGCATGATTGGCTGTATTTATTTTCAGAGTTCTCCGAAACTGTGACGTACTCCCCTTTCTCCCCTTTGGGGAGATTAAGAGGGGTCTCTCCTTTAAATAGTGTGAAAATCGCGAGGTAATTGTTAAACGAAAAAAGTGCGACTTGAAGTCACCGTTTAGAAAAAGCCGAGAACTTTAATTGACATTTTCGTGTCATTATTTGAGGGTTGGGCTGCAATTATTCGGGGTCGGATATGATTTTCGGGTGTTTTTGCGTTGCAATAAGGCCGTAATTGCATTGCATTTACGGCCTAACGAGCGTCCAATTACGGCCTAATTGGAATGCAATTACGGCCTAATTGGAAATGAGTAGGGGTTGTAGGGTGTGTAAGAAAGGTAGATTTTGCAGATAAAAGGCTGACAGACAGTGTTTTGCGCAAAATGCTCTGAGAATGCGTTTTTTTCGCCGAGGAAATTATTTTTTGAAAAGAACGCAATTACGAGGCCTTATTTTGTAAATATAATATCAGAGACGTTAACAGCATTAAGATTTATTAATAATCGCGGGGACAAACGGAGATTCAACCGGCACGGCACTGAAAATCGAAGCGGCAACGGAAATACCGGCCTATATATGGATAAACATGCAATCGGCCTACAACATGCAGACGACCCGCCGCGACAGCAAACTGTCTGTCATTCTCGAACATATACGGAAATCTGTTGCAGCATTTTAAGTGAAGAATGAAGAATTGTCATGCCGCATGGTAATTCTTCATTCTTCATTTAATCTACGCTTCTCCTTTCCCAACGTTAAAGGGGGCTATGGTGCGCGGCTCTTGATTTGGTATTTTTATTTGTCCGAACTCACGCTCGTAGCGCACGATGTTCTCTTGCAGGGCCATGAGCAGACGCTTGGCGTGCTCGGGGGCAAGAATGACGCGGCTGCGCACCTGTGCTTTTGGCACTCCGGGGAGCACACGGGCAAAGTCGAGCACAAAATCGCTGCTCGAATGGGTAATTATGGCAAAGTTGGCATATTCTCCTTGTGCTGTTTCCTGAGGCAGCTCCACCTGAAACTGTCCCTGCTGCTTGTTTTCATTTTCACTCATAATCGTTTTCATTTATCTTGGTTAATAATCTTGTTCTTTTCAATACGGCGAAACTCGTTTCAAGTTGCCGAGGCGAAGCCTGTTTTATGCAAAAACAGTGTAAGCCGAGCGCAACGAAACTCGTTTCAAGTTGCCGAGGCGAAGCCTGTTTTATGCAAAGATAACTGTTTTAATCTAAAATACACCTGTTTATACAAAAAAATCGCTATCTTTGCAGCGTTTTTATGCACAGACTATTCGTTAAGAAACGACTTGGCATCTTTGCACATATTTCATCATTACAATTAATTAAAGACTTATGCCATACAGAGCAAAAAAACATGCACTTTTACTCCCGCGGCGGAGCCAATTCTACATCATTGCGACAATCTGCCTGATCGCCATATTCCATGTGCTGATGCCGGCGCAGATGCACGCAGAGCCACAAGCAAAGAAACTGCTGATAATAAACTCGTATAACGAGAGCGCTCCATGGGTGCAGTCGTATATTACGCCGTTCATGCTGGAAGCGTCGAAAAACGACATGCTCGACTGCGATGTAGTGCACATGAACAGCTCGCTGATACGCACCGACTCGATGTACGAGAATATCGAGAACGGTATCTTCGACCGCTTCAAATCCAACCATCCCGACTATCTCGTAATCATCGGCAAGATGGCCTTCTCGCTCCGCGACCGCATAAAAGCCGAATGGGGCAGGGAAATCCCCATGCTCTTTCTCGGAGTGGACGACATGATATGCCCGGGCAACAGATACCTGTCCGGCGACAAGTCGTATACCAACGCGGAGCATAAACCGCTGTCCAGCCTTAGGGCAGACTATAACTTCACGTTCGTAGAGGTGCCCGACCTGTACAAGGAAACCATCGACATGATGGCCGGCATGCAGCCGGAAATGAAGAAGCTGGTATTCGCCTCCGACGAACTCGTGTCCAACATGGAGCTTGACAAGAAAATAAGGGAATACCTGTCGGCAAAATATCCACACCTCGAATACGAATGGCTGATAGCCTCTGAAAAATCGCGCAAGGCCATACAGAAGTATCTAACCTCCAAGGACATGACCATCGGCATGCTGCTGTCGTCGTGGTACTATGCCCGGCCGAGCGCCATGGGATATCCCATCCTTGTGACGGGAGACGTGAAGATAATATCCTCCGCACCCCACCCCGTGTTCTCGCTGAGCGAGAGCTACATGAACTTCGGCGCGATAGGCGGATACTACCCCAACAAGGAAGAGATACTGAAAAACAGCCTTGCCGCTTTCAGGACAATGCAGGAAACAGGAAACATGCGCGAGATTCCTTTCTCATACATCACCAATAAAAAACCGAAAGTGAACTACGAGCGCATAAAAAACAACGGAGCGATAAAGGAAAGCAACTGCCCGGAAGACACCGTGTTCATCAACAAGCCAAAGACCTTATGGGAGGAGTATTTCTGGCAGATAATATTAGGCGGCATCATCATCGCAGCCATGCTGTGCGTGTCGGGAATGTTCATCTTCTTCCAGCGCAAACGGATACTGATGATGGCCTCGCGCGACAAGATGATAAACAACATGCCGATATGCTACATGACAGGACAGATAATATCGGACAACAAAGGGAAGGTGACAGACATAAAATTCACTTCGGGCAACCACGAGGCACAACAGCTTGCAGACAAAAACACAAACGACGGCACTGACAAGCTGTTCGACCCGGAATATATCATCAATATGGCCGGTGACCTGCGCAAGACAAAGAAGAACATCAAATTCACGCACTACTTCGACCGGACGGACAAATACTATGACTTCGTGATATGCCAGACGATGAACGATGATGAAGTGGAGCTGTTCGGAATGGACGTCACCGACAAGGTGAAATCGGAAAAGTCGCTGAAAGACACGTCGCGGACACTGGAAATGACACTGGCCGTGGCACACATAATACCATGGAAATGGGACTTGAAGACACATCTTATTTCCTGCGAGGCGAACAAAGTGATGCAGCACATGAACATACCGAAACGCCCTGACTCCACCGCATGCACACATGTGATAGAGGAAAACGAATACTTGAAAAGAATTCATCCCGACGATCTTGACGGCGTGAAAAGACTGTATCACAACCTCATCAAAGGCGACAAGCAATATATCAAGGGCGAATTCAGGATTGTTTCGGAAAACGAGGGCCGGGAGAGCGTGGACTGGATGGAAGTGAACGCCTCGATATCCAAATATGACGAGAACCGGCGGCCGGAAGAACTCATAGGCTCACTGCTGCTCATCACCGCACGCAAGCAACAGGAGGCCAACCTCATCGCGGCAAAAGAAGCGGCGAAAGAATCGGACAGGCTGAAATCGGCTTTCCTCGCCAACATGAGCCACGAGATACGCACCCCGCTGAACGCCATCATAGGATTTTCCAACCTGCTGGCCACGACAGACGACGAGGAGGACAAGCAGAAGTTCATAAACATCATCGAAAACAACAACCAGTTGCTATTGCAACTCATCGGAGACATCCTCGACCTTGCAAAAGTAGAGGCGAACACCCTCGAATTCACTTACAAGCCGACAGACCTCAACGAGTTCATCAGAAACATAGATGAGACGGTGAGGATGAAAGTGCAGCCGGACGTGGTGCTGAACTACACGTTAGGAGCCAACGAATGCCATATCGACACGGAGCCGAACCGCCTCGCCCAAGTGCTGATAAACATGCTCACAAACGCCTGCAAATTCACAAAGAAAGGCAGCATAACATTCGGATACGAGTTGCACGACAAGGAAATTTACTTCTTCGTGCGCGACACCGGAAGCGGAATATCCAAGGAAGGACAGGCACAGATATTCCAACGGTTTGTGAAACTCAACAACTTCGTTCAGGGAACAGGTCTCGGACTGCCAATCTGCAAAAGCATCATAGAAAAGATGGGCGGCAGCATAGGAGTGAAATCGGAAGGCGAAGGCAAAGGCAGCATGTTCTGGTTCACCATTCCCTACACGCCTACCGTAATAGAGAAAAAGACGGAAACAGCAGAAAGTCCCAAAAAGCAGATACAGCGCGAGAAAGTGACGCTGCTGGTGGCTGAGGACAACGAGAGCAACTACCTGCTCTTCGAGACCATACTCGGCCCACACTACAAGCTGATTCACGCATGGGACGGCATGGAGGCGGTGGAACTGTTCGACAAGCACAACCCGCAACTCATCATCATGGACATCAACATGCCGAGGATGGACGGCTACGAAGCCACACGAGAGATACGCAAGAAATCGGCCACCGTGCCCATCATCGCCGTGACGGCTTACGCGTTCGCCTCGGACAAGGAGAACATCATGAAGAACGGATTTAACAGCTACGTCTCGAAACCTATCAATGCGAAGAAACTCAACGAGGAGCTGAAATCTGTATTGAAATCGCACTTCATACTGTTGTAGGAAGAACGGGAGAAATGGGAGTTATGGGAGGCACTGCGCCACCCATAACTCCACTTACTTCAATTTCTTATCAAAGAACTCAAGTACCCGCTGCTGCGCTTTCAATCCGCAGGAATGGGGTATATCCCATATCTCTGTCTCAAGATTTCCGGCCGCATCCTGACTGTTCCACACATCGTGCATCGTATTGAAAGCATCTCGCACGCCATCGGTGGGGAAAAGATGGTCGCGGCTGCCATTGATGAAGAGCATCGCCTTCGGACAGGCAAGAGAGGCAATGTGGGGATAGTCGAGATACTGTCGCAGGGCAGGAATACAATTTGCAAAGCCGCCGTACTCGCGCTTCTTGTCTTTCACAGACATCTGCACATCGGTGGTAACCATCCAGCATACGGCAGCACCGGCCTTTATCCTGTCGCTCAGCGCGGCCAGCATCCACGCCCGATAGGCACCCATGGAGCACCCCGTGCACCCTATCCGGGATGCATCGACACAAGGCAGGGTGGCGAGGAACTCGGTGCCTGCGATATCGTCGTAGGTCATGAAAGCACTCAGGTCGCGGCCAAGCATCATCATGTTTCCGGCAATGATGTCGTACTTGCTGCGGTCTACGCCCTCCTCACGCCCGCGCTCGCCCCACATCGGGGCGTCGGCGGAAAAGACGACATAGCCGTGGCGGGCAAGGAAATCGCCGAAGTAGCTGCTGTCGTAAAGCCGCTCCGCCCAACGGTCGGCATCATTGGTGACGACGGTATCCTCATCGAACGGGCGTATCATCTTCTCCTTGCCGATGAAAAGATGCCCCCCGTGGTCGTGCAGCATGTTGACGGCAGGGAAAGGTCCCTTGCCATCCGGCACGAGCAGATAGGCCGTGACGCGCGAATAGGCGTTGACATTGAACTCCACCTTGCGGGCGGTATATCCGTCGCGACGCTCCTCGCCGATGACTTTCATGTCGAAAGACGCGGCACGCAACGGCGGCGCCATCATGCACTCGAACACCTTGGCACGGGCTTTCTTTTTCCATTTCGCAAAGTTTTTCGTATCGCTACGCCCCCACGCCATGGGATATGTAAGCTCCTGCTTGAGCTGCTCGACATAGCACGGCAGGTCGAACGAGAACTCGTACTTGTCACGTTTTTGCAATTTCTTTGACTTCTGGGCTTCCGCACACAGGCAGACAGCCGCAAGGAGTGTCACGAGACACAATCTTTCAATAATACTTCTCATCTCTATCTATTGTTTTTATTCATTAAGTATCAGTTCGTAGTCGACGACATCGAGCAGGCGAGGTGACCGACGCATCGTCCGGCATAAGCCGCCTTATCACAAACAACTATATTATAATTGCTACCGCAAAGATATCAATTTATTCATATATCACAAAAACAAACCACGGCTATATAGCCCCCAAACGGCATATATTCTTTCGATTATCACAAATACGATGGCAAGCGGGATAAAACAGCAAGCGGGAATAAAAACCGTTAAAACAAAAAAAGGCAAATCTCCAATGAGACTTGCCTTTCTTTACCGATATATAAATGATTGTTTTTTTAGTCCTTTGATGCTTCCACCGTCTCCTCGGCAAAGTCGAGAACATTCTTGCGATTGGCCATGATGCGGTCGTAATCTTCTTTGGAACCGACAATAATCTTATCGTACTCACGCAGACCGGTACCGGCAGGAATGGGATGACCACAGATAACATTCTCTTTCATACCCTCGAGACGGTCTACCTTTCTGCGGATAGCTGCCTCGTTGAGCACCTTGGTAGTCTCTTGGAACGAAGCGGCAGACATGAAACTCTTTGTCTGCAAAGCGGCACGAGTAATACCTTGAAGTATCTGTGTAGACGTGGCTGGCACAGCATCGCGCACCTGAACGACACGGAGGTCGCGACGCTTGAGTGACGAGTTCTCGTCACGGAGCTTGCGTGCCGTGACAATCTGACCGGCTTTCATATTCTCACTGTCACCGGCATCGATTACCACTTTCTTACCCCATATACGGTCGTTCTCCTCGGCAAAGTCGAGTTTGTCGACAATCTCGAGTTCGAGGAACGATGTATCGCCCGGGTCATTGATTTGTACCTTGCGCATCATCTGACGCACGATTATCTCGAAGTGTTTGTCGTTTATCTTCACACCTTGCAAACGATATACATCCTGAACCTCGTTGACGATATACTCCTGAACAGCGGTCGGGCCTTTGATGGCAAGGATATCGGCCGGAGTGATGACACCGTCGGAAAGCGGAGTGCCCGCACGCACGGCATCATGTTCCTGAACAAGGATTTGCTTCGACAGGGAAACAAGATATTTGCGCTGCTCACCGGTCTTGGAAGTGACGACAATCTCACGGTTACCGCGCTTAACCTTGCCCATTGTAACCTCACCGTCGATTTCGGATACAACGGCAGGATTTGACGGGTTGCGCGCCTCGAAGAGCTCGGTGACACGGGGAAGACCTCCCGTGATATCGCCGGCCTTACCAACGGCACGAGGAATCTTGACAAGCGTTTCACCGGTCTTGACGGTCTGGCCGTCTTCAACCACCACGTGACCACCCACAGGGAAGTTATACGTACCTATCTTCTTGCCACTGGCATCGAGGATATCGCAAGTAGGAACTTTCGACTTATCCTTTGACTCAGTGATAATCTTCTCTGTCAAGCCGGTTGTCTCGTCGGTTTCAGAACGGAACGTCACACCTTCGACAACATCATTAAACTTCAATGTTCCGGCATACTCGGTAACGATAACGGCATTGAACGGGTCCCACTGGGCTATCTTGTCGCCCTTGGAAACAACGTCACCGGTCTTATAATAGAGTGACGAACCGTAAGGAACGTTCATCGTAGACAATATGATATTCGTATTTGCATCAACGAAACGAATCTCTCCAAGACGGCTGACAACCATCTCGCACTTGCGACCTTCCTCTTCAAAAGGCACTGTGCGCAACTCTTCGAACTCTATGCGGCTGTCGTTCTTTGCCACGATAGACGCGTTGGCAGCGGCATTGGCAGCCACACCACCGGCGTGGAACGTACGAAGAGTAAGCTGAGTACCCGGCTCACCGATAGCCTGAGCGGCGATTACGCCGACGGCCTCGCCTTTCTGTACCATACGGCGGGTGGCAAGGTTGCGTCCGTAACACTTCATACAAACACCGTGCTTGCTCTCGCAAGTGAGCACCGAACGAATTTCAACGCTCTCGATAGGCGAGTCTTCTATTATCTGAGCCGCAGCTTCCGTAATCTCCTCGCCGGCAGACAATATCTTCTCGCCGGTAGTGGGATGGATGATATCGTGAACGGTAACGCGACCGAGAATGCGCTCATAAAGAGTGGATATAACCTCATCGCCATTTTTCAACGCCGTGCATACAAGTCCGCGCAATGTGCCGCAATCTTCTTCAGAGATAATGACATCATGCGAAACGTCTACAAGACGACGTGTAAGATATCCGGCGTCGGCCGTTTTCATGGCGGTATCGGCAAGACCCTTACGAGCACCGTGGGTTGAAATAAAGTATTCGAGCACGGACATTCCCTCCTTGAAGTTTGAAAGAATCGGGTTCTCGATAATCTGGGCACCCTCGGCACCGGCCTTTTGTGGCTTGGCCATAAGTCCGCGCATACCTGACAACTGACGTATCTGATCTTTTGAACCACGGGCACCGGAATCAAGCATCATGAACACAGCGTTAAATCCTTGGTCGGCCTCGGTCATTTCTTTCATAAGCACATTGCCGAGATCGTTGTTGATATGAGTCCATGTATCGATAACCTGATTGTAACGCTCGGTATCGGTGATAAATCCCATATTATAGTTCTCGGTAATCTGCCGGATTTCTTCATTTCCTCGCTCCACAAGCGTAGCCTTTTCTTCAGGAATGATTATGTCATCGAGGTTGAAAGAAAGTCCTGCAAGATATGCCATGCGATAACCAAGGTTCTTTATTCCGTCGAGGAACTCGCAAGCCTCGGCAAAACCGACGGACTTAATAACATCTGCAATAATGTCGCGCAAACTCTTCTTGGAAATGACCTTATTTACAAATCCTACTTCATCCGGTATTATTCCGTTTACAATCACACGGCCGACGGAGGTCTCTACCATCTTGTCTACAAGATTACCGTTATCGTCAAGGTCTTTAACGATTACGCGTACTTGAGCATGCAAATCGCAACGGCCTTCGTTATGGGCGATGATTGCTTCCTCGGGGCCATAGAACGTGAGTCCCTCACCTTTTGCTCCGGGACGTATCTTGGTGATGTAATAGAGTCCGAGCACCATATCCTGAGAAGGCACTGTGATAGGAGCACCATTGGCAGGATTGAGGATATTGTGGCTTTGAAGCATCAATATCTGCGCTTCGAGCACGGCCTCATTGCCCAACGGGAGGTGAACAGCCATCTGGTCGCCGTCGAAGTCGGCATTGAACGCCGTACATGCCAACGGGTGCAACTGGATTGCCTTACCCTCAATAAGTTTGGGTTGGAATGCCTGAATACCGAGACGGTGAAGTGTCGGGGCACGGTTGAGAAGCACGGGATGACCTTTCATCACATTCTCAAGAATATCCCAAATAACCGGTTCACGGCGATCGACAATCTTCTTGGCACTTTTGACAGTCTTAACGATACCACGCTCGATGAGCTTACGGATGATGAACGGCTTGTAAAGCTCGGCAGCCATCAACTTAGGCAGACCGCACTCGCCCATCTTCAATTCCGGACCTACAACGATAACCGAACGAGCCGAATAGTCGACACGCTTACCGAGAAGGTTCTGGCGGAAGCGTCCCTGCTTACCTTTCAATGAGTCTGAAAGCGATTTCAAAGGACGGTTGCTGTCGCTCTTCACCGCACTGCTCTTGCGGGAATTGTCGAACAAGCTGTCGACGGCTTCCTGCAACATACGCTTCTCGTTTCGAAGAATAACCTCGGGAGCCTTTATCTCCACAAGTCTCTTCAAACGATTGTTACGTATTATCACACGACGATAAAGGTCGTTAAGGTCTGTCGTGGCAAAACGGCCGCCATCCAACGGTACCAACGGGCGAAGTTCAGGCGGAATAACAGGGATGATTTTCATTATCATCCATTCCGGATGATTAATATCCTTGCTTGAACGGAATGCCTCGACAACCTGCAAACGCTTAAGTGCTTCATTCTTGCGCTGCACGGAAGTATCGCTGTTTGCACGGTCACGCAACTCGTATGACAATGAATCCAAATCTAACCTAAGCAAAAGATCGTAGATGGCTTCTGCACCCATCTTTGCTATAAACTTGTTCGGATCGCTGTCGTCAAGATATGCATTCTCCGGCGGCAGCTGATTGTCCAGAATATCGTTATAATCATCTTCGGAAAGAAGATCGAACATATTTGAACCTACCGCATCATTACCTTCCGCGTCTTTCCTGCCAGCCATCACACCCGGCTGAATGACAACGTAACGCTCATAGTAGATAATTGCATCAAGTTTCTTTGTGGGCAAGCCAAGCAAATAGCCTATCTTATTTGGCAATGAACGGAAATACCATATATGAGCCACCGGCACAACCAATTCGATATGACCGGTACGCTCTCTACGAACTTTCTTTTCCGTAACCTCAACACCACATCTGTCACAGACTATACCCTTATAACGAATACGTTTATATTTGCCACAAGCACACTCATAATCCTTTGTAGGACCAAAAATACGCTCACAGAACAAGCCGTCACGCTCAGGTTTGTATGTGCGGTAGTTGATTGTTTCCGGTTTGGTCACCTCACCAAAAGAACTTTCCAAAATCTCTTCGGGAGACGCAAGTCCTATGGTAATCTTAGTGAAATTACTCTTTATCTTTGATTCTTTTTTGAAAGCCATATTTTCTTTGTATATATTATTTATGTAAAGAGTTGCTTGATTAATCGAGAGTTACACTCAAACCGAGACCTTTCAACTCATGCAAAAGCACATTGAGCGACTCCGGAATACCGGGAGCAGGCATCGGTTCTCCCTTAACAATAGCCTCGTATGCCTTACTACGTCCGACAACATCATCAGATTTGACGGTAAGTATCTCTTGAAGAACATGGCTTGCGCCGAACGCTTCAAGTGCCCAGACCTCCATCTCTCCGAAACGCTGACCACCAAATTGCGCTTTACCACCAAGAGGCTGCTGCGTAATAAGTGAGTACGGACCTATCGAGCGGGCGTGCATCTTGTCCTCAACCATGTGACCAAGTTTAAGGAAGTAGGTAATACCGACAGTAGCCGGCTGGTCGAAACGCTCACCGGTTTCACCATCATAAAGATGAGTAGAACACAAGTGTGGCAGTCCGGCCTTGTCTGTCCATTCTGCGAGGTCTTCAAGTTTCGCTCCGTCAAAAATCGGAGTGGCGAATTTCACGCCGAGTTTCTTGCCTGCCGCACCAAGGATTGCCTCGAATATCTGACCGAGGTTCATACGAGAAGGCACACCAAGGGGATTTAAAACCAAATCTACGGGGCGACCGTCTTCAAGGAAAGGCATATCTTCCTGACGGACAACTTTTGATACAATACCTTTATTACCATGACGGCCGGCAAGTTTGTCTCCAACGCCAATCTTACGTTTCTTGGCAACATAAACCTTTGCCATCTGTAATATGCCTGATGGTAACTCGTCGCCGATTGTTATGGCAAACTTCTTGCGCTTCATCTCTGCATCAAGAAGTTTGTATTTCTTCATGTAGTTTATTATCAACTTGGCAATGAGTCCGTTGTTATGCTCATCATCAGTCCAATTACTAATCTGAACATCTCCGTATTCGAGATTTTTCAAATTGGTCATTGTAAACTTGCTACCCTTAGTGATTATCTCCGCTCCGGTATAGTCTTTAACACCCTGTGACACCTTATTTTCTGTCAAAGCAAGGAGCTTGTCAACCAAGATGTCTTTCAAATCGTCCACCTTTGCCTCGTATTCCTCGTCTATCTTCGCAAGAATGACTTTGTCTTGCTGCTTCGTCTGACGATTCTTTATGGCACGTGCAAACAGTTTTTTGTCAATAACAACACCTGTCAAAGACGGATTTGCTTTGAGCGAAGAGTCTTTCACGTCACCGGCCTTGTCGCCAAATATCGCACGCAGCAACTTCTCCTCCGGTGACGGATCGCTCTCACCTTTCGGAGAAATCTTACCGATAAGTATGTCACCGGGCTCAACACGGGCGCCAACACGAATGATACCGTTATCATCCAAATCTTTTGTGGCCTCCTCACTGACGTTCGGTATGTCACTGGTAAATTCTTCTACACCGCGCTTTGTCTCGCGAACATCAAGTGAATATTCATCTACATGAACTGATGTCAACACGTCATCACGCACAATTCGCTCGTTAAGAACGATAGCATCCTCATAGTTGTATCCTTTCCAAGGCATGTAAGCTACAAGAAGATTACGTCCGAGAGCCAATTCTCCATTCTCGGTTGCATATCCCTCCGTAAGGATATCACCCTTTTTCACGCGCTGTCCTTTATTACATATAGGCCGCAGGTCTATTGTCATATTTTGGTTCGTACGACGGAATTTTGCCACTCTGTATTCTTTCAAAGCCGGCTCAAAACTTACGAACTCTTCATCTTCCGTGCGATCGTAAAGGATACGAATAGTGGTAGCGTCAACATATTCCACGACGCCATCACCTTCTGCTGTTACCATCGTGCGAGAATTCTCACAAACTTGTTTCTCTATACCTGTTCCGACGATAGGAGCCTCGTTATGAAGCAAAGGCACAGCCTGACGCATCATGTTAGAACCCATCAGCGCACGGTGGGCATCGTCATGCTCCAAGAACGGGATAAGAGAAGCCGCGATAGAAGCAATCTGCTGGGGAGACACATCCATAAGGTCTACCTGTGACGGCGGAACAACCGGGAAATCAGCATCCTGACGACACTTTACAACCTCACGGATAAACGTTCCGTCATCATTAAGCGGAGCGTTACCCTGACCTATCACATGGTCTTCTTCCTCTTCAGCTGTGAGATATACAATATCATCATTGTTAAGATTGGCCACACCATTCTCTATCTTACGATAAGGAGTCTCGATGAAACCAAGCTCATTAATCTTCGCATATACACAAAGAGAAGAGATAAGTCCGATGTTAGGACCTTCAGGACTCTCGATAGGACACAAACGGCCGTAGTGTGTATAGTGAACGTCACGCACTTCAAATCCTGCACGCTCACGAGACAAACCGCCGGGGCCAAGGGCAGACAGACGACGCTTGTGAGTCACCTCGGCAAGCGGGTTGGTCTGATCCATAAACTGTGACAACGGATTGGTACCGAAGAATGAGTTTATGACACTCGACACTGTTTTTGCGTTTATCAAGTCTGTGGGAGTAAACACCTCATTGTCGCGCACATTCATTCGTTCGCGAATTGTACGGCTCATACGTGCCAGACCGATTGAGAACTGATTGCTCAACTGCTCGCCAACAGTGCGTACACGACGGTTTGACAAGTGGTCGATATCGTCTACCGTGGCCTTTGAGTTTATCAGCTGTATCAAATACTTGATAATCTCTATTATATCTTCTTTGGTAAGGACACGAACATCCATTTCGGTATTGAGGCCCAATTTCTTGTTTATACGATAGCGACCTACATCACCCAAGTCGTATCGCTTATCAGAGAAGAATAGGTTTTGGATAACCTCACGCGCACTTGCATCATCGGCAGGGTCGGCATTACGCAACTGGCGGTAAATATACAGCACGGCCTCTTTCTCCGAGTTGCTCGGGTCCTTTTGCAAGGTATTGAATATGATGGAATAGTCTTGCGCCACCGACTCATCCTTATGAACGAGTATCGTCTGTGCGCCGCTCTCCAATATTTCATTCATGTTATCCTCGGTAATTTCGGTCTCGCGCTCCATGATTACCTCATTACGCTCGATGGAAACAACCTCGCCCGTATCTTCGTCAACGAAATCTTCGTTCCAACTCTTCAATACACGTGCGGCCAACTTACTTCCGATATACTTCTTTATATTCGTCTTATTTACCTTAACCTCATCGGCCAAATCGAATATACGAAGAATGTCCTTGTCGGCTTCAAAACCAATGGCACGAAGAAGAGTCGTTACCGGCAACTTCTTCTTTCTGTCAATATAGGCATACATCACATTGTTGATATCCGTCGCAAACTCAATCCAAGAGCCCTTGAAAGGAATTATACGCGCCGAATACAACAAAGAGCCGTTGGCATGTACGCTTTGACCGAAGAATACTCCCGGCGAACGATGCAGCTGTGATACCACAACACGCTCGGCACCATTAATGACAAACGTGCCGTTTTCCGTCATATAAGGAATGGGGCCGAGGAACACATCTTGAATAACCGTACCGAAATCTTCATGGTCAGGATCCGTACAATAAAGTTTCAACTTAGCCTTCAAAGGTACGCTATATGTCAATCCGCGCTCCAAACACTCGTCAATGGTGTAGCGGGGCGGGTCGATATAGTAATCCAAGAACTCAAGAACGAAATTGTTTCTCGTATCGGTAATAGGGAAGTTCTCCGAGAACACCTTATATAAACCGTCATTCTTGCGTTCCTCAGGCGGAGTGTCTAATTGCAGGAAGTCCTTGAAAGACTTTAATTGCACATCGAGGAAATCCGGGAACGGCATCGGATTCTTGACGCTGCCAAAATTTACTCTGTTGTCTATTATTTTTGAAGCCATAAAATGAATTTATCTTATAACGGGCATAATCCCGTTTTTGTCTTGTTGTATATTGTAAAAGACACAAAATGGTTAAGAATCTCCTACTGAGAGATCCTTAACCATTAAATATTGTTGCGCACTATATTATTTGAGCTCAACTACTGCGCCAGAAGCCTCGATTGCCTTCTTCAAGTTCTCAGCCTCGTCCTTAGACAGACCCTCTTTCAATGTAGAAGGAGCACCGTCTACAAGATCCTTAGCCTCTTTCAAACCAAGACCGCAAGCCTCTTTAACAGCCTTTACAACCTGCAATTTAGCAGCACCGGCCTCTTTCAGAACTACGTCGAAAGAAGTTTTCTCCTCAGCTGCGGCAGCAGCGCCACCAGCAGCAGGACCGGCAGCAACAGCAACAGCTGCAGCGGCGGGCTCAATTCCATACTCGTCCTTCAGGACTGTTGCCAACTCGTTTACTTCCTTAACTGTAAGATTTACTAACTCTTCAGCAATAGCTTTAATATCTGCCATTTTATTTAAAATTTTAATGTTTTTTAATGTTGAATTATTTGACTTTTAAACTGTAAGGCACTAAGCCAAGTTTTTACTCAGGACGCTCGCCTAAAGTCTTCAGCACACCGTGGATGGTGTTTGCGCCTGACTGCAAAGCAGAAACGACATTCTTTGCCGGAGATTGCAGCAAAGCCACAACATCTGCAATAAGTTCGTTCTTGCTCTTCAAAGCTGCCAATTCCTCAAGTTTGTCAGCACCCACGAACAAGCTCTCTTCGGCATAAGCCGCTTTAAGTGCCGGGATACCTTCCTTCTGATATTCCTTGAGCAATTTTGCCGGTACATTCGCCGTATTTGTGAACATTACGGCCGTACTTCCTTTCAAGCAGCCATAGAACGGCTCGAAATCAACGTCTGATGCCATGAACGCTCTATGGAGAAGAGTATTCTTCACGACAACCATCTTGATATCGCTCTTGAAACATTTACGGCGGAGATTGCTTGTTTTCTCTGCATTCAATCCGGTTATGTCAACCAAATAAAAATGCGGATACTCTTTCAACTTCTCTCCAAGTTCTACGATTATAGTATCTTTTAATTCCTTTTTCATTTTACTAAACTTTTAACGAGTTATTCAACTGATTTAGGATCTACCTTTACACCCTTACTCATGGTGCTTGATATAAAGATACTCTTAATATATGTACCTTTAGCAGCGGCAGGTTTCAATTTGATAATGGTCTGGATGAATTCCTTCGCGTTATCATAGATTTTATCAGCGGTAAACGATACCTTACCGATTGACGTGTGCACGATACCGGCCTTATCAACCTTGAAATCGATTTTACCTTGCTTTACTTCCTTTACTGCCTTGGCAACATCCATTGTCACAGTACCACTCTTTGGGTTAGGCATCAATCCGCGGGGACCGAGAACACGACCCAACGCACCAATCTTACCCATACATGACGGCATTGTTATGATAACATCAACATCTGTCCAACCACCTTTGATCTTCTCGATATACTCGTCAAGACCAACGTAGTCAGCACCTGCTTCCTTAGCAGCTGCTTCAGCGTCCGGTGTACAGAGGCAGAGCACGCGGGTAACCTTACCTGTTCCGTGGGGGAGTGAAACCACGCCGCGAACCATCTGGTTTGCCTTACGCGGATCAACACCCAAGCGTACGTCAATATCAAGCGATGCGTCAAACTTGGTGGTAGTAATCTCTTTCACCAGTTCTGCCGCTTCTTTCAAAGAGTATGCTTTCCCTGCTTCAACCTTATCAGCTACTAACTTTTGATTTTTTGTCAGTTTACTCATTTTCTTGAAGTTATTAATTATTTACCGGGAAACTCCCCTTGTACAGTGATACCCATACTTCTTGCTGTTCCGGCAATCAGCTTCATGGCCGATTCTACGGTAAAGCAATTCAAGTCGCTCATTTTGTCCTCAGCAATAGTTCTTACCTGTTCCCAAGTCACTGTCGCAACTTTGTTTCGGTTAGGCTGTGCCGAGCCGCTCTTAACCTTGGCTGCCTCTTTCAGCTGAACAGCTGCAGGAGGAGTCTTGATTATAAAGCTGAATGACTTGTCAGCGTAGTAAGTGATAACGACAGGTAGTATCTTTCCTGCCTTATCCTGGGTTCTGGCGTTGAACTCTTTGCAGAATCCCATGATGTTAATACCCTTAGAACCCAATGCAGGTCCTACTGGAGGTGAGGGATTCGCTGCGCCACCTTTAATCTGTAATTTGATTAATCCAGCAACTTCTTTAGCCATTTCTTTATTAATTAATTTGATTATAGTTACGTTGCAGACTTACGTCTGTTCCGTCGTATACGAAAGCATCAGGCACACCGTAACAATTTGCGCCCTACTCTTTCTCTACTTGCATAAAACTTAATTCCAACGGAGTTTTACGTCCGAAGATCTTAACCATCACTTTCAACTTACGTTTCTCGGCATTCACTTCTTCAATGACACCGCTGAAACCGCTGAAAGGTCCTTCCGTCACCTTCACTGTCTCATCCACACTATACGGAATGTTCATATCCACATTCTCGATATTTGTCTCTTCGGCAGTACCAAGGATACGGTTTATGTCAGCCTGTCGTAAAGGGGTCGGATTATCCAAACCACCCAAGAAGCCCAAAACATTAGGCATGAAACGCAACGTGTGCGCCACCTCGCCTTGCAGGTTTGCCTCTATAAGCACATAACCCGGAAGAAACAATTTCTCCTTGATTACACGCTTGCCGTTACGAAGCATGGCATACTTTTCCATAGGCAGGAGGACCTGACCCACATTGGCAGCCAATACATCGTCGTGTTTGATAGCTGCTTCAAGATATTCCTTGACTTTCGCTTCTTTTCCACTAACGGCACGGAGTACATACCATTTCATTCCTGTTTCAGACATCTCAAATAGTAATGATTAATTAGGATAAACAGAACTCATGACAAACTTGAAAACCAAATCCATGACCCACACTATCAATGCTATAACCAAGGAAGCTGATAATACGATTACAGCAGTGTGCGTGAGTTGTGGCAACGTTGGCCAAGTAGTCTTATGCGCAAGTTCGTCGTAACAAGCCTTGCAATAATTCACAAATCTTTTAAACATGACGTTCTTTTTTTTAGCACGGGATGAGAGGCTCGAACTCCCGACACCTGGTTTTGGAGACCAGTGCTCTACCAACTGAGCTAATCCCGTAAAATAGATTCCCGCCCAGAGAACGGGAATCTTTTTGATTTTATCTACACAGGCATTACTATGGTTTTCATGCCCGAGTGTATCCGATTATTAATCGTCGATGATCTCTGTGATCTGACCTGCACCTACCGTACGGCCACCTTCGCGGATAGCGAAACGCAGACCAACGTTCAATGCAACGGCGTAGATAAGCTCAACGGTGATTGTTACGTTGTCACCGGGCATTACCATTTCAACGCCTTCCGGCAGAGAGATTTCACCGGTACAGTCCATAGTACGGAGATAGAACTGGGGACGATACTTGTTTCCGAACGGAGTGTGACGTCCACCCTCTTCCTTCTTCAATACATAGATCTGAGCCTTGAACTTCTTGAACGGCTTAATCTGTCCCGGGTGGCAAAGTACCATACCGCGCTTGATTTCAGCCTTGTCGATACCACGGAGCAACAGACCTACGTTATCACCGGCCTGACCCTCATCGAGGAGCTTGCGGAACATCTCGACACCGGTAACAACCGATTTCTTGTCCTCACCAAGACCGAGCAACTCAACCTCATCACCTACGTGGATAACACCGGTCTCGATACGACCTGTGGCAACAGTACCACGACCTGTGATTGAGAATACGTCCTCAACAGGCATCAAGAAAGGCTTGTCTGTATCACGCGGAGGCAGCGGGATCCACTCGTCAACAGCGTTCATAAGCTCCATAACCTTCTCTTCCCACTTAGCAACACCATTCAGTGCACCAAGAGCAGAACCGCGGATGATAGGAGTGTTGTCGCCATCATACTCGTACTGATCGAGAAGCTCGCGCATTTCCATCTCTACGAGTTCGAGCATTTCCTCGTCCTCAACCATATCGCACTTGTTCAGGAACACAACCAAACGGGGAACGTTCACCTGACGAGCGAGCAGAACGTGCTCACGTGTCTGGGGCATAGGACCGTCTGTTGCGGCAACCACGATGATTGCACCATCCATCTGAGCGGCACCAGTTACCATGTTCTTTACGTAGTCGGCGTGACCCGGGCAGTCTACGTGAGCATAGTGACGAGTAGCTGTCTCATACTCTACGTGAGAAGTGTTGATGGTGATACCACGCTCTTTTTCCTCGGGAGCGTTGTCAATCTGATCGAAAGACTTAACTTCAGAAAGACCGTTCTTTGCCAAAACTGTTGTAATGGCAGCTGTAAGAGTGGTCTTACCATGGTCAACGTGACCGATAGTTCCAATGTTTACGTGCGGTTTGGTGCGCACAAATGTCTCTTTAGCCATAGCTTATTGTTTTAATTTTAATGAATAATCTTGATTTTAATGTTTTAGAGCTGTAACTGAGAGTTGAACTCAGGACCTCTTCCTTACCAAGGAAGTGCTCTACCACTGAGCTATTACAGCGACAAAGAGCGGAAAACGGGGCTCAAACCCGCGACCCCCAGCTTGGAAGGCTAGTGCTCTATCAACTGAGCTATTTCCGCAAAACTTCCCTTTCTGAAAGAGAGTGGGTGGTGATGGATTCGAACCACCGAAGTCGAAAGACAGCAGATTTACAGTCTGCCCCATTTGGCCACTCTGGTAACCACCCTTATAATGTTTTCATTCATGCCTCTGCTTCCGAGCCTCTTGTCGGATTCGAACCAACGACCCCGAGATTACAAATCACGTGCTCTGGCCAACTGAGCTAAAGAGGCGTTTCTTTGCAGCCGTTCTCTTTTGAGTTACGACCTGTCTGAAAACGGCTGCAAAGTTAAGCATTATTTTTTAATCACCAAAACTTTTCAAGGTTTTTTTTAGTATTTCCTTAATTTTTCCTTGAATTTCTGCAGTTGAGCCCGCATTGAGTCGACGCAAAGGTCTACACTCTCCTCAAACGTGTCGCTCACTTTCTCTACGAAAAGAGTGCTTCCCGGCACTGTCACCGTGAGGCTTACCTCTTTGTTTTGAGCCGTGGCGGGCTTTACAACTTTTAATTGCACCTCTACTTTCTGTATTTCTTCGTAAGATTTTTCTAACTTGGCGACTTTCTTTTCGATAAACGCCTGTAATTTCTCGGTAGCGTCAAAGTGAATTGACTGAATCTTAATTTCCATAGTTACCTCCTGTTTTTTTAAAGGTTATGCCCTCGGATGGGCTTCTTTGTATACTCTCTTCAACTGCTCGAACGTGGTGTGAGTGTATATCTCGGTGGTGCCGAGCCCGGCATGCCCGAGCAGTTTTTTCACACTTTCTATTCCTGCGCCATTGTTAAGCATGGCTGTGGCAAACGAGTGTCGGAGCACGTGCGGCGTGCGCTTTTTTCGGGTGAGCACCTTCGACAGATGCTTTTTCACCAGTGTCCGCACGTTATACGGTTTCATTCTTCGCCCCTTGTCGTCCACGAAAAACGCTCCGTCGGTACAAGGTATCTCCCCGTCGCGCATGGCGCAATACTCTCGCAACGTGTGCTCGAGACTCTCACCGAAAGGTATCACGCGCTGTTTATTGCGCTTTCCGGTGACGCGCACCTGCCGCCCGTCGATGTCTACAGCGGCATCGTCAAGCCCCGTAAGTTCGGAAAGACGCATGCCGGTCTCATAGAACACGGATAATATAGTACGTGCGCGTACGTCATTAAAAGATGTGTTGTCCCACATCTCTTCTCCGTCGAGGAGTCTTTCCATCTCGTCTTCCCTCACAAACTGCGGCAACAGTTTCGCCCGTTTGGGCCCGCTGACGAGCAGCGTGGGGTCTTTGTCCACCAATCCGCGGAGCAAGGCAAAACGAAAAAAGGAACGCAGGGCACTCAGCCGTCTGTTGACTGAGGTCGCGACGTTTCCTTTATCCATCATGCTCTCCATCCACCCGCGGATGATATCGGAGTCTACCGACTGCCAAGAGAGCTGATTATCCAATCTTTTGAAATACGATTCGAAATCCCTGAGGTCTTTCTCGTAGTTTTGCACTGTAAGCGAAGCTCTGTTACGCTCATAGCGCAAGTAGTCCAAAAATTGTTCGATAACCATAAAACGCTTTGCCTCCAATTAATCTTTCGGCAACGAATTTACGGAAATATATTCAAACTACCAAATTTTCCAAGGATTTTTTATTCCTCGGTGTTTCTCATTTTCTGTACGTAAATGGCGTGCTCCATCTTAAGTCTCTTCAAAACAGAGGGTTTGTCAAACTGCTGACGTGCGCGAAGCTCCTTAACAACACCTGTCTTTTCAAACTTTCTCTTAAACTTTTTGAGGGCTTTTTCAATGTTCTCGCCTTCTTTTACCGGTACAATAATCATTTTGTTTTTTGGTTTTAAATTTTTAATTAAACTTACATGCTTTCGAGGCAATGCCACGATTTGCGGCTGCAAAATTACAATTAAAATATCTAACAGCCAAATATTCAGACACTTTTTTGAAAAAAACTTATTCTGTCATTGCTTTATTGCCAATGACCGGACGGCAAAAAAGCTCTGTGTCTCCGTGCCTATGTGGGCAAGAAGTTACTCTGTGAGTCTCTGCATCTTTTGTGTTTAAATTTGTAAAAATCGAGAGGTATTTGTTAAAAGCAAAAAGTGCGACTTGAAGTCACCGTTTAGAAAAAGCTGAGAATTTAAATTGACATTTTCGTATCATTATTTCGGGGTTGGACTGCAATTATTCGGGGTTAAGCATGATTTTCGGGTGTTTTTGCTCTGCAATAAGGCCGTAATTGCATTGCATTTACGGCCTTATTGCGTTCCAATTACGGCCTAATTGGAATGCAATTACGGCCTAATTGGAAATGAGGAGGGGTTGTAAGGGGCGTAGGGATGGTAGGTTTTGTAGGTAAGATGTTGACAGACAACATTTTACGCAAAATGCTCTAAAATTGCGTTTTTTTCGCCGAGGAAATTATTTTTTGAAAAGAACGCAATTATGAGGCCTTATTTTGTAAATATAATATCAGAATTGTTAATAGCATTAAAGTTTATTAACGGTTGGTTGTCCGGTAAAAAACATTGTTGTCCGGTAAATAATGGCTCATCCGATATTTGGAGTTATTGACCGAACGAACATGGCTTATGGTGAATTTCCGTTGTCATATAAACGTTTTCACGGTGTTACCGGGGCCACGAACCGATTTTCTCAAACATCCGCATGTCGGCATCCGTCATTCCTGTATCTTCCAGTCGCTCCGCCTCATTGTGGTCGTTGAGATACAGCGGTGGGGCGGGAGCAAAATGCAGACTTGCCACTGAGAGGCTGTCACGACGGTAAGGTGTTGACAGTCCGGCAATATCGAGCATGGAATGAAACACCGACAGGCTCGTAGCCACAGGCTTCACGCTGTTTGTCCGCAATGCTCTCGCAGCGTCGGGATAGGCCGCGCGATATGCGTCGGAGGTCCAGATGAGCAGCGGCACGTGCAGTTGGAAGTATGACGGAACGGGCGATGCATGGAGAAACGAACTGCCGTCGTCGAAAATATCCTCGCCATGATCCGACGTATACAGCATTGCCGCCTCGGCTCCGCTGTCTTTCAACATTCCTATCAGCCGCGCCAACATTCGGTCGGTATGCCTTATCGTATTGTCATAGGCATTTATCAGGCTCGCACGATTATCCCTCAGCGCACTCATGTCGGTATCGGGGCGGAAATAAGAGCCGTCTTTCGTGTATCGCTCGTTGTATGTGAAGTGCGACCCGTAGGTATGAAGCACGATGAAAATCTTGCGCCGGCTGCCGTCGATATCTTTCTTCGCATAGTCGGCCAGCACGTCATCCTGTGCCGTAATGTCTCCCGATATACTGTCGCTTACGAACATACAGCGGTCGGCCTCGGCTCCGAAGAAATCTATAAACGAGTGATTGCGCTTCTGATTTGACAGAAACACGGTATAAAATCCCGCCTCACGGAATGCGGTGATGATACTCTTGTGGTAGTAAATACTGTCATAGTTTTCTGCCGACACGGCCGACAGTAGCATGGGAACACTCTTGTGGGTGGTGTTCGATTGCGAGAGTGCGGTCTTGAACACGGTGAGTCCGCTCTCTTTTGCAAGCAACGGTGTCGTATTACGGCTGTATCCGCACAGTGCGAAGTTGTCCGCCCGGGCCGTTTCTCCTATTACGAGCACGTAAATTTCGCGCTTGTCGGCATCGTGTTCCGACGATGTTCCAAAGTTGAAAGCGGCCGAAGTGTCGTCATAATGTGCCGTGGCATACGCCCGCTGCACGGCAAGCACGAGATTATAGCAAGCGTTCAGCGGGAAAATATCTTTCGCCATGCTGAACCGGGGCACACACATCGCCGTACAGATTGTGAGTGCCATGCCCGCCAAGAAACATCCTGCCGCCATCGGCCGACGGCATTTCACGTAGCTTCCGGGCAGCCGCAGCTTGTTCCTTACGGCCACCGTGGCGGCCACGAGCGGCGGGATATACAACAATACCACCGTGGCTATTGCGGGAAGCAGGTTGCCGAGCAGTTCGGAAACCTCTCCGGGATTGGTTGTAAGTATGTTAAGAAACATGTCCACGGCTATCGGTCCCTGCCCGAAAAGGTAGAGCAGCACTATCTGAAAGGCCGAAAGAAAGATGAAAAAGAACATGAGCCACACCATGCGGCCGACATTACGGCTCAGCGTGAGCATCATCCAATAGAACAATACGGGCAGCACTATGCCGCAAAGGCGTGCCGGCAAGGGCTTGTTCTCGGTAAAAAACAATGCCACGCACGGCACGGCGAGAACGAGCAGCACCGCGACAAGCAGCACGCGCGGCGCACAAAAAGCCATCAACAATTGCTTGATGCGCCTGATACTATAATGTTCAGAATGCTTCATTGATATTGAAAAGGAATCCCGACTGTCCGTTCTTGCCAAATCCGTAGTCGAGTCTCACGTTTACGTTTTTCTTGAATTCCCACCTGTAACCGATGCCGTAGTTTGGCAGTATACGGCGGACACGAAGCGATGAGAACCTGTCGAACACGCTGCCTGCACCAATCCATGCCGTAATGCCGTTGCGTTTCCACACGTGTTGGCGCAGTTCCACCTGTCCCTCTATCTTGTTTTTATCCCTGTAACGGCCCTCGTAGTATCCCCGCATGCTGTTGGAGCCGCCCAGAAGAGCCATCAGAGCCCACGGCGTATCGCCACTGTTGAGCACGCTCCGGACTTCCGCTGCAAGCACTCCCCCGCCCCACACCGTGCGATATGCGCTCGCGGCTATGTCGGTGGTGCTGAAAGTGTAGCTGTTTCCTATAAAACGGGGGCGGAAATACTGCGACACGGCCACACGTGCACCGCGGTGCGGATTGGTGAGCACGTCGCGCGAGTCGTAGACCAACGACAGCCCCATACCGAAACACGATGCATGGCGACTCATGCCGGCCAGCAGTTCGGGACGTTCCATGTCGCTTGCTTTTACGAAATCATACATCGCCGTGGGACCGACATACAGATTTTCGGCCACCCGCACGAGCAGACTTGCCCTCACACGGGCCTGCCACCGCTTCATGTCCGACTCGTTGTCGTCGTTGTTTCCCATGTCGTATCCCACACCCCAGAAGCGGCTCGGGAACGAATAAAAGTATACTGTGTAGTCGAGTCGTGCCCGGTCTTTCGGCATAATGTTGTTTCCACGTATGCCGAGCATGTAGAAACCGACAGTGGAAACATCGCTGAACAGCGACACATCCGATGGCGGAAGGAGCGAGTCGCGGCGGTCGGTCTTATATAATCCGGCGGCCACAAGCCCCAGACCGAGTTTGGTATCGGTGCTGTAATGTGGTCCGCCGATGATGCTGAAATCGAATTTGCGGTCGTGTTTGTTCTTGTTGGCATCGTTGAAATAGTCCAAGAACTTGTCGAAAAACGATTTCCGCTTTACTGCCCGACACGTATCAGCATCACCGATTTCCGCCATGCACGGCATGACGGAGGCGAGAAGAGCTATTGATATGATGGTTGTCTTTATCCTCATGTCCGGCTTTTCGTCAGTAAACCAATCTCACATTGTCTATCCAGAACGTGTTTCCGGGCGAACCGATGTACGCTCCTCCATGGCTGGAAGAGAATTGCAGCAGCATGTGTGTGGGCGTCTCGTCGGCCGAAGCCCACCCCGTCTCTTTCACGGGCACGCTCTTTCCCTTGCTGTTACGGGCATAGTCGGTGGAGCGAAGCCCCATTGTGGCTGCGTCATACTTGGGATTGCTCCTTATGTCGCCATACAATATCTCGTATGTTGCATTGTCGATCCATTTACCGGTAGACGTTCCGTATTTCACGACCATTGTCCCCACACGCTTTGCCGTGATGTTTCCTTTCGCGTCTTCCGTGCGCTTCTGCAACAAGAACACGGTGATGGCATAGTCTTTCCCGGGCACGGTGCTCTTGCTACTGAAACCTGTCATCTTTATCCTGCTGCCTCCGCCGGCTGTCTGCACTTTGTAGTCATAGCGCAAAGCCTTTGGTCTCTTGTTGAACCTGATGCCCCAGTTCAGTGCTTTCGGCCCGTCTTTTGTTCCCGTTATGGGTTCTCTCATGTCGCCGAGAAACACGGAGCCGGCTGCAAGAACACTGATATTGACAAGTCCGAGCACCTTTACGCGCTCTATATGCGTGGTCATTTTCACGCAATGGCCGCTTCCCCGTGTGTCTTTATATACCGAATTGTTTGTCTTTACGATGCCGGCCACCTTCGCGAGCACGTTCGATGTACCCCAAGGAGAGCCTCCGAGGTTGGTATAGGGCTTGTTGCCGTCTATCATTTGCGTGGGTCCTATCTCGTAAAGCGTCTTCGTATCTCCGCCGATGATTGCCGATTCGTGTATCTTTCGAGTCACCCAATGCTCCATATCTCCATATTTTATCGGCTCCTCACGCCCTCCGGCTGTCTGCGCCGACGCGATATCGGCGGTCATCAGAGCCGCAAACAAAAGACAAACAATATTTTTCATAACTACAATTTTATTGGTTTCACTTTATTCTTCGCTCCGGACGTCGCACTCATCGTGCGCCACCGGGCACATAATCAAATACAGCCATGCCGCGCACATCAGTCTCCGAAGCACACACATACGCCCGAAACGTGCCCGGCTCGGCCACCCATCGATGCTCATTCTCGCTGTAGAAAGACAGGTCGGCGGGCGTTATGGTGAACGATACTGCCTTTGTCTCGCCCGGGTTGAGGGATACTTTCTCAAATCCTTTCAACTCTTTCACGGGACGGTCCACGGTCGACTTGTCGTCACCGATATATAATTGCGCCACCTCTTTGCCCGCTCTCCGGCCCGTGTTCGTGATGTTCACGGTCACTGTGAGCGTGCCGTTCTCACTCATTGAGGCTGCCGAGAGTGTCGGTTTGCCGTATTTGAACGTGGTATAACTGAGTCCGTGACCGAACGGGAATTGCGGTTTCACGCCCTTGGTATCGAACCAGCGGTAGCCGACGTATATCCCTTCCTTGTAATATACCTGCTTGTCCACGCCGGGATAGCCCTCTTTGCCGAACTTGAAACAGGGATAATCTTCCTGCCGCACGGCAAATGTCACGGGCAACTTGCCGCTCGGATTGACTTCGCCCGACAGTACTCCGGCCAACGATTTGCCCGACATCGAGCCGAGATACCAGCAATGCAGTATCGAGCGTACGTCCTTTGCCCACGGCATGGCATACGGATTGCCGCCGAAAGTGACCACAACAATATTCTTCTGAACCTTTGCCAAATCGGCAATGAGCTTGTTCTGACCGTACGACAGGTCGTAATTCTCACGGTCGTTGTTCTCGCAGTCCTGTCTGAAATTCTTGTTCATGCCGCCTATAAATATAATAAGGTCGGCCGACTTTGCTTTCTCCAACGCCTCGTTGCGCAGCCTTTCGAGCGAGTCGGCACTCAGTTTGTCGGCGCGGCCGTAGTGCGGTCGGCCGGCATAATACCCGCGGGCAAAGTCTATCTTGTCGCCATAAACGGCACGCAGACCGTCGAGCGGCGATATGTCGAACTTCGTTTTCAGCTCCGATGAGCCGCCTCCCTCGCTCATGTTCCGCACGGCATTATCGCCCACAACGAGTATTCTTCCATATCGGGATGCGTCTATCGGAAGAATGTTTCCGCGGTTTTGAAGCAGCACGATGCCCTCTTCGCCCACCCGGCGGCACACGTCATAGTGCGCGTCGGAGCATTGTGAGCCTATCACTTTGTCCTCGTTCATCGACGTGCGGAATATCGTTCGCAGCACGCGCGATGCCTTATCGTCGAGCACACTCATGGGTATCCGGCCCTCGTTGATGAGTTTCTCGAACGCGTCGGCAAGCCTGTATGTGTTGTATCCCTTGCTCTTGTCTTTCGTCTTTCCATCGGTATCGGTACCCATTTCGAGGTCGAGTCCGCCCAGCGCGGCACCCATCGTGGTGTGCGTGCCGCCCCAATCGCTGACCACCGCACCGTCAAATCCCCAACGTTTTTTCAGTATTCCGTTAAGCAGAGAGTCGTTCTCGCAACACCATTCGCCCAGCCATTTGTTGTAAGAGCCCATGATTGTCCACAGTCCGCCCTGCCGAACGGCTTTCTCAAAGGCGGGAAGATAAATCTCGTTTATCGCCCGCTCGCTCACGTTCACGTTAACCCCGAAGCGGTCTATCTCCTGATTGTTGAGGAAAAAGTGTTTCAGGCAGCATGCCACTCCGTTGGCCTGAGCCGCCTGTATGTACGGCACGGCCATCTCGCCGGCCAGATACGGGTCTTCGCCCATGTACTCGAAGCTGCGGCCGTTGAGCGGCATCCGGGCTATGGTGGTACCGGGACCGAGCATGATATCCTTGCCGCGGAAAGCGAATTCCTCGCTCACCGCATCTCCGTAACAACGGCTCAAATCCCTGTTCCACGAGGCGGCAAGACATGTAAGCGACGGGAACGCCACGACAGAGTCGTTGTTCCACTTGGCCGCACTCCATGAGTTCCACTCTATTTCCTCCCTCACTCCGTGCGGGCCGTCGGCCATATTGAGCTGACGGATTCCCAAACGTGGCACTCCCGGCGATGAGAACTTGCTCTGAGCGTGCAGAATGCTCACTTTTTCGTGCACCGTCATCCGCGACAGCGCGTCCTTAACCCGCTCTTCAAGCGGTGCTTTCGGGTCGAGATAGACCTGTGCGCTCGTCGTCAATGCGCCCGCCGCCAAAAGTAATACGGCCATCAGTTGCTTTTTCATATCCTTTTTATAATTTAGGAACTTAGTATTTATAATTGTTTTATCACCACTTTCTTTCCGTCATATTTCACTTTCATTCCTTCCGGATTGTCGAGATTGAGCGGGCAAGGATGCTCTTCCGACACGAGAACGACATTGAAAACGCGCTCTTTCAGCATGCCTTTGAACGTTCCCTTGCGATTGCCTATCGTCACGGTACGGGCCTTGTCGTCATACGATATTTCTATCGTGGCGAAGCGGCCGCGCTCGTAATCATAGTTCGTACCCTCGTCCTCATACAGTTCGAAGCGGCCGTCAGCACCGGCATATACGTAAAGGTCGATGGTGTCGGGCCGGCGTTCGTCGCTCCATTGCATGTCGGGACCGAATGGAACAATCGCTCCCTCACGCACAAACACGGGCATGCGACTGTACGGGGCATCCACCGTCAGTTCACGGCCGCCCCCGACATGTTTTCCGGTATACAGGTCATACCAACCGCTGCCGGCGGGGAAATAGACCTGTCGGCTACGGGCTTTGTACTCGGTGACGGGACAAGCCATAAACGCCGGACCGAACATCCACTGGTCGGCGATGTCGTATACATGCCTGTCGGCGGCGAAATCCATCGCCAGTCCGCGCATAATGGTGTAGTCATGGCGGTTCACCCATCCGGCCATGGAGTAGAGATAGGGCATCATCCGATAGCGCAACTTGGTATAGGCGACTATCGTCTTGTAGCACTCGTGGCTCTCCGGGGCGAGGTTCCACACTTCTCTCGCCGGCCACTGGCCGTGCGTTCTGAACAGCGGAACGAAGCAACCGAACTGATGCCAGCGGGCATTAAGCTCGCGCCACTCGCGCAAGTCGTCGTTCTCCCGGCCTGTCTTGTCAAACAGTTTCTGTGCTTTCACGTAGCGGTCTTCGGTGGTGAAGCCTCCCTGATCCATTCCCCAAAACGGCACTCCGGCCATTGAGAAGTTGAGACCGGCGGTGATTTGCGCCCGCATGTCTTCCCAACGGGTGCCTATATCGCCGCTCCACGTGGCCGTACTGTAACGTTGCAGCCCGGCGAAACCGCTCCTCGTGAGCAGGAACACGCGTTTGTCGGGACTCACCGAGCGCTGGCCGTTGTATATCGCATCGGCATTCACGATAGAGTAAGCGTTGAAATACTCGTCGCTCGTGCCCATTGCCGTGGGACCGCAGAGTTGTTTGCGATAGTCGATGGGCGTGCAGTCGCGCACGTTCGGCTCACTGGCGTCCATCCACCACGCGTCCATGCCCTTGCCAAACTTGGAATACAGGTTCTCGTCCATCTGTCTCCAAAATATCTTTCGTGCTCCTTTCGAGTAGGCATCGTAGAATGAGCCCACGTAGCCGGGACCCACCCAGTCTTTTATACTGTCTTCCACCGCCCGGCGATACATCCATCCGTTGGCGGCAAACTCCTTGTAATTGTCGGTAGACTCATAGAATTTGGGCCAGCAACTGATCATCAACCGGCCGTGCATGCTGTGTATGCTGTCGTACATGGCCTGCGGGTCGGGATAGCGCGAGGTCTCAAACTTGTGGCTTCCCCACTCCGAGTCGGGCCAGTAATTCCAGTCCTGCACTATCACATCGCACGGAATACCGCGCCGACGGAACTCCGCCATCGTGTGTTCCACTTCTTTCTGTGTCTTGTATCGCTCGCGGCTCTGCCAGAAGCCCAGCGCCCAGCGGGGCATCACCTGCGCCTTTCCCGTGAGACGGCGGTAGCCGGAGATAATATCGTCCATGTCGGTTCCGGCGATAAAATAATATGTCATGTCCTTCGACATCTCGCTCCAGATGCTCACGCGCCGACGGTCGGCCTCCGACTGCGGCACGGCCACACGCAGACCGCAGTAGCTCACGTCGCCGTCGGGCTGCCACTCTATCCTGATTTTGGTCTTGCGCCCTTTCAGCAGCGTGGCTGTGAACTTGCGGGCATTGGGATTCCATGCCTTGCGCCATATCTCGGGAACCACCAAACGTCCGTCGACATAGACCTTGGTATATCCGGCATAGTAGAGGATAAAGCGGTACTCGTCGGATGCGGGGGCTTCTATCCACCCCTCGTATATCACCCGCGAGCCATTGAACTTGAACTTACGGGGCAGGTTTACTATCTCGCGCGAGTTCTCGAAGTATAAGGAGTCTTCGCCGCGCACAATCATTCGGCCGCCCTTTTCGGTGTATGTTCCGGTGAGACGGCCGGGATTTCCGTCTCTGTCGTACAGTTTAAACACGTTGCCGAGCTGCACGTATCCGTCGGGATTTCCCCACCGGCCGTATGAATACGAGTCCCAAAGCAGTCCGTATCCGGCCGTCGACATGACAAACGGTATGCTCACCTTGGTGTTATACTGGAACAATTCCTCGTCGCGGCCCTTGTAGTTCATGTCTTCCGACTGGTGTTGCCCGAGTCCGTATATTGCCTCGTCGTCGTTTCCGTCGAATTGCAGATGCCACGTATATCCGGAGCGGTCGTCGAGCGAAATCTGCCTGAGGTCGCCTTTCCTGCCCCAGTTCAGTTCGTCGGGCGACGTAGGATGATAACCCTCGGGCATCATCGTCTGATTTGATACATACCGTCTGAACGTCTTTCCACCTGCCGCTTCGCCGAGAATTACCTTGCCCGTGGAGCGGTCGCGATATTCTATCCGCCCGTCGCGCTTGTCTATCGTGACTGCCAGTGCGGCCGTGGCGAGCGTCACGCCGCTGTCGCTTTCCGTCACGGTGTAAGCCGTTTTCGATTTTTGCGGCACTACAATGAGGCTCTGCCGCTTGTGCGGTATGGCAGCGTCGGGCGTGGCCTCAACCTTTATTATCTTCTCTCCCATTACCGTGAGGCGCACTGTCTTTGCCGCTCCTGCGGCGGGTTCGTCCAACGACACGGTGACACTCTGCCCCGATTTCACCACATCCGAGGCACAAACAGCCGATGTTCCGACAAAAAGCATCGACAAAACAAGTGTTTTTATCTTATTCATTTTCCTGTCAGTAGATTGTAGTGTGTATTTACAAAGACAGCGCAAGCCGAGCGCGACGAAACATGTATCATGTTGCCAAGGATCGGCCTGCATTCTACAAAGGTAGAGTAAAAAACTTTAAAAGCCCGGCAAAATGTGACAAAATCACCAAATTTAACGATTTATAAACATAAATAAATGTAACTTTGCAAAGCAAGAGACAACAAGCATGAAAAAGAAATTCAATACAGAAGTGCCGGGCGGAGCCGACCGTGTGTTGCCGCATACTTGCGCGCACCATGTTCATCGGCGATAATCAGAGGTACGCTTCTACAATCCGCTATATTGCGGATGCGAATTCAGCATGCGCGACAACAGGAAATCTCGGGAGTTAACTCCTTAACCCCTATTTTAGTTCAATATAATGAACTAAAACGGACAGTTAAAAAAATTAACGCTGCTCATATTTGCGTTTTTCTGAAAAAAAAAGTTTCGAGCACGCAAATAAGCGAATTACGGAGCACTTTACGTAATTATCTGTATATAAGAAAGATACGGATGTTTACACGTTTTTTTAAAGGCACTTAAAACCGTCTTGTTTTCCAATTAGGCCGTAATTGCATTCCAATTACGGCCTAATTGCACGCCCGTTAGGCCGTAAATGCAGTGCAATTACGGCCTTATTGCAGAGTAAGAACGGGAAAAATATGAAGAAAATGGCCGTCAACTGTTATCTAATATTAAAACAAAGGCTATACATGTTAATATTTTTAAGTTAATAAAACCTACTTCAAATATTTCAAATGTAATGTCTTCTTACTTTTCATTAACATTTTTAAGTTAAAATCAAAAGACAAAAAAAAGAGTTAAGGGTATATCACTCCTTAACTCCTTTGGCTTATTTAACACCATCAAGTTTTCTTCGCGGATGCTGGGAAAGGCCTGCTCATGGCAATTTAAACGTTATCGGCGTGCTGAATCTCACGCGCACCGGCTTGCCGTTTTTCTGTCCGGGCGTCCACCGCGGCATGGCTTTGACGGCACGCAAGGCCTCGCGGTCGAGCTCGGGATGCACCCCGCGCACAACCTCCGCATCGGAAATAGTGCCGTCGGTATCTACCACGAAGCGCACAATGACCTTGCCGGCGATATGGTCCTTGGCCGCATCGGCCGGATAGCGGACTTCCTTCTGCAGATAGCGGAACAGCGACGACGGCCCGCCGGGAAACGAGGGGAACTTGTCAGGTTTATCGCATATAGTCTTGTCGCCGCCCTTTGCCGGTGTCTTGGCATTCTGCTCCATGCTCTTGGCAGCCATCTCCATAGACGCCGCGCCCAGTTCCATGTTACGGGCTCCTGCTTCCATGTTTCTTGCTCCCGCCTTGATGTTATTCTTCGAGACCTTGTCCGCCGTCTTGGCCTGCTTCTCCATGGCCTTGGCGCTCTGCCTCATCTCCGCCGCACTCTGCCTCATCGCTGCGGCACTGCGCCTCAGTGTGTCGGCGTTCTGCCTCAGTTGCTCCGGCGTCGCATTCGTCGTGAAGGTGACATTCTTCACCGTCTTGACGCTGCCAGCCGCCGTCTGGGCGCACAACGGTGCGCAGGCGCACAGCGACAGACATGCCGTTAATACTCTCTTTTTCATGATAAACTTGTTGTTTAGTTGTCTTTTCAATATCAATCTGTTGTCTTTCAACGTGGCAAAGGTAAGTAAATAATATGTAACGGCAAAGGGATAACCGTATTAAAAGCGGCCACTCAACACAAATATACGGCCTCAAAATGAAAATACCGGTCTGCAAATACGGGTCTTATGAACTAAAAACGGTATATTTGCAGCCGCAAAGAAGATATCAAGACAACATTAAAAAGAAAGAATCATGGCACTGATAAAATCAATAAAAGGCCTCACCCCGAAGTGGGGAAGAGACTGCTACTTCAGCGAGAACGCCACCATCGTGGGCGAAGTGACAATGGGAGACGAGTGCTCCGTTTGGTTCAACGCCGTCGTGCGCGGCGACGTGGCTCCGATAACGATGGGCAACGGCGTCAACGTGCAGGACGGAGCATGCGTGCATGTGACCAACACCGTAGGCCCGACGCACATCGGCAACAACGTGTCGATAGGCCACAACGCCACCGTGCACGCATGCACCATACACGACGGGGCACTCGTAGGCATGGGAGCCACGCTGCTCGACCGGTGCGAGATAGGCGAGGGAGCCGTAGTGGCGGCAGGCGCACTCGTGCTGCAGGGCACGAAAGTGGGAGCCCACGAGATATGGGGCGGCGTGCCGGCAAAATTCATCAAGAAGACAAGCCCCGACCAGGCCGAGAGCTTCGCGGCGCATTATATAGAGTATTCAAAATGGTATCTCGAGGAAGGCGAGAGCAAATAAAAAGACATTAATAATGGAGATAAAACGCATCGGACGGCGATTTGCACCCAAACGGGCGATGCGTTACATCAAAATTGTAGGGACATATTCTTGTATTTGTCCGCAATCAACGTATGAATAAATCATATTTTGGTGGCGGACAAATACAAGAATATGTCCCTACAATGTTATGAACGAGATATCGTTATTTGCCTATAACAATCACAACTTCACGTCGCCGAGAATTTTCTCCGTGGCTCCCGTGCATGAGGCAACATAATCTCCGGCAGCTTTTCCCGCATCGGCAAGAGCGTGACTGTCTGTCATCAGGCGTGTCATTATGCCGTTGAAATCATCGTATGAGGATATATCAAAGCCCCCTTTGGCAGCTTTCAGTCCCTGAGCCTCAATGAAACGCTCGTTGTTCGGACCGAAAACGACAGGCATATTCCATACGGCGGCCTCCAAAACATTGTGTATTCCAACACCGAAACCGCCGCCGACGTATGCCACATCGCCGTATCTGTATACGCTCGACAGCAGTCCGTAGCAATCGATAATGAGGCAATCGGCATCGCGTGCCTCATCGGGCGTGGCCTGAGAGTAACGCGCCACGCGGCCTTTCAACTTGCACGTAATCTGCTGCAAGTGCTCTTCGGATATAACATGGGGAGCTATTATAAGTTTCCAATCCTTGCGCTCGTTGAAGAAAGGGATGAAAATATCTTCGTCGGGAGCCCAACTCGAGCCTGCGACAAACACTTTACTATCGCCACGGAAAGCCTCAACGACAGGCAAATCCTTAGCCTGTTCGCGGATGCTTAGTACACGATCAAAGCGTGTGTCGCCAGTAACAGTGACTTCGGTGATGCCAATCTTGGCCAGCAAATCGCGGCTTATATCATTCTGAACATAGAAATGGGTGAAGCATCGCAGCACTTTCGCATACTCACGGGCATACCAACGGAAGAAAATCTGGTCGGGCCGGAATACGCTCGACACGCTATATACCGGCACTCCACGATGTTTCAGGATGTGAAGATAGTTGTACCAAAACTCATACTTGATGAAAAAGACTTTCACCGGCCGCACAAGACGCAGGAAACGGATTGCATTCAGACGGGTGTCAAGCGGCAGATAGCAAATGATATCCGCCCCGTCATAGTTCTTCCGCACCTCATATCCCGACGGAGAAAAGAAAGTCAGGAGTATCTTGTATTCGGGATGTGACTTGCGTAGGCGCTCAATAAGCGGCCGTCCCTGTTCAAACTCGCCGAGAGAGGCGGCATGAAACCACACATAACTTGCTCCGGGCTCGACCTCGCGGCGCAACTTGTCGAACGCAGCACGCTCTCCACGCCACATGGTACGCACCTTCTTATCGAACAAAGAGGCTATCGCCACCCCGAAAAGATACAAGTATATCGCTATATCGTACATCAGCCAAGCACTTCGATTGCACGTCTCATTCGGGCTATTGTCTCTTCCTTGCCGAGAAAAGCGGATATATCGAACATCCCGGGACCCTTGCCTTCGCCGACAAGAGTGAGTCTCCAAGCGTTCATCACGTTGCCGAGTTTATACTCTTTGCTCTCTATCCACTTTTCAACAACGCGCTCCTGATTTTCCACGGAGAAGTCGTCCATACCGGAAAGCACACCGACAAGTTCTGCCATTACCGCGGCGGAGTCTTCTTTCCAGCGCTTCTTGCGTGTCTTCTCGTCGTACTCCGTGGGGGCGACGAAGAAGAACGAGCAGAGCGGCCACAGCTCGCTGACGAAGCTGACACGGTCTTTCATCATCGCCACGACGGCGGTGATGCGCTCCATCGTCTCGTCAATGCCGTGCTCACGGACCACCGGTGCGAACACAGCGGCAATCTCATCGGCGCTCTTGCGCAGTATATACTCGTGGTTAAACCATATTCCTTTCTGATAGTCGAAGCGCGCGCCGGCCTTGCTGCACTTCGATATGTCGAACAGATTGACAAGCTCATCGAGACTGTATATTTCCTGTTCGGTGCCCGGATTCCAACCGAGGAAAGCGAGGAAGTTTATCACCGCCTCGGGGAAATAGCCGCTCTCGCGAAATCCCGACGACACCTCGCCGCTCTTAGGGTCGTGCCATTCGAGGGGGAACACCGGGAAACCGAGCCTGTCGCCGTCGCGCTTGCTGAGCTTGCCCTTGCCCTCGGGCTTGAGCAGCAGCGGCAGATGGGCGAAGCGCGGCATGGTGTCTGTCCATCCGAAAGCCTCGTAGAGCAGCACGTGCAGCGGCGCGCTGGGCAGCCACTCCTCGCCTCTTATGACATGAGTGACCTCCATCAGGTGGTCGTCGACAATGTTTGCGAGGTGATATGTGGGCAGCTCGTCGGCACTCTTGTATAGCACTTTGTCGTCAAGGATGTCGCTCATGACGCGCACGTTGCCGCGTATGAGGTCGTCGACATGCACCTCACGACCCGGCTCGATAAGGAAACGCACCACATACTGATGCCCATCGGCAATCAGTTTGTCCACATCCTCTTTCGACATTGTGAGCGAGTTGCGCATCTGCATGCGCGTATGGGCGTCATACTGGAAGTTTTCTATCTCCTTGCGCTTCGCTTCGAGCTCTTCGGGAGTGTCGAAAGCTATGTATGCCTTGCCGCCGTCGAGCAATTGCTTTACATACTTCTTATATATGTCGCGCCGTTCGCTCTGGCGATACGGGCCGTGATTTCCACCGAAAGACACGCCTTCATCAAACTTGATGCCGAGCCAGCGGAACGATTCTATGATATACTCCTCGGCTCCGGGAACGAAACGATTGGAGTCGGTATCTTCTATTCTGAATATAAACTCGCCGCCGTTTTTGCGGGCAAAGAGGTAATTATACAGTGCAGTACGCACACCACCGATATGCAATGCTCCCGTGGGACTCGGCGCAAAGCGTACTCTTACTTTTCTTTCTGCCATTTTTTAAGATAATTAAATACAAGCAAATATTTTTTGCAAAATTACACTTTTTTTTTCATTTACATTGCTTTTTCCCGTATTTTCGCTGTCATCCACATCTTTTAATATATCATAATGGCGCTTCACGGGTGGTCGGGCTATGCTTTTTCCGATGGATAACTGACTCTTGTATGATACATCGTCTTCAACTTGTCTATCATCACCGTCTTGGCGTATGCTATATCCCTGAACGTGATAGGACACTCGCGGAAGTATCCGTCGGCCAATTGTCCGTCTATAAGACGGTTGACAAGGTCGCGAATAGACTTTTCCGTATAGTCCGGCAGCGAGCGCGATGCAGCCTCTACCGTGTCGGCCATCATCAGAATTGCCTGTTCCTTGGTAAACGGATTGGGACCGATATAGGTGAACAACAGTTCATCCACATCGGTGTCCGGGTGTTCGTTCTTGTATTTCATGTAGAAATACTTGGCCTTTCCGAGGCCGTGATGCGTACTGATAAAATCTTTTATGACAGCCGGCAGATTGGCTTTCTCGGCCATTTTAAGTCCTTCGGTGACGTGACTGATTATTATCTGTGCGCTGTCTATGCTCGAAAGGCTGCCATGCGGGTTCACTCCCGACTGGTTTTCAGTGAAATATATCGGGTTGGACATCTTTCCTATGTCGTGATATAAAGCTCCCGTACGCACAAGCTGGCTCTTCGCCCCAATCTTGTTTGCCACCGCCGCGGCAAGGTTTCCCACCATGATGGAGTGCTGAAACGTTCCGGGTGCCACCTCGCTCATGCGCCGCAACAGCGGATTGCTTGTGTTAGACAGTTCTATCAGCGTGATATCCGATGTAAATCCGAACATTTTTTCCATGAGATACAGCAGCGGATAAGCAAAGAGCAACATGATACTGTTTACTATTATATAATTATATGTGCTCGAATCGAAGTCGCTCAATGTTGACGCCCGTATCAAATCGAAAGCCGCATTGACGCCCATTGCCACAATACCCACCATCAGCGCGGTCTTGAAAAGCTGTGAACGATACTCCAATTGCCGCAGCGAATAGATTGCGACAAGGCCCGCCAGCGACTGAACAACCACAAATTCAAACTGATATTGCAGCATACAGGCGCATATCATAACCATCGTAAAGTGAGTGATAAAGGCCGTGCGGGAGTCCATGAACACCCTTACAAACACGGGCACCATGGCGTATGGCAACATATATACGTGCCCTATATTGTTTCTTACCAGCACCGATGTGAGCAACACGAATATCACTATCAGCGAATAAAGCATGGCTATGCTCCTCGGTTTCTCGAAATAGTCTTTTCTGAAGAGCGTGAGATAGATGGTGAAACATATCAGGAAGAGTGCCACGTACACGGTCTCGCCAACAACGGTGAGCTGCATCTGCATCGGATTGCGGTTTCTTTTCGCCGTCTCGAGCTTGAAAGATTCGAGTATTCTGTATACTTCTTCACTCACGATATCGCCGTGGCCGATGATTTTCTGTCCCTTTTGCACCATGCCGCCGGCCAAGGGGATGGTGTTCAGAAGGTCTGTCAACGAGGCATCGCTACGTTCCTTATCATACATCAGATTGGGAACGATATACGAGTTGAGGTTGCATCGCTGCAATGCCTGACGGTGTTCGGCCAGAGTTTTGTCGAGAAAAAGCTGCTCGTATGCAGCCTTTTCCGAGTAAATACTTGCCAAACTCACGGCCACAGCGTTCTTTCCGCTCACCACCCGTATTGTTTTCAGCGTGTCGCCACCCAGTTTCGAATATGCCGCCGAACTTATTATTCCGCGGCGATAAATACTGTGCAGACGGTTGGCGATGATACTTATGAAATCGTCCGTAAGCCCGGGAATGCCGTCGGAGAAGTCGGATACGAACTTACGCACCTGCTGTCCCTCTATCTCGCTGTTGTAATTGTAGTATGGCTGATACTCTCTCATGAGACTGTCGCGCTCGCGTTTCACCCTCTCTTTTGACTTATATATCGGAAAATCGAACGGTGCCGTGAAGTCGCCATACCGCCAAGGGCGTCCCTGTTCGGCGTTAAAGTTGGCCGCACTGTCGCCGGGCATTGCCCAGATTGTGACAATCACAGCACCTACAATAATCGCGATGCGCACCAACACACTGCGCAATGTCAAGTCGTATCTAAGGCTGAAATTACTCATAATATATATTAATATGTACTTATAAGGTGCGAAGTTAAACAAAAAAAACGACATTTGCCGTTTTTAACAGGCACTTTTTATTTATCTTGCAGGAGTTATCGGTATTAATGCAGCCATCGCCTGCAAACTCACGTGAGTTAAAAACATATGCCGGACAGCAATGAGTGAAGAGTGGTAAGCGCAAAAGTTTTAGATATATTCAATGTTAATTATCTTTAATAAAAGTTCTTGTTTTACGGAAATAAAGAACAATTTATTTACTTTTGCAACCAATTTTAAAACATAAACAGAATGAAAACGTTAAAAATTGCATTTGCCGCCGCATTGATTTCCGTGGCAAATCAGGTTATGGCAGGCGGACTGCTTACAAACACAAACCAGAATGTAGCATTCCTCAGAAACCCCGCACGCGACGCGGCAATAGGCATTGACGGCGTATACAGCAACCCCGCCGGCGTGATATTCCTCGGCGAAGGCACATACATATCGCTGAACTTGCAGAGTGCCAAGCAGACGAGAACAGTGCTGACGGGCTTTCCGCTCTTCGTAAACAACGTAAATCATCTCGGCGAAACCACGCGCGAGTTCAAGGGAAAGGCCGACGCTCCGATTATACCATCGCTGCAAGCGGCTTACAACAAAGGCAAATGGAGCTTGCAATTCGGCTTCGCCATCACCGGTGGAGGAGGCAAATGCGAATTTGACAACGGGCTCGGTTCGTTCGAACAGGTAGTGGCCGGCGTGACAACATACAAGGACGCTGTGAACGGACTGTACGGCACTCTCGGTGCATTGGGCATCCCCGGCATGGCAAATCATGCAATGGGAAGCAAATACAATTACGATTCTTACATGCGCGGACGGCAGTATTACTACGGATTTACGCTCGGAGCGGCATACAAACTGACCGACAACCTCAGCGTATACGGTGGATTGCGCATGCTGTACGGCACGGCAAACTACTACGGATATGTGAAAAACATCAGCGTGGAACACATAAAAGACGGCGCGTCGAGCATGGTTTCGGCCACCGAACACTTCGGAGAACTCACATCGCAACTGCTGCAATATGCCGGAATGATGGAGGGCATGGGTAACGCACAGGCTGCGGAAGGACTTAAGCAGGCTGCCGCACAGACAAGAACATTGTCCGTAGCCACACAGGACATCGAGCTGAACTGCGACCAGACCGGTTGGGGCGTGGCTCCTATTATCGGTGTCGACTACAAGACAGGACGTCTCAACCTCGCGGCGAAATACGAGTTCAAGACCCGCATGCGACTCAAGAACAAGTCGGCAAACAGTGCCAGTGCAAAGGGTATATCGCTGCTCGACAAGTATGCCGACGGCAATAAGGTGGCCGAAGACACTCCCGCCCTGCTCACAGTGGGAGCGCAATACGAGCTTACCCCGAGTCTGCGCGTGATGGCCGGATGGCATCACTACTTCGATGCCGACACGGAGCAATTCACCAAAAACATGCTCGGCGACAGCAACGAGTATCTGTTTGGAGCCGAGTACGACATCTGCAAGCGTGTGCAGGTGAGTGCGGGAATGCAGCGCACGGCATACGACATGAAAGACAAGGGCATGAACGACATCAGCTTCAATGTCAGCTCATACTCTTACGGATTGGGCATTGGCGTGCAAGTGAGCGAGAAAGTGAAAATAAACGCCGCTTGGTTCCAGACTCTTTATGACGATTACGACATGACTTCCGGCACAGCTCCGGCCGTAACGACAAACTCTTTCACTCGTTCCAACCGTGTAATCGGTCTCGGAGTGGACTTGAAATTGTAATTACGGATACGAGTTGTCGGCCAAAGGCCGACAACTCGTAATTCAAAATTCGTAATTCCGTCACCCCGGATCCACATCGAAGTAAACCTGCAACGAGGCGTAACGCTTATCGGAGGTGAGACGGTCGCGGGCCATTATCAGGTAGCGACGCACGGTGCGGCGGTCTATTCCCGGCTCGAGTTTAAGCACGATTTTTCTTATGTTCAGAGTCTTGACTTTCGCCACTGCGGGTTTGTCGGGACCAAGCACTCGGTCGGTAAACCATGAGCGCAGCATACTCCCGAGTTCTATCGAGGCCGTGTTCACGGTGTTGTCGTCGCGATGTTTCAGGTAGATATATATAAGGCTGTAAAACGGCGGATAGTGAAACGTGCGACGCTCAACTGTCAAATCGGCGTAGAGCGAGCGGTAATCGTTGTGCACCACCTGACTTATCAGCGGCACATCGGGACTCTTTGTCTGTAACACGACAAGTCCTCTCCGCCCCCGCCTACCCGCTCTTCCGGCCACTTGAGCCATCATCATGAAAGCCTGTTCGTAGGCTCTGAAATCGGGGTAGTTCATCATCGAGTCGGCATCAAGTATCCCCACGACACTCACCTTGCCGAAATCAAGTCCCTTGCTTATCATCTGCGTGCCGACGAGAATGTTTGTCTTGCCGGCCGAGAAGTCGTCTATTATCCTGCCGTAGGCGTTCCTTGTGCGTGTGGTGTCGAGGTCCATACGAGCCACCCGTGCCTCGGGGAATATGTCGCGGATAATGTCTTCTATCTTCTCTGTGCCGGCCCCGCGGCTTTTAAGATCGGTGTTTCCGCAGGCGGGACACTCTTGCGGCACCGAGTATGTAAATCCGCAATAATGGCATGTAAGGGCATTCATATTGCGGTGCAGCGTCAGACTGACGTCGCAATGCTCGCACCGTGGCACCCACCCGCACTGTTTGCACTCTATCATCGGGGCGAAGCCGCGTCGGTTCTGAAACAGAATAGCCTGCTCTCCGCGCTCTATTGCCTCGCGAACTTTGGCGAGCAGCAGCGGGGAAAACGGGCCGCGCATCATCTTCCGGTGGCGAAGGTCTTTGATGTCGACCACCTGTATCTCTGGAAGTTCCACCCCTTTGTATCTCTCCGTGAGCTGCACGAGCGCGTATTTGCCCGTCACCGTGGCGTTATGCCATGTCTCCATCGAAGGCGTTGCCGTGCCGAGAAGTGTCTTCGCGCCCATGCTGCGGGCGAGCATTATTGCCGCGCTGCGGGCATGATAGCGCGGGGCGGGGTCTTGTTGCTTATAACTGCTCTCGTGCTCCTCGTCCACTATCACAAGGCCGAGGCGACTGAAAGGCAGCAATACGGCCGAGCGCGCGCCGAGGATGATGTCGTAGGGGGCGGCGGAGAGCTGTTTCTGCCATATCTCCACACGCTCGGCATCGGAGTATTTGGAGTGATATATGCCGAGACGATTGCCGAACACGGCGCGCAACCGCTCCATTATCTGCACCGTGAGGGCTATTTCGGGCAGCAGATAGAGCACCTGCCGCCCGCTGTCTATCTCCTTTTGGATGAGGTGGATGTATATCTCTGTCTTGCCGCTCGACGTCACTCCGTGCAGCAGGGCGACCTCTTTTTGCAGAAAGGAGAACACAATCTTGTTGTAAGCCTCCTGCTGATGCCCGCTGAGGGGCTTTATCCATTCGGGATGCGGAGTGCCGCCTTGGTTGAGCCTGCCCACCTCTCGCTCGTAGGTCTCGAATATTCCACGCTTCACGAGTGCCGTCACCGCCCCCACGTCGATATGTCCCGAGTTCATGAGTTCCTCGCGGGTGATGTCCGTCTGTGCCCCGGCCAAAGCCTCGGAGGAGAGATTCTCACCGTAAGCGAGCGACAGATATTCGGTAAGTGCGCGGCGTTGCTTGTCGGCACGGCGCAGCATCTCGAACGCCACGCTCAGCGACCGCTCGTCGCAAAAGGCCGGGGCAAGGCGCACATAGAGCTCTTTCCGCGGCTTGTATCCGTCTTCGGCTTTCAGGCCCGAGGGCAGAGCGGCCTTATACACCTCGCCGACGGGCGACATGTAGTAATCGGATATCCAACGCCACAAGTTGTATTGGGCATCGAGCACCACGGGAGCATCGTCGAGCACGCGCAATATCGACTTCACGGTATATCCCTGCGGCGTGTCACCGTGCATGCGCGCCACGATGCCCACATGCACCTTTGACTTCCCGAACGGCACCGACACGCGCACGCCGAAGCGCACCCGGGCGGCCATACCGTCGGGCACGGAATATGTGAACAGCCCGTCAAGGGGCAACGGCAATATTATATCCGCGTAGAGCATTTCTTTTATTATGGAATAAACAGTGCAAAGATAATCATTTGCCGGCAAAATTACGAATTACGAATTGGGAATTACGGGTCGTTTTTCGATGCGATGTGATGAAGAAACGAATGTCGACAGCAGCCAATTGTTGAATTACGAATTTGTTACGCGGCCGTAGTAACGATGTGATTTGGCCGTAGTAACGATGTGGTTTGGACCAAGTAACAATGTTACTTCGGCCGCGTAACAAATTCGTAATTCATTGATTTTTCATCGGCCGCCGGCCTACAACTCGCAGATTCGTAATTCAAAATTCGCAATTCATAACATTCGCCGGCGCACGCCCCGCGTCGAGTTCGGCTTTCATGAAATCCATGTAGGGGGCGGCATGGGCGAAGAAGCGATGATATCCTGAGCAGAGCCAGTTCAGCCCGGGGTTGCCATAGCGGTCGCGCACGAAGCGGTTTTTGGGACATTCGCCGTTGCAGGCAAAAAGATATTCACACTCGCGGCACTGGCGCGGAAGACTTGCCCGCTTTGCGTTTCCGAAAGCTGTCTGCCGTGGGCCGTACATCATCGATGTAATCGTGTCGCGCCGTATATTGCCGAGTTTGTGCTCCGGAAACACAAAATGGTCGCAGCTATATAAGTCGCCGTTATGTTCCAAAGCGGCGGAATGACCGCACACGGGCGAGAGCGAGCATATTCCGGGCGGCACGCCGGCCCAGTTGGCGAGCGTGGCATCGAGCAGCTGCACGAAAATCTCGCCTACATCACGATGCACCCACTCGTCGAACAGAGTGCAAAGGAAGCGCCCCCACTTTTCGGGCGATACGGATGTGGATGTCAATGTACCGCCTTCGGTCATGCCGGGCATCAGCATTCCTGCATCGTCGCGCCGCTCCACGACGGGCGTAAACTGCAGATAACGGCATCCCACGGACTTGAAAAACCTGTAAAACTCTATCGGATAATCCACGTTCATACTGTTGACAACGGCCATTGCGTTCCACTCCACACCGTGTTTGTTCAACAGTTCAATGCCGCGCAGCACGCGGTCGAACGAGTCTGGGCGCATGGCATCGTGAAACCGGCGCGGGCCGTCGATGGAAACGCCCACGAGAAAACCGTTGTCGCGAAAGAACCGGCACCACTCGTCGGTGATGAGCGTGCCATTTGTCTGTATGCAGTTGTCTGTATGTCGGCCGCCGGCATAACGCCGTTGCAGCGCCAGTGCTTTCTCATAAAACGACAGAGGGCGCAGCAACGGTTCGCCGCCATGCCACGTGAAAAGCACTTCGGACATGGTCTGAGCCTCGATATACTGGCGGGTGAAATCTTCGAGAAGTTCGTCCGACATGCGAAAAACGCCCGTTTCATCGTAGTATTTCTTCTTTTCGAGATAGTAACAATAACGGCACGAGAGGTTGCACAGCGAGCCGGCGGGCTTCGCCATGACATAAAAAGGTCGGGAAAACGGTTGCGAGATGTTCATTGTCCGGGCACGGTTTCAATATTCCAGATATGGTTTCAGGCGTTTTATGGCCTCCCCGGGGAAATCGCGATGAAGCGCCAACTCATCGATATTTGTCAACGCTCCGTGTATGCGGCGATAATCGACAATGGCTTTCGCACGGAAAAAGCCCATGTACGGATGGCGTTTCATCTGCGCAAGCGTACACGTGTTGACATCAATCTTTCTCGGTTTACTATCGCCCAATACAAAGAAATGCTTTGCGTCGAGCGGGAAATCGTCGATTTCATCAAGCTGATCAATACTCACATATCCGCCAAGACGCTCGCGAAAAGCCACTATCGCACGGGCAAATCCGCTGCCTATTCCCGGCACGCGCTTCAATTGGGTGGTGTCGGCGGTGTTCAGCACGATACGTTCGGAGTCGCCAATTTTAACGGGATATTTCAAGCTGTCGCGCTTGTCATGCTCTGCTTCAGCAAACACGGAAGCGGATTTATAGTCGGACGATATGCGGATATACGGTTCAAGTGCCTTGTATCGGCCGGCCGTAAGACCGTAAAGGCGGGCAAAATCCGAGGGCTTGCGGTATATCCCGCCGCGCGCCCTGTACTTATATATATTGCGCACCTGCCACGGTTGAAGTCCGAGACGCAGCAATGCTGTGCTGTCGGCGGTATTGGGGTCGAAATAAAAAAGCTCGGTCTTGCACTCGTCTGCCGCATAATACGGCTCGTTTTGTCGATGTAATCGGACGTTTCGGCCTGTTCCGGTGTATTTCCCGTATCCCCTCTCACCGCGATTGTCGGCATGATACCGGCTGAATTCCAAGCTGTCGCCGGCAGAAATGTTTTTCCCGGGGCCGAAACACAGGGCACCGATATTGCCGTTTCCCATGAAAACCAACGCAGCCACAGTTGCCGCAATAACGAGAACAAGCGCGGCGAACGACTTGCGGTCAGACCTGTTGTAATGTGATTTCCACGGCTTTTCCATTTGCCAAAAGCACTACGGCTATATGAGACCGAACTGATTGAGGAATATTATGACGATGCACACGGGGCAAACATACTTCACACAGAACAGATAAAGATGTAATGTGCGGCTGCGCAGAGTGCCGTTGTTGGTATATTCGTCGCGCACTATCTTATGGGGAACATACCAACCGAGGAACAAACATGTCAGGAAACCGCCGACAGGAAGGAATATCTGTCCTGTGACAAAGTCGAAAAAGTCGAACAACGGCATTCCGAACAACTGCAACCCGTCGAACTTCCCGAGCGAGAGAGAGCAGAAAACACCGATTATCGAACATGATATCGTGACGCAAAGAGCGGCCTGACGACGCGATATATGCATCTCCTCATGTAAAAACGCGGTGCTCACCTCGTGCAAAGATATAAGCGACGTGAGGGCCGCAAGGGCTAAAAGGCCGTAGAACAGAAGCGACACGACATAGCCGGCAGCCGGCATCGACGCGAATGCCTGCTGGAAAACATTGGGCAGGGTGATGAATATCAGCGACGGACCGGAGTCGGGACTGACCCCGACAGAGAACGCGGCGGGGAATATCATCAGACCTGCGAGAATGGCAACGATACTGTCTATCACACCGATTTGTATCGCCGAACGCGACAGATTGGTGTGTCTGCTGAAATAAGAAGCATACGTACACACACAGCCCATGGCTATGCTAAGTGAATAAAAGGCCTGTCCGAGGGCTCCGAAAAACACTTCGGCAGTGAGTTTCGACAAGTCGGGCTTGAAAAGAAAGGCTATTCCGGCTTCCGCTCCGGGCAGAGAGCATGAGGCTCCGACGATGAACAGCAGCAGGATAAACAGCGTGGGCATCAGTATTTTGGACGCTTTCTCAATGCCGTCGCGCACACCGTGCGATATGACGAAATGGGTGACAAACAGGAAAAGCACCATCCAGAAGATGGGTTTCACCGGGTCTTGCTCGAAAGCGGTGAAGTAATTTTTAATGTATTCGGTATCGGCTTGCAGACGGCCGAGCACAGACGCATAGATATATTGCAGACACCAACCGGACACCACGGCGTAATAGCCGGTGATAAGAAAACCCGTGAGCACGCCCATATAGCCTACAAATCGCCACGGAGTCCTACCCGCAAGTTTGCTGTATGCACGCGCCGCATTGGCCTGACCGTGTCTTCCGATTATAAACTCGCTGATCATGCACGGTATTCCGAGCAACAGGACACAACCGATATACATTATTATAAATACCGCTCCGCCGTTCTCACCGGCCATATAAGGGAAACGCCACACGTTTCCAAGTCCTACCGCCGAGCCTGCCGTAGCCAAGATAATGCCCAACTTGCTGCCGAATTTCATTCGTTCCAACTGTGCCATATTGCCAATATCTTATGTTTTAAAATATGAAAGCCATGTATACAAATATAGGAGTACTATTATTAAAACCGCCTACAAGTTGCAAAAATAACAAAAAAATCTTATTTTTGCAGCCTGATAATAACTTAATATGCAATATTTATATCAATTAATAAGAAAATATCCGTTATCAATGGTGCTGATATCGGTTGTCTGGTATCTGTCGTTCTTTACCCCGCCACATACAAAACTCGATGATGTGAGGTTCATAGACAAATGGGTACACATTATAATGTATGGCGGAACATGCGGTGCTATATGGTTCGAATACTTGCGAAAGCACACATATCCGAACAAAAAAAAACTGTTCCTACTGGCTTGGATGGCTCCCATCGTGATGAGCGGAGCCATCGAACTGCTGCAAGAATACTGCACAGGAGGCCGTCGCAGCGGCGACTGGCTCGACCTTGCGGCCAATGCCACCGGTGTCACTCTGGCTGCTTTGTTCGGTATTCTGGCGGCAAAGAGCCACCCCAGAGGCTGAACGGATATGTGCGAAGACTCGAATTGTAAAACCGCCTGTCGCCTGTAACCTCGTCACCGATGAAGTCGGGCTTTGAGTATGTTTCGTTCTCGGAACCGAGTTCCACCTCCGCCATCACGAGTCCGGCGTTATCTCCGTAGAATTCGTCCACCTCAAAGACATGCGTTCCGGCGCGAACTATATAGCGGGTCTTGTCTATCACTCCCGGTTCACAGAGTTTGAAGAGTTCTTCCGCCTCCTCTATCGTAATCTCTTTCTCAAACTCATAGCGCGTGATACCGCCATTAGCTGACGGTCCTTTGATTGTCAGATAACCGCGGTTGTCGCGGATACGCACTCTTACCGTGCGCCCGCGACCGCTGCATATATACCCTTGCTTGATTCTACTGCTGCTTTCCGCCACGCGCTTATAGGCGTCTCCGCGCACAAGAAACTTGCGTTCTATCTCGAGTCCGCTCATTTATTGTTTCGTCAGAGTGCCGCGAACATAATGAAACTGAACATGGCAAGCAATATCAATATTGATATAATCCACACCACTACTCTGCGTCCTTCTTTTTCCTGACGTGCTCTGTATGCCGCACGACGAGCATTGTTTTTGTTACTCATAGCTTTTTTGTTTTTATTATTGTTATCGTTTTCTTTTATTTCAGACACCTCCTTTAATTGTATTATTACTGCTCATCGTTCACCGGGAACTCCATCAGGTATGCCTTGATGAAGCCGTCGAGGTCGCCGTCCATCACTCCGTCCACGTCTGTGGTCTGGTAGTTGGTGCGGTGGTCCTTCACGCGGCGGTCGTCGAACACATAGCTGCGTATCTGGCTGCCCCACTCTATCTTCTTCTTGCCTGCCTCTATCTTGGCCTGTGCCTCGAGCCGCTTCTTCATCGCGCGGTCATAGAGTTGCGATTTAAGGAGTCGCATGGCGTTGTTGCGGTTCTCGAGCTGCTTGCGGCTCTCGGTGTTCTCGATGAGGATTTCCTCCTCTTCGCCCGTATCGGGGTCCACATACTGATAGCGCAGACGCACACCGGTCTCCACCTTGTTGACGTTCTGGCCTCCGGCACCGCCGCTTCGGAAGAGGTCCCAGCTGACCTTGGCGGGGTCTACGTAGACCTCGATGGTGTCGTCGACGAGCGGAGAGACGAACACGCTGGCGAAGCTCGTCATGCGCTTGCCCTGCGCGTTGAACGGCGACACGCGCACGAGACGATGCACTCCGTTCTCGCTTTTGAGGTATCCGTAGGCATATTCACCGCCCTCTATCTGCATGGTGACACTCTTTATTCCGGCCTCGTCGCCGTCCTGAAGGTTGCTTATCGTGACCTTGTGCCCGTGAGCCTCGGCCCACCGCTGATACATGCGCATCAGCATCGATGCCCAGTCTTGGCTTTCCGTGCCGCCGGCGCCGCTGTTTATCTTCATCACCACGTCCATCGGATCTTCCTTCTGGCGCAGCATGTTTTTCAGTTCGAGGTCTTCGATGGCTGCGACGGCCTTGGCATAGTCGGCATCGACCTCCTCTTCGGTCACCATCTCTTCCTTGTAGAAATCGAACGCGAGTTGCAACTCATCGGCACAAGTGCGTACCTCCGAATATCCGTCGAGCCAGCGCTTGATGCCCTTCACCTTCTTCATCTGCTCCTCTGCGCGCTTGGGGTCGTCCCAGAAGTCGGGTGCCTGCGTGCGGAGGTCTTCCTCCTCAAATTCTATCTTCTTCCTATCGATGTCGAGATAGCGACGCAAGGCCTCCGCGCGCTCAAGCACATCTTTCAGTTGGTCTGCTGTTATCATATTCTTTTTAATTACGAATTCGTCATTCAGACTTCGTACATTTTGTCTATTTCTTTCTTGTAATTCTCGGCAACGACACGCCGTTTCAGTTTCAACGTGTTCGTCAGTTCGCCTTTTTCCATGGTGAAATGGTGCGGCAGCAGCGTGAAGCGTTTCACTTGCTCATAGTGTGTGAGTTGCTGTTGCAGCGTATCGATGCGCTCCATTATCATTTTGTGTATGCGCTCATTGGCGCAAAGGTCCTCGCGACTGCTGAAAGCGATGCCGTTTTCGCGGGCATACTCTTCGAGCAATGAGTATTCGGGGATGATGAGTGCCGATACGAATTGCCTCATGTCGGCTATCACCGCTATCTGGTCGATGTATTTGTCGACGAGCAATGTTGTCTCTATCATCTGCGGGGCGATGTATTTTCCGTTTGAAGTCTTGAAGAGGTCCTTTATCCTTTCCTTGAGGAAAAGTTCGCCATCCTTCAGATATCCGGAGTCACCGGTGCGGAAATATCCCTCCTCGTCGAATGCCGCCTTTGTCTGGTCTTCGCGATTATAGTAGCCGGGCGTGATGGTGGGGCCTTTCAACAATATCTCGCCCTCGTCGCTGATTTTCACCTGTATGCCGTCTATCGGATAGCCCACGGAGCCTATCGTGTAGGGCTTGCCCAAGTGATTGCAGCTCACGGTGGCCAAGCTCTCTGTCAGTCCGTAGCCCGAGAGCATGTTGAGACCGATGGAATGGACAAATTCTTCCACTTTCGGAGCGACGGCCGCACCGGCTGTGGGGAATATGTTGGGATGAGTGAGTCCCAGCTCTTTGCGCACAAGACTGAATATCGTATTGTTTATCATCTCATATTCGAGATGCAATGCCAATGGCGGACGCTTGCCGCGACTGAGATACTCGATGTTGTGGCGACGCCCCACGGTCAGCGCGTTCTTGAAAATCTTGCGCTGCACGGGGTTCGACTTGTCTATCTTTTCGAGCACGCCGGCATATACCTTTTCCCAGAAGCGGGGCACCGAGCACATGCTCGTGGGGTGGGTCTCGCGCATAGACTTCTGCACCTCCTGCGGATATGTGTTCACAATGAGCGTGGCTCCCTCGCAAAGACAGAGCACGGCCCATGCCTTCTCGAATATGTGGGCAAAGGGAAGGAAATTGAGCACACGGTCCTTGTCCGTCAGCGGCACGCATTTATGGTTGGCCGTGAGGGCATGGTTATACTGTCCGTGGGTGAGGATGACGCCCTTGCTGTCGCCCGTCGTGCCACTTGTGTACAGTATGTTGGCCGTGTCTTCGTCGCAAGCCTCGGCATACAGTTTCTCTACCTCGGTCTGTCGGGGATATCCCTCGCCGAGTTTCAGGAAATCGGCGAAACACATCGCGTTGGTGTCGTGCCCGGCAATGCGCACGTTTGGGTCGAAAACCACAATCCGCTCCAGTGTGGGACAGTGTGACAGTACTCTGAGAGCCTTGTCATACTGTTCCTGCTCGCCCACGAAAAGTATTCTCACCCGGGCATCATTGATCATGAACTGTATCTGCTGCTCGCTGCTCGTGGCGTAGAACGGGATCGTGACAACGCGCACTCCCCACGCTCCATAGTCGCACAACAGATAGTTTATACTGTTCTGAGAGAATACGCCGACATTCTCCTGAGGCTTCACGCCAAGGTTCAACAAAGCGTTGGACACGGTTTTCACCATGTTTGAGAATTCCCGCCAAGAGCATGATTTCCACTCCGTACCGCCGAAATCCTTGTACATCATTACTTCACGCTCGCCGTATTTGGCAGCCTGCTCGTGAACCATCACGGAAAGATGACTGAATGCGTGCATAACTTGTTCTTTTTTTTAATTTAATGCAAAAATACTCCAAATATATGACAACACAAAACAAACAACGCTTTTATTAAAGGTAAAAAGGTAAAAAAACGCCAAGACGCTAAAACGCAAAGTTTTTTGAAGTATCCTCTAATGCGGCTGTGTCAAAATTCAAATGAAGCGCAAAGCAGGGGCTGTATCAAAATACGGACCGTGCGTCCCTACTTTAAAAAATTCTAAATATAAAGGTAAGCATAACTTTGCACTCCGTTTCTCCCTTTTGGGGGAGATTAAGAGGGGCGTCCTTGGGGAGACAGGGAGGGTTCGTTCTTTTAAAATTTGTAAAAACCGAGCGGTAAATGTTAAAAGAAAAAGGTGCGACTTGAAGTCACCGTTTAGAAAAAGCCGAAAATTTAAATTGACATTTTCGTATCATTATTTTGGGGTTGAAATACAATTATTCGGGTCAAGAGGCACTTTTCGCCCTTTTTTACTCTGCAATAAGGCCGTAATTGCATTGCATTTACAGCCTAATCGCAGTCCAATTACGGCCTAATTGGAATGCAATTACGGCCTAATTGCAAAACAAGACAATATTCAAAGCGTTGAAAATCGGAATAAATCGCCGTAAACTTTTGAAATACAGATATTTACACAAAACACCTCAAAACTCGCGTATTTCGCAAAAAAATTTTTTTCGTGAAAAAGAATCGATTCTCAGAGCACTTTGTCTAAAAATCATCCACAAGTTTTTAACGGGATTTTAAATATATTAACTCGAAAAGCGAAAGCAATCCAATGATAAAGAAATGCGGAGATGCAAAGCCGGTTTCCGGCTCGCATCCCCGCATTTCGTGTAAGGATTTACCTATTGCTTTTTGCAATTATCGTTATCTGAGTACAATTTTCATTGTCTTTTGTCCACCCGGAGTCTCGACAGTAATCACGCATACACCTGCCGGCAATGCACCAAGGCTGTATACGCCGTCGGCGATGCGGGTGACGTCGCGGGCAGCTCCGTCGGCGGCGAATGCCTTGACGGCGCTGTGTTCGCCCGTCACGGTCAGTCTGCGGCCGTCCACGCTCATGCGGAACTCATTGGTAACGGCAGTTTGTATGCCGGTCTCATAGTTCACGTCGAAGTCTACCGTCGACATCTCGGTCTTGCCCGATGTGTACGATGCGATTACTCCGGCCGTGTGCTTGCCGATGCTGAGGTTCTCGAATGTATATTCGGTGTCGTCGGTGTCGGTCACCTTCTTGCCGTCAAGATATACCTCGTATGCTCCGTCGAGTGCGGGAGCGCGGTTGATGCCATTGGCTGCCGGTGCCCATGCGGGGGCATATCCAGTTGCTGCGCCCACAGCCTCGGGAAGTCCGTATACCACGTCGTCAACGAAGAAGATGCGCTTGCCGTTCGAGCAGCATTGCAGAGCCACATATTTAGCTTCCTTGGGCACGTTGTAGCTGTATTTCTGATAGTAGCTGTAAACATCCGTACTGTCTTGAAGCACGGTGAAACTCTCGGGCTTGGCGTCGGTGGTGGAGTAGAGTACGCGGAACGACTCAAGATAATTGTAGTCGGCCGCCTTGGCGTAGAAACTGAACACGAAGTCGCTCTGGAAGTGCAGGGTCGGGGTTATCAGCCAGTCGTCGTTCTGCACTCCGTCGGGTGCCCATACCGTGAGGCACTTGTCGCCGGTATTGGCGCGCATGCCGTATTGGTCGTCATACATCGACGGAGTGGTGGCACGCGGGTTCCATACCATGTATGCCATCGGGGCAAACTGGTTTTCCCATGTATAGTAGTACATGCCTCCGGTCTCTGCTCCGTCGCCGTCTATATACTGCCAGCCGAGCTTTCCGGGAGAGTTGACCGCGAAGTCGGGGTGCTCCTCGAAGCCGTCGCTGAAGCTGTCGGCATAGTTCCAGATGAAGAGCTTGCTTGCCTTGTTGTTCTCCACATCCTCGATGACGAGGTTATAGGGCTTGATGCGGTTCTCCTGCAACTCAACGTCGTGGGTGAAGGCGTCGGCCGTGGTGAAGTCGTAGTCGGCCGTCACGCTGTTGAAGCCGTCGAGAGAGACGGTCACCGTGTACTTGGTCTTCCACACGTTGTCGAACTTGGCTATGCCGTCGTCGCCCACCACGGTCTCATATACATGTGTTCCACCGCCTGCAATCATGAACACGCGTGCTCCGAATGCTTCGTTCTCGGGCGTTGCGGTCTTGATGCGGAACGTCACGGCGGCGTTCATCTTGTTGCCGATAGAGTCTGACACGGTGGCGTCGGAGAGTTTGCCGCCGGTGTATGCGGCCTTCACGGCATAGTAGTAGCTGCCTGCGGCGAGGTCTTTCCATGCGTTGTCGGTCAGCGTCCGGTCTGCCGTGTTCTCGGCCAGCAGCGTCCATGCGCCCTCGTTGGCGGCATCGGCCGTGGCATAGCGGTATACGTTGTAGCGCACGCGGCTCTGTACGGTCTTGCTCATGCCTGTGGCGGCGGGCTCGGCAGCGGCTTTCGTTGCGGGCACGGCGTCGAGGGCCGGACTTTCCTCTTCAGCACCGAACGTGAAGCGCGGCATACGGCTGGCCTTTGCGCCGGCTGCCTCATCCTCGGCCACGGTGTAGGGTGCGGCGTAGGCACGCATCATGAAGTTGTGGCGCAGGTTGGCTGACTGGCCTTCGAGGAAGAACCACTTGCCCGACGTATAGTCGTTGGTGAAGCAGTTTACACCCTGCTTGAACGGATAGTTGGCCGTGTCGCCGTTGCCGTCGATGCCTATGGCTGCAAACTGATAGTGTGATATTGCCACGTAGTAGCCGTTGGGGGCGTCAACCGGTGCGGGCAGGGTAAACGTGGTCCATGCGTCGTCGGTCACGGGAACGTATGTGTTCTCGTAGAGTTTGTTGTTGGCATCGGGCAGTCCGTCGGCACCGAGGCCGAACACGCGGAGGTATACGCTGTAGTGCTGTGTCACCTGAGCCACTGCTCCTATATAGAATTGCACGCCGTAGAGTGTAGACGGGTTGTTGTCGATGATACCGAAGGTGGCGTTCGTGCCTGCACCGTCGATGCCCACGTATGTAGAGGGCTGGCCGTCGTCATAGCGCACCCATGCGGGGTCGTTGGCCGGGGCGGTCCAGTCTACGGTGATCGTAGAGCGGTCGTCGCTCTCCTTTGCCTCAACGCTCTTCGGAGCCTTGATGTTGTCTTCCATCACGAGTTCGCCCAGATCGGTGTCGGCCTCGAGGCTGAAGCTCTTTTGCAGGGTCATCAGCTTGTTCTTCGTGAGCGTCACGGCATAGTTGGCGTTGGCATAGATGCCTGCTATCGAGAACTTACCGTCGGCACCGGTGCGTGCCGAGTAGCTGTTGTAGCCGCTGACTTCAACGGTTGCGTCGGCCACGGGGTCGCCCGCAACGTCCTTGACGGTTCCGCTGAGGGTATGGAGAGGCAGGGTTGTCATGGCGATATCGAGCGTCGTGGTGGTCAGCTCGGTGACGGTGGCCGTGCCGGTAGTGTCGTAATATCCGAGGAGTTTCACCTCTACGGTGTAGTCGCCCTCCGGCAGATAGCTGAGGGTATAGCGGCCCTTGGCGTCAGACGTTGCCGTGAACTCGCCTCCGTTGACAAGCAGCAGGGCACCCTCGAGCGGCTGTCCGGCAGCATCTTTCACCACGCCGGAGATATATCCCTCGTGGTCTTCGGATATCTTGACGTTGGTGATTGTCATTCCGTAGTTGGTAGCCATGTAGCTGCGGTAGTAGAAGCCTACGTGATATGTAGAATCTTTATCCACCACGGGCAGGTTGGCACGCAGCGAGTGCACCTGTCCCTGCTCCGTAGAGAAGAAGTTGAACTCGGTGACGCTGTCCTGACGGGCATAGTCTGTGGTCTTGGCAAACGTGATGTCGAGCGTCTCGGGCACCTTGATGTTGGCCGGTATGGCGTCGAACGTCAGCTTGTAGTGCTTGCCCGCCTCAAACTTGATGTAGGGAGAGATGAGCATGTCGCTGGCCGCGAGGTTATCGTAAGCGTACGAGATGTATGCTCCCGGCGTGTAAGTGGGATAGTTTCCTGTGGTGAAGCCCCACTTGCTGTAGTTTCCGTTGAGGTCGTACACAGTCCAGAGGCTGAACTGGTCGTTGCTTTCAAAGCCGATTGTGGCCGGTATCTGTATTGCCGGGCCGAGCACGGCCTGAGCTGTCTGCACGGCATCACCGGAGTGGCCTCCGGCCTTCGGCGTGATAGTATAGCTGTATAGCCCTATCGCCGGCAGGGTGGTGTCGGTAAACGAAGTTGCCGCAAGATCTTTTGCTACCTGCACGCTGTCGGGCAACCGCATGATGTCGTATGTGAGGTCGGCTGTGTCTATCCACGAGTCGAGCTTTCCTACGGTCGGCGCCGTCCAGCTGATGGCGGCATTCTCGCCGCTCGGCTCAACCTTGGCGTCGGTCACGGGCATGGGGTCGCCCGGGCCGATATACTTGGATACGGTGATACGGTCGCCAGCTCCGGCCTCGTTGTAGCAAATGAGGCGGTAGCCGTACATGCCGCGGCTGCTGATGCTCACGTCTGTCCATGTGCATGCCGCACCGGGCTTGGTGTTCTCAATCTTGGTGACCTTCACGCCGTCGCGGAACACGACAACGGAGTCGATGCTCTCAAGCGTGCCTCCGCGGCCGTATGTCTTCGAGGGGTTGGTCCATGCGAGGGTGGCTGTGAGCGCACCGTTGTCGCCGCGCGTCACTGTGAAATCCTGCACCTTTGCCGGGGCGCTGGCCTCGGCGATGGAGAACGGTATGGAGTTACAGGTGTAGTTTGTCTCGTCCGTGCGCTCCTGAAGATAGGTTGCAGCACCCGTCTTCGGGTCTATCTCATAGAGACCGAAGCCCGAACCGATGCCACCATAGTAGGGGTGCTGGTACATGGTGAGGTACATCTTGTCGGTGTTGTTGTCGTAGATGAGGTCGCACGCACCCGTATATTGAAGCGATGAGTATGTAAATCCGCTGTAAGTATCGGTATATTGCGGCAGTCCGGTCACCGGAGCGATGAACGAACAGGCTCCCGTGCTCTTGTCTATCTTGTACAGTCCGGCCCAGTAACTTACTCCGTACATGTCGCCGTCGTAAGTCATGCAGATACCACTCATGCTGTTGTATTGCCCCTTTGAACTTGTCGGTATCCACTCCGGCTCACCGTCCAAAACAAAGTCGGCCACCTTGTTGATGTTTCCGTTCTCGAGATCGATGGTCACCAGCGCGCTGCCGCCACCTTGCAATCCGTTGCCGGCATACATGGTTCCCGTCTGGTAGTCGTAGCAGAAGCTCGCTGCGACAGGACCTTGGTTTGCGCCGCCATAGTCGGCAAGCTGCACCACGGCATCGGCATCGAGGTCATAGTAGAAGAAACCGCCGGACTGGTATCCGGATGTCACATGCTTATTGGTCATGTAATAATACCTGTTCCCGACGAGAAAACCGCCTGAGATGTGGTCGCTGTTGTTCAGCTCGGTACTGAACGAGAAGCCTTTGACCAACTGTTCACCGCTGATTCCACTGCTTCCGATGGTGTACTTATAGATACCGGCTTTCTCGCCGCCGGTCATCGCTCCGTACACCTCACTCTGCGCGACAAGTCTTTGCGCCCCCAAAAGAAAGGCGAAAAGTGTCAGCAGATAATGTAACTTGTACTTCATAAGCTTTGTTTTTTGTTGTTAATATTATTGTTCATATCTCTATCGAAATTTTCAATGTGACCGGCTATCATTCCGGAGTATCCGTTTGCCACATCAAGCAACATGGCAACCATAACCGTGCACCGCCGCTTTCCTGTTTGCAAATTTATTGATATATAATGTAAAAAACGCGATGGAATGCCGCTTTTTCAACCGTTATCAGTTTTTTTCTATACTTTTTCGCACTTAGCGAATAGAAACAAGTATGTCTTTTATTATTCTTTTTCGTAACTTTGCAGCATAAATAAATTTTAAAGTATCACAAATATGAAGAAATTACTTACATTCGCACTTCTCGCCATGATGACGGCTGCTGCCACCCATGCGGTGCCGGCATGGCGGGGAGCCATGAAGAAACGTCTGGCTGACGGCTCTATCGTCACATTATATATAATAGGTGACGAGCACGGCCACCGTCTGATGACCGCCGACGGCATCAGAGTGATGGAGGATGCCGACGGAACGATGCGCCGCTTCGACCCTGCAAAAGACGCCGCAGCAGCCGCGGCGGCAGACTCGGCCATAGCACGCGCACCACGGCAGAACGCGCCGCGCAAGGCCGGGCAGCAGGCTTCGCCATATCAGATAGGCACGTTTCCGACGAAAGGAGATGTGCGCGGATTGGTGATTTTGGCCGATTTCACCGATAAAAAGATGACGTTCGGGCAGGAATATCACGACAGGATGATGAACGAGGAAGGCTTCGCGGAAGACGGGTACATGGGCTCGGCACGCGACTACTTCATCGACCAGTCGTCGGGACTGTTCCGCCCGACGTTCGACGTGGTGGGACCGGTGACGCTCTCGCGCACGTCGGAATACTACGGAAAGAACAACATATACACCGGAGTGGACGAGAACTGCGAGAAGATGATTGCCGAGGCGTGCCAGACAGCACACGACGGACTGGGCGTAGACTTCTCGAAATATGACTACGACGGCGACGGATACGTAGACATGGTATACGTAATATTTGCCGGATACGGCGAGAACGCCGGCGGCGGGGCAAACACGGTATGGCCGAAAAAGTGGAACCTGACACAGGCAGGCATCAACCTGAAGCTCGACGGAAAGATACTGGATGTGTTCGCCTGCTCGTCGGAGCTGTTCGGAAACATCGGCAGGCAGTCGTCGGCGATAGGTACGTTCTGCCATGAGTTCGGTCACGTGCTCGGACTGGCCGACCACTACAGCACAGCGGACAGCCGCTCGTATCATCTCGGAGCATACGACCTGATGGACTACGGCGCATACAACAACGACTCGCGCACGCCGCCGAGCTACAACGCGTTCGAAAGGATGACCGTGGGATGGCTGACGCCCGACGAACTGACGCGCGCCGAAGACGGACTGACGCTCGGCGACATACAGGAGACCAACAGCGCATACCGCATCACGACGCGCGGAAACGCCGATGAGTTCTACCTCCTTGAGTCGCGGCAGCGCAAGGGATGGGACAGCTACATACCGGGAGACGGACTCATGATCACCCACGCCGACTTCGACATGAGCCTGTGGAAACAGAACGCCGTAAACCCTGACGACAACCACATGCGCTTCCACATGGTATGCGCCGACAACGACGCGGCATACGACGTGGTGGCGGGATATGAAACGGAGGCTACCGATCTCTACCCGCAGCCGGGCAACGACAGCTTCACCGACACGTCGAAGCCTGCCGCAAAACCGTTCACGGGCGAGAAGCTCGACCGCGGAGTGTACGACATCAGCGCGGCAGACGGCACCGTGACGTTCAACTTCATGGCAAACCATCTCAAGACACCGCTCAACCCGCAGGTGACGGCAATACGCAAGGACGGATTTACGGCGCAGTGGGAGGCCGCCGACAGCCGCGCCGAGGCATACACACTGACACTCACGAGGATGAGGGCCGAGTCGGACAACACCGTCGCAATGAACGAGGGCTTCGACAAAATGACCGCCGGCTCGGCCGCCACTCCCGACAGCAAGGACATCAGCGGCGAGCTCGACAACTACATGACCATGAAGGGCTGGACGGGCACGGAGTTGTATCAGGCCGGAGGCACGCTCAAAATGGGCGGTGTGAAGACTTCCGGCTCGATGAAATCGCCGGAAATGAACTTTTCCAAGCATCTCCGCGACTTCTGTGTGGTGGTAAAAGTAGCATCGGCAACAGGACAGCAGCCCGTGTTCTCGGTATCGGCAAACGGACTGACGGCACGCCACCGACTGACCTCGACCCCGCGTACATATATATATAAGTTTGCCGGAGCCGGACTGACAGCCACCACGATAGACATCGCTGTGCAGAAAGAGCAGGCTTTTATAGACTCGATAATCATCATGCGCGGTGCCGACGCCGCACGGCTCTACCCCAACGCGAAAGCCATAGAGCCGGCGGGAACGATAGAGTCGACGGAAGACAAGGATGTGGAGGAGATTTACTACCACGCCGAACAGGCCGTATATGAAGGCATTAAGGACACGCAGACCGACATCAGCGGACTGGAAGACAACGCCCGCTACGCCTTCATGGTGAAGGCGACAGGCAGCCTTGCCGACTCCGAATATACCGAAGAGACAGCCGTAGTGACCGGCACATCAACCGGAATAGAAGCAGTAAAGACGGAGAAAACGGATGCAAAATCCACCGGAATATACACTATTGGCGGACGGAAGGTAAAGGAAATCAACGCACCGGGCCTCTATATAGTGAACGGCAGAACAATCTTACAAGCCCTACCAAGCCCTACTAATCCCTACTTCCAAGAACAATAAAAGAACAAAACAACTCTCAAACGATATGAAAAGAATCATTATTCCATTCTGCATGCTCGCCCTCGCAACGGCGGGCAACGCACAGACAACCTATTTCAGCACCTCGTTCGACGACGGCATACCGGCCGGATTCTCGCTCTACGACCTCGACAAGAACGAGCCTTCGAACGAGACGGCCAAGCTGGGATTTGCCGTAGGCACGCCATGGGTGGGCATCAAGGTAGACAAGGAGGAGAACGGCGTGGCCGCTTCGACCTCATGGTACAAGAAAGCGGGCACGAGCAACGACTGGCTCGTGACGCCGGCCATCACCGTGGCCTCGGCAAAGGCAGTGGTGTCGTGGCGCGCCAAAGCGTCGGACAAAGACTATTCCGACGGCTACTCGGTGTATATCTCCGATAAGGGAGCTGCTCCCGAAGACTTCGACACGGCCGCACCGGCACTGACGGTGAAGAAAGAAGGCGCCGCATGGACAGAGCGCAGCGTAAGTCTGGAAGCATATAACGGCAAGACGGTATACATAGCGTTCGTCAACGACTCGAAAGACAAGGCCATGCTCTACCTCGACGACCTCTTCGTGGGCATCCCGTCGACCGTAGGACTGTCGCTCGACCTGCGCCGCTGCTACGACGGCTACGGCGACATCACCATCAGCGGAAGTGCTTTCGCCACGGGCGAGACTGACGTAAAGGGCTACACCGTGGGCTTCGAGATGGGCGGAAAAACCGTCACCTACACGTCTGACGCCACCCTGAAAGCAGGCAGCAAGGTGCCGTTCACCATCGCCGAGCCTGTAAACCTCGAGCGTAACGCCACGGCCGGCTACACCGCATGGATTAAGAGCGGAGCCGACAGCGCCGCCGTCACCGGCCGCCTGTCTGCCTATCCGTGGAAGCTCGTGGCCGAGGAGGTCACCGGAACGTGGTGCCAGTACTGCGTGCGGGGTATCGGAGCCATGGAGTATATGAACAAAAACTATCCCGACGGATTCATCGGCATCGCCATACACAACGACGGCAGCGCCATCGTGCCCGACTCGATGGCTATCCCCGGCGAGGAGTATCGGCAGTGGGTGATGAGCAGATTCAGCATATCGGGCTACCCGCGGTGCGTCATGAGCCGCAACGCCATGTACTCGATAGACCCGGGCAACATCCCGATGTACTACGAGAACATCAAGACAAGCGAGGAAAACTACACAGGTGTGAGCCTCAAGGCAACACTCGGAAAGGACGGCCGCATCAGTGCGCACACCGACGTGTTCTTCGCCAACGACTATACGGGAGCCGATTTCAAGCTCGCTTACATCGTCATCGAGAACGATGTGCACCGCACACACGCCGAGACGGGCATCACAGACGACTACTGCGGATATGACCAGATGAACGGATATGCCGGCGGCGGCATGGGCGACTGCTACGGCTTCGAGGACCTTCCTCAAGTAGTCAACGCCGACAACATCTGGTTTCAGGACGTGGCACGCGGCTATGCGGACAACGACGGCTACAAGGGCATCGGCGGGATTTTCCCCACAGACATCAACGAGGGTGACTCGTTCACTCACGACTACGAGCTCGACATGCCGCAGACGGTGCTGAAGAAGGAGAACACTGAGCTCATCGTGCTACTCCTCGACAAGAACGGAATTATCCGCAACGCCGACAAATGCGCCATTTCATCGATAGACACGGCAATAAAGAGCATATCAGAAAGCTACGCCCGCAACGACGGCGCCTACTACACGCTGACCGGCCAGCGCGTGGATACTCCGCGCCCGGGAACGGTATATATCGTGAACGGCAAGAAAGTGGTGGTGAAATAAAAGCCCCCGGAAGCCCTCAAAGCCCCTCCCTATCTCCCCAAAGGGGAGGAGCCCGGTTGTAGCAGGGTAACAGCAAAGGGAGCATAGGCATCTGCCTATGCTCCCTTTAGCTTTTTAGAGGATGGTTTGGAGCTCTCGGAGGGCTCAGAAACCTCAAAGTTCTCCGAGCCTTCCGAAAACTCAGAGCCCTCCCAACTCCCACACGGCTCCTCCCCTTTGGGGAGATAGGGAGGAGCTCCTATATATTCCTTATAAAGTCATCGAGCGAGTCGCCGTGCTCCAGCCCCAGCTTCTTGCGCAACCGGTAGCGGTTGCTGTTTACGCTGTCGGGACTTATCGAGAGCATCTCGGCAATCTGCTTGGCCCGCATTCCGATGCTTATATATGCGCAGAGGCGCAGGTCATTCTCGGTCAATTCGCTGCAACGGGCTTTCAGCTTGACAAAGAAATCGGGGTGAACGGACGTGAAATGCAGCTTGAAGCGCGACCACTCGTCATCGTTGCGCAGCGAATCGCCGATGGCTTCGTTCACCTGACGCACATATTCCTGCGGTATGCGGCCGTCGTCGCTATACCGCTTGGTGATGTCGTGCAGCTGGCGGAGCACCTCGTTCTTGTTCGTCAGCAGGAGGGTGGACGACGATATCTCGCAGTCTTTCTGCTTGATGTCTTCCTGAAAGTTTTTCAGGTTCATCTGATAGATGATGGCTTCCTGCTCGAGCGACTGGCGAAGTTGCATATTCTCCACGCGGCGCAAGCGGTAGCGGTTGTAGAAATACATTACGACAACGCCGCAGATGAGCAGCACCAGCACCGATATGAGCAGCGTGAGATAGAAGTAGTTGCGGTTCAGCTCGGCATCCTGCTCGAGCAGCCGTATGCGGTCGGCCTGTCGGGCGATGGCCTGACGGGCCTCGGCCTTGGGGCCTTCGAGCTTGCGTATCTCTTCCAGCCGGTGCTCGAAAGCCTCCTGATATGCTTTCAAATAACGATATGCGTCGGTCATTCGGCCGCGCTTCTCGCTGATAAGCCACAACGAACGATACGTATCGAGCATAAAAGCCTCGCCGTGCAACTGCTCCGTCATGTGCTCAACCTCGCGAAGCCGGGCCATAGCCTCATCGTAACGCCCTTGCTGATATAGTATCTGCGCCGTCTGATTATCTAAAAGTGAGCGGAAGAGAGGATTCTCGGGGTCGTTGCTGCCGAGCAGACGGCGGGCATGTTCCACCTGCAATGCTGCGCTGTCGGGCTGTTCGTGTCGCAGTTGTATGGCACTGATGTTTATAAGTGCCTGTACCGTCATTCCCCAGTCTTTGGCACCCGCGGCCACGGAACGGCGATAGTAGCCGAGACTTTTCGTGTCATCTGTACAGAAAAGGCCTTCAAAAAAGTATATGCGGTTGAGCGGATATCCGGCACGGACATAGCTCTTCTTGCTCTCGGCAAGTTGGCGGCGGGCCGACTCGAGATCACCTATATCGTGAAATAGCTGCACGAGCAGCAGATGAGTGTTGCCGAGAAAATAGTAGTCACCGACTTCACGAAAGGCACTGATGGCCTCGGTGGCAAGATTATAGCATTTTGTGTACTTGCCAAGCCGCTCGTAATTGCCGGCAAGTTGATAACTGATGAGTCCGCGGTCGTAGCCGTATTCCGCGCCGCAGAGACGCATGGCCTCTTCAAGACGATTTATACACTCGGCAGGACGGGCACTCATCTGGCTCATCCGCACCTGCCAATATATGGCACGAGCTTTGAGCTGTTTGTTTCCGCTACCGTCTGCAATGCTGGTCAACTGCGCGAGCATGCGCGCATCGACGGCATGCCGCTCGTTGGCGAAATCTACGTTGAGCAGGCAACAGGCAATGCTGTCAAACCGGCTGTCTATCGGTTTGAAGTGATATCCGGGCACGGCATGAGCAATCATACCGCTCATGAAAATCGGAAAGAGAACTGCAAAACATTTCATTTTTACCCATTTCATCGTATCGGCAAAGATACAAAAAAATCCCGACATCAGGCATTATTATCACAGATTGTTATCAAAAGCCCCTTCCAACCTCCCCAAAAGGGGAGGAGAAGGGATAGGAAAATGGAGGAATTATGGGAGGGAACGGGATACTTATTCCCCTTTTTCCCTGCCCTATCCGCTGGTCGCCTCCCTTTTGAGGATGTTGGGTGAGACTCCTGAATACTTTCTTTTTCTCCTTTTACCGACCATATAAGGCGAAAAATTTATAACTTTGTAGCGTTATGAAATACAAAGATTATACATACGAGGCGGTGGAATTGTTGAAAAGACTGATTGCGACACCATCGGTGAGCCGAGACGAAAGCCGCGCGGCCGACATCATCGAAGAGTATATGGCAAGCCGCTCACTGTCGCCGCGACGCGAAGCAAACAATGTTTTCTCCGTATGCGACGACTATGACGAACGCAAGCCCACACTGCTTCTCAACGCGCATATTGACACGGTGAAGCCCGTTGCCACGTGGACGAAAAACCCGTTTGCTCCTGTCGTTGAGGGTGACAGGCTCTACGGGCTTGGCAGCAACGACTGCGGCGGCGGACTTACTGCACTGTTGCAGACTTACATCGCACTGAAAGGACGGGACAGAGCGTGGAATGTGGTATACCTCGCGTCGGCCGAAGAAGAGGTGTCGGGATCCGACGGAATAGCGAGAGTGCTGCCGCTGCTGCCGAAAATAGATGTGGCTGTGGTGGGAGAGCCCACGGAAATGCAACCGGCAATAGCCGAAAAAGGACTGATGGTAATCGATGGAACGGCACACGGACGCTCGGGACACGCGGCACGCAACGAAGGCGTGAACGCAATATACGAGGCTCTCGATGACCTTACATGGCTGCGCGACTATCGGTTTGAGCATGTGAGCGAGCTGCTCGGGCCGGTAAAAATGAGTGTGACGATGATAAACGCGGGCACGCAACACAATGTAGTGCCCGACACATGTCGCTTCGTGATAGACGTGCGCACTAACGAACTGTATACAAACGAAGAGGTGTTCGACATAATTAAAAAACATGTGAACAGCGAAGTGAAAGCCCGCTCGTTCAGACTAAACTCATCGCGCATCGACCCCGGGCACCCGTTGATATGCCGACTGACAGCCATGGGACTGCGGCCGTTCGGCTCACCCACCCTGTCCGACCAAGCACTAATGCCTTTCCCCTCGTTTAAATTGGGTCCCGGAAAATCAAGCCGCTCACACTCGGCCGACGAGTTCATCTGCATAAACGAAATAGACAATGCTATAGACACGTATCTGCAAATGATATAGAAACGAGCTTTGGCACTCATCAAACGGCAAGCGAGCCTCGCTTCCGACACTTATCATAGGCATTATAATCGTTACACGCGCCAAGTAACAATGTGATTAGGCACGCGTAACAATGTTACTTAGCGCATGTAACATTGTTACGCGTGCGGAGTAAAAACCACAAAACGGCATAAAAAACGGGGAAGAAGTACCTCTCGGCCTTATCTCCCCCTGCAAAATATAAAAAAGAAAATCATCTTCCGAGCCATACTTCCGGATTGAGCTTGGCTGTTTCCCTGCGCAACTGGAATTGCAATATGCCATCCTGTCCCACGGTGCCGAGCGACTGGCGGGTGGAAACTTTCTGCCCGCGATGCACGTTTACCGAAGCGAGGTTGCAGTATACCGATATATAGCTGCCGTGGCGCACCATGACACCGGTTGTTCCGCCGAAGCTGAACACCGCACTCACCTCGCCATCGAAGATACTGCGCACCTGAGCACCGGCCTGTCCCTTTATGTTCATTCCCTTGTTGTCGAGTCGCACGCCTTTAAGTCCCTCGACATTATACTGTCCGAAATGGCTCACGATACGATAGCTGCCGGCAACAGGCATCGGCAAACGCCCCTTGTTGCTCTCGAAACTGCCGCTGATACGCCGGTCTTCCGAATCTAATTTGTATATTGTAGCAGATGCCTTCTCTCGATTCGAAGCCTCGGAGGTGCTCTCACGAGTGTCGCGGCCGCCCTTTTTCCTACTCTTTGAACGGGAATTCTCGGCATCGCGCGCTGCCTGCTCAGAGGCTGCTTTCTCGGCCTCCCGCCTGCGTCTTTCCTCGGCTTCGGCCTTACGCTTGGCCTCGGCGGCTGCACGTGCCCGCGCCTTTTCCACCTCGATAGCAATCAACCTATCGATTTGCGCGTTGAGAGCCGCGTCTTTCTTGCGCTGCACATCTATTATGTTCTGTATCTCTTTCTGCTGTCGCTGCAACGAAGACACCACTGTCTGCTGCTCGGTCTGCTTGGTTTCAAGTGCCTGTCGCTCGCGTTCGTCACGATTGAGCATGTCGTCTTTCTGTTGCTTTATGGCCACGAGTTCGGAATGTTTGCGCCTCAGCTCGTCTTCTTTTGCCTTCACCATTTCGCCCTGCACACGCTGATAGGTGGCATATTCGCGCATGAAACGCAGACGACGATACATCTGCGAGAAGTTTTTTGCGCCAAAAACAAACATCAGCTTGTTTTGAAGCGAGCGGTTACGGTGCATGTACCGCAACGATTTTACATACTTCTGCTTTTTGTCTTCAAGTTGCGCATTAAGCTCGTCGATACGGTCTTCGTGCCGTATTATATCAAGGTCAAGCGCGCTGATGGCACGCTTTATAGTGTCGATGCTCTTGCGCTTGTCGGCTATCTCGGTGTTGATTATCATCAGGTTTTGCAACCGTTTCTTCACGTCGCGCTCATTGTTGCGCAGCCGTTGCTCGTGTTGCCGTATCTGTTTCTTTATCTTGTCGCGCTCACTCTGCAAGCCCTTTATCGACGCGGGCTGTGCCGCCGTGCTCCGCTTCGTCGTCTGCCGTTTGCGGGTAGCGGTCACGGCGGGTTTCTTGCGGGTTGCCGTCTTGCGCTGCTGCCCCTCTGCCGGCAAGGCAAAGAGAATCATTAAAACGAATATCCTGAATGATGTTTTCAACATTTTATAAAACCGATGTTCTGATATTACAATGATTTAACGTGTCGTGTTATAATGCCATGAACCGGCGTAATATCTCGTCAACGCTTACCTGACGGTATTTTCCCGATATCTCGGTTCGTGTCTCCCACTCGCTTTCATTACCGATATAATTGAGCATAAGTCTTAATTCTATCTCCTTATCGCCCGTGGTAAACCGTATGATGTTGTTTGTGGGAAACTGTTTCGACCCCATTTTTTTGAAATTGGTGTAGTCCCAATTAAGCTGCGTGTTGCCTCTGAACTTGTCTTTATACAATATGTTGGCCATTTTAATCTGACCCGTGCTCTGTGCGGCCAGCCACTTATACGACATCTTGTCTTTCTCCAACGAGATAATCAAGTCGTCTCCGCCGATATTCGTATTGTAATCTTTAAGCTGCTCGTCGGTCAGTGACGTGCGGCCGGGCTGGAACAGCTCGTTCCAGAACAGTGCTTGAAGCGAGTAGAAGTTGAGTCCGCTGTTGCGAAGGAAGTCGAGATGTGCGTAAGGCACTTTTAAATACTGCTTGTTTATGCGGTCCACAATAAGCACATACTCCTTTGTGAACTCCAAACGACCGGCTTCCACAAATCCGAATGCCATGAGTTGCAGGCGAATGACATCGTCGCGCTTCATCTTCAAATTGCCCGTCAGAGTGAGATCTTGCGCTCCCACCTTTACCTGAAACTTCACTTTGGATGTTATAAACTTGGCATACTGTGCGTTGTCCGACACTTTCTGAAGCAATTTTTGCTGCGTAACATCTTCCGGAACAGCCTTTACAGGCGACTTTTCAACAGTCTTTGACGACTTGCACGAGCCGAAAACAAACGGCAAAGCGAATACCGCTATCTTCAAAAATTTTAATGATTTCATTCTTTTATGTATTTTTTCTTCTTTATTTTCCGTATCAGTATTTTCCTGTCGGGGGTGTCTTTCAACGCACGTTGCCAGTATTCCAAAGCCTTGACGACATCTCCATTCATGGCATAAATATCTCCGGCGTGCTCTACAATGACATCGCTCGCGGTGCTGTCGCACTGCAACGCCTGATCGATATACACCTTTGCCTCGGCATATCGCTGCTGCATGAAGAGTATCCATGCGTAAGTATCAAGACAAGTGGAATTCCGGGGTTCTGCCTTTATCGTCTTATAGCTCATTTTCTCGGCTCTGTCAAGGTGTTCTCCGGCCACGCTGAGATAATAAGCATAATTATTCAATGCCATGATATTGTCGCTTTTCCATTGCAGGCAGGAGTCGTATGCAGCAAAAGACTCTTTCATCATCCCCTTGGCGGAATATAACTGACCGAGCAATGAATAATAATCAGACACGATATCGGACGAATTTTGGTCGGAGATAAAGCTTGCGCCTTTTTTCAATACGCTGATGGCCGCGTCGGTGTCGTCCTTGCTGTTATAGGCAATACCCTCGTAATAATAAAACGCCATCTCATCGGAATTATACTGACGGCCCGCCTCGCAAATGGCAATAGCCCTGTCGGCATCTTCATCGGTAAAGGCATAACCGAGCAGTTGCAAACGCGCGGCGGCGTTGTCAGGCTCTATCTCAAGCACGTTTTCGAGTACGGGACGTATACTGTCGGCCGGCATTTTCTTCAAATTCATGTATGTCGCGTGCAACATTAGTATCTCGCTGTCGGGTCGGGGCATTGCTCTCAGCGTGTCGAACAATGCCAATATTTTCGTGCTGTCACCGCCGTTGTTCTCGCTTTCCGTAATCTCGTCTCTGAGAATATACACCTTTGCCGCCGAAGTAAGGTTCTTGTTTTTCAGCAACCCTTTGGTTACGGAGTCGGCACGGAGCGTGTCGCCTGTCTTCTTGTAGTACGTGCGAAGCGAGAATTGCGCCCGGCTGTTTCCCGGCTCTTCGGCAAGAACCTCGTTGAATATGGCCGCGGCCTGTTCCATCCGGTCGTTGTCCATCAGTATATCGCCATATATCACGCGGTAATTGAGATCGTTCGGATATTGTTCGGCCAGCATTTTCATCTCCGAGAGCTCGGCTTCGGTGTTGTTTTGAGCCGAATATATCTCGCATTTCATCAACGATAGTCGCTCGCTTTTGCCTTCCATCTCTTCCATACGCTCCAATGTGCGTATCGCATTGTCGTAATCAGCCTGCTGCTGATACAATCGCACCAGTATTTCGAGAATGTCATCACGGCTCTTGTCGACGCTCATTAAACGTTCAAACATGTCGATGGATTCGGCGAATTTGCCATTATTGGCATACATATTAGCCAATGTCTCGATGAAAGTGGAGTTATCCGGACTTAGTTCCACGGCACGTTTAAGAAAACCTTGCGCCTTATCCTTGTCGCGCATCATAAGATAATACTGTGCCAAATAGAAGTAAGCCTCGGCCGCTCCGGGATTTATATCAACGCAATGGTGCAAAAGGTCGAAAGCGGCAGAGCTGTTGCCTTTCTGCCGCTCGGATATCGCTTGAAGAAAAAAATAATCGTATCTGCCGGCCGTATTGTCTGCCACGACCGATGTATCGGCCATTTTCAAAATGCCGGATGCAGGAAAAACTGTATCGGCGGAGTGTGTCAAGAACGAAGAGACATTACTTGCCGAGTCGGACCGCACACCGGCTTTCGCCGCCACTGCGCCATACGGCAACGGCAAAAACAAGAAAGCCATGAAAAGGAATAATGCTCTCAACATCTCGTTAACGTCTTGTTTATCATGAATTATCCGACCGAATAATATGCCAATCATTAAGTTTTCAGTCACGCACGGTGTCATTTCACACCCGTATGACCGTATCCTCCTGCACCACGCTCGGTATCATCGAGCTCGGAAACCTCGACAAAACGGACTGTTTCGTGCCGGGCCACAACCATCTGGGCTATTCGTTCGCCGGCATTTATAACGAATTCTTCCGTCGAAAGGTTTACCAACAGCACCTTTATCTCGCCGCGATAGTCGGCATCAATGGTGCCGGGAGAGTTCAACACCGTTATTCCGTGCTTTAAGGCGAGGCCGCTGCGTGGCCGCACCTGAGCCTCAAACCCGACGGGAAGAGATATATAAAGACCTGTTCCTATGAGGCGACGCTCCATCGGGTGAAGCGTTATCGGCTCGTCGATATCAGCCCGCAAGTCCATGCCGGCACTTTGTTCGGTGGCATAAGCGGGCAACGGTTGGCCGCCTTTGTTTATCACTTTTACGTCTGTCATCTGTCTTTTTTACTTAACCATGCGACACTTGAAACACTGTAACGCCGCCGATAACATTCCGTCGACATCAACGCTGCCGCATATTCACTTTGATTTCTCTTAATAATATAATGTGCAAAAATAGTGATTAATATCCAAACACCCATACTTTTACCCCTATTTTATGCTATTTTTATATAAAAAAGCACTACTTTTGCATCATTATGATGAATTGGAACAGGCTTATCACCAACAAACGACTCGGGCAAGAGCACAAGCATGGCGAGAGACGCGACGACCGTAGCGAGTTTAAAAGAGACTACGACCGGCTTATTTTCTCCGCTCCGTTCCGCCGTTTGCAGAACAAGACACAGGTTTTCCCGCTGCCGGGAAGCATATTTGTACACAACAGACTTACTCACAGCCTCGAAGTCGCGAGCGTCGGCATGTCGCTCGGGAACGATACCGCCCGCGAACTGACACGCATTCACCCTGAACTTAAAAGCTCCATGATAGACGAGATAGGGCAAATCGTAGCCACGGCATGCCTTGCCCACGATTTGGGAAATCCGCCGTTCGGTCATTCCGGAGAGAAAGCCATACAGTCGTTCTTCACGGAAGGCAGGGGAAAATATCTGCAAACGGAAGTATGTCGCGAGCTTTGGGACGACATAACGCATTTCGAGGGTAACGCAAACGCGTTCCGACTGCTCACGCATCGCTTCCAAGGACGACGCAACGGCGGTTTCGTCATGACCTACTCCACGCTCGCCTCCATCGTGAAATATCCGTTTGCAGCCGCTGCCGCAGGCTCTCACGGCAAATTCGGCTTCTTTAATACGGAGAGAGAAATATACGAACGAATTGCCGATGAAATGGGAATAAAACGCATTTCCGCGGCCGGCGAGCCTTTACGGTATGTCCGTCATCCGTTAGTATACCTCGTAGAGGCGGCAGACGACATCTGTTATGAAATCATGGATATCGAGGATGCACACAAACTGATGATTCTTTCGTTTGAGGAAACAATGGACTTACTTCTCGGTTTCTTCGATGAAACGGGCAAAAATCGCATTTTACGACGCATCGAAGAGGAGCAACTGACAGATAACAACGAGAAAATCGTATACATAAGGGCGTGCGTCATAGGCGCATTGGAACATGAATGTGTGCAGGCTTTCGTGCAGAACGAAAGCAAAATACTCGCAGGAGAGTTCACGGGATGCCTGATAGACCATATTTCTCCGCTGCAAAGCGAGGCCTACAAGCACTGTTCCAAGGTGTCGAAAAACAAAATTTACCGCAGCAAACCGGTGCTCGACGTCGAGCTGTCGGGTTATAAAATCATGGAGACTCTGATGGAACAGATGATAGAAGCCGCCGCACATCCCGACCGTTTCTACTCGAAACAGTTGATAGACCGCGTCAGCAGCCAGTATGAAATCAAGGCACCGGACATCGAGACGCGCCTTATGGCCGTGATAGATTACATCAGCGGCATGACGGATGTGTATGCACTCGACATATACCAGAAGATAAACGGCATCAGCCTGCCTGTCGTTTAGCCTGTCATTCGGCTTTCATCCACTCCGCCCTGAGACGATGGAGCATGGTGGTACTCTCGCCGCAGGTTCCTGTATGCTGTATGGCTATTCCGCCAAAAACATTCGATTTCACCGTGGCGGATAAGTCTACAACCGTCGCCAACCCCGTATTTGCAGGCAGAGGTGTACTCGTTTCCACATGCGCGGAAATGTTATTGCCTTTCATTTGCACCTTTATCGTACATCCGGTGCGGTAGCATATCGCCGAGACAGGATTTGTAATGGGCGTGACAATACCTTTATCATATTTCACAAGCAGGAAATCCACAGCTTTGGCGTGCTTCACCGTGCGTATTATCCGCAATCCGTAACCAGTCAAAGTGCGGGGGTCAAACTTCAAACATATATCCATGTACTGGCCCGTTGCGCTCCCGAAGCCTTGTCCGGCCGTCTTTGTCGGGTCAACCTCGAGCGTCAGCGACATGTCGCCACAGGCTCTTCGCAGCGGCGTATACATCAGTCGCGCGCCGCGTTGCGCCTGCAACAGTCCCTCGCCGACGGCACCGTTAAAGCCCCGTCCGTAGGCCCACATATCCTTATCCTCGTCAAACGACCACGGAAATTCCGCCGTATCGGCCGGTTTATATCCGTCGACAGTCCAGAAACCCGGTATCACTTGACGTTGTGTCACGGTGGGGAATGTGCGGAAATCCGTTTCATACACATCGCAATCACCGGCTTTTTCCATTGTTTTCTCCCTGATATCTCCCGCTTTAACGGCCTTTTCCGTCATGAGCCGCACGGCTTCTCCTGCATCGCTCCGCCCGTGCTTGGGCTCTATCCGTGCCATTATCACATATCCTTTATCGGCCTCTGTCAACCTGTAAACACGCTCCGGAGTTCCTCCACGGCTCACTTTCACGGCTATGGCTTTGCCGTCTTTGCCGCCTGTATGGCGGTACCATGTAATCAACGACTCATCTTTTCTGCCACGCAAGTCGAGAGAATAGTCGGCAACGACGGCCCCGTCTTTTATTTTCAGCCGCGGTTTTCCTACAAAGGCAGGCGGCGGTAATATCGCGGGACGCACACTTACGCCCACCGCTCCGCACAGTCCTGCGTCGGTATATGCCTCGATGTAAAAATCAACGGTTTCATCGGTATTATTCCGTGGCGTCACTTCTATCGAGTCGCCGCTATCGGACGACAATGTCACATAGTTTTCAAAGCCGGGCTGCACACGCCAAGACACTTTTTCGCCACGGTCAGCCAAATTTTTAATCAATTCATAACCGCCGTGGCGCATCACCTTTGCCGAGAGCCGCAGCGGTTGTTGTCCGGTGACAAGCGCGGCTTTCTTGCAGTTCAACACCAGCGCCGTACCCATGTCGGCATGCCTTATCCTGCCTTTTACTCCCGTCGGGTCCCAGTCGTCATCGCCCCGCAACAGGTTGTAAACGTTATATACAGTGTCACCGTCGCATACTTCATAAAAGGCCGAAACGAGCGGCTCATTATCTATCTCGACCGTATTTTCGGGCTTTCGCGCACCTATTTTATACGGCATTCCGTTTAATCTGAAATCCGCCTGATAGCATCTGAGCCACGGCTCGGGATAGTTTGTCCACCCCACATACACCGAATTACCCGCCGTATATCTGCAATTCACGAGGCTTACCGGTCCCGATGCCTTGCAAAACACCATTTCCCGGCTTGCGCCCACGGCCGTAAACTCGCAGCCGAGAAACACCGCTCCGCAACGATGGGTGCTGTAAAACGGCTTCTGACCGTATAGTCCGAAAGTACAATTGAGGTATATTCCGTTTCCGGTAAGCGCGTCGTCGGTGCATTCCATGTGGCAACGGTCGAACAATATGCGGCGCGCGCCGTTGAGAGGGTTCATATTCAGTCTGCTGATAAACCTCACGTTGCGGGCCACAATGCGGTCGCCGTGACAGTAGGCCACATGTGCCTGAGTGATGGCATCGGCCCGTTTTCTGCGGCCGAGTGCCGGCAACAACGGGAAATCGAGATCGACATTGCAGAAGTTTCCCATAGTGAGATTGCTCACTTGCAGCCCGTCGCCATGGAAATCGAACATTGTGAAGTTGCCTACTGCGCCCTGCGTCTGTCCCCGTTGAGAGGCCAACACCACATTGCGGGCATCGCCCGTTAGACCGATGAAATGGAGATTTTCGCACCGTATCACCATTCCGAACGGCTCACGGCCGTCTTTTCCCACCGCCACAGCCAGCGTGTCGGGATTGTCCACCCAATACACTCCCGGGGCGAAAAGCACCCTCATGGGACTTTCCGCCGTGCCGTCGACAAGATGTTCGGCCACATCCTGTATGGATTTATAGACGTGTGGATAATTATTCACCAAGGCATCGGACAGCCCCGGATCGGCAAACACGGTGTGCTCACCGAGCTTTATCGTGTCGCCGCGATATATAATACAATCTCCTTTAAAGGTTATCGGATCGTTCTTGTCGAGCGATTGATAACCTTTATAGTCGGCAGCAAGGAGTTGAAAACCTGCAATAAACAGTGTGACAACCGTCAGGCACGCACGCAAGCATACATGTAAATCACGATTGTCTGCCCGCCATTCAGTTTTCACAGCCGTCTTTCTCCTTATATATAACCTTGTTTGCGCCGCTTGTTATTTTCAGTGCTTCGGGATGTTCCTTTATGAAAGAGTCGATATGACGCACGCGCTTCTGGTCGAGAATTTCATCTACGGCGATAAGGATACCCGTCTCTTCCACGTCTCCGAAGCCGTAGTTTATCGCCGTTCCAAAGAGTTTCATCGTGGGGCTGAGTCCCATGTAGGCGTTCACCAACGGCGGGATGTTGTATCCCAATCGGCGAACCTCGCGGTTGAGAATACGATAATCCTCCTTGAACGACTCCTCGCAGAAAAGTGCTTCAAGTTCTGCCGGGTCTTCCTCGATTACCAACGGTTTCATCGGCATCACGAGGTTGTCCTTGTCTTCGAAATGTTTTTTGAGGAAATACAGTATCATGTCGCGCCCCCTGCGGATGTAGGAGGGGTACATTGTCATCTTTCCGAAGAAATACTTCACGTCGGGTTGTATGACGGTGAGAGCTCCGAGCCCGTCCCAGAGGTTGTCGAGCGCGAAAAGACTCTTGCTCCCGTTCTTGCTCGTGTTCTGATAACCGAGCGACACGAAGCTGCGCCCCAGTTCGATAGTATATGGCATGTAGTCGCTCATGAACTTCTCGGAGAAGTGAAACATGTGGCTCGTGGCCAGTATGGGTTGCCCTTTCTCGTCCACATCCACATCCTTACCGAGTATATACCGGTAGCCGCCGATAATCTCTTCTGCCTCGGGGTTCCACACGATAAGCTGCTTATAGCAATTGTCCATCGTGTCAAACTCGTCGAGATCGAGCTCTTTTCCCGTGCCGCCGCCGGCCTCACGGAAAACAATCTCGCGCAGTCTGCCAATCTCGCGCAGCACATTTGGCGCGTTGTGCGCGTCGATAATGTATATTTCGTTGTTACTCTTGTTTGTCATGCGAAGCTGTCTTTCCGGCGTCAGTTCGCTTTTAAGCACTTCCCTGTCTATCGGCTCTATTATTTCCTTTTCCATCTCCGATTAAATCTGTTTCTTGTCTCTATCTCTCTTTTTCAATAACTTTCACTGTTCCGATTGTCAAAGCTCATACACTTTTTCCTTGACATACTGCGCCCACTCGGCCGGCGTGCGGCTCTTGTCGAACGTCTGCCACGGTATCGGTTTGCCTATCGCCACGCGGAATGTCTTGTGCGCGTTCTTATACATCTCGTCCACGAGGAAGAGCATCGCGATGTTCACTTTCTTCACATACCGGTCGGAGAAGTTCGCCAAACGGTAGAAGAAGTCGGAATTTCCGCCGCCGAAGTGAATGGGCACCACGTCTCTTTGATACTCGACACTCTTCACCACGAACGTCTTTTTCCACTCCACGTCGCGCACAACGCCGCCACGCCGCCTCGAGCAGATGCCGGCCGGGAACATCAGCATGTGGTTGTCGCTCTTGAAACCGCTCTCCACCATTGCCGGGAAATTGCGGCTCTGCTTGCCGGTCTTGTTGATGGGGATGCACACGGGGGCCAGTCCCGGCAGGTTCATCAGCAGGTCGTTGACAAGATAACGGAAGCGTCCGTCGTAGTGCCGGCCTATTATAGCGCCGAGCGCCACGCCGTCCTCGCCGCCGAGCGGGTGATTGCTCACAAAGGTATACAGCCGGCCGTCGTTCTTGTCGGGCAAATTCTCCATGCCCTCCACTTGAAGTGTCATGTCGAGATAGCGCACGCACTCTTCGAGCCACTCCGTTCCGCTTAGGTGGCGGCTCTCCCACAGGTAGCGGTTCACCTCGTCCTGATGTATGATATGGCGGAGCCAGCGCACGAACGGAGCAGGCACGAATTTGGCTTTCGGTCCCATCTTCTCGCGCAGTAAACTGTCTACGTCTATTGTTTTCTCCGTAATTTGTTTCATTTCTCTCTACATGCTAACAAATTGCAAAAGTAAAACAAATCTTTGAGAATAGCTAATAAAATGTCAAGAAACAGACTACATTATTTATTATTTATGTTGAAATATGTCTGTAAAGCCACCTCAAAAGAAACTTCACAAGACATATCACGCTATTCCTCACGCTTAAATTTCATGATGGTATTCCCGCCGATAAAATCTTTCCTCACTTCAAATTCAACAACCAATGTGTCTTTCGATATGCCTAATATCCTAACTATATGAACTTTCCCTTTTGACAATCTCAATACAAAACTGCCCTTGGTATTCTTCCCGACCATCGTAGAATCAAAATCATACGTTCTAACGTCAGACATATAATATGGATAGTTGAATACATAAGTTTTACCACTGTAATCTAATGTTTCCATAACTTGCAATTCCGTATCCGTGAATTTCATTTTTGTGGCTATACCTTTAATATACGGCGACGTGCGAATCCACACAATATCCTTTAACTGAGACACTGACACTCTTTGTCCCATAACGGGGATACTCATAAATAAATACATTAAAACAAAATACAATAACTTCATAATTCTTATTTTTTATTTAACACCTTTTACTGCATATTTTTTAAAATAGAAATCTTCATAGTTTCCCCTTCCATAATCACCTGTTCCCGGATCTATATATATAAAGTCTCCTTCTTTTTTATCATCTTCGTTTACAGGATTATCTTCATTTCCTTTATTATCTTCATTCTCTTCATTGTTTTCGTTTTCTTTATCATCACGTTCCGTATATCCTATTATCAGAACTTCATGATAACCTTCTGAATTTTTAACTGTTCCCAAAACACTATTATTGTCATCTATTGCTGTTTTTATTCCTTGCTCCGAATCTACTTGATAAGAATCAAATTCAGATTCGATAAATTTACCAATGCTATCAGACTCTACTCCATCCACAAATGGGTCTATACCAGTTTTTAAAATATAATTATCACTAAACATTTCATCTATTTTGTCATCCTCATGGTTAAAAAATATAGAAAAGGCCATACTCATTACCCTTAGCACGCAACCCATTCTTGTATATTGCTTAGCCCAATTTTTAGGAAATTTGTACTTTATGACCTTGTCTTTATCATCAAACTTATAATATTCCGTACTGTCATTTTTATCATCAGGATTATCTGTCGTTTCTTTGTCATCATCGGAAGTATCGTCATTATCATCCCAAGACGTATCATCGTTATCGTATGAACCTATAAGATGAAACTCGTACGCAAAATCATACGCTCCAATAGTATCATCCTCGTGATCCGGATACACATATATTTCATCCAACATATTGGGATATTCATCGTCGTCATTCCAATTTTCGTATTCCACATCATCCGTATCATCAAATGTATCATCAAAAGACGGCCAATCATCGGGAAACCACCAATCGTCAGAATCTTCGTTGCTGTCTTCATCATAATCGTCATCTTCCCACCAATCGGAACCATAATCGTCAGGGAAATCATCATCATTTTCATAATCCTCCCAATATTCATCATCGTCATAATCATCTTCTTCATCTTCTATGACAAACTCAGAAAGTTCATCATCCTCATCATCCCAACACGCAAAAGCCGGTTGTTGCATACAAAGGAGTAACAAAAACAGAATATATTTTAATAGTTTCATACGCAACCATTATAATTTAATAATATTCTTTGCACCCTTTATACCGTCACCAACAATAGTTATGAAATATCTTCCGGCCGGAACATTAGGCCTGATCTTAAAGACATTCATACCTTCATTCAATCTATAACGTCCACAATCTTTTATTTTCACTCCCGACATATCGAAAATGGAGACATCAATGTCTGCTTCTTTTTCTGACGAAATATGCAAAGTGACGAAATCATTGACTTTAACCGGATCGACCTTCACAAAAACAGCTTTATCATTCGAATATTCTTTTTCTCCGATCTTGACCATTTTATTGGCGATAACCCTCATGGGCTTCAGTTTTTCATGATTTGTCGGTTTCACCCTTGTGACGTCTATGCAGAAATCTCCATTCGGCAATCTGCTTACCAAAAGAACGGCCGGTATCCACTTATACTTATACAGTTCTTTCATGTTTTCTTTTTTCACCAACAAGACATTCTGTCCGAAAGATTTAAAAGGCAGCTGTATCACAACAGAATCTCCCACATGCCATGTCATATTCATTCCGGCACCATCTTTTGCTATATTAACAATAACACTTTCTTCTTTCAAGACCTTTTTACGAGACCAATCATAAGTATATGCAACACCTTTCAGATTTCCCGACAAGCTATCAGTATCTATATCTTGTTTCGTCTTTTCACAGTTTTTAAGTTCTGCTGCTTTCAATTTATAATAGCCGGCTTTCTCATTACGGCGTTTTATACTGTCAAGTTGTGAATATTTAGTTATGTCCACAGTCCATCCATGACCGTCAGCCACAGCCTTATCGTAATATAATTCGGCTTTTTCGTAATCAGCCTTGTCAATGTAGCCGTTTGCATAATATGATGCCAACACCAAGTCACACCCGGGATTATTAAGTTTCGAACCTTTTTCCAAGAGTTTCACCGCAAGCGAATAATCCTGCTTTACTCCCATTCCCTTGTATATCAGCATGCCTATCCCGTAATACCCGTTAGAATTACCTTTTGATGCAGCTTTTAGATAAAGTTTCGCAGCTTTCTTCAAATTAGGCGACACACCATTACCTGTTCTGTACATTCCGGCAAGAACACACATTGCCTTATCGTCATCACACACGCTCGCCCTATTCAAAAGCTTATATGCCGCTTTATAATTTTGAGGAACGCCCTGCCCTTTCAAATACATCTTGCCAAGCTCCCTCATGCCATCTATGTCGCCACGCTTTGCAAGCTCTTTATATATCCGGGCCGCCCCTTTCAGATTTACATCCGTTTTTATACCATGCTTCATACGATAAGCATACTTCAGTAATTTTTCCGACCCGATAGAATCTATATTTAAACGGCCTATATTGTTCTGCGCATATCCATCCGCAATGAACAATGCCAATAAAAGCATGAACAAAATCTTTTTCATAATAAAATCATTTTATCTGCCATTGAATGCCTCCATCTTGCTTAATGCGTCCCTGAGCCTTTTGCTTCTCTCTTATATTGCTTTCTTTCAACGCTCTGGGCTGTATGCTTTTCAAGCGCTCTATATTGTCTTTCTGCTTCTTTATGTTATATTTATCACGAACATATACGATTTTCTCACTCATCATATAATTGTATATTGCCGTGCGTTTTGCCTCTAATTCTTTTTCGGAATACTTATTACTTTCACGCAAAAGATCGACTTTGTATTCTGTTTTAGCCTGTATTTCAGGAATTGACATGACTTCTATATACTTATTACGCTGTTTTTCTGTCAAAACAGACATCAACACTTCATGAAAAGTTTTACTTGCCCTATACTTCATTTGCGACGCAGTCAAAGGGTCGTCAACATTATAAAGAGAAGAGTCTACCGTCTTGTTATAAGCATCATAAGCTTTTCTTATCTCACTCTCTTGAAATCTATTCAAAGAAACAATCTTCTTTATTTCAATAATTTTCCTGTCTGAACGCAATTTCAGCATTTGTGCATTTCCTTCAATTGCACCGACCGACACGAATAAAACAATTAATATAAAAGTCTTCCACATAGCTAAAAATAAATAATAAAAATAATGTACACGCCAAAAAAATATAATATCACCAAACTTCTATCGAAAAAAAATGACATTGTTTTCATAACTTTTATATGATGCTTATCATTGTTTCCCGATGCACCATGCACACAAAATATATTGGCCGCCCAAACTCTTAATATCCTTTAATTTTCCTTAATGTTTTGAGCTTATTTTTACATGAAAACGCGTCATAAATAAAAAATTTCAAAAATAATTTTCCGAAGGCCGAAAAAACGCCGTATTTTCAAAGTTAACATAAATTACTGTATATCAGCACGTTGACTGTTTTAGTGATAAAGTTTGCAACCCACGCTTTTGCAATAAGGCCGTAATTGCATTCCAATTAGGCCGTAATTGGAACGCAATAAGGCCGTAAATGCAGTGCAATTACGGCCTTATTGCAGAGCAAAAACACCCGAAAAGCACCACCAAACCCGAATAATTGCACTCCAAACATCAAATAATGACACAAAAATATCAATTAAAATTCTCGGCTTTTTCTAAACAGTGACTTCAAGTCGCACCTTTTTCTTTTAACAATTGCCACCCGATTTTTACATTTATTAAAATAAGATGGAGCCCCTCCCGACCTCCCCAAAGGGGAGGAGAAAAATCTCCTCTCCTCCACTTCAACCAACCTTTAAAGTAAAATATAAAACTTATTGGTTTTCAATGCTTTACAAAATTAACAATATTAAAATTAAAAACAATACGCAAAAAGTGTGGTGAAAAGTGGGGGAATGTGGGGAAAAATGTGTAATTTTGGCAACGAATATATTTAATTAATGTAAACATGCGATTTTTAGGAGCCATCGAAGCCAAGACCGACGCCAAAGGCAGAGCCTTTCTCCCCGCCGCTTTCCGCAAGATTTTGCAAAGCGCCGGCGAGGAACGCATGATGCTTCGCAAAGACGTGTTCCAGCAGTGTCTCGTCATTTATCCCGAAAGTGTGTGGAACGAGCAGCTGGACGCTTTGCAGGCCCGCCTCAACCGATGGAACAAAGCCCACAGGGAACTGTTCCGCCAGTTCGTGGCCGAGGTGGAGCCGATAGTTCTCGACGGCAACGGGCGTTTCCTGATATCCAAGCGTTTGCAGCTCATGGCCGGCATACGGCAGGATATCAAGTTCATAGGAATGGACGACACCATCGAGATATGGAGCAACGACGACTCCCGCATGCCGCTGATGGCGGCCGACGACTTCGGCCGTGAGCTGGAGAAAGTGATGGCCGGCGGAGACAACCCGGCGCCGGCTCCCACGGAATAACACACACGGCATTTCACCACAAGCAGATATATGGCAACAAAAGCACCTACATACCATATTCCCGTGCTACTGCACGAGAGCATCGACGGGCTCGATATCCGTCCCGGAGGAGTGTATGTCGACGTGACGTTCGGCGGCGGCGGACACAGCCGCGAGATACTCGCGCGACTGACAGGCGGCGGCAGGCTCTTCGGATTCGACCAAGACAAGGATGCCGAGGCGAACGCGGCGATAGACGACAACAGAGAGTCGTTCACTTTCATCCGCAGCAATTTCAGATATCTGAAAAACTGGATGAGATACTACGGAGTCGAACATATCGACGGGCTGCTGGCCGATCTCGGCGTGTCGAGCCATCATCTCGACGACGAGAGCCGCGGCTTCTCATTCCGCTTCGACGCCCTGCTCGACATGAGAATGAACAACAGGGCGGGAACGACGGCGGCCGACATCGTCAATGACTACACGGAAGAGCAAATCGCCGACGTGCTGTATCTCTACGGAGAGCTGAAAACATCGCGCAAGCTCGCCGCCGCAATAGTGAAGGCACGGCAACAGCGGCGCATAAACACCACGGGCGAACTGCTCGCCACGGTAGAGGGCATGATGCCGAAAGAACGGGCCAAGAAGGACATGGCGCGGCTGTTTCAGGCTCTCAGGATTGAGGTGAACCACGAGATGGACGCCCTGCGCGAGATGCTCGCCGCGGCAACAGAACTTCTCGCGCCCGGCGGGCGGCTGTCGGTAATCACATATCACTCGCTCGAAGACCGGATAGTGAAGAACGTGATGAAGACGGGCAATGCCGACGGCCGCGTGAAACAGGACTTCTTCGGGCGCACGCAGGCCCCGCTGAAGCCCGTAAGCAACAAGGTGACAGTGCCCTGCGACGAGGAGCAGGCGACAAATCCGAGAAGCCGGAGCGCAAAGCTCAGAGTGGCAGAGAAAAGAGAAATAATGACAGACGGACAATGACGGACAGCGGAATGAAAAAAGACAACAAGGAAACAGGCACGGAAACGAAAGAGACAAGACTGCAACTGCTGAAAAAACAAGCTACCGAGAGCGACCCCAAACCGTCGCCCACGCTCACGCTGCGCAAAATTCTCGGCGGCGACATACTGTATGGCGAACTCGTGCGGAGCCAGATATGGGTGATACTGCTCATCGTGCTGTTCACCATCATATATGTGGCTTTCCGCTATCAATGCCAGCAAGACATGATCACGATAGACAAGTTGCAGACACAACTGAAAGACGCCAAATACAAAGCACTGTCGAGCTCGAGCACACTGACGGAACGATATCGCGAAAGCCGGGTGCTCGAATTGCTACGGTTGAACAACGACAGTCTGCTGCACATAGCCGAACAGCCGCCATACATTATTATAATCGATGAGTGACAAGAAAAAGATGAGGAGCAAGAGACATGAGTAAATTCGACAACAGCAAGGTAATGCCGCGCTATTTCGCCATAGCGCTGGTTTTCACACTTATCGGTATAGCTATCATCGGCAAGGCCGCCTATATCATGACCGCGGAGAAACAGTATTGGACCGATGTGGCGTCAAGACTGAAACGAGACAGCGTGAGTGTGAAACCGAACAGGGGAAACATCCTCAGCTGCGACGGGCAACTGATGGCAAGCAGCCTTCCCGAATACAAGATATACATGGACTTCCTTGCCGGAGGCGAGGAAAAAGACTCCGTATGGAACGACAGCATCGACTACATCTGCGAGGGTCTGAGCAGGATTTTCCCGCAGATGTCGGCCGCCGAATTCAAAAATCATCTCGAAAAAGGACACAAGAAGATGAGCAGAAACTGGCCGATATGGAAACGCCGCATAGACTACAACACATTCACTGAGGTGAAAAAGCTGCCGGTGTTCAACATGTCGAAATACAAGGGCGGCTTCCACTGGGAAGAGTTCAACGCCCGCCGCCGTCCGTTCGGCTCGCTCGCACAGCGCACCGTGGGCGACATGTTCGGTTCGAAAGACACGGCCCGCTTCGGTCTCGAACTGTCTTACGACTCCGTTTTGCGCGGCACCGACGGACTGACACACCGCCGCAAGATACTGAACAAGTTCATGAACATCCCCGTAATGCCGCCCGAGAACGGCGCGGACATAGTGACAACAATCGACGTAAACATGCAGGATCTCGCCGAGCGGGCACTCATAGAAGAGCTGAAACTCATTAACGGCAACATGGGCGTGGTAATCCTGATGGAAGTGGAGACCGGCGACGTGAAGGCAATAGTGAACATGACGAAGTGCGCCGACGGGAGTTATCACGAAATCATGAACCATGCCATCAGCCATCGCTGCGAGCCCGGCTCGGTGTTCAAGGTGGCCTCGTTTCTCGTGGCACTCGACGACGGAGTGGCAGACACGAGCTATGTGATACACACGGGCAGCGGAGTGATGCCCATGCACGGCCGCGACATGAAAGACCACAACTGGCGGCGCGGCGGATATCAGGACATCAACATGGCCCGCTCGCTCGAAGTGAGCAGCAACATCGGCGTAAGCTACGTGATAGACAAATTTTACGGAGCCAACCCCGAGAAGTATGTGGAGGGTCTTTACCGTGTGGGCATACACGAAGACCTCAATCTCCCGCTCGTGGGATATGCCCCGCCTATCATCCGCATGCCCCACAAGAACAAGCACGGGCAGTATGACAACTGGAGCAAGACGGCCCTGCCGTGGATGAGTATCGGCTACGAGACGCAGATAGCTCCCATCAACACGATAACGTTTTACAACGCGATAGCAAACAACGGGAAGATGATGAAGCCGCGCTTTGTGAAGAAAGTGATGAAAAACGGCGAGACAATAGCCGAATATCAACCCGAGGTGATAAACGAACATATCGCGAAGCCGAAAGCGATAAAGACGATGCAGACGATACTTGAGCATGTGGTGAGTCAGGGACTGGGCAAGAAAGCTGGTTCAAAGATGTTCAAGGTGGCCGGAAAAACAGGCACGGCGCAGGTATCCAAGGGCGCGGCGGGCTACAAAAGCGGCATTGTAGACTACTGGTTGAGCTTCGCCGGATACTTCCCCGCGGACAATCCGAAATACAGTTGCATCGTGTGCATACAGAAAAGCGGGCTTCCCGCATCCGGCGGCGGCATGAGCGGCGTGGTGTTTCATAATATAGCCGAAGGCGTGATGGCACGCAATCTGAAACTGAGCGTGGAGGATGCCTGCGACACAAACACCGTAATAATTCCCGACGTGAAAAGCGGAAACATCGCGGCAGCCGACTTCGTGCTCGGCAGTCTCGGGGTGAACAAGACATCGCCATGCGCCGGCAGCCGGGCATACGGCTCTCCCGTATGGGGCCGGGCCGACAAAAGGAGCGACAAAGTGACGCTGGCCAAGACAAAAATCGGCCGGGGCACAGTGCCCGACGTGACCGGCATGGGAGCGCGCGACGCACTGTTCCTGCTCGAAAGCAAGGGTCTTAAAGTGAAAATAAACGGCGTGGGAAAAGTGAAAAAACAAAGCATCGCACCGGGAAAAGCCGTCATAAGGGGCAAGGAATGTGTGCTGACAATGGGGTGACACCAGCTGCTTTATCATTACAGACAAATAGAAACAATTGATATATGAAACTTAACGAGTTGCTCAAAAACGTGAAACCTCTGAGCATCGAAGGCAATGCCGAGGTTGAAATAACGGGAGTCGACATCGATTCCAGACGTGTGGAACAAGGCCATCTGTTCATCGCCATAAAGGGGACACAGGCAGACGGACACGCTTTTATCGACAAAGCGACTAATCTCGGGGCCGCCGCCATACTCTGCGAAACAGTTCCCGAGAACAAGGCCGAGGGCGTGACATACGTCGCCGTAGCCTCAACGGAAGAGGCGGCGGGCTGCGTTGCCACCGTATTCTACGGCAATCCGTCGGAAAAGATGAAACTCGTAGGAGTGACAGGAACCAACGGCAAGACCACGATAGCCACATTGTTATATAACATGTTCCGCAAAATGGGTCACCGTTGCGGTCTTCTCTCCACCGTATGCAACTACATCGAGGGCGAGGCCGTGCCCGCCAGTCACACCACCCCCGACCCCATCGAACTCAACGAGCTGCTTTCCCGGATGGTGGAAGCCGGCTGCGAATACGTGTTCATGGAGTGCTCGAGCCACGCAATAGCCCAAAAGAGAATAGGAGGACTGAGGTATGCGGGCGGAATATTCACCAATCTGACACGCGACCACCTCGACTACCACAAGACATTCGAGAACTATCGCGACGCCAAAAAGGCTTTCTTCGACAATCTCCCGAAAGGTTCGTTCGCCATAACCAACGCCGACGACCGGAACGGAATGATAATGACGCAGAACACCAAAGCCACGGTAAAGACATACTCGACACGCGCCATGGCCGACTTCAAAGCCAAAATAATCGAATGCCACTTCGAAGGAATGTACTTGGAGATAGACGGTCGCGAAGTGGGAGTGCAATTCATAGGCAAGTTCAACGTAAGCAATCTGCTCGCAGTATACGGCACCGCCGTGATGCTCGGAAAGAAGCCGGAAGATATTCTCGTCACTCTCAGCACGCTGAAAAGCGTCAGCGGACGCCTCGAGCCGCTGCGCTCGCCCAAAGGCTACACCGCCATCGTAGACTATGCCCATACCCCCGACGCCCTCGAAAACGTGCTCAACGCCATCCATGAAGTGCTCGACGGCAAAGGAAAAGTAATCACCGTGTGCGGAGCCGGCGGCAACCGCGACAAAGGCAAGCGGCCGCTCATGGCTCAGGAAGCCGTGAAACAGAGCGACAGAGTGATAATAACGAGCGACAACCCGCGCTTCGAAGAGCCGCAGGACATTATCAACGATATGCTGGCAGGGCTCAATCCGCAGCAGATGAGGAAAGTAATGACAAACGCCGACCGCCGGGAAGCCATCCGCACGGCCTGCATGATAGCCGAGAAAGGCGACGTGATACTCATCGCCGGCAAAGGGCATGAAGACTATCAGGAGATAAAGGGTGTGAAACATCACTTCGACGACAAAGAGGTGGTACGTGAGATAATGAATTACGAATGACGAATTTGGAATAAAAAATAATCAATATGTTATACTATCTGTTCCGTTTCTTAGACCAGTTCGGCATCACCGGGTCGCATATATGGTCGTACATATCATTCCGCGCGCTGCTCGCGCTGATGCTTTCGCTGATTATCTCGGCGTGGTTCGGCGAGAAATTCATCAAATATCTCAAACGAAAACAAATCACCGAGACGCAACGCGATGCCTCCATCGACCCTTTCGGCACCAAGAAAATAGGCGTTCCGTCGATGGGCGGAGTCATTATCATCGTGGCAATTCTCGTTCCCATCCTGCTGCTCGGGCGCATGAGAAACATCTATATCATACTCATGATCATCACTACGCTGTGGCTCGGCATTCTCGGAGGGCTCGATGATTACATCAAGATATTCAAACATGACAAGGAAGGACTGCAAGGCAAGTTCAAGATTGTGGGGCAGGTGGGTCTCGGATTGATTGTCGGCATTGTGCTGTATATGAGTCCCGATGCCGTAATACGCGAGAATGTGGCCATCGAAAAGCAGCAGACACAGGAACTTGTGGTGAAGCATCGCCACGAGGCCTCCAAGTCATTGAAAACCACAATCCCGTTTGTCAAGGGGCATAATCTCGATTACTCCAACCTGATGTCGGTCTTCGGGAAATACAAGAACGCCGCCGGGTGGATACTGTTTGTGGTGATGACCATTCTCGTTGTCACCGCCGTTTCCAACGGTGCCAACCTCAACGACGGCATGGACGGCATGTGCGCCGGCGTATCGGCCATCATCGGAGTGGCTCTCGGCATATTCGCTTACGTGTCGAGCCACATCGAATATGCCGCATATCTCAACATAATGTATATCCCGGGGAGTCAGGAGCTGGTGGTGTTCATCTGCGCTTTCGTCGGGGCTCTCATCGGTTTTCTGTGGTACAACGCCTATCCCGCGCAGATATTCATGGGCGATACAGGCTCGCTCACCATCGGAGGCATTATCGCCGTGTGCGCAATCATCATCCATAAAGAACTGATGCTGCCCATTCTCTGCGGCATATTCTTCGTGGAGAGCCTCAGTGTGATGATGCAAGTGTGGTACTATAAACTCGGCAAGCGCCGAGGAGTGAAACAACGTATATTCCGCCGCGCGCCGATACACGACACTTTCCGCACGCAGGACAGCCAACTGTTGCCCGACTGCAAATATCTTATCAAAGGTCCGAAGAATGTCGTTCACGAGTCGAAAATCACCATCCGTTTCTGGATTGTCACCATCATCCTCGCCGCGATGACTATCATCACATTGAAAATAAGATAGGAAAATGAAGAATAAAAAAATGAAGAAAATTGCCATATTGGGAGCCGGAGAGAGCGGTGTCGGTGCCGCCGCTCTGGCAAAAAAAGAGGGATTTGACGTGTTTGTATCCGACATGTCGGCCATAAACGACAAGTACAAGAAAATGCTTGACGAGCGAAACATACGCTGGGAAGAGAAGCAACACACCGAGAGCGACATTCTCGATGCCGACGAGATAATCAAAAGTCCCGGCATTCCGGACACGGCCCCCATCGTGGCAAAGGCCATAACAAAGGGTATTCGCATCATAAGCGAAATAGAGTTTGCCGGCAGATACACCGACTCGAAGATGATTTGTATCACCGGAAGCAACGGCAAGACCACGACAACATCGCTCATCTACCACATCTTCCGCGCCGCAGGCTACGATGCCGGACTGGCGGGCAACATTGGAAACTCGCTCGCCCTGCAAGTGGCAGAGACCCCGCACGAGTATTATATCATCGAACTCAGCTCGTTCCAGCTTGACAACATGTATGACTTCCGCGCCAACACGGCCATTCTGATGAACATCACGCCCGACCATCTCGACAGATATGACAATCTGATGCAGAACTATGTGGATGCCAAGATGCGCATCATAAGAAACCAGACTGAGGAAGATGCGTTCATTTACTGGAACGACGACCCAATCATAAGGCACGAACTCGGAAAGTACGACATCCGCGCCACGCAGTGCCCCTTTGCCGAGAGCAAGGCGGAGGGACTGAAAGGGTATGTTGACAACGGCCTGTACACGCTGGAATATCCCGGGCACTTCACAATGGACAGCGCCGAACTGAGCCTCAAAGGGCGCCACAACCAGTACAACAGTCTGGCTGCCGGATTGGCTGCGAGCATCGCCGGCATCGACGAGAGCGTGATACGCGAAAGCCTCGGCAACTTCCCCGGCGTGGAACACCGTCTCGAATACGCGGGCACGGTGGACGGCGTGCGATATATCAACGACTCGAAAGCCACCAACGTCGATGCATGCCGCTATGCCATTGAGAGCATCACGACAAAAGTTGTGCTCATCGTCGGCGGCAAAGACAAAGGCAACGACTACGAGCCTATAAAGAAACTCGTGGCCGAGAAGTGCTCCGGCATCGTATATCTCGGAGCCGACAACGCCAAACTGCACGCCAATTTCGACGACATGGGCATCCCCGTACGCGACACCCACTCCATGCGCGAGTGCGTCGAAGCCTGCCGCGAGCTGGCACACGAGGGCGAGACAGTGCTCCTGAGTCCCTGCTGCGCCAGCTTCGACCTGTTCAAGAACATGGAAGACCGCGGCGAACAGTTCAAGGAATTGGTGAGGGAAAAATTCCATCAATCATAAATTATCAATTATGAATTATAAATAAGAAAGCAAGGGCAAAAAGTAAGAAAGACAAAAAACTTTAATGGAAAAGAAACTAAACAACCTTTTCAAAGGCGACAAGATTATCTGGATGGTGTTCTTCTTCCTCTGCGTGATAAGCATTATCGAGGTGTTCAGCGCATCAAGCGGTCTGACATACAAGAGCAACAACTATATCATGCCGATAATCAAGCACTCCGGAACCCTGATTTTCGGCACGCTGATTGTCGTGGCCACGCTGAACATACCGTGCCGCTACTTCAAACTCATGACGCCGATGCTCCTTCTCGTGTCGTTCGTGATGCTCGTGCTCGTGCTGTTCATCGGCGAGAAGACCAACGGGGCGAGCCGGCAGATGTCGATTTTGGGCATGTCCATGCAACCGTCTGAGATTGCCAAGGGATCGCTCGTGCTCGCCGTGGCACAAATTCTCAGTGCCATGCAACAGGAAAACGGAGCGGCCCGAAAGGCGTTCAAGTACATTCTGTGCCTCACCGCGCCAATGGCATTCCTCATAATGATAGAAAACCTGTCTACGGCCGTACTGCTGTGCTTCGTCATTTTCCTGATGATGATAATCGGCAGAGTACCGGCCAAACAGCTGGGCAAGCTCATGGGATGGGTTGCCTTGGCCGTTTTCACCGTCGTGATGCTCGTGATGCTCGTTGGCCACGACACGTCGAAAGACAAGGGCACACTGGCAAAGACAGAGCAGGTGGAAACAAAGCCGAAAGAACGGGGCACGTTAGGAAAAATCTTCCACCGCGCCGACACATGGAAGACACGCATGGTGAAGTTTAACGATGACAACGAGGTGTCTCCCGATGAGTACGACCTCGATAAAGACGCACAGGTGGCACATGCCAACATCGCTATCGTGTCGAGCAACTATATAGGCAAGGGACCGGGCAACTCCGATGAGCGCGATTTCCTCGCACAGGCATTCTCCGACTTCATTTATGCCATCATCATCGAGGAACTCGGACTCTTGGGTGCCGGAGGTGTGGTAATGCTATACGTCATCCTGCTGTTTCGCACAGCCATCATTGCCAGTCGCTGCGAAAACAATTTCCCTGCTTTCCTCGCCATGGGCTTGGCTCTGCTACTCGTGGCACAGGCCACTTTCAACATGGCCGTGGCCGTAGGCTTCGTACCCGTCACCGGCCAACCGCTGCCGCTGATAAGCAAAGGCGGAACATCTACCGTCATAAACTGTGTATATATCGGTGCCATACTGAGCGTGAGCCGCTCGGCAAAAAAGAAGACAGCGGCCGTGTAACATCGTTACTTGGCCGTTGTAACACTGCTACTTGGCCTCCATCACAGTGTTACTCCGCCGTTGTAACAACCGGGATGGCTTTTCGACTCTGTCTCACGCCCCGTCGGAAGAGATGTGAGCGGGCTGCTCCTGCTCCAAAAAAACAAAAAAACAGCACTGAAAATTAGTGCATACGGGATTATTTTATTACTTTTGCAAAAATAGATACACATCATTAATAAATGACCACGAGGCAACGCCGCACAAGCGACGAGCCGAAATAAAAAAGGTATGGACAAAAGACTGAAAATCATCATAAGCGGAGGTGGCACGGGAGGACATATATTCCCGGCCGTATCCATCGCAAACGCAATAAAAGCACTGCGCCCCGATGCCGAAATACTGTTCGTGGGAGCACTCGGACGGATGGAGATGGAGCGCGTGCCGCAAGCGGGCTACGACATCGTGGGGCTGCCTGTGCGCGGACTCATCCGCCCGCTATGGTCGCCGAAAAACATCGGCGTGCTGCTCGACTTCCTCAAAAGCAAGCGCATGGTGAGAAAAACAATAAAGGAGTTCATGCCCGGAGCGGCCGTGGGCGTGGGCGGATATGCCAGCGCGGCCACACTAAAAGCGGCACACGCCATGGGCATACCGTGCCTCATACAGGAACAAAACTCATACGCCGGAGTGACCAACAAGATGCTCGCATCGGGTGCCGACAAGATTTGCGTGGCCTACGACGGCATGGAGCGTTTCTTCCCGGCAGACAAGATAATCAAGACTGGCAACCCCGTGCGGCAGTCGCTCATCGACAACGGCATGCCGAAAGAAGACGCCCGCAAGGCACTCGGCCTTGAAGCCGGCAAGAAAACGGTAATATTCGTGGGCGGAAGTCTCGGTGCACGCACGATAAACGAGAGCGTGATGCGGCATCTCGATGCCGTGACCGGAGCAAAAGACATGCAGTTCCTGCTGCAAACAGGCAAATACTACAACGCCGACATCAACAGCCAGCTGAAAGGAAACAAGCCCGACAACCTCACGGTGACCGACTTCATCAGCGACATGGGAGCGGCATACGCCGCCGCAGACCTCGTTGTCAGCCGTGCGGGAGCAAGCAGCATATCCGAATTTTGCCTGATAGGCAAGCCCGTAATCCTCGTGCCCAGTCCCAACGTGGCCGAAGATCACCAGACGAAAAACGCAATGGCTCTCGTCGACAGGCAGGCCGCCATATACGTGAAAGACGCCGACGCGCCCGACACCCTGCTCGAAACGGCAATAGCGACGGCCGGCGACGACAGCCGGCTGGAAGCACTCGCGGCAAACATCAGGCAGCTCGCACTGCCCCGCTCGGCCGAGACAATAGCCCGCGAGGTGATAAAACTGGCCGAAAGAAAATAAAAAACTCATGCCGGACAGCATCCGGCTCACAACAGGACAAAGAAAAAAATGGAACTTAAAGACATAAGATCAGTATACTTTGTAGGTGCCGGCGGCATCGGAATGAGTGCCATAGCACGATATTTCCTGAACCTCGGCATCACGGTGGCAGGTTACGACAAGACAGCCACACCGCTGACCCGACAACTCGAAAAAGAAGGCATGCTGATACACTACGACGAAGACATCGACAAAATCCCGGCCGAATGCAGGGACTGCAAGTCGTGTCTCGTGATATACACGCCCGCCATCCCGGCCGACCACAAAGAACTGGTATTCTTCAGAGAAGGCGGATTTGAGATACAAAAGCGCGCACAGGTGCTCGGCACACTGACACGCTCGCACAAGGGGCTGTGCGTGGCCGGCACACACGGAAAGACAACTACATCAACGATGTGCGCCCACATAATGCACCAAAGCCATGCCGACTGCAACGCTTTTCTCGGCGGAATATCGAAGAACTACGGCACAAACTACATACTGAGCGACAGCGACTACGTGGTGATAGAGGCCGACGAGTTCGACCGTTCGTTCCATTGGCTGCGCCCGTGGGTAAGCGTAATCACGGCGACAGACCCCGACCACCTCGACATCTACGGCACAAAAGAGGCTTATCTCGAAAGTTTCGCCCACTACTCGTCACTGATACAACCGGGCGGAGCACTGATAATACGCAAGGGACTGGAGATGAAAGAACGCCTGCAAGAGGGCGTACGAAAATATGAATACAGCGAACGTGAAAGCGATTTCCACGCCGAGAACATCCGGATTGACAACGGAGAGATTACTTTCGACTTCGTATCGCCGATAGAAAGCGTGAAAGACGTGGTTCTGGGACATCCCGTTCCCATAAACATAGAAAACGGAGTGGCTGCGATGGCAATGGCACAGATTGCCGGCTGCACGGCCGACGAGCTGAGAGAAGGCATGCGCACATACGCGGGAGTGGACCGCCGGTTTGACTTCAAGATAAAGAACGACCGCACGGTGCTGCTCAGCGACTACGCACATCACCCGAAAGAGATTTACCAAAGTGCGCGAAGCATACGCCAATTGTATAGCGACAGGAAGATAACGGCCATATTCCAGCCACATCTCTACACCCGCACACGCGACTTCTACAAAGATTTCGCCGATGCGCTGAGCCAACTCGATGAGGTTGTTCTCTGCGACATTTACCCGGCACGGGAGCTTCCCATCGAGGGAGTGACGTCGAAACTGATATACGACAATCTGAAAGACGGAGTGAAAAAAGAGATGATACACAAGGAAGACGTGCCGGAATTCGTAAAAGAACACGACATCGACGTGCTCATGATTCTCGGTGCCGGCGACCTCGACAACTACATGCCGCAGATTGCCGACATTCTCAACAACAAACAATAAACGCGAAACAAGCCCGCAACAATGACATTCAACTGGAAAAGATACAGCCTCATCGCGGCAAACATCGCCGTCGGTATCTACCTGACACTCGCCATGACGGCATTCAACAAGCCCGACATGACGGGCAAGATATGCACGCAGGTGAAGATAGATATCAACGAAAGTGTAGTCAAAGGCTTTCTCAACGCCGACGAGATAAAGACCATACTCGTGCGCGCCAACCTTTATCCGCTCGGCAAACAGTTGGCCTCCGTGGACATTAGGGAAATTGAAGAGACGCTCATCAAAAACCCGTTCATAGAGAACGCACAGTGCTACAAGACGCCAAACGGGCACGTCCACATCATTCTTGCACAGCACATGCCGATACTGAGAATACTGGCCGACAACGGAGAAAACTACTATATAGACAATAGCGGAAAGGTCATGAACGGCACACGGCTCACCACCGACGTCGTTGTTGCCACTGGACACATCACGAAAAAGTATGCCACCAAAGTGCTGGCTCACATCGGCAATCACATAGTAAATGACAAATTCTGGCATAACCAGATAGTGCAAATAAATGTATTGCAGGACAACTCAATCGAACTTGTGCCGCGAGTGGGCGAACATATCATATATCTCGGGCAACCGGAAAACATCGCCGAGAAGCTCGCAAGAATGGAGAAATTCTACAAATACGGCCTTAACAAAGTGGGATGGAACAAGTATTCGCGCATAAGCGTAGAGTTCGGAAACCAGATTATATGCAAGAAAAAAGACTCACATCCGCACAATCACCACATAGCGGCAGTGCCGGCAATTCAAAAGGCACAAACCGACACGCCGGAACAACAAACGGAGAAGCAAACGGCAAAAAAACAACAATAATATAAAACGACATTACGATAAAGACATTACGATAAAGATGGCAGCAAAGGATTTCATTGTAGCAATTGAACTCGGCTCATCCAAGATGACCGGTATCGCGGGAAAGAAAAACCTCGACGGCAGCATCAACGTGCTGGCCGTGGTGAAAGAAGACTCATCCACGTTCATCCGAAAAGGTGTTGTGTATAACATCGACAAGACGGCACTATGTCTCACAAACATAATAAGCAGGTTGCAGGCTCAGCTCAAAACCGAAATAACACAAGTTTATGTGGGAGTGGGAGGCCAGTCGATACGCAGTGTGAGAAACACGATAGCCAAAGACCTGCCCGCAGACACCAAAATCACGCAGGATATGGTAATCGAATTGATGGACCTTAACCGCAATTGGAAATACCAAGACATGGAAATCCTTGACGCGGCAGTGCAGGAATACAAAGTCGATTCACAGTTGCAACTCGACCCTGTGGGCATACAATGCAACCGTCTCGAAGGCAATTTCCTCAACATTCTCGAACGTAAGGCTTTCTATAAAAACCTGAACAAATGCTTCGAGACGGCCGGAATAAACGTTGCCGAGATGTATCTCGCGCCGTTGGCTCTGGCCGACAGCGTGCTGACAGAGGCGGAACGACGTTCGGGATGCGCCCTCGTCGACATAGGAGCAGACACGACCACCGTATCGGTATACAGCAAAAACATCCTGCGCCATCTTGCCGTCATACCGCTGGGAAGCAACAACATCACCAAGGATATCGCCTCACTGAACATGGAAGAGAGCGATGCCGAGAAGATGAAACTGAAATACGGCAGCGCGTATACCGACAACGCGGACATCGACAACTCCCTGAAACTGTCGATAGATGCCGAGAGACAAATCGAAAGCCGCAAGTTCATAGAAATTGTCGAAGGCCGGCTTGAAGAGATCATAGAGAACGTCTGGTATCAGATACCCACCGAATATTGTGACAAACTGTTGGGCGGCATCATTCTCACCGGCGGCGGATCGAACATGAAAAACATCGAAAAGGCGTTTGTCAACTACACGCACGCCGAGAAGATACGCATCGCCAAGTTCGTGACGCACACCATAAACTCAACCAACAACGACATCAACGCGCGAAACGGCATGATGAACACCGTACTGGGACTGCTCGCCAAGGGCGACGTCAACTGCGCGGGAGAAGAAGTCGACCCCAACGGCGACCTATTCGGAAGCAAGACCGAAAAAGCAGCCACAGGCATAAGCATGCCCAAAACACCCCGCAGCGTAACGGAAATTCCGCCGGGTGCAGTGCTCACCGCAGCCGAAAAGCAGGCCGCCGAGGAAGAGCGCAGACGCAAGGAAGAGGAAGATGAGCGCATAGCCCACGAGAAAGAAGAGGAGGAACGGCGACTCGCTGAAGAGGAAAGAAGAAAAAACAGCCCGATAAACAAAGGCCTGAACTGGTTCAAGAAAGTGGCAACCAAGCTGACAGAACCGGAATGACACCGGCCTACAACTCGCGAAATGACAAAAGAAACAACCCGAGAACATAACAATATCACAGTATGACAGACAACAACAGCAACATAGATATCGTAGACTTCGGCACGCCGGAGAAAGAACACAGCATCATAAAAGTAATCGGAGTGGGCGGTGGCGGAGGCAATGCCGTGAACCACATGTACCGCGAAGGCATACACGACGTGTCGTTCGTGCTGTGCAACACCGACAACCAAGCATTGAACGACTCACCGGTGCCGGTTCACCTGCAACTCGGCAAGGAGGGACTCGGCGCGGGAAACAAGCCGGCCAAGGCACGCGAAGCTGCCGAAGAAAGCATCGACGACATTAAAAACATGCTCAGCGACGGCACGCGTATGGCTTTCATCACAGCCGGAATGGGTGGCGGAACCGGCACGGGAGCAGCACCGGTAATAGCCCGGATATCCAAAGAATTGGGCATTCTGACGGTGGGAATAGTGACAATCCCGTTCCGTTTCGAAGGCGGCCGCAAGATAGACCAAGCACTCGACGGCGTTGAAGAGATGTCGAAACACGTTGACGCACTGCTCGTCATCAACAACGAAAGGTTGCGCGAGATATATCCCGACCTCACCGTTCTCGACGCATTCGGCAAAGCCGACGACACACTGAGCGTGGCTGCGAAGAGCATCGCCGAAATCATCACCGTGCACGGACTTATCAACCTCGACTTCAACGACGTGAAGACTGTGCTCAAAGATGGAGGCGTGGCAATCATGAGCACGGGATACGGCGAGGGCGAAGGCCGCGTGAAAAAAGCCATCGACGACGCTCTCAACTCGCCGCTGCTCAACGACAACGACGTGTTCAACTCCAAAAAGATACTGCTCAGCATATCGTTCTGCGGACAGAAAGACGGCAAAGACAGTCTCATGATGGAAGAGATGAACGACGTGAACGACTTCATGGCCAAGTTCGGAAGCGACTTCGAAATCAAATGGGGACTCGCCACAGACCCGGAATTGGGCAAGAAAGTAAAGGTGACGATACTCGCCACCGGTTTCGGAATGACCAACATCGACGGCATGGACATGCATATCAAGCGCCACACACAGGAAGAAGCCAACCAGATTGCCGCCGCGCAAGAGAAAGAGGCAAAGCTGATAGAACGCCGGGGACACTACTACGGCAACGACAACAGCAACAAAAAATACAAGCGCAGGCCCAATATCTACTTCTTCCGCCCCGAAGATCTCGACAACGACAACGTCATCTCGGCAGTGGAGTCGACCCCCACCTACAAGCGCACACGCGAAATTCTCGACAACATACACAGTCAGGCAAGCGGCGAAGAGGTCACAACCGACAGCAAGGAAGATTCCAAAGATGCCGTACAGGGCACGATAGTATTCGCCTGAAAGCATCATATACATTATATAATATAAGCGAACAACAGATATGACACTATTCGAACAAGTAAGCAAAGACATTGTTGCGGCAATGAAAGCCAAGGACAAGGTGGCTCTCGAAGCACTCCGCAACATCAAAAAAGTATTCATCGAAGCCAAGACGGCACCCGGAGCAAACGACACTCTCGAAGATGCCGCAGCACTGAAAATACTGCAAAAGCTGGCAAAACAAGGCCACGACTCGGCCAACCTGTACATAAGTCAAAACAGACAAGATCTCGCCGACGCCGAACTGGCACAGGTGAAAGTAATAGAAAGCTATCTGCCACAACCCATGACAGAGGCTGAAATAGAGGCGGCCGTGAAAGAAATAATAGCCCAAACAGGTGCACAGAGCATCAAAGAGATGGGCAAGGTTATGGGCGCCGCAAGCAAGCAACTGGCGGGAAAGGCCGACGGCAAAACCATCTCGGACATGGTAAAGAAGCTGCTCGCCTGACAAACAAACACAGGGCAAAAAACAACCGGTCGGCATCGAACACTTGATACCGGCCGGTTGTTTTTTTCAGAGTTCTCCGAGAACTCTGAAAACTAAAAAGAATCGACTTAACTTCCCTCAAACAAACAGCTCTCTCAGCACGGCAAGCGAGCGCAACTCGGGGAAATCGGGGATATGAATGCGATAATACGACACCAACACCTCGATAAAACGGTTACGCTCCGCACGCGACATCTTATATAAGTGCATCGTGGATAAAGTCATGCGCATAAGCACACCGATGCGCCTCGCCTCGTCGGGAGAAAGATAATCACCGTGAGAAGGCACCGCGGCACAGAAACATCCGGCACGCAAATCAAAGCCGCAACCCTCGCGATAACCGTCGAGATTGGGATAAAAACCGAGAAAAAGCGACAGACGCATGAGAAAAACAAGATGAAAATTGGCATAACGCCCCACGCTGTTGTCGAGCCATTGCACACCACCGGAAATATACTCGAACAGCGGACGGTTCTCCTGCTCGCCCCGCAAGGCATGACAAAGAAACTCCGACAAGAACAAAGCCAGCGACAATTTCACAGGTTCAAAAGGCACGGTGGCCATCGGATAAGCCAAACGCACGGCACGCAACTTCTGCAATTTCATTCTCGGCCGCACATCGGCCTCGATTTCAAGCAAAGCCATCGGCAGGAAAAGTTGCCGCCGCACACCACCCTTACCCGACCGGCCGGCCGAAGCCACGAAGCTCATCCGGCCACAATCGGCAGTAAACATATCCACGATAACCTTGTTATCGCCGTACTTAACAGTGCGCAAAACTATGGCTTCGGTCTTTATCAACATACCAAAATATCAATTTACACATTGCGAAAAAAGTGCGCTTAAACAACTGTAAAACACCGGTAGAAGCGCATCTTTACTGTCTGAATGATGCAAAGTTATCGCTTTTTCGCATAAAAACAGTGCCAAAAACGAATTTTCCACCAAAAAAATTTTGTAGAATTAAATAAAAGTCATAACTTTGCACCCGCAAAACAAAGCGATGGTCCCTTCGTCTATCGGTTAGGACGAGAGATTTTCATTCTCTAAAGAGGAGTTCGACTCTCCTAGGGACTACTAATAAATAAAAGATATTAATAGAAATGGCAAACCACAAATCAGCAATCAAGAGAATCCGTCAGGAGAAGACAAGAACTCTGCACAATAAATATTATGCAAAGACTATGCGCAATGCTGTACGTAAATTGCGCGCTCTCACAGATAAAGAAGAGGCTGTAAAGCTCTATCCCGCCGTGCAGAAAATGCTCGACAAGTTGGCAAAGACTAACGTTATCCACAAGAACAAGGCAGCTAACTTGAAGTCAAAATTGGCTCTGCATGTCAACAAATTAGGATAATACACACTAATCATAAGATACGGTAAGCCGCGGTTTTCATACGAAAAGCGCGGCTTTTTTTATGTTATCGGCACTGCCTTTAACTCACGTTTGGCTTCAATTGCCGGCAGACAATTACCCGTCTACTCATCGATTGATGACTTAGGTATAATCCAAATTACCCCATCAAGTCACAATATTTTTTACTTCCATACGGAAATTTGAAAGTTTTTTTGTATTTTTGCGGTTGACTTCCGCAAGGTAGTCATACATAAGAAAACAAAGAGCGTTATTGAAACCTTTCTTGTTCAGTCAAATTCTCGCAAAGTTTGAAAAAGGAACAAAGATGGTGGCAACAACGCTCACGCTACGAATATATACTATCCGTAAGGGATTATTATATACTCGCACTGCGTGAGTGGCTGTTGCTTATCCTGTTCCTGAGGCAATGCGAGAAGCCTGACTGAAAGAATAAGCATAGATACAGTCCTCACGCTTTTGCATTAATAATTTTAAGTTCCAACGGAGGATGAGGAACGATATTGTTATTATGAGATTTTTCAAAACCAACCAAAAATCTTTCACACGAAAATGCATGTTTAAAGCCGCATTGGCAACGGCTGCGACGGTCTTCACCACTGTCGCATGCACGCTCGTGTCATGCAAAGAGGCGCAAAACGACACATCGGAATACACCTTAAAGTATCTTCCGGTACGGATGGAGAAAGACGGCAAATGGAGCATTATCGACAAAGACGGCAAGATTGTCGTCGACAACGAGTATGCTGCAGAAGATTCCATATCACGCGTATTCAGCGATGGACAGTATTGGGTAAAGTCCGGCGGCAAGCACCGCCTGTTCAGCATCGACTCGCCGAAGATGCCCGTGACCGAAGAAGAATATGACGCAGTGACGGATTTCGTCTGCGGACGGGCTTTTGTCTCGCATCTCGGCGAACCCATCCAGATGATAAACAGCAAGGGGAAAGTAATCGCCACGTTATCAAAGGATATAAAATCCGTACATAAATTCTCTGACGGATTGGCAAAATTTATCGACTCAAAAGGCAAATGCGGATATCTGAACACCGACGGAGAGATAGCGATAAAGGCGAAATACTGCGTTGCATATATTTTCAACGATGACCACGCATTCGTGAGAGAAAAAGAAGATGGCAAATGGCTCATAATCGACACACAAGGTAACAAGACAGGAGAAATAAGCAAAGACTACCACCCTTGGATATTTCAAGAGGGTAGATCGGCCATAACTAAGGAAGAAGACGGTTCCGGACTGGTTTTCGTAAACTACAAAGGTGAGACCGTGGTAAAACCGAAAAAGGATTTTATATATCCTTTTGGAAACAAGAACGGCAACAGTATTGTAATAGACAAAGAATACAATTTTGCCGTGATAAACGAACAGGGGGATATTATTATCCGCACAGGCAAATACAAGATGATTTTTATTTATGACAACGGAATGTTATTAGTGCAGTCTGACAACAAATGGGGTGTTGTAGATATAGATGACAATAAAGTGGTGGACTTCATTTATGACGACAAGAGTCTTTACACTCTGGGCGACAACTATATTTTCAAAGACGGCTCGACATGGGTCTTGGTGGATAAAAACGGAACAGAACTGAAAGGCATAGAGTTTAAGGATTTCGAACTCATGACTGAGTTGAATATAGTCACTTTCACCGACATAAAGGCCGGGGTGAACGCTGTTGTCGACCAACTGACCACCACGACCGGCTACAAGCCGCTGGACGGGAAGACATCGGTATCCGAGATTGCCGCCAAATACAAACTTCAACCGGACGAAAAGTATTTCGGAAACTACATCGAACTGCCGGAGAGCAAAGCCGGAGAGTGGACCATGACAGTGACACTGGAGTTTGACAGCGGCTTGATAACACACAACTCCCACGTGGAAACGGTAAACGACGGATGGTTTACGCAGGAGAATGTGGTTGACGACGGTATCGGATGGAACCCGGATGCCACGCTCAAAGCCGTATATCAGCAGGTGACAGTGACCGACGCGAATGTCTCCGATGTGTCAAAAGCAATGGGAAAAGCACTCGAAGCCAAAGGATTCAAGGCTGTGGGAGACGGCCCTGTTTATGAAGCGAAGAGGTCTGACGGTAAATACATACGCATACTGACGAACGAGAACGCAAACGATAACACCGTCACACTGACATGTTATCCTAATTTTGATTATAGCGAGGAGGACGTGGATTATGATTAAAAAATTGTTATTATCATTCGTCTTGTCATTAGCCGCATGCGCCCTGCACGCACAGCAAGACTTGGAGAGGGTGAAATCGCTGCTCAACAGGGCACAATACGAGGAAGGAGCACGACTCTTGCGCCCGCTCGCCGACGGCGGCAATGCCGAGGCACAGCTCATCGCCGCCCAACTGTTCTTTAAAGGATTGGGCGTAACACAGAGCTACACACAGGGCATCAAGTACGCCACGATGTCGGCAAAGTCGGGATATATGAATGCGCTAATACTCTTGATAAGGCACTACAACAAGGAAAAACCCGCACAAGCGGTACAGTTATTGGGCACATATCTGAACTCGTTTCCGGACAAAGCTACCGATTTAAGCAAGTATATGGAAGACGAAGACGTGCATAACACGGTCTTAAAATACTTTGAGGGGCAGATAAACGGCTGTACGGACACATTCGATTTTATAGAGAAAATATACGGCAAAGCCCCTGCGGAGGGCGAACTTCTCATTAGTATCGCCCTTAACGACAGAGACGGTAAAGATGTTTATAAGGAATGCAAGAAACAGATAAGCGCAGGAAACGTGTCCGCTGCCTGCCAAGCCACATTGGCCAAGCTATACTTCGAGGGTAAAAGCGTAATGCAACATCACGCTTCCGGCATGAGATATGCCCGGGCTGCAGCCGCCGAGAACTCCGCGATGGGCAAATACTTGGTACAGAAATATGCAGACAAGCGCATGCCCGGATATTATTTCAGAGATGCCGTGATATTCGAAACCGACAAGAAAAGCGACACAGACAAAGCCTACTCGCGCACGCAGACCATGCTCACATGGAAAGAGGTGCTGGCCCAAATGAGAAAATCGAGAACATGGAGATTACCCACTATGGACGAAGCAAAAAAAATGATGAAGTATTACACTTGGGACAAAGGGATGAAAACCGGCGAGACGGTTACCATTTGGGTCGAACAATTATCCCAATCGGAAGTATACTACTGGCAGACATATAACCACGAGGGGCAGGTAATCAAGGAAGAGCCACACCACAACTTTTTGGGAAGCCACTACGGCGGCAAAGCTCTCATGATACCAATATTAGAACTTCATCACAAAGAATAAAAAGAATAAAAACAATCAAAAACATCAAAACAATGAAAAAAGTACTATCCGCGGCACTGGGTCTCATCGCGCTCTTTGCCTTCACCGCATGCGAGAGCGATGACGACGAGTTTGACAAAGAACAGATAACGCTGCGCTACTGGCAGGAATACCCCGAGAGCTACGCCCGTTATTGCGACCACAGGTTCGAGTTCCGCATGCTGCGCTGCGAACGCGTGGGCACAGCCGTGGAGATTGAGTATCTGATGACAAACAGATACTTCAACAAAGACGTGAATGCCACATTCTACATGGGAGCCACACCGGCACACGACAACATGGGCAACGCCTACAACTGCAAACAATCTGCCGCGCTGTCCGATGTCATTTCATACATAAACGGCGGCAATTACAGCATTTACGGCCTTGGCCGCAATGTGACATTCGTGCCCAATCAGGCCATCAAAGGCTCGTTTACCATCAAAAACGTTGACCCCAACGCCACCATGATATCCATAGCCTGTCATGTTGACTGCGGCACACAGGGCATAACACTCGACCACAACATGATCGAGTTTGTCAACATCCCTCTTGACGACACACAAGAACCGGCAGAATAAGAATAAAAAATCCGGTTCATACCGTTTTTACGATACAGGGCGAAGCACGAATATGCTTCGCCTTTCTTTTTCACATTTAACCTGCATTATTCATACTGTTCCTTGTAGTAGGAACAGTATGAATAATGCAGGCTAAAATCCGACACACGCCATGATTTTAGTTACATATACGCAACTAAAATCGGGCGATATGTTAATTTAACATTTCAAATAACGGCGTTTTTCTGAAAAAAAACTTTCGAGGCCGCAAATTCGCGAGTTTTGAGACACTTTTCATAAACATCTGTATACAAGTGAGTTGCAAAGATTTGAGCCTTTTTCGGATACTTCCAAAATCGTCTTGTTTTCCAATTAGGCCGTAATTGGATTGCAATTAGGCCGTAATTGCACGCCAATTAGGCCATAAATGGAATGCAATTACGGCCTAATTGGAACGCAAAAAAGCCAAAAATGGAAAGAAAACAGATTTTAATTGTTTATGAATATTAAATAATCGCCCTGAAAGTTAAATATTTTAAGTTAACAAAACCTACTTTGATTGGTTTCCCGTGTTGTGACTTTTTACTTTCCGTTAACACTTTTAAGTTAATTACGAATTTGGAATTACGAGTTATCAGCCGAAAACCCGTAATTCCAAATTCGTAACTCGTAATTCATAATTCTTCCTGTTTTTTTCGCCAAACCCGTTTTTTTTATTAATTTTGCATGGTAATAACTCTAAAAGAAAATATGGCAGAAGACATAACCAAGGAAAGCAATTATTCCGCGAGTAACATTCAAGTGCTCGAGGGACTTGAAGCCGTGCGCAAACGTCCCGCAATGTATATCGGAGACATCAGCGAGAAAGGTCTGCACCACCTCGTAAACGAGACCGTGGACAACTCCATCGACGAAGCGATGGCCGGCTATTGCACCCACATAGAAGTGACGATAAACGAAGACAACTCGATAACAGTACAGGACAACGGACGCGGTATTCCCGTCGACGAGCACGAGAAGCTGCACAAGTCGGCTCTGGAAGTGGTAATGACCGTGCTTCACGCCGGCGGTAAGTTTGACAAAGGCTCGTACAAAGTCAGCGGCGGACTGCACGGCGTTGGTGTAAGTTGCGTCAACGCCCTGTCCACGCGGATGCTGTCTCAGGTGTTCCGCGACGGCAAGATATACCAGCAGGAGTATGAACAGGGCAAGCCGTTATATCCCGTCAAAATTGTGGGCGAGACCGACAAGCGAGGCACCCGCCAGCAATTCTGGCCCGACGACACCATCTTCACCACCACGGAATACAAATACGACATCATAGCCAAGCGCATGCGAGAGCTCGCTTACCTCAATGCGGGCATCACAATCACGCTTACCGACATGCGCGCCGACGAGGAAGGCAACACGCGCAGCGAGGTCTTCCACGCCAAAGACGGCCTTAAAGAGTTCGTGCGCTACGTGGATCGCCACCGCACGCACCTCTTCGACGACGTGATATACCTCAAAACCGAGAAACAAGGCATACCAATCGAAGTGGCGGTGATGTACAACACCGACTACTCGGAGAACATACACTCGTATGTGAACAACATCAACACCATCGAAGGCGGAACCCATCTCGTGGGATTTAGAATGGCACTGACCCGCACACTGAAAAAATATGCCGACGGCGACCCGGCCATCTCAAAACAAATAGAGAAAGCCAAAATCGAAATTGCGGGCGAAGACTTCCGCGAAGGACTCACCGCCGTGATATCAATCAAGGTGGCCGAGCCGCAATTCGAGGGACAGACGAAGACAAAACTCGGCAACAGCGAGGTGGCAGGAGCCGTGCAACAGGCCGTCGGCGAGGCACTCGCATACTATCTCGAAGAGCATCCCAAAGAGGCAAAGCAGATATGTGACAAGGTGATACTGGCCGCAACGGCACGCATCGCAGCCCGAAAAGCACGAGAAAGCGTACAGCGCAAGAACCCGATGACGGGCGGAGGACTGCCCGGCAAGCTGGCCGACTGCTCCAACAAAGACCCGAAAGCATGCGAGATATTCCTCGTCGAGGGAGACTCGGCCGGCGGCTCAGCCAAGCAGGGACGCGACCGCTACACCCAAGCTATACTCCCGCTGAGAGGTAAAATCCTCAACGTGGAGAAAGTAATGTGGCACAAGGTGTTCGAAAGCGAGTCGGTGATGAACATCATACAGAGCATCGGCGTGCGATTTGGCGTTGACGGCGAAGACGACAAGGAGGCGAACATCGACAAACTGCGCTACGACAAGATAATAATAATGACCGACGCCGACGTCGATGGCTCGCACATCGACACGCTGATAATGACACTCTTCTATCGTTTCATGCCCAAAGTGATACAAGACGGACACCTGTATATCGCCACGCCGCCACTCTATCAGTGCACATACAAGAACAAAGCCAAGGAATATTGCTACACCGAGCAGCAACGACAGGCATTTATCGACAAGTGGGGCGATGGTGTGGACGACGGCAAGAACATACACACACAACGCTACAAAGGTCTCGGAGAGATGAACCCCGAGCAGCTTTGGGAAACAACAATGAACCCCGAAACGCGCCTGCTCAAGCAAGTAACAATAGAAAACGCAGCCGAAGCCGACGAGATATTCTCGATGCTGATGGGCGACGACGTGGAGCCGAGACGCGAATTTATCGAAAAGAACGCCACATACGCGAACATTGACGCGTAAGGAAGTTACTTTCAGGGAAAGTTAAAGGAGTTAAGCGAGTTATCGCTTAACTCCTTTAACTTCCAAAGTATCAGCTTAATTTCTTAACATCCAAAAGACATCAGCCCCTAAAACATCTGTGCTTTGAGCCCGATTGAAAGTCCGAGAATATCTCCGAGACTGACATTTCCATCCTGAAACATTGAGCGAAGATATATATCGCATGTACTTATCTCATAAAACGCGGTCAGACTCTTTATGAACTTACGACGGTTATGCGGCACCATGGCCGTCACCCGCTGCCCGACGAAGATGTTGACACGCACCTTCGTGCTCAAAAACTGATAGTATTTATCAGGATATCTTCTCGGCTCGCGCCCCCAGAACTCGTGTCCGAAAACAGTATTGAAGTATATTCCGCACGACAACGGCTCGACGTTGAAGTCGCCGCCAAGCCCAATCCGCCACGGAATAAAATTCTGCTTCAACGTCATTGTGGTTTTCGACCGCTCACTATGAAAACGGGGCAGATATCCGAAAAGCAGGTTTGTCTCGTACTGCCGCCTGTTTCCGTAGTTCCACCCCACGCCAAACGACATCACACCCATGTTTCCGGCATACTGCGCAACAACCTGTGTAGGGATGAGAAAATTCCACATCCGGCGATATTTCTCCACCCGCTTGTCGTATTTCGTAAGTGTATCTGTCTCGCCATCACCGGCCGCACTGTCGCAGGCAAGCGTGTCGACACGCAATGTATCGGCAGAGACGGCCGCATGCAAACGCCCCGACGGCAACCACACAGCCACCGCCGAGAATATAAGGAACAAATTAAAAACGTATGACTTCATGGCTGTAACCGGTTGGAGTGATGGTAAAAAGGAAATAAGAACGCTTCTCGATATTCGGCGCGCCATAGTATACAAGCCCGTCACCGTATATATCCTCTGTCTGCAAACAATGGTCATGCCCGTTCACGCAGAACATTATCCCGGGAAAACGATTTACATAATACTCAAAAGCATTGGCCACATTGTTATTGAATTGCTCGCTATACGGACGGGCGTGCATGCACACCACGGTCCTGTCAAACAGCGCACTGTCTTCCGTAAGCTGTTTTCCCATGAAGTCGAAGTTGGGAACCGCGGCCAGATAGTCGTATTCCGTGGCGTTGGTATTGAGACAAACAAACTTCACCCTGCCCGCGATGAACGAGAAATCCACCGGTCCGTACATCACGGAATACACCTCATTGCCCGTGCCCAAGAAGTCGTGATTGCCTATCATGGCCACATACGGCACACGAATACCTGCCAACACATCGCGCACCCACTCATATTCGCGCGTCGTTCCGCAATCGGTCAGATCGCCGCCATGTATCACAAAGTCGATGCTGTCGCGCCTGTTGATGTCGGCCACCATGTCTTTCGTGTCGCCATACCAGCCGTGTGTGTCGCTGACAAAGGCCATTCGGATGGTGTCTTTGCCATCGCATGCCTGTCTTATCCGCCCGATGTTTTTCGCGTTTATGCCGCTTTCGCCGTCAAATCGCGCGTCGTAAGGATGATAATCAAACCAATCCTTGCAACCGACGAGTGTCATACAAAAAAGCAATATGTATAATTTTCTCATGCCGTAATATCTATACCAATAATCGAGATGCCGGCAAATACAGGCCTCCGCGCCACACATTGCGTGCCGCCTGCATCGCCATCTTGCCCCGCCGGCCATTGCCAACATCCATGCAAAGATACTAAATAAGTTGCAGAAAACTTTTTATCGCATCACGGTTTTTATATCCCATTTCACTGTTTATCTTTCTTTTCGACCCGTTTTATCACATCCACAAAGCATTTTAACCCTGTTTTTATGTCTCAACATCAAATCTTTATAGTATATTTGCACTTAAATTAACAGGAAAATGAGCAAAGAAAGCATTAAGGATACAAACATACAGTCGATAAAGGAGAACGCTCCTGTCAACTATATCGGCAACGATATAATAATAACAGACCGCATACACAAGGCTCCCACCAACGGTCAGCCGCACAGAATGAACTTCATTCTGCTGATGCTGTGCACCAAAGGTGAGTTTCGTTTCACGATAGACACACAGGAATACAGTGCCACAAAGAACAACGTGATAATCATTTCCGACCGTCATGTCGTGGAAAACTATCACACGAGCGACGATGCCGAGGGCATGCTGATAATACTCTCAGTGGGATTTTTCTATGAGACGGTGAGCAACGTGAGCGATATTTCCACCCTTTTCCTGTTCTCGCGAAACAATCATGTGGTCAGTCTGTCACAGAAAGAAGCCGATATTTTCAAAGGCTACTGTGACATGTTAAAGAACAAAATAGCGGATACCGACAACCAATTCCGCCGCGAGCTGTCGCGAACGCTTATCCTCGCGATGTTTTACGACATGAGCAACGTTATATACCGGGTGCAGACAAAGAACGACAAGAAGCAGAACCGGGCCGATGCCATATTCACAAAATTCATTCTTTTGGTAGAGGAGAACTACAAGACAGAGCGTAGAGTGGGTTGGTATGCCGAGCAACTTTGCATCACACCGAAGTATCTTTCGGAGACGGTGAAGCACGTAAGCCGCCGCACTCCAAACGAATGGATCGACCGATATGTGACTCTTGAAATACGCATACTGCTGAGAAACTCCACCAAGAGTATCAAAGAGATAGCCACAGACATGTGTTTTCCCAATCAGTCTTTTCTCGGAAAATACTTCAAGGAGCACGTAGGCATGTCTCCTTCCGAATATCGCAAGTCGTAAATCCGGGCCTTATATCAGTCCCATGCGCCGCAATTCGTCGGCCGCTCCCTCGAGCATTTCATACCAGTCGGCACCAAAACGCCGCGTGAGAGGCTCTTTTAGAAACTTATACACGGGCAAATCAAGCTCCCGCCCCTTGGCCACCGCCGCGCGACACACGTTCCACTCGTGATAATTCAGTCCCACGGTGCCATTGCTCATGGACACTTCGCGGATGGGATAGAGCGCGCAACTGACAGGTTTGCAGAATTTTATGCGCCCGGCACGATATGCTTTCTCAAGGGCACAGAAGCAGCATCCGCCCTCATGACACGTGAAAACACAATCTTTTCCGCCCACAATGCTCGTCACGAGGTCTCCCTCTTCATCGACGTATGCCACGCCCTGACGGTCTATCACCGCCTGAGCCGAGGCCGAAAGGTCTGTCCACACTGTCTCCACCGAGTCTTCTATTGCCGCCACCTCGTCTGTTGTCACCGGTGCGCCGGCATCTCCTTCCACACAGCATTCCCCGTGACAGGCGTCAAGGTCGCAGCAAAATTTCTCCCTGAATATATCTATCGACACAAGTACATCGCCCACTTCAATTATCGACGGCAGTCTGTCTTCCATATTATTATCTTATATTTTATCTTTCTTTGTTTCCTTATCGTCGCTCCGTTCATGCCCGGCAGGTTCGGGCCTGCATCGCCGTCACCACTCGACCGGCTCCACACCGTTGGCCGCGAGATACTCGTTTGCCCTCGAAAAATGATGATTTCCGAACCATCCGCCGCGATTGGCAGACAACGGCGAGGGGTGTACCGACTGCAACACAAGATGCCTTGACGTGTCAATGAGCGGTGCCTTGCTCCGCGCGTAGCCTCCCCACAGGATGAACACGAGATGCTCACGGCCGGCATTGAGCGCACTGATGGCGGCATCGGTAAACCGTTCCCATCCCCGCCGCTGATGACTTGCCGCCTGCCGGGCACGCACCGTGAGCGTGGCATTGAGCAAAAGCACGCCCTGTTCAGCCCATCGTGTCAGATTTCCGCTTGCCGGCACGGGCTTGCCGAGGTCGAGCTGTATCTCCTTGAAGATGTTTACAAGCGACGGGGGAAATGCCACTCCGTCGTTCACCGAAAAACTGAGGCCGTGCGCCTGCCCCGGCTCATGATAGGGGTCTTGCCCTATTATCACCACCTTAACCTTGTCGAAAGGACACAGGTTGAAAGCATTGAATATCAGATTTCCGGGCGGATAGCATGTCGTGCTTGCATACTCGGAGCGCACAAAAGCTGCCAACTCGGCGAAATACGGCTTTTCAAACTCTCCGCCAACGTGGTCGAGCCATGATTTTTCTATCTTTACGTTCATCCCGCTTCATTGTTAGTGAAGTGCAAAAATACTATTTTTTCTTGTAAGTACAAAGATAAGCCGCTATCTTTGCAACAGATAACTTAACATAAAAGAACAAGAACATGAACAGTACAATTAGTTTGGAGCAGTCTGTGATAAAAGGAAGTGGCCGCGCTTTTCGGCGACAAAGAAGCGCTGAAGCAGGTGCTGTCGCTTGCAAAAAGACTGAAAAAGGCAAAAAAAGAACTTTGACAAACAACAACAAAAACGACAACTTTTTATCTTTAATCTTTACTTTTTAACATAAAGTGTTAAAATCGAAAGTAAAAACACGTTACATTTATTTTTCGCGAAGTAGGTTTTGTTAACTTAAAATATTTAACCATAACCACCTATAATTTAACCTTCATCAACAATTTCAATCGATTTTCTTCCCTTTTTGGGCATTTTTGCTCTGCAATAAGGCCGTAATTGCATTGCATTTACGGCCTAACCGTCGTGCAATTAGGCCGTAATTGGAATGCAATTACGGCCTAATTGGAAAACAAGATGATTTTTGAGGCATTCAAAAACGAGCAAAATCGTTGTAACACTCTTATATACAAACGTTTATGCAAAGTTCTTCATAATTCGCGTATTTGCGCCAAAAAAATTTTTCTTGGAAAAGAATCGATTCTCAGAGCACTTAGCGTGTAAAGATAAATTCAAAATGTTAAATACGCTAAATAGTGTTAAGGGCTTCTCACTGCCTTAAAATGAGAAGCCCTTAACCTGCATTATCAATAGAATTCCGACTGCGGATAATGCCGCTTTACATCAAAATGTCAGCACATACTCGCCGCCTTTCACAGTCTTCAAGTCGTAAAGATATGTCTTTGGCATTGCGGGCGACTTGAGTTTAGCCTCCTTGCTAATCTCGAGTCGCTGATTGGCGGGGAGGTCGAAAATGGCGTTCGGGTTGCTACCCTTGGCCTTGGCAAGTCCTTTTCCGCGCAGGGGCGTGAGTGAGCGCAGGCGGCAATTTCCGCCGTTGCGCGAGCGGATGACAGCCCGCTTCAACCGGCCGCCGCGCCACTCCATGTCTATCTCGAAACCACCGCGCGCCACAAGTCCCACAATATTGCCGTCGCGCCATGTCGATGGTAGCGCGGGCAGCAGATAGATAAATCCGTCGTGACTCTGGAGCAGCATCTCGGCAATGCCCGCCGTGCATCCGAAATTACCGTCGATCTGGAACGGCGGGTGCGCGTCGAACAGGTTGGGATATGTTCCTCCGCGCTGTCTCACGTTGCCCACGACGAGGAACGTGTCGGGCGAGAGCGTGAGCTGGTCTGATATCAGTTTCATGGCGTGGTCGCCGTCGAGCAACCGTGCCCAGAAACAAACCTTCCAACCCATCGACCATCCGGTGCTCACGTCGCCGCGATGAGTGAGCGACGTGCGGGCGGCATCGAACAGCTCCGGCGTGCGATATGGCGAAATCTGACTTCCCGGGTACAGTGCGTAGAGATGCGACACGTGGCGGTGACGGTCGTTCGGGTTGTCCCAGTCTTCCATCCACTCCTGCAACTGTCCCCAACTGCCTATCCGCATCGGCGGCAAACTGTCGATTTTCGCCCTGTAATGCGCCGCCACGGCTTTGTCTTCGCCCAGTATCCCGGCGGCGTCGGCCACCTCGTTAAACAGTTCGAAGAGTATTTCGTTGTCCATCGTCACGCCCGTGTTGATGGGGACGCCGCCTTTCGGCGAGTTTTCCGGAGACACGCTCGGGCACACTACAAGGCAACCGTTGCGCGGGTCGGTCTGCATCGTATCGTCAAAGAAGCGCGCCGCTCCGAGCATCGTAGGGTAAACGCGACGCAAAAATTCCGTATCGCCGGTATATAGATAATGTTCCCACAGGTGACGGCACATCCATGCCGCGCCCATCATCCACATGCCGGCCGTCGCTTTGTCTACCGGTGTTGTCTGTCGCCATAGGTCTGTATTGTGATGAAGCACCCATCCGTCGGCTCCGTACATCTCTTGTGCCGTGCGGTGCCCGGTCTTCGTGAGGTCCGAAATCATGGCAAACAGCGGGTCGTTGAGTTCGGTGAGGTTTGTGGGCTCGGCCGGCCAGTAATTCATCTCGGTGTTTATGTTCACCGTATATTTGCTGTCCCATTTGGGCATCAGTTTCTCGTTCCATATTCCTTGCAGGTTGGCGGGCTGCGTGCCGGGCTGCGACGAGCAGATGAGCAGATAGCGGCCGAACTGGAAATAGTTGGCTATGAAATAATTGTCGAGCCCGGCTTTCGTGCTTTCGGCAAACTGTTTGAGACGCTTGTCGGTGGGCAGTTCCGCATATCGGTCGGCTCCGAGATTTATCCTCACGCGGTTGTAGTATCGCCGATACTCACTTACATGGTCGGCCTTCAACCGCCCGAAGCCCTTGGCCACAGCCTTCCGCATATGCTCTTTCGCCCTTGCCGTCTCGTCGGCGCTCACATCCTCGTAGTTTACAAAGTTGGTGGCTATCGACACATACACCACGGCCTCATCGGCTCCCGACACGGAAATCACTCCGTCGGCACACGAGCAGTGGCCGCCTTTGGTCTCGACGGCCATCCGACCTTGAAATTTCACGAGACTCTTCACCCGCTCATGGTCCGACGACACACCGCTGAGCGTTGCCGTGTCGCATTCGCTGCGCGTTATCACGTCATGATGCGGCGAGGTCATGTTGGCATTGAACGTGATGCTTCCCGGGCGGCTCGCCGTGAACCGCACGGCCACCACGTTGTCGCCTTTGCCGAGAGTGGCTATTGCTTCGCGCCGATATGTCACGCCGCCTGCGGTATATGTGACGACAGACAAAGCCGAGTCGATGTTCAACGCGCGCCGGTAATCGGTATATTTCGAATGTCCCGGCATGGAGATATACAGGTCGCCGAATGTCTGATACGGCATACCGTTGCTCCGGTCGTATCCCGGCATAATGTCGCTGTTTATCAATTCCTGCGCCTCGCGGTACTTACCGTCGAATATCAGCCTGCGCACATCGGGCAAAGCGGCTTTCGCCTTGGGGTTAAAACTGTGATTGGGCTGTCCCGCCCATATCGTCTCCTCGTTCAGTTGGATGTGTTCCACGCCGGGATTGCCATACACCATCGCTCCCAGACGGCCGTTGCCGATGGGCAATGCCTGTGTCCACGTCATTGCGGGACGGTCGTACCAAAGACCGTAGCTCTGCGAAAGAGCTTTGGTATTTGTCATGACCAAAAGCGTCACGGCCGCTGCCAGTAGTTTTCTCATGTCTTTTTTTTGTTTTAGTTGTAATTGTATCCGCGGGCCAAACCCGCATTATGCAAAAGTAATGATTATATTCCATTTAGCTCCCAACATGCCTGAAAAATCATTGCCTGCCGATATTTTCATGCACCAAAAGGCTTTTTGTGGATATTATTCGCTATCTTTGTAAGATGTATATACATATATAATAACGATGAAAATATCTATAAACTTTTTTCGCTTTATCGCCGTGGCGATTGTATTTGTGCTACACGCCGTGACGAACAATGCTTCCGCAGCACCGAAACCGTGGGACAACGGGCGATTGCAAGTATCGGCCGACGGCCGCTTTCTGATGCACGCAGGCGGACAGCCGTTCTTCTGGCTCGGCGATACGGGATGGCTGCTGCCCGAACGGCTCAACCGCGACGAGGCCGACTACTATCTCAAGCGCTGCGCCGGGGCGGGATTTAACGTGGTGCAGGTGCAGGTGATCAACGCGATACCGGCTTTCAACGCATACGGCAGTATGTCCATGCCCCACGGCTTCGACTTCTCGCACGTCGGCAAAGACGGCGTTTACGGATATTGGGATCATTTAGACTATATCATCGACCGCGCCGCCGCACACGGCATATACATCGGCATGGTGTGCATCTGGGGCGGAATGGTGAAAGCGGGGAAGATGAACGAAGCGCAGGCACGCAGCTACGGCACGTTCCTCGCCAACAGATACAAGGACAAAAAGAACATCGTGTGGATAATGGGAGGCGACATTCAAGGCAACATTCATCCCGAAGTGTGGGACGCTTTGGCCACAACGATAAAGAACATAGACACAAACCATCTGATGACGTTCCACCCGCGCGGCCGCACCACGTCGGCACAATGGTTCAACAACCGCCCGTGGCTCGACTTCAACATGTTCCAAAGCGGACACCGACGCTACGGCCAGCGCATGGGCAACAAAGACTATCCCATCCCCGACGGCACGGAGGAAGACTCGTGGATGTATGTCGACTCGGCGTGGAGCCGCAAGCCGATGAAGCCCGTGCTCGACGGAGAGCCGAGCTACGAGGACATTCCGCAGGGACTGCACGATGCCGACGAGCCGCGATGGACGGCCCGCGACGTGCGCCGCTATGCCTACTGGTCGGTATTTGCCGGCTCGTGCGGCCACACCTACGGCCACAACGCCATCATGCAATTCGTAAAGCCGGGCATCGCCGGTGCCTATTTCGCCGACGGCGAGAGCAAGCCGTGGTACAGGGCGATGGACGATCCGGGCTATAACCAGATGAAATATGTGAAGCATCTGATGCTCGCCCTGCCCTACTTCGACCGCCGGCCGGACCAAAGCGTTATCCGGAACAACGGCCTCCGCTACGACCGCCTCATAGCAACGCGCGGCAACGACTACCTGCTCGTATACAACCACACGGGCCGCGACATGACAATAGACCTCACAGCAATAAGCGGCGGCAAAAAGAATGTGTGGTGGATGAACCCCACCGACGGCCGGCTGACATATCTCGGGGAGTATGACAGCAAGGTTCTGACGTTCAGGCCGCGCACCGGCGGAACTGCCGACTGCGACGGAGTGCTCATCGCGATAGACTCGTCGAAGAAGTATCTCGACGTCAAAGCCACCGAGATTCCCGACGGAAAGGCACCAGCCGCGCCGAAAGACCGCACGGAGTAAGCGTCTATAACTTTTCGTTCACTTATTTGTGAATATCAGATAAAAGCATTACTTTTGCAAAACAGCTATATTATGGTAACAATAGAAGGAGTTGACCCCGGCATGATTGCCAACAACCTGACGTCTTCTTACCTCATACATCCGGGTGAGATGATAAAAGACGAGATAGAGTATAGAGGGATTTCTCAGCGTAAGCTGGCGGCCCAAATGGGTATTTCGCCCACTCTGCTCAATGAAATACTTAACGGGAAGCGCGCCGTTTCGACCGAATATGCACTGCTTTTCGAGGCTGCCTTGGGGATAGATGCAGACATCTGGCTGAAACAACAGGCACGATATGACATGCAAAAAGCTAAGTCTGACAAGTCGTTCCTCGAGCGGCTGGCAAGAATCAGGAAGGTGGCGGCCGTGCTATGACCGCCCTGTAAGTAACAAACGATTAAACGACGATAATTAAAATACAGATGGGAAAGATTATTCTTACCGGTGACCGCCCCACCGGGAAACTGCATTTGGGCCACTACGTAGGCTCGCTGCGCCGCCGCGTGCAGCTGCAGAATGAGGGCGACTACGACAAGATGTTCGTATTCATGGCCGATGTGCAGGCCCTGACCGACAACGCCGACAATCCCGAAAAGATACGCCGGAACCTCATCGAGGTGGCGCTTGACTATCTGGCAGCCGGTCTCGACCCGGAGAAATGCACGCTCTTCGTGCAGAGCCAGATACCGGAACTGGCCGAACTGACCACATATCTGATGAACCTCATCACCGTGTCGCGCGTGCAGCGCAACCCGACTGTGAAGACAGAGATAAAGATGCGCAACTTCGAGGCCAACATTCCGCTCGGCTTCTTCTGCTACCCCGTGAGTCAGGCGGCCGACATCACGCTGTTCAAGGCCACCACCGTGCCCGCCGGCGAAGATCAGGAGCCGATGCTTGAGGTGACGCGCGAGCTCGTGCGCCGCTTCAACCAGACATACGCCGAGGTGCTCGTTGAGCCGAACATCATGCTGCCCGAGAACGCCACGGCACGACGCCTGCCCGGCACCGACGGCAAGGAGAAGATGAGCAAGAGCCTCGGCAACTGCATCTACCTGAGCGACTCGGCTGATGAGGTATGGCAGAAGGTGCGCTCGATGTTCACCGACCCCGACCACCTGCGCGTGGACGACCCGGGCAAGGTGGAGGGAAACGCCGTATTCACATATCTCGACGCATTCTCAACGGATGCCGACTTCGCCGAATACTGGCCCGAATATCAAAACCTCGACGAACTGAAAGACCACTACCGCCGCGGCGGACTGGGCGACATGAAGTGCAAGAAGTTCCTCAACACCATACTCAACAACTTCCTTGAACCGATGCGCCAGCGCCGCCACGAGTTTGAACAGGACATCCCCGAGATATACAACATTCTGAAAAAAGGCACCGAGCGGGCACGCGAGACAGCCGCACAGACGATGGACGAGGTGCGCCGCGCAATGCAGATAAACTATTTCGACGATGCCGAACTGATACGCTCACAGGCCGAATATTTCAAAAACAAATAATCACGGCAGCAGGACGGGTGCGTATTTTCGCCACACCCGATACCGTCGCGCCACATTTTCGGCCTCGCGTCACGACATAAAAACGCCTGAGAAGCATTTGACTTCTCAGGCGTTTTCGTTTCATAACGTCGCATACACCCTGCGGCGATGCTTATTTGTTGTCGCAGATAAGGTTCTCGCCTGTCATGTCGGCGGGCTGCTCGAGTCCCATTATGTGCAGGATAGACGGAGCCACGTCGGCCAGTCGGCCGTCTTTCACCGTCGCGCTGTTGTTGTCCGTCACATAGATGAACGGCACGGGGTTCAGCGAGTGGGCGGTGTTCGGTGTTCCGTCTTCGTTTATCGCGTTGTCGGCGTTGCCGTGGTCGGCGATGATGATGGCCTCATAGTCGTTTGCCTTGGCTGCCTCTATCACCTCGCGCACGCAGTTGTCCACGGCATGCACGGCCTTGGCGATGGCATTGTATATACCGGTGTGTCCCACCATGTCGCCGTTTGCGAAGTTCACGACGATGAAATCATACTCCTGTGTGTTGATGGCTCCCACGAGCTTGTCTTTCACCTCGTATGCGCTCATCTCCGGCTTCAGGTCGTATGTGGCCACCTTGGGCGACGGCACGAGAATTCTGTCCTCACCCTCGAACGGCGTCTCGCGGCCTCCGTTGAAGAAGAATGTCACGTGGGCATACTTCTCCGTCTCGGCTGTGTGCAGCTGTTTCTTGCCCTGCGCGCTGAGATATTCGCCCAGAGTGTTCTCCACATTCTCTTTCGGGAACAGGATATTCACGCCCGTGAACGACGCATCGTAGGGTGTCATGCAGTAGTATTGCAGACCTTTTATCGTGTGCATGCCCTCTTCCGGCATATCCTGCTGGGTGAGTACCTGCGTCAGTTCCTTTGCTCGGTCGTTGCGGAAGTTGAAGAAAATCACCACATCGCCCTCTTCGATGCGTCCGTCTACTTTGGCGTTTGTTATCGGTTTGATAAACTCGTCGGTCACTCCGTCGGCATAGCTCTCTTCCATTGCCCGCACCATGTCATCGGCCTGCCTGCCTTTCGCGTCGACGATAAGGTCGTAAGCCTCTTTCACACGGTTCCAACGCTTATCGCGGTCCATGGCGTAGAAGCGGCCGATGATGCTCGCGATGGCTGCACCGTTAGCCTCGCACACCTCGGACAGTTCCTTTATGAAGCCCGCGCCACTCTTCGGGTCGGTATCGCGACCGTCCATGAAGCAATGTACGAACGTCTTTGCCAACCCGTATTCCTTTCCTATCTCGATGAGTTTGTGCAGATGGTCGAGCGACGAGTGTACGCCTCCGTTAGAAGTCAATCCCATAAGATGCAGTTTCTTGCCATTGTCGCGGGCATAGCTGTATGCGGCCACGATGCCGGGATTTTGCAGTATAGAGCCGTCCTTGCAGGCGCGGTTGATTTTCACCAAATCCTGATATACCACGCGGCCGGCACCGATGTTGAGGTGACCTACCTCCGAGTTACCCATCTGTCCGTCGGGAAGTCCCACGTTCTCGCCCGAAGCCTGCAACTCGGAATGTGCGCTCACGGCCGTGAGATAGTCGAGATACGGTGTCGGCGTGTTGTATATCACGTCGCCATTACCATGTTTTCCGATTCCCCATCCGTCGAGAATCATCAATAACGCTTTTTTTGCCATAGTCTGTATGTTATTTAAATGTTATTTGTCTGCATATCGCACGCACATATTTATATATGTGACATTCGAATTGCAAAATTAATAATATTTGGGCGATTGGCAAAACCCATCACTTAAAATAGTTATCTCACCGTCAGTTTTACGGTCTTCAGCCGGCGGCTGTCGGGACCTGTCATGATGCTGAAATCGCCCGGTTCGAGCACGTAACACAATCTGCTGTCGTAGAATTTCAACATTTCGGGTGTGATGTCAAACACAACATCGCGGCTTTCGCCCGCTTTGAGGTGTATCCGTCTGAACCCTTTGAGTTCCTTGACGGGACGACTTATCGATGCCACACGGTCGCGGATGTATAGCTGCACCACCTCGTCGGCGTCTCTGCCTCCCGTGTTTTTCACCGTCACGGTGGCCGTCACGCGTCCGTCTTGCGGCATGGTGGCACTGCTCAGACGCGGTTCGCCGTATTCAAACGTGGTGTAGCTCAGCCCGTAACCGAACGGATAGAGCGGGTCGTTGCGCACATCAAGGTAGTTGTTGCGGTATTTGTAGTATCGCTTTGCGCCCTCTTCCACCGGCCGCCCGGAGCTGAGATGGTTGTAGTATAGCGGCTCTTGCCCTGTTGTTCTCGGCATGGAGACTGTGAGCCGGCCGCCCGGAACCTTGTCACCGAACAGCACGTCACAGATGGCATCAGCCGCCTCGGAGCCACCAAACCATACGTTCATTATCGCCTGCACGTGGTCTTGCTCCCAAGTGAGCACCGTGGGCCGTCCCGAGAAGTTGAGCAGCACGACGGGCTTTCCCGTTTTCACCAGTTCGACAAGCAACTCGGCCTGAACGTCGGGCATGGTCAATTCGGCACGGCTCGAGCTCTCTCCCGTCATGTCGGCCGTCTCTCCCATCGCGCAAACGATGATGTCGGCCTGCCGTGCCACGGCCAGAGCTTCGGCTTTCATCAGCCTGTCATCGCCCCGATTGATTGTTTTCCCGAACTCGCCGTCGCGCTGTTGCCGCTCGTCGGCCATGATGTTGCAGCCCTGTGCATAAAGCAGAGAGGCCTTTCCGGCAAGTGCCCGCTCCATGCTTTCTTTCAGAGTGGAAAACAGTTCCGGCCTGTACGCCACGCACCATGTGCCGCCCAAATTGGCACGGGTGTCGGCCAACGGACCTATCAGTGCTATCTTCCCCTCTTTTTTAAGCGGCAGTGTGCCGCCGCTATTCTTCAACAGCACAAAAGTCTCGGCGGCAATCTCCCGTGCCGCAGCCCTGTTCTCGGCGGTGAATATGTTTTTATCGCGTCGTTTCGGATCGCAGTATTTATACGGATTGACAAACAATCCGAGTTTGTATTTGGCTTCGAGCACCCTGCGACAGGCCCTGTCAACAGCTTCCAACGTCACTTTACCATCGGCGACACACTGCTCCAACGTGCCGATAAATCCTTTCGAGCACATGTCCATATCCGTACCGGCGTTGAGAGCCATTGCCGATGCGTCGGCAAGATTGGAGGCCGTGCCGTGTTTTATGATTTCCCTTATCGACTCGTAGTCGGTGACGAGCATTCCGTCGAAACCCCATTCGCCGCGCAACACATCGGTCATCAGCCACTTGTTTGCCGTGGCGGGAATATAATCGACCACGTTGAACGACGACATAACGCTGCCCACGCCGGCCTCGACGGCAGCCTTGTATGGCGGCAGATACTGGTTATACATCCTTATGCGGCTCATGTCTGTCATGCTGTAATCCTTTCCTGCCTCGGCCGCGCCATACATGGCATAGTGTTTCAGACAGGCCATGATGTTGTCTGCACCGCTGTAATCGCCCTGATAGCCGCGCACCATGGCCGCCGCCATGCACGAGCCGAGAAACGGGTCTTCACCATTTCCCTCGCTGATGCGTCCCCAACGGGCATCGAGAGCGATGTCTACCATCGGACTGAACGTCCAGCAGATACCGTCGGCACCTGCCTCGCGCGCGGCTATTCGCGCCGAGCGCTCCACAGCCACAGTGTCCCACGAGCACGACAACGCGAGCGGAATGGGGAAAATGGTCTCGTAACCGTGTATCACGTCCATGCCCACGATGAGCGGAATGCCGAGCCGGCTCCGCTTTACGGCAATGTCTTGCAGCGCTTTTATCTTATCGACACCTTTCACATTAAACACCCCGCCAATGTCGCCGGCGGCGATGCTACCACCCACCTCGGTGTCTATCTCGGCTCCGGTGACAATCTCTCCGGCAGGAAGAAGGTTCAACTGGCCTATTTTCTCGCGCAGCGTCATACGGCTCATCAGACCGTCGATAAACTCGTCCATGGTCTTTGTCTTGGCGAAAGTTGCCGCCCCGAGCAGCACGAAAGCGACGGTAAATAGTACTTTTCTCATAGTCATGCTTTTTGTAAATGATGATGTTAGCTGCTGCAAATATACCATATTACTTCGTAATAATCATGAATTATGAAAACAAAGTCATGCTTTAATCCAAATATAAAATTAGCAATCCGACTTAGCGTCAGCACTTTTTATACAAGTTAACATTTCGCGCTTACAATTTAACAACTATGCTATTTGTTTTACAAAATAAGGCCTCATAATTGCGTTCTTTTCAAAAAATAATTTCCTCGGCGAAAAAAACGCATTTTCAGAGCATTTCGCGTAAAATACTGGCTGTCAGTCTCTTATCTACAAAATACACCTCTCCTACTTCCCCTGCAACCCCTCCTCATTTCCAATTAGGCCGTAATTGCATTCCAATTAGGCCGTAATTGGAACGCAATAAGGCCGTAAATGCAATGCAATTACGGCCTTATTGCAGAGCAAAAACACCCGAAAATCATGCTCAACCCCGAATAATTGTATCTCAACC
>JAGAPR010000014.1 GCA_017623155.1 Prevotella sp. | reverse complement strand
TTTCCCGATGATGACCTCGGATATTAAGCTCCACGATCACCAGAAGAACGCAATCGCTCATGCGATGTTTGGCGGTAATACGCTGTTTGCGCACTGCGTTGGTGCGGGCAAAACATTTGAAATGATAGCAACAGCTATGGAAAGTAAGCGATTGGGCTTGTGTACCAAGAGCCTGTTTGCTGTGCCGAATCATCTGACAGAGCAGATCGGTGACGATTTTCAGAAGCTCTATCCGGGTGCAAACATTCTTGTTGCAACGAAAAAGGACTTTCAGAAAGCGAACCGACAGCAGTTATTCGCTAAGATAGCTACCGGAAACTACGATGCCGTTATTATCGGACATTCTCAGCTCGGTAAAATCCCTGTTTCAAAGGAGAGACAGGTCATGACAATTCAGAGCCAGATCGACGATATTCTCCGTGGTATCGAGGAGCTGAAAAAGAGTGAAGGCTCTAAGTTTCAGATCAAGGCTATGGAGCGTACCCGTAAAAGTCTGCAAAAGCAGCTTGATAAGCTCGAAAAAGCTAATCAGGACGATACGCTGACCTTCGAACAGCTCGGCATTGACAGGCTTTTCGTCGATGAAGCACATGAATTCAAGAATTTGTTCGTGGCAACAAAATTGCAGAATGTAGCCGGAATTTCCAACTCCGCTTCGCAAAAAGCTCTTGATTTGTTTCTCAAATGCCGTTATCTCGATGAAAAGACTGGCGGTAAGGGCGTGATTTTCGCAACCGGAACGCCCTACGCAACACCTTCACAACAGCTTCAAACAGCGTAAATACGCTGTTTTTTCATATACTAAAAACGACCTCAACGCCGTTTTCATCGCTCACATAGACCACATCGATCATCATAACGGCAATATTATGCTTCTCCTGCACCGTCAGACTGTCCCATATTTTCAGCGGCTCCTCCAGCGGTTTCGTGTCGATTGCCTTACGCTTACGAGTTTTGGTCTGGAGCTTTCTTTCAAGTGCCGACTTCTGCTCATGGAGTTTGCTCACCCTGTCCTGAATGTAGCTGAAAAGCACATCGTCCGCATCGGCAAGTCTGCCCATGAGCTTGCCAATCTCCTCATCGACCTTGATAATTTCCGTCCTCACGGCTTCGCTGTCGGGATCGGGTTTTGTGCTTTCGTGCTTTGCGATAACAAGCTGTTCAATGCGCTTGCACATTTCCATATAAACAATATCTTCGACCTGATCGGGCTTCAACTCCGTTGCGTAATCATGGGAACACCCTGTCATAGTTTTTCTTCCGTAATCGTAAAAATAACGGTATGTTCTGCCTTGCTTGTTAGTGCTGTGATTGATGTGCATAGCATATCCGCAGTTACCGCACTTCATCATTCCCACAAGCCATGAGTTGAGTGCTACTCCATTGTTGTTGAATTTCTGATTATGACTTTTCTTGTCCTGAACTCTCAGCCATGTGTCCGCTGGGACAAGCCCCTCATGATATGCGACCTTAACAAAATAGCCCTGCTCACCGCCTGCGTGAACGAACAAGCCGTGAATGCCGTCATACGCTTCAATATCGTCGAGCATTTCATAGCCCTTTGATGAAAAGTATGCATAGACCTCCTTGTCAGCCCTCACATATAGCGGATTTTCAAGGATACGGCTTAGGTGCGACCTGTCCATATTGGAAATACCTGTCTTGGTTCGTGGGGTTGCTCTGGTGACATTGATGTTATTTTCCCTGAAATAATCAATGATTTTCAGGAGCGACATATCGGGATTTTGATACAGTTCATACGCCACACGCACTGCCTCAGCATTCTCCGAGGGAACAAGCACCGAGCCTGTCTTGCCGTTAATTGTTCTTCTTTCGGGAGTATATCCGAACTGAACTTTACCGCCCTGATAAAAGCCTGTTTCCCTTGCCTTAGTCTGGAAAGCATCAGCCACTCTTGCGGCGATCGTCTCACGCTCAAACTCTGCGAAGTTCAGCAGATTGTTTCGCATCATTCGCCCCTCTTTTGTCTCCGTATTAAACGGTTCTGAAAGAGAATACACGGTCACACCATAGCGGTCAAGCTCGTCCGTAATATTCAAGTATTCCCTCATATTTCTGCTGAAACGGTCATACTTCTTCACGATGATTCTGCTGATAAGACCCTCACGGGCATCACTCATCATCTGCATAAATGCAGGACGGTGCATCACATCTTTGCCCGACTTGCCGTCATCGCAGTAGATACGATAGTTGCATTCGCCCACAAACCTGATACACTCCTCCTTCTGTGCGGAAATGGACAGCGAATTGTTGCCCTTATCCTTGTCGCTGACGGAGCGGCGTACATAGATAGCCGTGATACCGTCATTCGTTTTAGTTGATTTTCTCATTGTTGACCTCCAATTGCGTTTGCAATCGGACGGTTGGTTTTACATCTATATCATAGCGCAACCGTCCGAAAATTGC
>JAGAPR010000040.1 GCA_017623155.1 Prevotella sp. | reverse complement strand
GTGCCTTTCGATGTGGACTACATCACATGGAAAATCGTGGACAAGAAGGTGGCGAAGCGTACCGCCGTGCAGGAGCAGATCATCCTGCCGCTCCGTGCGCAGAATTACGCCACGCTCGTGCCGGGCAAGAAGAGTGAACGCACGGTATTCACGATGGCGAAATTCACCATCCCCGATGACAAGTGCCTCGTGGTGGAACTCAACGAGAAGAACGGAGGTCGCCACCAGTCTTTCGTGATTGAGAACGAGGACTTGGTACGCGCCAATACCATCAATGAGCTGTCTGTTAAATAAGTCGCTGACCATGAGAAAGTACATCGCAATAATCATAGCGTCGCTTGCCCTGTTCATGGGGCAGGCGCACGCCCAGCGATGCCTGCCGAAGATGCAGGGCATCGAGGTCAGGGCGAACATGGCGGACGGTTTCAATCCCGGCGGCAACGACGGCGGGTACAGTTTCGGGGCGGCTCTCTCCACCTACACGAAAAAGGGGAACAAATGGGTGTTCGGCGGCGAATATCTGTTGAAGAACAACCCTTACAAGGACGGAAAGATACCCGTGGCGCAGTTCACGGCGGAGGGCGGCTACTACCTCAAGATACTCTCCGATGCCCGTAAAATCGTGTTCGTCTATGCAGGTGCTTCGGCTCTTGCCGGATATGAATCGGTGAACTGGGGCGAAAAGGTGCTGTATGACGGCTCCACGCTTCATGACAGGGACGCCTTCATCTACGGCGGTGCGCTGACACTCGATGTGGAGTTTTACGTGGCTGACTGGATCGCCCTGCTCGCCAACCTCCGGGAGCGTTGCCTGTGGGGTGGCGACACGAGGAAGTTTCATACGCAGTTCGGGGTCGGTATCAAGTTCATCATCAACTGACACGGACATGGAACGGACGGAAATAGACATCATCAGACAAATGCCCATTGCGGTTTTTCTCGCACGGCTGGGGCATGAGCCTGTCCGAAGAAGCGGCAACGAATTGTGGTATCTCGCCCCGTACAGGGGCGAACGCACACCCTCTTTCCGCGTGAACGTGACGAAACAGCTTTGGTACGACTTCGGACTGGGCAAAGGTGGCGACATCTTCACGCTTGCCGGGGAGTTTATCAGAAGCAATGACTTCATGGAACAAGTGAAGTTCATAGCGGAAACCGCCAATATGCCTATGCCTGTTCCCGAAGTGAGCAAACCGACTTTCCAGCCTAAACCGTCAGAACCTGCCTTTGAAGGAGTGGAAACCGCCCCGCTGTTTCGTTCTCCACTGACGGACTATCTGGCGGAACGGGGCATTTCTTACGCTGTCGCATCACGCTACTGCTGCCGAGTGAATTACGGAGTGCGTGGCAAACGGTATTTCGCCGTTGGCTTCCCGAACGTGACGGGCGGATATGAAATCCGCAGCCGTTTCTTCAAAGGATGCGTGCCTCCGAAAGATGTGTCGCTGGTCAAGGCGGAAGGCTCTCCGGCTGACGTGTGCAGCGTTTTTGAAGGCTTCATGGACTTTCTTTCTGCTGCCACGCTCGGATTGGAAAAGGGAGACTGCCTCGTATTGAACTCTGTTGCCAACGTGGAAAAGGCAATGAGGTATCTGGACGGCTACGGGTGCATAGACTGTTATCTCGACCATGACGCAGCCGGACGGCGCACGTTGAAAACGCTGAAAGGACATTATGGAGAACGTGTCTATGACCGTTCCGCCCTCTATGACGGTTGCAAGGACTTGAACGAGTATCTGCAACTGACAACGAAAAAAGAACAATAACTTAAAAATCAAAGAACAATGAACATACTGAACAACAAGAACAAGAGAATATCAATCTTCAAGGCGTTGGCACTCTGCCTATTCGCTGCCGTGTCGCTCACGCTCGTGTCGTGTGACGACGACATGGACATCCAGCAATCCTATCCCTTCACGGTGGAAATCATGCCCGTGCCGAACAAGGTGACAAAGGGGCAGACGGTGGAAATTCGCTGTGAGTTGAAAAAGACGGGAGATTACGCCAATACCCTCTATACCATCCGATATTTCCAGTTCGAGGGGGAAGGAACGCTGAAAATGGACAACGGCATCACGTTCCTGCCCAACGACCGCTATCTGCTCGAAAACGAGAAGTTCCGGCTGTACTACACGGCGGAGGGTGACGAGGCGCACAACTTCATTGTAGTGGTGGAGGATAATTTCAGCAATTCCTACGAGCTGGAATTTGATTTCAACAACCGTAACGTGAAGGATGACGGGGTTATCACAGTTGTCCCCATCGGAAACTTCAAGCCCCTTACACGATGATGCGTGTATTCATGACTATCCTCTGTTCGCTTCTGGTGGTCTGTTCCGTGTCCGCACAGGACAGCCACCATGAAGGGACGGACAGGCAGGCGGCTATCTACCAGCTGCCACCATTTGAGAGGGCTATGCGCTGTACCAAATACTTTGAGGGGTGGCACTCGGAGAAACATCACCCATATGTGGGATATGGGCATAAGTTGTTACCGGGTGAAAGATATTCGGCACGCACCATGACGAAGCGGCAGGCGGACGCGCTTCTGCGGAAAGACCTACGGAAATTCTGTGCGATGTTCCGGCAGTTCGGGAAGGATTCACTTCTGCTTGCCACGCTCGCCTACAATGTCGGTCCATATCGACTTTTGGGTAGCGGAAAGATTCCCAAAAGCACGCTGATCCGAAAGTTGGAGGCGGGCGACAGGAACATCTATCGGGAGTATATCGCTTTCTGCAACTACAAGGGGAAACGGCACGCCATGCTGCTCAAACGGAGAAAGGCGGAGTTTGCACTGTTGTATGTACCATGAATAATAAGTACCTGACAAAAGAAAATCCGATGAAGCCGCAACTTCATCGGATTTTCTAATATATTGCTGCTATCAGATAGTTTGAGATGGCAGTTCTTTTATATGAACTACATTATATTCTTTGCCTTTCTTTATGTCAGTTATCTCAAATATTGTTCCTCTTTCAAATTCCACTTGATATTCAGGATACGGACAATCCTCTCCATGATTATATATTTTATATATTTCATGAGCTTTTGTTTGACCTTCCGGTAAAGGCTCAATTATCCATTTTATAGAATGAGCATTATCAAAATCATCTATTGATGTCGTAAAAAAGCCATTTACGGTAAAAATATCTCCAATCCTATTATTACCACGCATAAAACCGTCATTGGCATATAACACAGGGTGAGTATTTTTAGGAGCTTTTCTTAATGCACTATCTAAGTTTTGGATTAAAACTTCTGTTAAGGCATTCAATTTACGCCTATTATACAGAGGTTCTTGTATGAGCCGAGAACTACCAAAGCCTTCAAGGATGACGATACTTAATGCTTCTAAATCAGTCAAATTATATTCTTTATAATGTATTTTATTGACCTCTTTCAGATGTTGCATCGCTTTTATATGAGAATTCAGCAACTCAACATCTCCTCCTCGTTTATGTGCAGATGGATTGTGCTGATATATTGTTTCTACAATTAGTTGTAAATCTTCTATATTCATATTGATATACAAAAAAATAACAATGCAAAATTAGCCTTTTCTGGCTAATTTTACATATTCAAATAAGAATTTTATCGAAGATTGGAACAAAGGTTTCTTTGCTACTTTCTTTGTCCGCCATCATGCTCACTGAAAGAAAGTAGGCGGCTTTCGCCGCCCACCTCTCAAAAACGGGTGTAAAGTCCCGTCACCATCGTGAACATTTCCTCCAGCATATCGCAATATATCCCCTCGTGCGTTTCGATGTCTTTCGTCTTGCACTCGAATGTCTTTTTGCTGAACGTCCTGCGGTAGAAACGCATATTGTAGAGGTCTGCCCCTGCATCATAGATGATGTCAAGGCGGTTGGCACTCGTCTTGTTCCTCGCAAGGCTCATGCGTAAGCCGTTGCCCATGTCTATGAAGTCTTTGCTTCCCGTCATGGCGGCAAAGCGTCTG
>JAGAPR010000039.1 GCA_017623155.1 Prevotella sp. | reverse complement strand
TGTTCCGAGTGGCGATAGGCATAATCGTGGCAATCTTTTCCACTATCGCCTTCTTCGGCTTCATCCTTTGGTTATTCACCCTTTAATCCTTACCGACATGAACAAGACAACGGAAAAAATGCCTACATGGAGTTTATGTTACCTTATAAATGGGGACGCAACAGGATTGACGGACAATGAAATCCTCTTGATTGATAAATGGATGAATGATTGGCAGGTACAAATCGTTTCACCCATTACAGATGAGGAAGGAAACGCACAACCATACTTTTCACGCTATCCGCTTTTCGGACTTCCTGCCGAAGTGGAGGACTGCGACATACTTTATTTGAATGACAACCCATCAAAAATATAGCGATATGAAAACGACAGACCATTTCAAGAGAACGATACAGATGTATTTGGAGCAACGTGCGGCGGAAGATGCGCTCTTTGCCAAGAACTACCGCAACCCTGCCAAGAACATAGACGATTGTGTGACCTACATTCTGAACTATGTGCAGAAAAGCGGTTGCAACGGCTTCACGGACGGGGAGATATACGGACAAGCCGTACACTACTATGACGAGAACGAGATAGAAGTGGGCAAGCCTATCCAGTGCCAGATAGCCGTGAACCATGTGGTGGAACTCACCGCAGAGGAAAAGGCGGAAGCACGGCAGAACGCTATCCGACAATACCAAGACGAGGAAGTCCGCAGGTTGCAGAACCGCAACAAGCCGAGAACCGCCACCAAAGCGACCGTCCAAGAAGTACAACAACCCTCATTATTTGATTTAGGCTTATGAAACCGAGAACACACATACAGCAGGAAGTCGCACATCTGAGCAAGCGACTACCGAGATTGACCGCCACGCAAAAGGCATACGCTTTCCGTCATTGCTTCAAGCATTACGCAATCAAGAGAGCGGACGGCACGAACATCTGCACTGAGTGCGGACATTCGTGGAAGAGCGACCACGACCTTGCGGATACCCTTTGCGGATGCACCTGCCCCCATTGCGGTATGCCGTTGGAAGCGTTGCGCACCCGAAAGAGCGTTTTCAGCGAGAACGAATACTTCTCCATCGTCACCACCAGCAAGCAGTACCAAGTGATACGCTTCTTCTTCGTCAAGTCCCGATACAAGGCAGGGCAAGCAGCCGAGTATTCAATCTATGAGGTGGTACAGAGGTGGATTTCGCCCGATGGAAAGACAACGACCGTTGCCCGACTGCGTGGTATGTCAATATTGTACTACGACCAATGGTCGGAATACAGCGACATGGAAGTGCGCAAGAACAACAGGCTTCACGCATACGATATAGCACCTATGTGTACCTATCCCCGACAGCGTTTCATCCCTGAACTGAAACGCAACGGCTTCAACGGGGACTATCACAACACACTGCCGTATGACCTTTTCACGGCTATCCTTTCCGACAACCGAGCCGAAACACTCTTGAAGGCAGGGCAATACGCCATGTTGCGCCACTATATCCGTAGTTCCTTTGATATGGGACGGTATTGGGCATCCGTCAAGATTTGCATCCGCAACGGTTACACCATTTCGGACGGCTCCGTATGGTGCGACACCATAGACCTCCTGCGTCATTTTGGCAAGGACACGAACAGCCCGAAATACGTCTGCCCTGCCGACCTCAAAGCGGAACACGATAAGTTGGTGGCAAAGCGCAACCTGCAAAGGGAGCGTGAGCGGACGGAACAGCAACGGCAAAAGGCGATTGA
>JAGAPR010000013.1 GCA_017623155.1 Prevotella sp. | reverse complement strand
GAAGTAGCCGAGATATTGATAATCTCACCGCCCAACGCATTAACGAGGGGCGAATACTCACGCTCAGGATCAATGATGATTACGTCTGCCGTAGGATCGGCAAGCATAATATCGGTGATTTCTCCCTTCGCCGTAAAGGACTTACCCGAACCGGAAACGCCGAGGATAAAAGAGTTACCGTTCAAAAGCTGCCTGCGGTCAGCGATAATCATATTCTTGCTGATAACATTCTGACCGTAGTAAATGCCGTGTTCGTGGAAAATATCTTGAACACGGAAAGGAATGAACACCGCCAAAGACTCAGTAGTGAGGGTTCGGAAGGTGTCAATCTTTCTTGTGCCGTATGGCATAACAGTATTGAGTCCGTCCATCTGCTGAAACTTCAATACACCGAACTGACAAAGATGCTTTCTGCACGTTGTCATAAGAGCTTCAGTGTCTTGGTCGAGCTGTTCTTTGGTATCTGCCGTATGAACGAATGTGATAACGGCGAACATCATTCGCTGATCTCGTGTAGTCAGGTCATCAAGAAACTCTTTCATTTCCTTTTTCTGCTGCTCCATATCATAAGGAACGGTTGCAGAGAAGTTGTTGTTTGAGTTCTGTCTACGCTGCCAATTCGTAATATTGGTTTCTACACCGAGCAGACGGCTTTCTGCTTCACGGACTGCTTCATCAGTAGGCACGGGTACAATATCAATCGACATCATCAGATTTCTGTTGAGGTCGGTCAGCTCTGCAACCATACTGTCCTTGATATACGAAGCATACTCACGAAGGAAAAGGACTCTGCCGTATCTGTTGCCGATCTTGAAGTGGTCGGCGGCGAACTCCATAGAGTCAGGGCATACATAGTCCTTAAAGTCGTGTCCTTTCTTTCGGGTTTCCTTAATATCGAAACGGAAAGAACTTTCTTCACCGACACGGAAGAAGTCGTGAATAATTCTCAGGCGGTCATCGGTTTCCATTTCATAGCACTTACTGCCGAGTCTGCCGAAGTGTGCAATAAGGTCTGCACCAACACGGGCGAAGTAATTTCGTGCTTCTTCAATGGACTTCTTGTTTACCGAGATAGTTACATACTTGTCTTGCACAATGGCGTTAGCTCCGGTTGCGTTCTCAAGCATAATGCCGTTCTTTTCCTCTCGGTACACATCGAGGAAGTCGCCCGCATAATCCATCTTGTAGTTACGCTCAAAGTCAAGACGGTTGAGCCTGCGGTTGTTGATAGTGATTTTCGTTGTTGCACCGCTATCAAAAGAGTTAAGCAGTTCGGAATACTCAAGGAACATTGCTTCCTTGTCCTCACGGCTTGCAACGGCATAGTTTATATCGGAGAACTTAAAGGATTTAGCAAACTTATCCTTGCCGACAAGAAAGATGCCGTCATCGTAGATAGCCTTGATAGGAATTACATCCTGAACACCCTTCGGTACAACAAACTTTTCTTTATCTTGTTTGAAAAGATTAGTTAGTGTCTTAATCATTGGATTTCATTACCTCCTTGTTTTTCTGTTCCATACTCGGCTTCATAACTTCCAAGTAGGTGTTTGTGGAGTGGAAAACGAGCTGCTTCGGCATAAGGAACTCTGACTTGATCCACGCCCACACAAATTTTTCTGCGGTCATTCCGTTGTACTTAATGAAGCCGAGAGCCGCAAAGGGGGCGGCTCCCAAAATACACATCCACGACACGGTTTCCGTGCCTACATACGGTTTGAGCAGAAAATAAAGACCGACTGCAACTACACAAGCACAGACAGAAAAAATGAACTGTCGAAGGGACAGTCCAAAGAACATTGACTCTGTGTAGTT
>JAGAPR010000038.1 GCA_017623155.1 Prevotella sp. | reverse complement strand
GTTGGGCTGCAATTATTCGGGGTCGGACATGATTTTCGGGTGTTTTTGCCCTGCAATAAGGCCGTAATTGCATTGCATTTACGGCCTTATTGCGTTCCAATTACGGCCTAATTGGAATGCAATTACGGCCTAATTGGAAAACAAGAGGGGTTGTAAGGGGAGTAGGGACGGTAGGTTTTGTAGGTAAAAGGCTGACAGACAGCGTTTTACACTAAATGCTCTGAGAATGCGTTTTTTTCGCCGAGGAAATTATTTTTTGAAAAGAACGCAATTATGAGGCCCTATTTTGTAAATATAATATCAAAAACGTTAACATCTTTAAGGAATATTAAAGAAAATCACCCGAAGGCTCCTCCCGACCACCCCCCCAAAAAAAAGGGGAGATTAAAAAGGACCCACTTCCCGCCGCAGCGGATAGTCGCCGCGCAGACGCTCGAAACTCTCGGGAGAGGCTTTCAGCGCGGCACTGTCGGTAAGCGGATTATACAGCTGGAGCGGGTCGCCGGTATATACAAAGTCGGCGGGCAGTGGCGGCGGAAGTATTTTCGGCGGCGGCGTAAGGCCGAAAAAGCGGCACAGAGCGGCTATCGACATGTTGTCGGCATTCACTTTCCCGTCGGCCGAATATCCGGCGATATGCGGGGTGCCGATGTATACCTTGTCGAGCAGACGGCGGTCGATGGCCGGCTCGCCCTCCCAAGTGTCTATCACCGCCTGACGCACCGAGCCGCCATCCAAGGCCGCACCGAGCGCCACACAGTCGACAACGGCCCCGCGGCTGCTGTTGATGATAAACGGACGGCGGCGCAGACGGCCGAAGAAAGCACTGTCGGCAAGATGATATGTGGCATGTGGGCCTGCTGTGGTGAGCGGCACATGGAATGTTATGACATCGGCCTCGCGCTCCAACACATCGAGCGACACGAAACCGGGCCGGCCGAGCGGCGGGTCGCACACGAGCACACGCATGCCAAGCTCGCGGGCCGCGGCGGCAACAAGCGACCCTACATGACCGCAGCCCACCACACCGATGGTGGCCGCACGGAGACAAAGGCCGAAGTCGCGGGCAATGAGCAACAGCGAAGAGCGGACATACTGCGCCACGGAAGCGGCATTGCATCCCGGACAGTTGGTCCACGCTATGCCCGCACGGTCGAGATAACCGGTATCGAGATGGTCGTGGCCGATGGTGGCCGTGGCCACGAAACGCACGCGGCTGCCGCCGAGCAATGCCTCATCGCAACGCGTGCGGGTGCGCACGATGAGAGCGTCGGCATCGCGAACATCGGCAGCAGTGATGGCCGCGCCGGGCAGATACACGGCCTCATCGGCAATGGCAGCCACCGCGTCGCGGATATACGGTATTTTGTCGTCTACTATTATTTTCATCGTTTCCTGTTTTTTTCAATGCCCCACGCACGGGATTTGCCGCGCGTTCAGGCATCAGTTTTCGTTGCAGGAAACAAAAGTAACTAAAATTCACATAAAAAGATTGCAATAAAAGTAAAAACTTGGCTTTTGATTATATAATTGAAAAACTTTCAGTATATTTGCATCAGTGAACAGAAAACATTATAACCAAATAAACATATATATAAGTACAATGTCATTTACAGAACAATGCAACAACATCTTCAACCAAGCGATAAGAGACTATCACCTGACAGATGATGTGGATACGCAGATAAACAACCCATACAACAAGACCACGATAGAGCATAACCTCTACATGAAATGTTGGATAGACACCGTGCAGTGGCATCTGGAAGACATCATCAGAGACCCGCACATCGACCCGCTCGATGCGTTGGCACTCAAAAGACGCATCGACCGCAGCAACCAAGACCGCACAGACCTCGTGGAACAAATCGACAGCCACTTCAGAACAGAATATGCCGACGTGCAAACGCTGCCCGACGCGAGACTGAACACCGAGAGCCCCGCATGGGCCGTGGACAGACTCTCTATTCTCGCGCTGAAAATATACCACATGAAGGAACAGGCCGAGCGCACCGAAGCATCGCCCGAGCACCGCGCCACATGCACCGCAAAGCTCGACGTGCTGCTCGAACAGCAGCGCGACCTGTCGCTGGCCATCGACCAGTTGATAGAGGATATCGCCGAAGGCCGCAAATACATGAAAGTATACAGACAGATGAAAATGTATAACGACCCGGCCACAAACCCCGTGCTCTACGGAAAAGGAACGAAATAAGACAAAAAAAAAGCGATAAAGATACCGGACTCATGAAAAAGGAACACATCCTGATTATCAGGTTCTCGGCACTCGGAGACGTTGTCATGGCCGTACCGGTGGTCTACTCGCTCGCCATGACATATCCACACGTGAGGATAACGGTGCTGAGCAGACCTTTCGCAAGGGTGTTCTTTGAAGATCTGGCACCCAATGTCAACTTCATGGAGGCAGACCTGAAGAAGGAATACCGGGGCGTGAGAGGACTGAACAAGCTGTATCGCAGACTGGCGGCAAAGAACTTCACCGCCGTGGCCGACCTGCACAACGTGCTGCGCTCGGAATATCTGCGCATGAGATTTAACCTGAGCCAATACAACGTGGCGCACATTAACAAGCACCGTAAAGCCCGGAAAATGCTCATCGCGAAAGAAAACAAGATATTGCAACAGCTGCCTACATCGTTTCAGAACTATGCCGACGTGTTCAAAAAACTGGGATATCCGATTAAGGATATGTCGTTCGGCTCCATATTCCCGCCCGAAGGGGGAAACATAAACCTGCTGCCCGCAATCATCGGACCAAAAAACAACTTCGAACAGTGGATAGGCATAGCACCGTTCGCAGCTCACAACGGAAAGATTTACCCCACGGAGAAGATGCTCGAAACGATAAAAATGACAAAGGCGGAATATCCGCACGCACGCTTCTTCCTATTCGGACGGGGACAAAGAGAAGACAACACTTTCCCGAAATGGTGCGAGGAAGTGGAAGACTGCGTGAACGTGGGGGCGCACTTGGAGAACATGCAGCAGGAACTGATACTGATGAGTCATCTCGACGTGATGGTATCCATGGACAGTGCCAACATGCACATGGCATCGATAACAGACACACCGGTGGTCAGCATCTGGGGAGCCACACATCCATACGCGGGATTTATGGGCTGGAAACAAGATGCGGCAAACGCAATACAGGAAGATCTGCCATGCCGCCCATGCAGCATATACGGCAACAAACCGTGCGCACGGGGTGACTTCGCCTGCATGACAGGCATCGCGCCGCAACGTATATTCGACAGGATAAAAAGCGTGATAGACGGCAAAACAACCGCGGCAGAATGAAAAAACGTCGTGAAAACGACTGTATATAAATAACTTATTTATCAACAATTTAAAACAAAAAGATTATGAAAAAGTATGTTTGCGATGTATGCGGATACATCTACGACCCGGCAAAGGGCGACCCGGACAACGGTATCGAACCCGGAACAGCATTCGAGGATATACCCGAAGATTGGGTGTGCCCGCTATGCGGAGTAGGAAAAGAAGACTTCTCACCACTTGATTAAAGTGGTAATTTAAAGGTAAAAAAGTAAAAAGGTAAAAAAACCATGCGGATAGTTTTGTTATATAGCTATGCCGCATGGTTTTTTTACCTTTTTACTTTTTTACCTTTAAAATCATCGGCAAGGCGAAATCGTAGATTATTATGCCGGCCGTGACAGACACGTTCATGGAATGTTTAGTGCCGAACTGCGGTATTTCAAGGCATCCGTGGCATCTGTCTATCACCTCCTGATGCACACCTTTCACCTCATTGCCAAGCACAACGGCATAACGACGGCCGGCAACGGGAGTGAAATCATGCAGCATGGTGCTGCCCTCGGCCTGCTCCACGGCATACACTTCATAGCCTGACGAGCGCAATGACTCCACAGCCTCGACAGCCGTGGCAAAATATTTCCACTCCACACTGTCCTCGGCACCGAGAGCCGTCTTGTGGATCTCGGCACTCGGCGGCGTGGCGGTGATGCCGCACAGATATACGGCCTCCACACGGAAAGCGTCTGACGTGCGCAACACACTACCCACATTATACATCGACCGCACGTCGTCGAGCACCACGACAAGCGGTAATTTATCGGCCTGCTTGAAGTCTTCCACCGTCAAACGGCTCATCTCTATCGTTCTCAGTTTTCTCATAATCAGCCGCAAAGATAAATAAAAAAGCCCGGCCACACAAGAATTATCGTGGCCGGGCTGTTCTTTTTGGTGTATTAACCCGATATAGTCCGTATCAGAGAAAACTCCGTTTGGGCTTCTTCGGTGTAGGTTTGGACTCAGGAGCAGTGCTGTTCTGCCCGTCCTGAGTGGCGGGAGCAGTGCTCTCCGGCACGGGAGTGTCGGTGCGGGCGGGTGCTGTTTGCTGCCTGACGGTTCCCGTCACGCCCTGTGTCTGAGCCTTGCGGAGCAGATAGGCATGCGATATAACCACGTTGGCGCGGCAATGCGTCTCACCGGAAGCCACGCGATTGAAATCGCCCAACAACTCTATGCCTGCACAGAATTGCTTGTAATCGGGGTTCTTGCCGCCGAACATGCCGCTGAGCCAGAGATTGCTGCGCCTGTACTCGGCACTCGCAACTATCGGACGGCCGCCATTGAAGCCCTCTACCCCACTGTACAGAATGGCCTGCATCACGTTAACATAAGCATTCTCCAACGCCTCTTCACGGTCGGCCGCAAAGCCGTCTGAAGCAAACACGGTTGTCTGCGTGTCGGCATCGACAACGCTTATGCGTGCCCGTGAGTCTTGTCCGGCAGCCGAAGACGCGACATGAAGCATGGCCATGACGGCAAAAAGCCGTATCAGTTTTCGATAATGTCTCATATTTTTAGTAGATGACAGATAGACACACAGCCTGTTTATTAACGCTTATTCAAATATTTCTCCCAATCCGAACGGATCTTTCTTGGCACGACTCTTTACCGTCATCTTCACTCCGGCCTTGTGTTTTGCCTGAATATCCTTGCCACCGTCTTTCACGTCGCACAGTGTGAGGTTGTCGCCCATCACTTCCTTGGCTTTCAACTCACCGATTTTCTTAGACACGCTCTGGCCTGCAACAGTCATTTTGCTGAACACTTCAAATATTTGTCCTTTCTTAATACCTTGCGCCGAACCTGTTGTCACATACACGGTGATGGCACCTTTCTTGTCGTTCTGCTGATCAATGTCGGCTACCTCGGCCTCAACCTTGAAGTTTTCATCCACAAATCTTTTCATCTTACTGTGCGCTTTTTTCACCACAGCAATGGCAGCCTCGGCCTGAGTATTGTTCAATGTGCTCAAATCGGTATAGGTCTTTGATGCCACAGACTCTCCCGTCTCCACGTCGGTGACGTTAATCGTGTAGCTCACATTGGATGTATAAGTGGTTTTACCATCATTGGTTTTCTTCTCATAACTCATGGTGTTGAGCGTACCGCCGATGACATAGTTTATTCCTTTCTCACCAAACGCTTTCAGACGCTCGTTAGTTGTTGTGGGCAGGCCGTTCATCACGTTCACGTCTACCACCGTAAGACGCGTGGTTGCATTCAAACCGGCTATGATATCAGTGCGCAATGCGTCTACCACGTCGTTTGTCTCGGTAGTGTTGTCGGCAAAATTTTCGACAACAACGACTTTCTTGTCTTGTGCTGAAACACATAATACGGCACAAATCATGGCCGCAAAAGCAATAATTCTTTTCATTTTAACTTGTTTTTTTGTATGTTATAAATATTGGTTTTTTATATTTCAAATCCGTTTTCGCCCTATTGCTTGTCTTGTGCCAGACGGAAACCAACGGTGGGAGCGGCTTCGTGCTGCTTCTTATGGTCACGATGAGATGTATATCCGAGCCATCCGCCGGTATTATATCCGCCGCCACGCACCACACGCTCATAACCCTTGGTATCGTTCAACGGGTTATTGGCCGACAAGGTGGTATAGCGGGAGATGAAATCCTGACACCACTCGGCCACATTACCGGTCATGTCGTGCAGTCCGAGCGCATTGGGGCGCTTGCTTCCGCAGGCTGCCGTGCCACTGCCCGTCACCGCAACATCATCCAACCGCGAACTTCCCGAGTAGCTGTCGCCTGATGCCGAGCGGCCGCGGGCGGCATATTCCCATTCGGCCTCGGTGGGCAGACGGAACCGTTGGCCCGTCATACTGTTGAGACGGGCGATGAATTGCTGGCAATCGTCCCACGAAACGTTTTCCACCGGCAGATCGCCGCCCTTATGAGCGGACGGATTATTGCCCATGACCTTCTGCCAAAGAGCCTGTGTAACTTCGGTCTTGCCGATGGCAAACGGCTTTAACGTGACGCTGTGGGCGGGCTTGTCCATGCTGAAAGTGCTGTATTTGTCGAGCTCACGCTGCGAACCCATGATGAAAGAGCCGCCCTCAACGAGCACCATCTCATACGAAACACCATCGAGCGAGAGACTTCCGGCAGCAACCATATTCATCCGATAGTTACGTGTCCGGCCGAGACTGATGTCTACTTCGGCCGTTTCGTCGTTATATCCGTCGGCGCGAAGCGTCAGCTTATGCTTTCCCTCAGTACCTTTATATATAAAAGGTGGGGCACCGCCGGTTATCTGTTTTACGCCGTCTACATAGAAATCGGCCTTGCTAACGTTGCTCGCCACAACCACGGTACCCTTGGGATCGGTATCTTTCTTTACTATTGTATCGGTCTTGTTGGCCAATACAAGATTACAAACGAGCTTGTCTTTCGGCGTGAGTTGCTCTATCATGGTAGCCGGCAAAGGTATTCTGTTGGTGCCGTTACCCTGCAATACCACCGTCACGGCCTCCATATAATCGCGCGACGCATTGTCACCGGCTTTCTCCAGCTGCTCCAGTTCTTTCCATTGGGCATCTGTCCATTGCTCGTTTGCCGACTCGTCCATCTTGCGATGAGCTTCGGCAGCATCGGCGGCGGTCTTTTTCAACAGTCCGACAGCTGCCGTGTTTATCACTATCGGATAGTGATAAATGCCCTCACCGGTAACAGAACCTTCTTTACCGGATACGTATACTTTGTCGCTGACGCTTATTTTGAGTGCTACCGGACTCTTTATGTCTATCAAAGCCTCTATCGGTTTCTCGCCTTTCGCGAAATAAGCGTTTCTGTCCACACGCTGCGCCGATGGCAGAAGGATGGTCGCCGGCTCCTCGATGAGGAAGTAACGGTACTCGTTCGGGTTGACATTCAGCTGGTCCGACTTACCGGATATGGGGCTTCCTTTCTTGCTTACGACAAACACACGGCTCTTGCCTTTCGACACATCGAGCAGCAACTTGAACTCATAACGCCCTCCCACAGGCCGCCCCTCACTGCACACAGGCTCGTCCTTGTTTGTGGTCCGTATCACATAATCGGGCTTATCGGCCAAGAATATGACACCGGCCTTACCCGAAAGGTCGGCTTTTTCCTGCCGGTCTTTAACAACATTAAGCATGTTGTCGCTGTCTTGTGCCCGCAAAGAGAGCGGAACAAGCAAGGCAAACACTATCAACCGTAGTATCTTTATCATTGTAATGAGACTGAAAAACTGTTTAAAACGATTACGGTATCATGTCTTCTACCGACGAAATATTGAATATTTCCTCATCGGGAAGTTTCTGAGCCTGACCACCCGAGGCCCCGGCTATCATGGTAGGCTGCCATGTACGCACCTGAATAACCGGATTTTGCTCGTCGCGGAAATCCCATAACAGGAACACATATCCCTCATCGCTGTAGCTGCTTGAGCGCCATTCCTGACGCAAACGCACGCCGTAGAAGTTGGGATTGTTGCGCGATTGGGTGATACCCGGACATCCGCCGCCGCTTTCTCCGTCACCTATATCGCTGAATTTCACTTCTATATACTTGTTACGAAGGAAAGCGCGACGCAGGTTTGAGAGGTATTGCCGCTTGTTCTGTCGGTTGTATACCACCTTGGCATTAGACTGTCCGAGGTCGTTTGGCTTTGCCATTACCACCTTACCGGTGATGATAAGCGCGTCGTCACTGAATATCTTCTCCATGAAATCAATGTTTTTCGTGCAGTAAGCCGTGCGGAACTGCTCGATATAATCAAGGATTATCATGCGCCGTTCGGTCTCAACCACCGAGCCGCAACGTTCCATGCTCTCGGAGAGTTGCGCGTCGAGAGCGAAACGGAAGTCGATAATCATACCGTTTTTATCAAACTCTATCACTGCCTCTTGATATGTTCCACTGGTGAACGCTTCATCCTGCGGGTCGATGATGAGAGGTATTTGGCGCAGCAGGTATCCGTTTTTCAACGGCCAGCAACGGTCTACCACTTCCTCGTCGTCGCAATAGAAGTGCACGGTAGACCACAGCGTGACGAGCATATTCTTCGCATGGTCGTCCATTTGCAGGCCTGCCGTGTTCACATCGCGCTTGCCGTTGTACGCCGCGTTTATCTCCGTGAGCACCGCACCGAGGTTGTTTTGCATCTTCTCTATTATCGCAGCGTTGTCAAATCCGTCGTCGGTTGTTATCGTAACGGTGACCGCATTCGCGCAAACACTTACCAGTAAAGCAATAAAACCTAAATAAAACTTTCTCATTGTCATATCTTTCATTTTTTAATTTTTACTCCAATGGCGCCGCATCCCTTGTAATTTCCGATGGCATCGGCCTGTCCTGTCTTCATGTTTGTGCGTGCAACGCCTTCACTCAGCACGGCCTTTATGTTTCCATCGCTCGTGAATATCACCATTACATAGTTCTCGGGAGTTTTCAACGCACTGAGTTTATTGTACTCGCTAATCTTTCCTTGCTGTTTGAGCTGCTTCAAAACAGCCGACAACTGGCCGGTATTCTCAACCTTGACAATCTCCGATATCGCTTCATCCGCAGCCGGTACGACTGCCGAATTATCCTTGGCCTCACTCTTTTTATCGCCGGTTTTTACCTGCATCTCGGGCGTTTCTGTCACCGTTACGTTATTAACGGGTATTATATCTTCCTTTTTCACATACATGAATGCCCTGAACATGTTTCCGCGCGGCAGCATCATGTCGTCCACCGCATAGTTGGTGTTTATGGTAACGACACTGTTTGAGCCTGCAAATTTCTTCTGCTTGGACACCCATTCGTTCACATTCTGATACAAAATGTCTTTTGCGAGGTCGATGGCCGCCTGCTTGTCGGCGAGCGTTGCCTCGGCATATATGTACGAACTGCTCTTCTTTATCTTGTTAATCTCTTTCTTTTGCTCTTCGACAGATGTCTGGGCAGAGGCAAAAGAGACAAACGCCACCGTAGACAATGCCACGGCCGTAATTCTTTTTAAATAGGAAATGCTCATGATTATTTGTTATTTTATGGGTTCAAACTCCGTTACATTCAATACCTTATCCGACACATTATGCAGCGGAATGTAGCAATATATTCTTGCATCGGCCACACATGATGCCGGATTATCCGTCGCCTGCCCGGGAATATCGATGCTTAACAGATGCAGATAGCCGCCGAGCTTGTTTACCATGAATACCGCACAGCGGTAGATATCGCCGTTCTTGCTTTTCATTCCGAAGTAAGGCGTGCATCCTTCATCGGCACACAGCTGCCAAAAAGCGCTGTATTTGATTGTTACGCTGTCCGTGCGCAGACCGTATTTGTCAAGTTTCACCTTCACTTTCATACCGTTATCGGCATCGGGTAGCAGCATCATGTTCGACAAAGCCCTTGTTCCTGCCTGCCGCCCGCATACCAACGTCCATTTGTCGCGGTCGTTTTTTCGGTTGTAATAAAGGTCGTTTCTGATGGCGTGGCTTATGAAATAGTCTCCTTTCAATGTGTAGTCGGTGCCTTTTTCGGGCAATAACGGCGCGTTGTCGCTGTTCTTTCGCGGCTCGTAGCGGCGCATGTTTCGGAATAACGCCTGCTCCAGTTCTATCGCGTTAAGCCCCGTCATGAGCTGATAATCCATCTGAAACGACATCTCGAGCACTTTTTTGTCGTTCACTGCCCACGATACTTTATATACATGCAAGTCTACATGGCTCTCACTGAACACTGCCGTGGTGTCTATCGACATCGCCGTCCGGGCGTTTCCCACGGCAAAATGTATCTTTTCCCAACTCATCTTCATCCCGTATTCGGTGTTTGCCGGCACGGCGTTCGCGGCCAACAGGTAACGTTCGAGAAAGTCATAGACAGGCAACGGATTTATTTCCCTGAGCTGTTCGGAGAAAAGCAATAGTCCGATATGCTCTATCTCGTTCCATTGATTGACGCGCACTGTCACCGGATGCTGCTTGTAACGATAATTGTTGTGCACTCCGGGTGTCAGCGTATCGAGGCGTTGCAGACCGGCGTATGTCGCCAATCGTTCCAATTTTTCCGACGAAAACACTGCCGCCCGGGCGTTATTCACCCCTACGGCAAGCATTATCGACAACGTGATGAAGACTTGTCTGAGCATGGCTTTGTGTTTTTTAAAAGGCCGCGCACACATTATGTCAATATGCGCGCGTGCCTGTTGTTATTATCTGTGTACTTTTATGGTGTTGCCATCATTCTTATACAGAGTCACCATCGACGGCTTTCCGTTGTCAAACACACCTTCGATGCGTTCTCCGCTCTCTGCCATCACATCCTTTGTGCTTACCACTTTGTGTGAGGTCTTGTATCTCAGAACGCCTGCTCCGTCGGGTTGTCCGTCTACAATCTCGCCGGAATAAGTGCCGTAACCGAGATTGAGCGTGCCCTGATAGCGCTCGCCCGGAGCGTGTTTGGGCTTCGATACTGTCGAGGTGGCGGTTTGCTTTTTCACCTTTTCGCCTGCATTATTGTTTGCCTGTGACTTGTCTTTCTCCGCATCGGCGGCTTCCGCAGCCTTTTCCGGCTCTTTGTTCGCAACGGCCGTATCGCTCTTGACGCTGTCTTGAGCTGCCAATGAGTCTACTTTCACCACTTCATCCGTTTTTGACGGCTCGTCGCCGCCACTCAAAGCAATACCTGTACCTACACCGCCAAGGATTACCACTGCGGCGGCAATGATTGCTTTCTTTCCGTTCTTCTCCCACCATGACTTCGGCGGCGGGCACTCGCGAAGCGGTTTTCCACACTCCGCGCACACAAATTCCTTGCGTGCGCTTATTTCCTGCACTTCCTTTGACTTGCATTTCGAGCATCCGTCGTTCAGACATATACCATATCTGAAACGCAAACGCTCCGAACGATTAGATGTTGCCATATTGTTTTTATTGTTTATTTGTTTGTTGTTTATACATATATTATTTAGCCGTCATATCGGATTGACTCCCATTTCCGGTTTTTCAAGCGGATAATGAAAATCAACCCGATACGATTTATACGGTTTTTATCACATCATCGGTGGCGGCACCGGACCTCCCGTAGGTGGCAACGGCGGCATTTCCGGAGCGGCGGGCGGCGCGAAAAGGAATTGCAATTCGGGCACCTGACCTGCCGGAGTCCATCCTGCCATGCCTTCTTTCCATACCATTGTCTGCTGTGTTAGCTGTCCGCCCTGCACCATTTGCTTGCACATCTCATTGTTGTACGGTCCGTACTGCTGTCCGCCGATGGCGAGGAACAGTTTCAGTTCGGGCTGTACAGGCATTATCTTCGGTGGCAATTCGTCGCCGCCGGGCACTCTCGGCGGCATTCCTCCGCCGTCATCGGCAGGCTGCACTGTCGGCTGTTGCACTGTTTTCTGGCCTCTTTCCTTGCGCTTGGCGGCTATCTCCTCCTCGCTGAGGGCAAACAGTGACGGCAGTTCCTTGCCGTCGCCCTCGCTGTGCAGGAGTATGGCGTTCTTGACGTCAGTCACCGGATTGCCCGAGTTGAGGAACTGGTTGTAACGCTCCTTGTAGGGTGCCATCCACTCGATGGCACGCATCGGGTAGCAATACTGTATTGTGATGATCGACAGTTCGTCTTTGCGCGAGCTCTGACGGTTGATTATTATGCTGCCTTGCGACGCTCCGTTGCCAAACTGGTCATTGAAAGCATCTACCAGCTTGTCGGCAAAACGCTTCAGGCCGGGGCTGTCTTCGTCCGACGGTATGGACACGAGGATGGTCTTCTTGTTCACGCTCGCGGGGTTGATGGGGCTCAGCTCGCCCTCGTTGTTGCGCAGGTGTAGCTGCATCTGGTCGGTGTTCAGACGGAGATATACACCGCTCTGCCTTACAATCTTGGTGGCAAACTCCTTGATGTCGTCGTCGGTGGCGAGCTTCTGCTGCAATTGTGTGAGGATGTTCAGGCCGAGAACCTTCTTGTCGCTGTCGCTCTTCTCGTCGTGTTTGGTCTTCACTATGGCGGCCAGCTTGATGTCGAAAGCATCTTTAATGTCGTCGACGCTGATATCGTTGGTGAGCCGTCCGAAGTTGAAGAACTCTCCCTGTGGCAGTATCGCCTCACGTATCTGGCGTGCGATGTTGGGCATGTCTATCTTGTCTACCTTTATGTCAGTCTCGAACTCGCTCATAGTCTCGTCCTCGCTGACCTCGATTATCGCGCCCTTCATGTCTTCAAGACCCTTGTTCACCTTGCGCTGTGCTCCCACGAGACGCTCCGTTTCCTCGATGGCCTCGTTTATCTTCTGTCCGAAAGCGGATATGTCGGCATCCATCTTACCCATCTCCACAAACAGCTTGGCTGCCAGTTTCTTGGCAAATTCGAGTGCCACGAGCTTTGTCTTGGATATATAATAGTCGGTGAGTATGCCCTGATGGTCGGCATAGCGGCGTGCTCCCACGCCCACCATGCGCTGCAGTATGCCGAGCCGGCTCCACTCCGCCACGTTGTCGGTGCGGTCTTGGTCGAATGCGTCGTAGTTTTCTTTCTCTTCCTTTGTCTTCGCTTCCAGTTCGGTGCGTATCTCTCCCATGCGCTCAAGGAGCAGCTTGGAGACTTTCTGAAGTTCCACTATCGACACGTCGCCAATCTTCCAGCTTTCGAAGAGACCGGCCTCGATGGTGTGGCGTATCTCCTTGGCCATGTCGGGGATGGCGCGCTCCTTGCCTGTGTAGAACGTCTCGACGCCTTCCTCGCGGAAGTGGTTGGCATAGAACTCTCCCATGATGTTGTCGAGCTCGTTGAGCGGGCAGTCGGCCTTCTTGGCCTCCTCGGCGTATGCTATGGCCTTGTCGTGCCAGTAATCGTTGAACGACGGGTAGTCGGCATCGCTCTCAAGCACCTTCTTCTCGAGCGTCAGGTGCTCGGTGTCTATCATCCATTCGGCCTGCTTGTCGGTGTTGAGATATGCCTTGCGGTAATCTTTGTTGCGCTCTTCGTTGACGAATCCCTGATTTTCGCGCCAGTTGTTGTACTTGAACTGGTAGAGCACGCTCTCGCCCACGGTGTATGTTATGTGCTTGAGCACGCGCAGCTCGGGATACATCACGCGCTTGATGCCTATCGAGTTGACTTTCTTCGTGCGTGCCACGGGCACCACTCCCATGCTGTCGGCATCCTCCGCCTCGTCGTATTCGAGGGCAAACTTGTCCATGTTCTCGTAGTTGTAGGCGCGCAGGATGTCGCCGAAGTGCTTTTCATCCTCCTCGTTTACGAAGAAGATACGTGCGAAGACGTAGTCGCTTATTATCTTCGGCAGCTCCTCGAGAGAGTTCACCGTCATGCCGTTCTCGTTCACATTGCTGTATACGGTGACACCGTTTGCCACGCCCTTCACCGTCGAGTTGTAGAGCTTTGCCGGTCCCGTTCCTGTCACGTCCTGCGGACAGAAGCGGCCTGCCTGCAGCGCGTTGAGCTCGTTTATGGCGGCATATCCGTTCTGATAGTAGCGTCCCTGATCCATGTTGCTCTTCGGAAGGTTCATCTCCGGTATCATCGCGTAGACCGAGATTATGGCATCGGGGAATGTCTTGCGGGCCTGGACGATGGCGTCTATGATAGAGCCTGAGCCGGTACCGCCGCACAGTCCGGCGAAGATATATATGTACTTCTTCGACGCGTCGCCCGATATCTGCTCGCAACGGCCGTACGCATCGCGCAGGGCATTGACGTAAGCGACGGCGTTTGCGGCGAAGAGCAGACGGCCGGCACGGCGCATCTGTCCGGCAGCCTGTCCGAGAGAGCCTATCGCCTGCTTCACCTGCTGGGCGTTCTCGACGATTCCCTTCACCGAGGGATAGTTGCCTATGTGGTCGAGAATGTAGCTCACGTCTACGGCCTTGATATTGAGAAACTCCCTGTTAGTGAACGAAGCGTCCTGTCCCATCACCCTGAAGTCGGGGCGCGGACGACCGTCCTTGGGCATCATCTCGTCTGTGGAGTCGACGTAAAGCAACTGCACGGGCAGCTTCTTACGCTCGTCGTGCGTGGGGAACTCCTCGAACATTCGCATCTTGAAGGCGCGTAATATCTTACCTCCGGTACCTCCCAATCCTATGAGAATATGATTGGCGGTGCAAAAACTTTTTGCTTCTGTCATGATTGTAGTTATTTTTAGTTTCTTAATTTTATGCAATTAATATATTCGTACTTGTATTATCTGCGTCGGCGCATGTGCCTGCGGGCACTGCGGTCGGGCATCGTGCGTGCGCTGTCTGACCGGCGCGGAGCCGAACGGCGCATGCTGTTCTCCAATGTTATCGTCTTGATGGCTATCACTCCGGCCACGACAACGAAACCGAGGCACCACAGCAGGCGACGCATTATATACTCTTTCATGAACGAGCGTAGCTCACCGGCCATCACACTCGGTATGTCGGCGGCCTTATGTCCGCTGAAATCACCGCCGCCTATATAGTTTTCAAGTATGGGATAACGGTCTATTAGTCCTTCGATTATCTTGTCGTTCTCTTCCATGCTCAGCATATACGAGCCGTCGATACCGCTCAGCATAGTGGATATCCGCTCCTCGTACATATCTGTCGTGTTGATAATCTTTATCGAACCGCAGATGAGCACGCACTGAACCGAAAGCAAGACAAAAAGCACGGCACCGACGATATATGTGCCTATCGTGAAAACGGCATTTTTCCACCATCCTTTTATTATGAAAACAAAAGCGGCCATGCACAGTAATGCTATGAGCACTCCCCAGAGAATGCTGCCTGCGGAAAAACGTATGATATCAAAAAGTACATTCATAAATATTAATGTTATTGCTTACTCAACACTGTGTCAACAGTGTTTATAATTTACAAATTTAATTTTTTAATAACAGTTTACGATATTCTAAAACACTTTTTTGATTAAACAATTAAAAAATCACGGAAAACCGTTATTAATTAATGACAAATAGAAAATATGTTTAAAAATGTAAAAATCGGGAGGCAATTGTTAAACACAAAAAGTTTGACTTGAAGTCACCGTTTAGAAAAAGCGAAGAATTTAAATTGACATTTCCGTGTCATTATTTCGAGGTTGAGATGCAATTATTCGGGGTCGAACATGATTTTCGGGTGTTTTTGCGTTACAATAAGGCCGTAATTGCATTGCATTTACGGCCTTATTGAGTTCCAATTACGGCCTAATTGGAATGCAATTACGGCCTAATTGGAAATGAAGAGGGTGTGTAGGGGGCGTAGGGATGGTAGGTTTTGTAGGTAACAGGCTGACAGATAACGTTTTACGAAAAACGCTCTGAAAATGCGTTTTTTTCGTCGAGGAAATTATTTTTTGAAAAGAACGCAATTATGAGGCCTTATTTTGTAAACATAATATCAGAGATGTTAACGGCGTTAAGATAAATTAATAAAAATGAGCCCCACCATACCTCTCCAATGGGAGGATAATGAGTTAGAGGAGTTAAAGGGAGTTATCGCTCGCTGTGCTCGCTCGGAAGTTAAAGACAAATGTACTTGGTGATGAGTGAATAATTTTTTAAGTGCAGAGTAATGATTACCATCAAGCCCTGAAAGCATTTGGCTTAACTTCTTAACCCATTAACCCCTCCAACTGTTGATAACTATGTTAATAACCCTGTTGATAACTTGTGAATTATTAACAGATATACACACAGGCCGCAGCGGTGACGGGATATCAACAGGGTTATTACGGGGTTTTTATTAAGTTTTCAACACAATATTGACGAAAAAAGATATAAACTTATTAAATTTGCACCGAAATGGAATATTGTGGATAATGTACAGATATTGCTAATAGTCAACAGATAACTGTCAACAATGGTTGTTGAAAAACATATATCCCGTGTTTATATCGAAACATGCAAGGATTATGACAATAAGTTCTCAACATATAAACACCATATCATCTACAACATTGATAATTTTTTAAAAAAGAAAAAAAGAGAAATATAATGATAAGACGATGCGGATAAGCGGGAAAACGATATGGGAAAATCACGCCGAACGCTGAAAAACAATGACGACAATGATAAAAAAAGAATGGATGGAAAAAGGCTTTATCGACGAGCCGGCTCCGGAAGGAACGGATTTCAAAACGGAGATAAGGCGGATGTGCGATGAGAAAAACGCCGTGATAATGGCGCACTACTATACAAAAGGTGAGGTGCAAGACGTGGCCGACTTCATAGGCGACTCGCTCGCTCTGGCACGCAAGGCTGCCGAGACCGACGCACGGATAATCGTGATGTGCGGCGTGCACTTCATGGCCGAGACCTGTAAGATACTCAGTCCGGACAAACTCGTGCTCGCTCCCGACCTCAATGCTGGTTGCTCGCTGGCCGACTCGTGCCGCGCTGAAGACTTGAAACGCTACAAGGCGGAGCATCCGGGATATAAGGTGGTGAGCTATGTGAACACCACGGCGGCAGTGAAAGCACTAACCGATGTAGTGGTGACAAGCGGAAACGCGCGCAAAATTGTCGATACTTTCCCGAAAGACGAGAAGATTATATTCGGACCCGACAAGAATTTGGGTTCTTATATAAACAGTGTCACGGGTCGCAACATGCTTCTGTGGGACGGCGGATGCCACGTTCATGAGCGTTTCTCGGTAGAGGCCATAGCACGTTTGAAGGCAGAGCATCCGGGAGTTAAGGTGCTCGCCCACCCCGAATGCAAGAGCACTGTGCTCGCACTCGCCGATGTGATAGGTTCCACGGCCGTGCTTCTCGACTATGCCATAAAGAGCGACGAGAGCGAGTTTATAGTGGTCACGGAGGCCGGAATACTGCACGAGATGACACGTCGCTGCCCGGGCAAGAATTTCATTCCCGTGCCGCCGGAAATCGGTGAGGGCAGTATAGGATGCTCATGCAATGAGTGCGACTATATGAAAATGAACACGTTGTTGAAGATATACAACACGTTGAAATACGAATGGCCGTCGGTTGACGTAGATAAAGACGTGGCGCGCGATGCTGTCAAGCCTATCGAGAGGATGCTTTCTCTGAGCTGACGGCTGCCGCGATGGCGGCAATGGCAAATGGCAGAGCCATATTGAAATAGGTGATGTCGTACATGGAATTGAATATTTCGGTCCATGTGTCGTATTTATACATGCTGTGAACGAATGCCGTTGCCGGCAGAAGAGTCATTGTGACGGCGGTAAAGGTGTACAGTCTGATGTCGTTGCCGCGCCATTTGAGCGCGAAATAAGTGGCAACGGCAAGCATGATGAGCGAGTCGACGGGTGTTCCCTGTCGTGTTTGCAGCACAAACGGATTGTATTCGGCTCCCGTGAGGGCATCGAAATTCCACACGGCGAGCGGCAGAAAGACCGATATGAAAGTAATGATAATCGTCAATGGCGCGGTTATCATTTTTTTTGCGCCTGCCCGCAAGTATCCCGGCAGCAGGCATACGAACAGCGGAAAGGCCGTGGAAAGGCGCGTGCCGAGCCACAATCCGCAGCATACGGAGATTATGAACGTACGGGTTGTGAAGTCGATGTTCCGCTTGTTTATATATATGATGAATGCTGCGAGGAGGAGAAAATTGGTTATCATATCGCTTCTCACAGATACCTCATACCACAGATTGATGCTCGCCGTCATAAGGATTGCCGTCGCGGTGGCTGCGGTTGTTCCGTAAAAGCGTTTCATTACATATATGAATATTACGGCGGCAACGATAATTGACAGTCCCACATTGTTCAGAAAGTAAAATGGTATGTGGAATATCATCCACACGGGAAACGGCGATGCAAAGCCGCCCAAATGCGTCTCGGCGGCATACGGGAACCTGCCTTGCATGAGATATGCTATCACGTTGTGTATCGCCGACCAGCGGTCTACCTGTATCTGCATAGGGTCGAAGTGGTATTGCACCGCTATCATGGCGGTAATCATCACCGTGACTGCGGCGTAAAAGGTCTTAGGCGAGCGCATGAAATCACGGTTGTTACATCTCATCAGTATATATACTAATGTGAGAACGACGCAGAGATACGTTACGATGACGTATCCGAAGCTGTCTGTCGCGCGCATAGTGTATTTGCATATCGTCATATACCCCACTCCGGAATATATCGCTGTTGCGGCGGCAAGAGGGCCGTTTCCGGGCTTGGCGATGAACTTGTCGAAACGATAAAGATAGTATGCCATGATGCACGAAAAGGCTGTGTAGAGCGGTATCAGTGCGGTATTATTGTCTATATGTGCCATGAACGGCGTGTGAACCATGAACAGTTCGTATGTGGCAAGGCCCGTGATGCCGAGAATTTTCGATTTTATGACGCCGGGAAAGAAGTATGGCAGGGCTATGACAAAAATACCGAGAGGCATTTTTATGAAGAGAAGTATGATGTTATATATCTGTGTTCCTTTAAAAGAATGCACGTATGGAATTTCTTTGAGCAACACAAACGCCATGCCTAAGGCGAGCGATGATAGTGCGACGGTGAGAATGCGGCGTGCATCCCAGTGTCGAATGGAGTCTATTTTGACCGATGTCATGTATCCGAAGAAGAAAGAAAAGGCTTGTTCGCTTTCCAATTGTGACATAAAGAGATTAATGAAGCCGAACAAAAACAATGCCGCTGTCTTGTAACGGCCGCAAAAACGACACGCAATCCAAAAGGCGGCATACCACCGGAGGAGGAATGTGACGAACCAAAGGTCGCACTTTATGAAGAAGATATTGTTGAAAAGCCACTCCGGAGTGAATGCTTCCTTGAACGGAATAGTAAGTAACAGGAATATCCAGAAGGGGATAACGATGCGCTTGAACTTCTTGATAATAAAACCATTGAGGCCCTTTGCCTTGTAACTTTCGTTCAGTCCGAAGCCGGATACGAACATGAATATCGCCACACCGACACTTGCAGGCAGGTTGAGAAACCGCGGATAACCGTCTGTCTGCATCACAAAGTGCAATACCATTATGACTATAATGGACAGTCCTTGCAGGCATCTTGTGTGCTCACGTGACAGTATTTTGCCGGCAGGCAATGTTTGTATCATGACTGTTCGGGCGTTTGATGTATTGTTTAATTGACTATCGCAATCTTGCATACGGTGCCTTTCGAACCGTCGGACTTTGCCGTATGCACCATGTATACGCCCGAAGCGACGCGTCGTCCTTTGCTGTCACGACCGTTCCAAGTGAATGTTCCGCCGTTGCTTCGGCCCTGAGCCACTATCGCTCCGTTGGCAGTCGTTATCTTGACATCGGCATTCATCGACAGACCTACGACGGTGATAAGGCCCGTATAGCCGGGTGTCACGGGATTGGGATAGGCATATACGTTGTCGTCGGTCATGTCGTCGCTCGGTGTCGTGGCGTCGCCCATGTATGAACAGAGACCTTTGTCGGTGCCCATAAACACCTCGCCGGTGGCATTGTTCACAGTTATTGCCTCCACGTTATTGGAAAACAGCATGCTGTTCTCGAACGTAAAATGGTTGATTTCTTCTATATTGTCGTCGCTTATCAGGTATACTCCGTTGCCTTCGGTGGCAAACCATTTTCTGTTTGCTCCGTCGATGGCAATGTCTTTTATCGAGACGCCGCTCAAAAGATAGTCGGCGAGATTGGTGCCGTCGTTGCGCGGCACTTTGATTTGTGTGAATTTATAGTCGTCTTTGAATATATCTCCGCTCTCGATGACGAGCGGTCCGAGGTCGGTTCCCACCCAGATGTTGCCGTCTTTGTCTTCCGCAATGGCGGGAAGTGCGGTGAGACTTCCCAGATTAACACCGTCCTGATTATAGAATTTGTCGAATGCCTTGATGCCTCCGGTAGACGGATCGAAGCAGAAAACGGCCGGTTTGTTCCAGTAATTGAAGTTAAACCAAAGCAGTCCGCGGCTGTCTTGGAACATCTTTACCATATAAACTTTCGATGTTCCGTTGTCGTCGAGCAGCTCGCGCTTGTCATGTATGTCCCAATTGCCGTCGGGTTGCAATGCGAAAAGCGATCTTCCGGGTGCCATGCTGTTCACAAACCACAGCTTTCCGGTCTTGTCGAAAGTGCAAGTGAACACGCAATTATAGTTATAACCGTCGAAACCGGACTTTATCGGACTGTTGTCCACGGTGTATTTTTTTTCCAATCTGGCGTTTCTGAACTCGTAAATGCCTGTTCGTCCGCATGCAAACACGTGGTTTTCGTCTTTCGGATCGACATCGACGCTCATTATATCGACATATTGCTGTTCCGCTGTTCCGAAGTCGTCTTGGTATATTGTCCAGTCTTTATTGCCGTTATTGGAGCAGTCGAGCACCTGTACCGTGCCGGGAATCATAAGGTCTGACAGCATGGCATAGCCGCAACCAACGCCATACAGCTTGTTGTTTCTCATCCGCATGAAGCCGAAATGATTGTGTTTCGGGCCTCCGGGATTGAGCGTCGACACTGTCGGCAGAAGTCTGTCATGGTCGCTTGTGTCGATATTGAAGATGCTTTCGTCGTAGTTTTCGGTCACTGTCCAGTTGTTTCTGTCTATCAGATTGTCGCTCAAAGATGCCGACATGACAATGTTATCTGTTTTCTTGGCATATATTCTGTTTCCGCTTATCACCACACGGACCATGCTGTATCCGAAGATATTGTACGTATCGCTTATCTCCGCGCGCTCCATGTCGACCTTCACCACGCCGAAATTGGTGGCGAGATACGCGTATTTGCCGTATATGAATATATCGTTTACGGTCTTGTCTTCCGTCATCAGCTTGTTATATAGGGCCGAAATGTTCGTCACGTTATCGTTTATTTCAAGCAAATCGATGTTTGAATTGCTGTAAACGATAATAAGCCGACGTGTCGTTTTGTTCCATGCAATCAGCGAGATATGCGTGTCGCTCAGTCCCGAAACACGGTCGTAAGTTGTTATTGAGAGGTCTTTCTGATTATAAGAATACAGATTGTGCGACGCTTTTACGAACACATCGTCGCCTGCCGGCACTATCTGTTGAATGTCGTGATAGGCCATGTAGGCGTTCCATCTGCCCGTGGCGGCATTTATTTCGGTGCATAACATTGCGCAAATGACGCATAATATGTATGCTGTGACGGCTCTTTTCATATATAATGTTTTTTATTTTCGGAGTTAAAGGAGTTATCGCTCGCGAAGCTCGCGGGAGTTAAAGACAATACCTTTCAAGGCTTGACGGTAATCATAACTCTTCACTCCGCACTCTTCACTCCGCACTCCAATAAGTATTCTGCCAGTTTTTTCACTGCTTTCGCACGGTGACTGATTTGATTTTTTATGTCGTTTCCAAGTTCGGCAAATGTTTTTTCGTAACCTTCGGGACAGAAAACGGGATCGTAACCGAAGCCCTCCCCTCCTCTTCTCTCGCGTATTATGCTGCCGTTTACGATGCCTTCAAATTCCTTTACGGTGTCGTTACCGCCGTTCTCGTCTTTCAATATCAGTGCGATGACTGTGCGGAAGCGTGCCTTCCGGTTGTCGTTGCCGTCGAGTTCGGCGAGCAGTTTGGCCATGTTTGCCTCACTGTCGTGCCCTTCGCCGCCCGCATAGCGTGCGCTGTAAACTCCCGGAGCACCGCCAAGAGCATCCACTTCGAGCCCCGTATCGTCGGCAAATACGCTCAGTCCGTAATGTTTGAATATATATTCTGCCTTTTGCATGGCGTTTTCTTCGAGCGTTTTTCCCGTTTCCGGTATGTCGACATCGCATCCTATGTCTTTCAGAGAGAGTATCTCGAAAGTCTCGCCGAGAATGTTTTGTATCTCGGCGAGCTTATGACTGTTGTTTGTTGCGAATACTATTTTCATGCCATTACTTGATAACCACGTTCACCATGCGTTTGGGAACGATTATGACTTTCACTACCTGTTTGCCTTCCATGTATTTGGCGGTGCGTTCATCGGCCAGAACGGCGGTTTCGATCTGCTTGTTGTCGGCATCTGCCGCAAACTGCATTTCAAAGCGTCGTTTGCCGTTAAAGGCCACACCGAGCTGCACTGTGCTCTCCACGAGATACTTCTCGTCGTGCGATGGCCATGCGGCATCGCACACGCTGCCCTCTCCTCCGAGCGCACTCCACAGTTCTTCGGCTATGTGTGGTGCGAAAGGAGCTATGAGAACGGTGATTGATTTGAGCAATTCCCTGTTGTGACATTTCTGCTGCGACAGTTCGTTCACGCATATCATGAATGCTGATATGGATGTGTTGTAACTGAAATTCTCAATATCCTGCGACACTTTCTTTATCAGTTTGTGTACCGATTTAAGGTTTTCGGCCGTCGGTTCGCTGTCGTCCCATGTCGCGTTTCCGCTCTTGTGGTCGTAGAACAGGCCCCAGAACTTCTTGAGGAAGCGGTGGCATCCGTCTATTCCGTTGGTATCCCACGGCTTGCTCTGCTCCACGGGTCCGAGGAACATCTCGTAGAGTCGCAGCGTGTCGGCGCCGTATTTCTCGACAATCATGTCGGGATTGACCACGTTGTACATCGATTTCGACATCTTCTCCACGGCCCAGCCGCACACATACTTGCCGTCTTCGAGGATAAACTCGGCGTTGTTATACTCCGGACGCCATGCCTTGAACGCCTCGACATCGAGTATGTCGCCGTGTACTATGTTCACATCCACGTGAATGGGAGTCACGTCGTATTGGTCTTTGAGACCTAATGAGACGAATTTATTGGTATCCTTGATGCGGTATACGAAGTTGCTGCGTCCCTGTATCATGCCTTGATTGACGAGTTTGCGGAACGGTTCGTCGCTGTGTGAGTAACCGTAGTCATACAAGAACTTGTTCCAGAAGCGCGAATAGATGAGGTGTCCGGTGGCATGTTCCGTTCCACCGACATACAGATCGACGCATTTCCAGTATTCGGCGGCGTCTTCGCTGACGAGAGCCTCGCCGTTGCGCGGATCCATGTAGCGCAGATAGTAGGCCGACGAGCCTGCAAATCCGGGCATGGTGTTGAGTTCGAGCGGGAATACGGTGACGCCGTCGATGAGTGAGTTGTCCACCACCCTACTCTCTTTCGTGTCCCAAGCCCAGTGCGTGGCGTGTCCGAGCGGCGGTTCTCCCGTCTCCGTGGGCAGGAACTTTGCCACTTCGGGCAGTTCGAGCGGCAGTTTGTCTGCCGGTATCATGTACGGCATGCCGTCTTTATAGTATACCGGGAACGGCTCGCCCCAGTAGCGCTGGCGCGAGAATATGGCGTCGCGCAGGCGGTAGTTCACTTTCACGCGGCCGAGATTATGTTCTTTTACGTATTTCTTTGTGGCAGCGATGGCTTCTTTTATGGTAAGTCCGTTGAGTGACAGACTGCAATACGGAGTAACACCGGCACGCGGAGAGTTGCACACAATGCCTTCCTTGGCGTCGAAACTCTCTTCGCTCACATCGCAACCTTCCACGAGCGGACGTATTTCAAGATTGAAATGCTTGGCAAACGCGTAGTCGCGGCTGTCGTGGGCGGGCACCGCCATGATGGCTCCCGTGCCGTATCCTGCCAGCACGTAGTCGCTGATCCATATCGGCACGGCTTCACCGGTGAACGGGTTGATTGCATACGAACCGCTGAAAACACCTGTCACACTGCGGTCTGATATACGTTCGCGCTCGGTACGTTTCTTTGTTCTGTCGAGATAAGCATCCACTTCCGCTTTCTGTTCTGCCGTGGTGATTTGGGCCACCAGTTCGCTTTCGGGAGCCAGCACCATGAAAGTAACGCCGAACATGGTGTCGGCACGGGTTGTGAAGATGGTGAACTTCACGTCGCTGTCCTTGACACTGAACTCCACTTCCGTGCCTTCCGAGCGGCCTATCCAGTTGCGCTGCGTCTCTTTCAGCGAGTCGGTCCAGTCTATCGTATCCAGTCCGTCGAGCAGACGCTGTGCGTATGCCGACACGCGCAGGCACCACTGGCGCATCTTCTTCTGCACTACGGGATAGCCGCCGCGCTCCGACACGCCGTCCACTACCTCGTCGTTGGCCAGTACGGTGCCTAATTGCGGACACCAGTTTACCATCGTCTCGCCGAGGTATGCTATTCGGTAGTTCATCAAAGTCTCCTGCTGTTCTTTCTCGGTCATGCTCCCCCACTCTTCCGCTGTGAAGCTCATTTCCTCGCTTTGTGCCGCGTCGATGCCCTCGGTGCCGTTTTTCTCGAACGCCGCTATGAGCTCTTCTATCGGCCGCGCGCTGCTTTTTTTGTTGTCGTAGTAGCTGCCGAACATTTTTTGGAATGCCCACTGTGTCCAGTGATAGTATTCCGGGTCGCATGTGCGTATCTCGCGGCTCCAGTCGAACGAGAAGCCTATCTTGTCGAGCTGCTCGCGATAGCGTGCGATGTTTGCCTCTGTTGTCACGGCCGGATGCTGTCCCGTCTGTATTGCGTATTGCTCTGCCGGCAGTCCGTAGGCATCATATCCCATCGGGTTGAGCACGTTGTAGCCGTTGAGCCGTTTGTATCTTGCGTAAATGTCGCTTGCGATATATCCGAGCGGATGCCCCACGTGCAGTCCCGCTCCCGACGGATACGGGAACATGTTGAGCACGTAGAATTTCTTTTTGTCCTTGTTCTCGGTCACTTTGTAGGTGTTGTTTTTCACCCACTGTTCATGCCATTTTTTCTCGATTTCTCTGAAATTGTATTCCATTTTCGTATTTTGTTTTTTATTTTTTTCTTGTCTTCGCGTGCCGGCGGCCATGCCGTGAAGCGTTGCCGGGCGGGTATAAAAATGCTTGTTATTCAATAATGTACCTGCAAAGGTACGTCAAAAGGGATTAAAAACAAAATTTTTAAAGGTAAAAGCCCCTCTTAGTCTCCCCAAAGGGGAGAATTGGAGTTCTCCGAGAGGCTTTGAGAGTTCTGAGAACTCCGAGAATTAATAAAATCACTCACCATTTCTCCTCCCCTTGGGGAGGTAGGATGGGGTTCCTTAACAAATGTAAAAATAAAGGGAAATTGTTAAACACAAAAAGTTCGACTTGAAGTCACCGTTTAGAAAAAGCCGAGAATTTAAATTGACATTTTCGTGTCATTATTTCGGGGTTGGGCTGCAATTATTCGGGGTTGAGCATGATTTTCGGGTGTTTTTGCTCTGCAATAAGGCCGTAATTGCATTGCATTTACGGCCTTATTGCGTTCCAATTACGGCCTAATTGGAATGCAATTACGGCCTAATTGGAAAAGGGTAGG
>JAGAPR010000037.1 GCA_017623155.1 Prevotella sp. | reverse complement strand
CTCTCCTTCCTGTCGATTCCATTTCCTTACCTGACTCTCCGCCCGGTATGATTTTCCGTCTTTGCGTATTTTTCCGGAGCTTACGCCTGTCTTGACAATTTTCCCGGTGCTTTTATCAATAATGTCATAAGCATGCTGTGCCCTTGTGCTTGCCTTTGAGTTCCCATGCACGGCTTTTACAATCTTAACGCCGTCTTTAACATCACCGATACTTACAGGCAGGAATTCCGATGCGAGACTTGCACCCGCAATGAATTTTTCTTCGCTCGAAGCCTCATCACTTAAAAGCGTATTCGCATTCTCCGTTATGTCGGAAACGATATCATAATAAGTGTCTGCTTGTGTCAGTGCGGAAAAGCCTTTTTTGCTTACTGCCTTTGCCATGCGGTATCCGCCTTTCAGCATTTTCGTCCATACACTACGTCCGTCCGGGTCTACAAACTTTACCGGATTGTCGAGACAATATGCGTATGGGCTGATATTCTGATAATCATCTGCGAGCGGGTCAGGTGTGTTCCATCTGCATAATATCGGGTCATACATTCTTGCCCCATAATCATACCAGTCTATACCGAGCAATCTATCCAGTTCTTTCCCGTTGAATTTGTATCTTTGAAATTCATCGTTCGCGTCGTTGTAAAACAAAGCTCCGAATGGATAGTATTGGTTCACCTGCTCCACTGTTCCGTCTTGGTTGAATACCACCCTGACGTTTCCGAGATGATCTTTGAGATAGAAATGGTATATTGGAGCATCACCAAAGAATGTTACATAACCTCCGTCAAAAAGTAATCTATCGAACTCGTAATTATCATAAATGATGTTTTCGCAATAGTCGAAAATCCTCATACCGTATGGAACAGCAATCGGTGTTCCCGGTCTCGTGATAAGGCTGTCTATGTTTCCTGCCCCGATCTGTATTTTTTGAGCCGTCCCGTATGGTGTTCTTTTTGTAACATCGCCATCTTCGCCCTGCATGACCGATGTTGTCGGTGATATGATATGTATAAAATCAAGTACGTATATGACGCGCTGTTTTTCTCCCTCCGCACCATACATATATGAAATACTCTTTCCGTTGTCGAAATCTATTTTTGCCGGTCTGTTTGTCACGTTGTATGAAATGGCGGTAATGCCTTTGTTCAGATCGGTTGTCAGGTTACCATTGGCATCGTATTCATATTCTATGCTTTCTTTGGCTCTGTCGTTAAAGTGCATCAGCCCTTTATTATATGGGCCGTTAATTTGATCATCGACTTTCACTAATTGGTTTCCGTCGTATACAAGTGACAACTTGTCGATATCTCTTGTTCCTGTTCCGGTTATAAATCCTCTACGATTTAATGTCGTGATATTTCCGTTCCTGTCGTATGCGTATTCCGTATCATATTTTCTTGTATAAGAGTTCTTTTCATAATACCTCGCTCTTATCAGTCTTGAAAGTCCGTCGTAAAAAAAGTTGTATTGACACCTGTCGACACCGTTAACTGTCCATTGTACGGCAGCAATATCGCCTCCATATCTCGATGTGATCCCCGCTCCGACTCCTGTATAGATAAGTTTCACATATTTCATGGTCGTGCCGATTTTCACAGGCCATGAGCGTATGTTATATTCATACGCGGTTCTTAATGAAGTCTGTCCGTTCTTAATGTCGGTTGTAAGTCTTCCCTGCTCGTCATATTTCCTGTTGGCAATTGTCACAGGAGTATTTCCGTTTATGGCATGTGTGGTGACAAGCGGCCTTCCAGCATGGTCGTACGTTGTGTTATAGACTTCCTCCAGATCCACGTTACACCCGAGTCTGAACGCATGTACGTGTTTGTGTCCGGTTTCATTTCCCGCAAAATCGTAAGCATAGTAATGAATATCATATCCCTCCAGATGGTTTGTCGCTTTTGTTTGTATCGTCCGTCCTCTGTCATCATAGTATATAGCCGTGGAATCATAATATACTGTCGACCCGGCACCCGATAATCTTGCAATGACTTTTCCCGTGCTTAATCCGAGTGCCCTACCGAACTTCTGCCCATATCCATTCTCATTATTATATTCCAGATCCACATTCCCGGCTATAAATGTATATCGATCATAGAATTTTGCTGTCAGAACTGTTGGACTTGGCACGGATATTCCGGTTATATCATATCCCATGAACGCATTGTCCGCCCCCGTATATTCACATCTGCATATCGCTGTGAGGAAGAAAGATTTAACATCTGCCGGAAAACCATACGAGCATATTCCTGTCACGCATTCTCTTCCGAATGCGTCGTAAGCTGTGAACACGCATTTCCCTTTCTTGCGCATCTCACCGTCTTGCCTGTATACCATTCTGTCCGCAGCGTCATATATAAACAGTTCGGGATCCGCTCCCGGAGTCTTTCGCAAGCACATTCTATCTCTCGTATCATATCCGTATATATACGCATATTTTTCGAGCATGTCCTGTTCTATCATACCGGAATTGCTGTTTAACGTTAATTCCGGTGGCAATACCGCTCTGAGATTGCCTTTTATATCGTATACATAATAGGTATCATACAAATCATTTCCGGATGTGCGGTCGATAGTCCGCAACAGAATTATTCGTTCGTCCCTGTCATGGAAAGTCAATACAGTCTGCCTGTCTTCATTTTCCGTTCTTGTGACAGTGAGACTTCCGTCTGTATATAAACCGGAAATACTAACAGATATTCCCGCGGCACTTTCTTTTATCTCGTGTCTCAGACATTTGAGGGTGTCATTATTACCTTGATTTGCCATATACGCATGTCTCACTGCCTTATGCGCATTGTGCCATGCCACGCCCGGACCGGTTACTGTTTCAAGTCGTCCCAAGGGTGAGTTCTCGTATGAATACTTTGTATATGGATTATTGTCGTTTAGTGCTGTTGTTGCCGCTTCAATATATTTATCTTTTGTTTTGCATCCGGCGCCCTGTGATGCTATGGGAAAGGGAACACCCAGCCATTCTTTTCTTTCGAGTGAGCTATATTCATGCCATGTGACGATATCGTTCTTTTGCGGTGTAATCCCTACGCCCACTTCCTCCTTGATCCGTCCCAAACCGTCATAATAAACGGTGTTCAATGTGCCGCACGTTCCGTCACCGGTCGTTGCTGTGAAAACAACAACGCTGTTTCTGTCTGCATCTGCAGGCAATTTCATTATCGGCGCATTATCTTCTACCGGCAGAATCTCATAATCCGTATCTTCTACCTGCCCGAATGTACCTGTCGTAAATATTGAGGCAATAAATAATAGTATGTATTTCATTCTTATCTGTATCATAAGAGTTGTTTTTATTTATAATAATAGTCATAACGGTTCAATACGTGCTTTAAACTCCACGGTTCGTTATTCGATGTCTCGTAATAGTATTTTTCGCGAAGTCGTCCCATTCCATCATATTTGTATAACACGGATTGCCCGTTGGGCAATATCTCTGAAATCAAATTCATGTTTGTATCATACATATATAAATGGCACAATGAATTTTTCAATGTATAGCGATACCCGAAATCCTCAAATGGAATTTCCAAAGAATTGAGACAAGAAGAAAAATCATTCTCATTACGGATGTGTCTTTCGGCTTCGGCTAATGTGCAATTATCTATTTTTGCAAGCAGTCTCTGTCCTTTAAATCCCCAAAACAAAGCAGAAGTCATGCCACAACTTACTATCTCGGTCGGTTTACCATACGTATTTACGGCATTCACCTGATAGTCAATACGTTTCGAAGTGTTATTATTCCATGATGTGGTTATTCTACTAAGATATGGTATGTTGCTGCCTGTATATGAATAATCAAATGTTTCTGTTTCTGATTTATTCCCTTCTTCTGTCTTCTTTTCCACTATGGCAGATAAAACGTGCATATTATCAAATTCGTTGTATTTTGTTTTATCGTCAGATGAATACTTGTAGCCTATGGTTTTACAGCTTCCTTTACTTGTATATGTAAGCTCTTGTGACAGTAATTTTGCTGTATTGTAGGTATAATATGCTTCTTCATTAAAAAAGATATTAGGCTGTTCATAATAAGTAGTATCTTTGGCAAATGTTTTCAGATAGCTACATGTCAACGTATTTGCCAACCAGCCGGCTTGACTTATAAGACCGGTATTAAATACTATTTCCTGCTGATATGCTGTTTTCATCGGAGTCTCCGATGTTCTTTTGTATTTTATGTTAGTTTTTCTTATTAACTTATTTGTATTATCATAGTATTCTTCCGAAAGAAGTTTTCCCCTTTCGGTAGACAAACTTGTATATATAGATAACGGAGAGGTCCCGTTTCCCAATGTAGTATATGTGTATTGTTCATTACCGTGAGTCTCCCCAAATAAGTCCATATCGTAATTACTATATCTGTATTTTACATATCCCAAGGATTCTCCATTCTTGTCAAGTGTCTCTTCTATCACGCATGAATACCCGACATCCGGAGTGTTGAGATTTGTTACCGCAGGAAAATATCCTCCTTGCGATTTAAGTTCTAATACGACATTCCCTGTTTTGAATGAAGTACTGAAAATCGGTTCTCCGGCAGATATTCCACTACTTATTGCGTTAGGCTCCTTTTTCTCGGAATAATAATATTTTTTTGTTTCGGTTATATTATTGTTTTCATCGAAACTTTTTATACTTGAAACACGTAGTCCCCCGGAATTAAAGTTCATGTTATAGTCCGTGAGAGTACAGTGATCGGCATTTATCTGTTTGGAATAATTGTGCAGTTCATATTCAAACTTTGTCCGGCCTCCCGTAGGATAAATTATTTCGGAGAGGGTTCCCACTTGTGTGCACTGAAAATCCGGATGAACTTTGGAAAAAGATGGCGTTTCTGATAGTTTAACTTCTCCACCATGACAATATCCCCATGAGTCTGTATAAGCCAATGAATATCTGTACGGCATGACATATATACCATTCTGTTCTTTATTCTTGTTATAACCGAATCTGTATGTTGGCATATCGTCTGTCAGATTAGCATTTGATTGTCCTCCGGCGTTATCTGTCAGTTCCGGAGTATCTGCTCTGAATGCTATATTAGCAAGTCTTAACCGTTCTTTTTCGTCTCCTCCGGAATATCCGAAATAAACATATCTTGATGTGTTGGAGTATCTTTTTTTGATTGTTATCCTGTCAAGAATAAGATGTGTCAGTTTATCCGCTATTGCCTTGCGGGTCGCATTCTCGGATTCTTGTTTTCCTACGTTAATAAAAACCAGAAATTGGTTTGCCGGGTCTTCTATGTCGCTTGAATATGGCGAAGGCCTTGTCAAGCTCCGCTTTTCCCAATAAAGAGCATAAACAGTTTGATTAAATCTGTCTCCGTATTTATCCTCTTTATTATAGTCGAAAGTCAGAGTCTCATTAGGAGTTGTAATAGATATAAGGTTTACAGGAAACAGTAAAAATCCGATAAATCCTTGCCGTCCTATTGCGAGCGGGTCTGAAGGTATCTGTGTAGTATTGTATAATTTTCTGTATTGCGGAACATATCGGATGTCGCACATTATGGAAGACGTACTGTATTTAAATTCTATCACATGTTTATCGACAGTGGTTATTTTTTTCAATCGCCATGTGGTTGCTGTAAGACCATTATTTCCACGCGAATAATACGGCGCGCTGTATTCAGTCGCGTCTATTCCCCCGAATTCATATCTGCATCCATCCGGTGTGATGAGAGTGAATTTATTGAAAAATCTGTTGAAATGGGATTTCGTGTTCCAACCGGTTGTCTTGAAACGAGTTTCCAATGTTTTAAGATCAATAAATCCGTCTCCTACCGCCGGGTTAAATTCAACTTTTATATCATCATCGGAGATGACGGTCCAACTCCCATTCTCATTGTAATAAAAAGTCCCGGAGTATCCGCAAAAAGAGAAAGAGAACTCATCTGCGGCAAGCTCGAAAAAATTATCCCCTCGCAGATTGTTTTTTGTCATTTGATTGAAAGACGCGTCGGATATATTTTTCATCTTTGTTGCATTATAATAAAATCCGTGTCCTATATTATCGCTACCACACATTTCATCGCATATACATCTTACCGAACGTGTGATATATCCTCCGGCTACCAGACTCCATCCCAAACCGAGACTACCGGTTTGCATGTCGGGCTTGACGGAAGCCAAATGATATTTAACGGAAAGAGGTAACGTATAATCTCCTACGTTTATATCATACAAATTAACTGATATTTCCGGTATGCCGGTGAAATTGCTTACGGGAATTGTCCCGTAAAGTCCAAGATTGGCAATTTCCGGTGTCTGCATGTTTTTTAACGGAGTTAACTGAGCTTTTGCACTTACGGCCGCTATTACTATGAGAAAAAGTATTTTAATTGTCTTCATTGTTAATACGGATGAGTTATTTCAATAAAATTTTTCCTGTGTACTTACTATCATTTACATGTATGTCAATTAAATAAATACCTTTAGAGTATCCTGTAAGGTTAAAATACTCTTTATATATACCGGGGCTTTGATTTTTAACGCCGCTATTGAATATCGTTTTACCATCCGGAGTATAAATATAATATGATATGCCGGCATCTGATAATAATTGATATTCAAGAGATATCTTATCGTTGTTGGAAATATATACGTTATATGTAAATCCAATATTACCGGATACGGGATTGCGAGTATCTCCACCGCTTAACAGCAATTGTTCTTGTATTTTTCTATTTTCATTATCATATTCAAGATACCTCTGTTCGGATGGAGGATAATAGAAAGCCGTGGTTAAGCTGTTTTCTATCCCATTTTCGTAGGTAAAAGTCTTTAATGTTTCCAATATCGGATATCTGTATCCCGGAGCATACCATTTATATATATCATTTCTCATTACTGCATGAGTAGTATCCATGTGTTCTTTAATTTGCATATCGGTATAAGGAGATTGAGACATGCTTCCCATACTGTCTATGTGCAAATGTTCTTCATAAATGTTTTGTTCCGTATGTATTCGCAGCACATTCCTTATAGTATCCCCATCGGGTGATATCAATACACCAAAAGCATCGGCTTTTGTCTTGTAACAACCAAAGTTGCGCAATGCCACTTTATCACAATAACTTCCAGTTCCATGAAAATAACCGGAGACAGAATCTCCGTATACCATGGGAAACGTAATGATTTTCTCCGGTTTGTCATAACTGACCTTGGTCGTATTATTCTCAAATCCGGTAAGAGCTATTGCCGTATCGGTTGTGTGATAATAGTACATTGTGCTGTGCTCGGTTCCGACAATACAACTGTCACCACACGCTTCTATTGTTTCAAAATTCAACTCGTAATTCTTGTTTATTGTCTCTATTTCTCCACAATCCCATAGCACGTGTTTGCCGTTGCGTCCCAGACCTTTATATGCGATTTGATGCTTTATCAGTTTGTCATTTGCCCGGAATTTGTTCCGTGCATATTGCAGTTCGGTTTGTGCACAGCATGTAGAGGCACTTAAAAACAGGACTAACAGTATCAGGTAATTCATTTGCAGATGTTTTTTATTGTTATCGGTTTTTATGGATAGATATAATTATATAAAGAATTTATGTTTATGGAAACAAAGATAAGAAAAAAAATCAAATACAAATCATTATTATCAAATTTCTTTCACTCCGTAAAAACAAACATCCGGTCACGCATGGCAAATTCAATGGATTGCACAAAATGATTTTGAGTGACCATTTTAAGCGCAAAGAATATTTTTGTGTTTAAATTTGTAAAAATCGAGGGGTAATTGTTAAAAGCAAAAAGTGCGACTTGAAGTCACCGTTTAGAAAAAGCCGAAAATTTAAATTGACATTTTCGTGTCATTATTTGAGGGTTGAGGTGCAATTATTCGGGGTTGGGTATGCTTTTCGGTCGTTTTTGCTCTGCAATAAGGCCGTAATTGCATTGCATTTACGGCCTTATTGCGTTCCAATTACGGCCTAATTGGAATGCAATTACGGCCTAATTGGAAAACAGCACGACCCGCAAAGATGAGGAAAATGGCAGAAATACCATATAAGTAACTGATAATCAGTATTTTACACAAAGTTGCTCATAATTCGCGTATTTGCGCAAAAAAAATTTTTTCGTGAAAAAAAACGATTCTCAGGGGCTTTATCGGGGTAAAAAGGCCTAAATTATTAACACTCGTTTATGTATTTTAAGAAACGTGCATTCCTACTTTCCATGAACAGACATTTTGACACAGCCTCCTACGCGTAACGTGAAAACGTCCCTGTGAGCAACAAGAATTCATCACCTGCAATGCTGTCCGGTTATCACTCGAAATGTCGGACAAACCGTTTTTTTGCAAGTTTTTCACGAGACACAAATAAAAAAAGTCTCTAAAATTTTGCCATTTGATATTTTTGTATTACCTTTGCACCCGCTAAACAATTAGCACGGCGGGATAGCTCAGCTGGTTAGAGCGTCGGATTCATAATCCGGAGGTCGTGGGTTCGGGTCCCACCCCCGCTACAAGCAAAAGACGTTTACGGTATCCGTAAACGTCTTTTTGTTTTTTAATGCTTTTCGCCGGCTCTATGTCAATATACCTTTTTCACACATCGCGAAACCGCCGGAAAAGACATAAATCAAGAATTATCGACATGACAATATTTTTTCATCAAAAAAAAGATTGTAAAACCAACCCTTTTTATTAACTTTGCAACCTATTTATAAATATAATGCATTATCATAAATACCGGTATGGCTGAAACAAAAAAAATCAAGACCGCACTCGTATCTGTCTTCCACAAAGACGGACTCGACGAGTTGCTAAAGAAACTGAATGAAGAAGGTGTTGAGTTCCTCTCTACCGGAGGAACGCAACAGTTTATCGAATCACTTGGCTACAAATGCGGCAAGGTGGAAGACGTGACCACATATCCCTCTATTCTCGGAGGCCGCGTAAAAACTTTGCATCCCAAAGTGTTCGGTGGTATTCTCGGACGCCGCGACAACACCGGCGACCGCGAGCAAATGGCTCAGTATGAAATTCCCGAAATAGACCTAGTCATCGTAGACCTCTATCCTTTCGAGGACACCGTGGCAAGCGGAGCTTCCGACGCCGACATCATCGAGAAGATAGACATAGGCGGAATATCACTCATCCGTGCCGGAGCAAAGAACTTCAAAGACGTGGTAATAGTGCCGAGCAAGGCCGAATACGGCGTGCTGCTCGACATAATAAACAAGAACGGCGCACAGACCGAAATCGAAGAGCGCAAGATGTTTGCCGAGCGCGCGTTCGGAGTGAGCAGCCACTACGACACGGCAATACACGCGTGGTTTAACAAATAAATTACGAATTTTGGATTACGATTTGTCGACCAAAGGCCGACAATTCGTAATCCGTAATTCAAAATTAAATAAAGCATGGGATTTTTTTCTTTTGTTCAAGGAATAGCAATGGATCTTGGCACAGCCAACACCATTATTATCAGTGACGACAAGATCGTGGTGGACGAGCCATCGGTTGTCGCTCTCGACCGCCGCACGGACAAGATGATTGCCGTGGGCGAAAAGGCTAAACTGATGTATGAAAAAACACACGAGAACATACGCACCATACGACCGCTGCGCGACGGAGTAATTGCCGACTTCTCCGCCTGCGAGCAGATGATGCGCGGACTTATCAAGATGGTACACACCGGTAGCAGGCTCTTCTCGCCGTCGCTCCGCATGGTCATCGGCGTGCCCAGCGGCTCTACCGAAGTGGAACTGCGCGCCGTGCGCGACTCTGCCGAGCATGCCGACGGCCGCGACGTATACCTGATATTCGAACCGATGGCGGCCGCCATAGGCATCGGCATCGACGTGGAAGCGCCCGAAGGCAACATGATAGTAGATATAGGCGGCGGCTCTACCGAGATTGCCGTAATATCACTCGGCGGTATCGTGAGCAACAACTCGATACGTGTGGCCGGCGACGACCTCACGGCCGACATTCAGGAGTACATGAGCCGGCAACACAACGTGAAAGTGAGCGAGCGCATGGCCGAACGCATCAAAATACATGTGGGCGCGGCCCTCACCGACCTCGGCGAGGATGCACCGGAAGATTACGTGGTGCACGGCCCGAACCGCATCACGGCACTGCCGATGGAGGTTCCCGTGTGCTATCAGGAAATAGCCCACTGCCTCGACAAGACGGTGGCAAAGATTGAGAGTGCGGTGCTTTCCGCTTTGGAAAACACACCGCCGGAGCTATATGCCGACATCGTGAAAAACGGTATTTATCTCAGCGGTGGCGGTGCATTGCTGCGCGGACTCAACAAACGACTGACCGACAAGATGGGCATACAGTTCCATGTGGCAGAAGATCCGCTGCACAGCGTGGCCAAAGGTGCCGGCATCGCATTGAAGAACGTAGACCGTTTCTCATTCCTGATGAGATAATTTCAACGGTAAGACAGTAAAAGAGTAAAAAGGTGAAGAAGCGAGCAGAAAGCCCCGACAGGCCGTTTCGCTCTTGCCTTTTTCACCTTTTTGCCTTTTAAATATCCTTATGCGCAATCTTTTAGAGTTCATCACCAAGCACTATCACTGGCTGCTCTTCGCGGCACTCGAAGTTTTCTCGGCGGTATTACTGTTCAGATACAACAGCTATCAGGGCAGCGTGTGGATATCGTCGGCAAACGCCGTGGCCGGCAAGATATACGAATGGGAAGCGGCCGTGGAGTCGTTTTTCTCGCTGAAACAGGTCAACGAGGAACTGACACTGCGCAACTTCTATCTCGAACGGCAGGTGAACCAACTGACGAGACTGTATGGCGAAGCCACAGGCGACAGCCTTAGCATCGACAAGGGAGAACTGCGCATGCTCAAACAATACAATCTCATACCGGCAAAGGTGGTGAGCAACTCGCTCGAAAAAGAAGACAACCTGATAACCATCAACCGAGGCAAAGCCGACGGCATTGAACCCGACATGGGCGTGGTATGCGGTACAGGCATCGTGGGAGTGACCTTTCTCGTGGCCGAGCACTACACCGTGGTGCTCCCGGTGCTGAACACAAAATCGAGGATAAGCTGCGCAATACGCGGCAGAGGATACTTCGGATACCTGCACTGGCAGGGCGGCGATCCAAGCACCGCTTTCGTGGAAGACATTCCGAGACACGCACGCTTCAAACGCGGCGACTGGGTGGAGACAAACGGATTCTCGTCTATATTCCCGCCGGGAGTGCTCGTGGGAAAGATTATACAGGTATACAACTCGCGCGACGGACTGTCTTACAGACTGAAAGTGCAACTGACAACCGACTTCGGACGGCTGCGCGATGTGTGTGTAATCAACGACAAGAGCATAGCCGAGAAGGCAAAACTGATAGGAGTGGCAAGAGACTCGCTGCTAAACGCAGGAAGAAAATAATCATCGCCGAAAACAACACCATACCGAAATAACAGAACGCTAATAGAAAACGAGCATGACATTCGATATCTTTAAACGAACAGGCATTTTCATCGCACTCTGTCTCACACAGGCTTTGGTGCTGAATCGAATACATTTGTTCGATTGCGCCACACCGTTGCTTTACGTTTATTTCGTGATTACCATGCCGAGAAATCATCCCAAATGGGCCGTACTGTTATGGTCGTTCTTGCTCGGACTTGCGATAGACACGTTTTCAAACACACCGGGAGTGGCGGCGGCTTCTCTGACGCTGCTCGCCGTGATACAACCATACTACCTCGAACTGTTCATTCCGCGCGAAGCAACTGAAAATCTTGTACCATCGGCAGCCGAACTGGGCACGATGAAATACTCGTTTTTTGCCGGAACGCTCACTATTCTGTACTGTTTCGCATTCTTCACACTTGAATCTTTCAACTTCTTCAACTGGTTACAGTGGCTTGAAAACGTGGGAGGAAGCGCAGCACTGACATTCATTCTAATCCTAACAATAGAGAGCGTAAGGAAAAAGTGAAAGACTACGGACTCGAAAACAGGCGGTTTATAATCGGCGGGGTGGCAATCGTAATAGTTACGATATACATCATCAGGCTGTTCACATTGCAGATAATGAGCGATGACTATAAAAAGAACGCCGACTCAAACGCTTTTCTCAAAAAGATAGAATATCCGTCGCGAGGCATCATAACCGACCGGCACGGAACCTTGATGGTATACAACCAACCGGCATACGACATCATGGTGGTGATGAACGAGGCTAAAAACGGACTCGACACGACCGAGTTTTGCAACACGCTGAACATCACAAAGGAGTTTTTCGACAAGCGGATGGAAACCATAAAGAACACTCCCGGCTACTCGCGGTTTACCCAGCAACTGTTCATGAACCAACTGTCTGACATGGAGTTCAGCGTGTTTCAAGAAAAGATGTATCGTTTCCCCGGATTTTACATACAGCGAAGAAGCATACGACAATATCAATATCCTTATGCGGCACACGTGCTCGGAGACGTGGCAGAGGTGTCGCCGGCCGACATTGAGGAGGATGACTACTACATGTCGGGCGATTATATCGGCAAACTGGGCATCGAACGGAAATACGAAAAACAGCTGCGCGGAGAGAAAGGAATAAAAATATTGCTGCGCGACGCACGCGGAAGACTGCAAGGCAGCTATCAGAACGGAGCACTCGACAGGTTGCCCGTGGCGGGGAAAAACCTCACGCTGTCAATCGATTTGAAACTGCAAGCACTGGGAGAGAAACTGCTCGAAGGCAAGATAGGCAGCATCGTGGCCATCGAACCGTCGACGGGTGAGGTGCTCTGCATGGTGTCCTCGCCCACATATGACCCGAGAATGATGGTGGGCAGGCTGCGAAGCAAAAACCATTCGAGACTCGTGCTCGACCCATGGCGACCGCTGCTGAACCGAAGCATCATGGGACTTTACCCGCCGGGCTCGACATTCAAGACCACGCAAGCACTCACTTTCCTAAATGAGGGTATAACAACCACGACAACGGCATACCCCTGTCACCACGGATTTTATCATCGGGGACTGCATCTCAACTGTCACGGTCACAGTTCGCCGATTGCCGTAGTGGGAGCATTAAGCACCTCGTGCAACGCTTATTTCTGCTGGGGACTCTACCACATGATAGGCAACCGGAGCAAATACGGCAACGTACAGACGGCCATGAACACATGGCGCGACTACATGGTGAGCATGGGATTTGGATATAAACTGGGCATAGACCTGCCCGGAGAGAAGCGCGGTCTGATACCGAATGCCGAATTTTACGACAAGGCTTACCGCGGTTCATGGAACGGACTGACCATCATCAGCATCTCCATCGGACAGGGTGAGGTGACGGCAACGCCGCTGCAAATAGCCAATCTCGGTGCCACCATCGCCAACAGAGGCTATTACTATGTGCCGCACGTGGTGAAAAAAGTGCAGGGCGAGCCACTCGACACCACATACACCCGCCGCCACTACACCATGGCAAACCGCCGGGCATACGACTATGTGGTGCAGGGCATGCGCTCATCTGCGCTCGGCGGCACGTGCAACGCACTTGCCAAATACGACTTTATGGCATGCGGAAAGACGGGAACAGCCCAAAACCGCGGTCACGACCACTCTGTTTTCATGGGCTTCGCACCGATGGACAATCCCAAAATCGCCATCGCCGTGTATGTGGAAAACGGCGGATGGGGAGCCGATTACGGTGTTCCCATCGGCGGACTGATGATGGAACAGTACATAAACGGGAAACTCTCGGAGGCATCAATAAAACAAGCGGAAGACTTCCGGCTGCGCCGCATAGAGTACGGAACAAGGGAAAGATAAACATATTTAAGATAAAACGCCCGATGACATTAAGGCAAACGGCAAGAATTTGACAGTCAGACAACAAGCATGAAACAACAACCCGACAAACAAAAAGGCGTGCTCCGCTCGCTCGACTGGTGGACAATAGGGATTTATCTCGCCCTCCTCACATTCGGATGGATAAGCGTCTGCGGAGCAAGCTATTCTTACGGAGATACAGATATATTCAGTCTCGACACCCGGTCGGGCATGCAGATAGTGTGGATAGGCACGTCTATATGCCTCGGCTTCGTGCTGCTGATGCTCGACGACAGGTTTTACGACACTTTCTCATATATCATTTACGCCGCTCTACTGTTGCTTCTTTTCGCCACGATATTCAATCCCCACTCGATAAAAGGCTCGCGTTCGTGGCTCGTTCTCGGACCTCTGCGCCTGCAACCGGCAGAGTTTGCCAAGTTCGCCACGGCGCTGGCATTGGCAAAATTCATGAGCGGATACGGCTATAACATCAACAAATGGAAAGACTTTGCCATCACACTGGCAATCATTCTCACCCCCATGACATTCATCATATTGCAGCGCGAAACCGGCTCGGCACTCGTTTATCTCGCTTTCTTCCTCATGTTCTATCGCGAGGGAATGCCCGGTAGCGTGCTGTTTACGGGCGTGGCCGCCGTCATTTACTTTGTTGTCGGCATACGGTTTGAGGCTGTCATGCTTTGGGACACGCCCACTTCATTGGGCAAATTCATCGTGCTACTGCTCGTGCAAGTATTCTCGTCGATAATGATAGGGGTATATTGCAAGGAGAAAAACATAATGTTCAGAATGCTTGCATACTGCCTCGGCATCACAGCAATAAGCCTCTTGTTTTCCAAATTCGTCATTCCTTTCGATGTGGTATGGGTACAATTGGGCCTGAGTGCGATAATGATTGGTATACTTTTATGGCGCGGATTAGGCACCCGGATACGCAATTACTTCTTCATAATGCTGTTCTCCATCGGCTCAATGGCATTCTTCTATTCGGCCGATCACGTGCTGAACAATGTCATGGAGAGCCATCAACGTGTGCGAATAAACGTGCTGCTCGGACTTGAAGAAAACCTTTCCGGAGCGGGATACAACGTAAACCAGAGTAAGATTGCCATTGGTTCGGGCGGAATTGAGGGCAAAGGATTTCTTCAAGGCACACAGACGAAACTGAAATTCGTGCCCGAACAAGACACCGACTTTATCTTTTGCACCGTCGGCGAGGAAGAAGGTTTCCTTGGCTCCACGGGCGTATTGCTGCTTTTCCTTGCCCTTATCCTGCGGCTTATCCACCTCGCCGAGCGACAACCTTTCCGTTTCGGCCGCGTATACGGCTACTCCGTGCTTTCCATTTTTCTCTTCCACGTGTTCATAAACGTGGGCATGGTGCTCGGTCTTACCCCCGTGATAGGCATTCCACTGCCGTTTTTCAGCTACGGAGGCTCGTCGCTTTGGGGCTTCACGTTCCTGCTTTTCATATTCCTAAGGATTGATGCCGGGCGAAATATGGCCAGAAATTAGCATAAAAAAAGTCATTCTATTCTGTCGATGCGCACTCCCACATCGACAATACCCGGCATAACCTCGCGCACCATATCGTGACGAACACAGATATGAAGCGAGTCGCCACTGTCAAGCCGTATGTTTTTAAGGTGATATTTATACTGATAGATGCTCAGCCCCCTGCCTTTCACGGTTCCGTCGGCGGCTATCAGGTTGCAATTAAGGGTGTCGCTGACCGTAAATCCGGACGGCAAGACGGTCTGGTCTACAATCAAACTTAATCCCATAAAGGGGTAATGGCTGTCTATCCGCAGCCCTATCTCCTGCCGATAATCACCGGCCTCGGCCATAGGACGCACGTCGAATGTCAGCGTGTCGTTCCTTTCCCACCCTTCAACCGGAGTGTGGGAAAAGCGATAATAAACGGTTTTACGGTTGCAAGACAAGAGCGTCAGTGCAACCGTAAGTACCATAAGAGCATTTACAGCCCTATTCCTTTTCATTCTGTTCTTTCGCATCTCTGTGCTGATTATTCCTCGGCGGGCGGTTTCCCTGCCTGCGAGCACCACGTCCCTGCTGCGGTTTCTGTACGTTTTCGGCCGATGCTTCCGCTGCGTTGGCCTTGTCGGCGGCTTGCTTTCTCTGCCTGCGCGGTTCGTCTATTCCTTCCTGCCGCGGCTGTCGGCGACCCGCTTTTTTCTTTTTCTTTGCTTTGTCAAAGCGTGATATGCTCTCGTTGGCCAGCAGATCCACCGTCCGGTTATTCTCTTTCTGTCTGCCGTCTTCTTGAAGCGAGAGTGGCTTTTCGCCCCTACGGTTCATCTCTATAACAGCCTTCGCGCGCTCGGCGCTTATCACTTCAAGATTGGCCGCCACATTTTTGTCTGTGGAATATGTCACCATACCTGCCAATATATCCGACTTGAAAAGATAATAATCGCCGTCTTGTGTTTGCAGCACCACTTCCTTACTTGGCAATCGGCGGCCGGCTTCCACATAGTTGTCGACTTCATAATTGAGACAACACTTCAGTTTGGCGCACATTCCGGCCAGTTTTTGCGGGTTGAGCGATATATCTTGAAAGCGTGCCGAGTTGGTGTTCACACTCACGAAGTTCTTCATCCATGTGGCACAGCAAAGTTCCCGACCGCATGGTCCCGTACCGCCGATGCGACCGGCTTCCTGCCGCGCTCCTATCTGCTTCATCTCTATGCGCACATGAAAAGTCTCGGCAAGTACCTTGATGAGCTGTCGGAAGTCAACGCGCTCGTCGGCAATGTAGTAGAATATAGCCTTATTGCAGTCGCCCTGATACTCCACATCTCCGATTTTCATCTTCAACCCGAGGTTTTTGGCTATCTGCCGGCTCTCTATCATCGTCTCGTGTTCACGGCTTTTCGCCTCGCGATACTTATCCATGTCAACCGGTCGGGCGAGACGATATATACGTTTTATGTCGTCTGCCGAGCGCAGGTTTGCCTTTTTCAACTGCAACTTCACGAGCCGTCCCGTGAGCGTCACCACTCCGATGTCGTGCCCCGGATTGGCCTCCACGGCCACGATATCGCCCTTCTTCAATTCCAAATGGTTCACATTGTGATAATATCCCTTTCTCGTGTGCTTGAATTGCACCTCCACAAGGTCGGTATCATCGGTGTTTCCGGGCACGTCTGCCAGCCAGTCATAGGTATTATGCTGCCTGTCCTGCCTGCCTACCGCGTCCTTGCACAGCCCCCGGCCACATCCGCAGAATATCTCAAATTCCTTTTCTTTGATGTCCATATATCATTTATATTGTTTTATCTTGATGTTTTTATATTTCATTGCCGCCCGCTCAACTCTTTTGAATGAGCAGCACTATCATCTGCAATGCCAAGTCGAAAAACACTATTTTGCCGTTGGCGTTCTGACTTATATCCCTTATCGCCCTGTTGGCGAGGTCGCATATCGGGAATATATTGGCCTCGTTGATGAAGCGTGCGAAGTTTACAGCAAACTCTTCTTCGTCTTTTGTCATGTAAACGAGCTCCGGATTGCGGAAATTATACATGAAGTTCTCGCGCGCCATTCTCAGGAAGTAGTCGAGAAAACGTTTCTGTTTCTCCCTGCCGAATGTCTGCATCGTGTCGCTCCACTTCTTCAATTCCCTGACATTACGCATGTAAGCCAGTCTCATCAACGTGCGAAACATGTCGAGAAACAACCCGTTCTCACTGTCGGCACTGAGTTGTTCGAGTGCTTTAAGCCAGTCGCCGTTTGCCATTCGCGCCACTCTCGCCGCGTCATCATCCGACAGTCCGCGCCGTTCGGTGAGAGCTTGTATCACGCTTTCGTCGTCGATACGCTTCATGTCGATGCGTTGCGTGCGGCTGCGTATCGTCTCAAGCAGTTTGTCCGGCTCGTCGCACACCATTATAAACACCGTATGGCTTGGCGGTTCCTCTATCAGTTTGAGCATCTTGTTGGCACATTCGATGTTCATCCGCTCCGGAAGCCATATCAGCGACACCTTATAACCGCCGCGACTCGACTTCAAACTCAGCTTACGGGTAAGCTCGTCGCTCTCGCCCGCCGTGATTATCGCCTGCTGATTTTCCGCTCCCATGGCTGTCATCCACCTGTCCATGGAGAAGTAAGGGCCGTCGGCGAGCATCTCGCGCCACTCTCGTGCGAAGTCGTCGCTCACCGGTTTGTGGTCGCTTCCCATGGAAGGCAGCTTTATGGTGGGGTAAGAGAAGTGCATGTCGGGATTGTTGAAAAGCGACGACGGCGACTTTATCATTGCCTGATTTGCCATGTCCTGCGCTGCAGTTTCGGGATTGACAGACAACAGATAGCGCGCGAACGCGATGGCCACGGCCATCTTTCCGCAACCTCGGGGGCCGCAGAGCATCATGGCATGCGGCAAACGATTTTCCGCACACAGGCGCATCAGCCGCTCGCGGGTATCGCTCTGTCCTATCACTTCATCGAAACACATGGTCATCATTGCTCTTATTCTTCTCTTCCTATCTGTATAATCACATCCGGCCCGATGCCTGTCCGGCCATCAACCGACGCGCCACCTCAACCACAGAGTCTACCGCCGACACTGTATAGAAGTGTATGTTTTTCACTCCGTGGGCATAAAGCTCGCGGCACTGGTGCTCGGCCCAGTCGACACCGAGCATGCGGGCCTCCTCGTCGGTGGAGCATTTCACCGCCTCACGAGCCAGTGCTTCGGGTATGTCGCAGTGGAAAATCTTGGGCACTACGGTCAGCTGACTCAGCTTGGCAAAAGGCTTTATGCCCGGTATTATGGGGATTGTTATTCCCATACGTCGGGCCTTGTCCACAAAATCGAAGTACTTGCTGTTGTCATAGAACAGTTGTGTCACGGCAAAGCCCGCTCCCATATCCTGCTTTTCTTTAAGCCGCTGCATGTCCATTTCCATGTTTGGTGCCTCTTCATGCTTCTCGGGATAGCACGCCACCCCGAAGTTAAACGGTTGTCCCGGGCTCTTTATCGGCGAGCCGTCGGCAAAAAATCCGGCATTGAATTGTCTCACCTGCCCTATCAGGTCAGTGGTATGAGCGTGTCCGCCGGGCGTGGGTGTGAAGAATTTATCCTCGCGTGCCTTGTCGCCTCGCAGCAGAAGGAGGTTGCTTATGCCGAGAAATTGCAGGTCGAGCAACTCATATTCGATGTCTTCCACCGTGGCACCGCTGCATATCACATGCGGCATCACCGGTATTCCAAATCTGTTTTGTATCGCCGCCGCTATGGCGATGGTGCCCGGCCGGCGGCGCACACGGCTGCGTTCGAGCAGTCCGTTGTCGAGCTGCTTGTATACAAACTCGCTGTGGTGCGTGGTGATATTGATGAACAACGGGTCGAACTCTCTCAACTTACCGATAGTGGCAAACAGCCGTTCTGTGCCTGTTCCCTTGAGCGGCGGCAGCACTTCAAAGGAGAAGTGCCTGCTGCTCGTGTCGCTGTTTATCAATTCCGCTACTGTCATTTGTCTTTTTTTATTTGCTTTAATTTGCAAATTTAATAAAAAAATATGGGATAGCAACTAAAATAACTCAAAGACGTTGTTTTTTTTTATTACAGCTTGCTTTGACTATAAAAGGAATAAAAAACCGTGTTGGCTGTCGCACATCACGACAGCCAACACGGTTTTAATCAAACATATAAGCCTTTCAGGCCGTTTAATACTCGTCCTCGTTGAAGAGGAAGTCTTCTTTCGTAGGATAGTCGGGCCAAATGTCTTCTATACTCTCATATACATCGCCTTCGTCTTCTATTTCCTGCAAGTTCTCCAATACTTCGAGCGGCGCGCCCGAGCGGGTAGCATAGTCGATAAGCTCCTCTTTCGTGGCGGGCCACGGTGCATCTTCGAGTTTTGATGCCAATTCCAGTGTCCAATACATAGCGGTTAATATTTATCAGTTTTTGATTTCGTCGCAAAAGTAATCATTTTATTCTTAATCACAAGGGGTTGCCCACATTTTTTCACTTTTGCCGGCTATAAAGTTCAGTTTTTTAGCTAAAACAAACAAATAGTCGGACAGCCGGTTGACATATCGGCATATTTCGGGGGCCACTTCGGCCTCGGCGGCGAGGGCTGCGATATGCCGTTCGGCACGTCTGCACACCGTTCGGCACACGTGTGCCGTGGCGGCGGCCACCGTTCCTCCGGGGAGAATAAATCCCGATGCCTCGGGCACTTCGGCGATGAGTGCGTCTATCTCGCGTTCCATGCGCTCCACCTCGCCCTCGGGCAATTTTGCCGAGTCGTAGAGCGGTGTGCGGCTTTGGTCTGTGGCAAGGTGTGTGCCCACGTTGAACAGGCAGCACTGCACGCGCTCTATCATCGCCATGTCGCGGGCGATGGTGGCTGGCGCGGCGGCAGCGTCTGTTTCTCCCGTGCCGCCGGCAGAAAACTCGTCGGCAATATGCGCGGCGAGAAGTCCCAATTGCGAGTTCAGCTCGTCGACGGTGCCGTATGCGTCGAGCCGCATATCGGCCTTGCTTATTCTTATTCCGCCCACAAGACTTGTAGTGCCTTGGTCGCCGGTCTTGGTGTATACCTTTGTTATCTTCATCGTTTCGTATGTTTTCATTGCTTCCCGCTTGCCTGATGCATGGGCATCGGCGGCGTGTCAGAAGTTTATTTTATAGTTTTGCTTGTATCGCTTTTTGTCGAAAAACGCCACGCCGGCATAGTATAAGTCGAACGTCACCCCCACCCGTTCGTCGGCCACCAAAGCCTGCCAGAAACGGCGTGCGGCGCGGTTTTCCTTTATTCCGACGACCACAAGGAGCGAGCGGCCGGTAAGTTTCGCCATCGAGCGGGCCGTGAGAGCCTCGCCATCGACCGTGGCGGGTACTACCAGCAGGTCTACCGTCGTCGCGTCGCAGCTGTCGGCCGTCACCGCCGCATCGGCGCAACCGGCACGCAGATATGCCTCAATGCTGCCGCCGCATCCGTTCACTATCACTTCGGGGCGGCGGAAAGCGGCTATACGCATGCAGAGCCGGCCCAACTTGCGGGCCAACCGGCCGTCGGCGGGGTAGCGGGCGGCCAGTTCGTCGTATGCCTCATGATGCCGATGACTGTTCACCACATTGCAAACAAACGAATAATCGTTTGGCGACTGCACGCCGAAACCTTTGCAGCGGCCGATGCGGACGAGCCACACAAAGGGGGCTTTGAGTATGTATACGCTTTCTTTCATTGATGTTTTTTTCATGAGTTAAAACGAGGCTTGGCGCGTTATATTGTGCCATGCAATGTTATTTGTATTAAAAAACCGCTTCTTTATTGTCGTCATCCGAGCCTCAAAGACATAAGAAACACATTTACCGAGTTTGTTACGCGGCCGACGTAACATCGCCACTACGGCCAAATCACATCGTTACTACGGCCGCATAACAGTGTTACGTCGGCCGCGTAACAATCGCGGTTGCATAAAAAGCGGCTCTCGGATGTACTGTTTTCCACAAAAAGCACGTTATAATAATGTGGCGAGAAGACGCCGATACGAAAACGAATAAATTTATATCTACGATAATGACACTGCTATTTAACCTTGAATATCGCACGGTGTTCGGCGAGGAACTGCGCCTTACCGTCATCGGCGGCACGCACGGATTGGCGGGAGAGCACACGATGGGCTCTGTCGACGGACAGCACTGGACATGCGAGATAAACGCCGAGGCCCGCCCGGGAACGTATATCGACTACATGTACTCTGTGTGCAGGAACGGCCGAAACACACGCACGGAGTGGACTACGGAGCCGCACCGGCTCGAGTTTGCCGCCAAGAAAGGAATGCGCTACACTGTGTTCGACAATTGGATAGACATACCCGAAGACGCTTTCATGTACAGCTCGGCCATCACCGACTGCATCGAGGCGCGCCCGAGAGAGATGAGTGACCTGACGGTTTTTCCCGCCACGCTGCGCATAAAGGTGAGGGCTCCGCAACTGCGGCGGGGCGAACGGCTGGCGATAAGCGGCCGGGAAGAGGCTCTCGGCTGCTGGCGCACGGCGGAAGCCGTGCCGATGAAAGAGCATGAATGCCACGAATGGGTGGCAAACATCGACGCGGCCGCACTCGGCGGAAAGAATATCGAATTTAAGTTTATCGCCGCCAATGACGACCGCACGAGCACCCCGCCAGACTGGGAAGCGGGCAGCAACAGGAGCATCTGTGTGCCGAATGTGCGCGAGGGCGAGGTGGTCGTGATGGAATTGCCGCAGGCCCGCTTCGACCGTGCGCCGTGGAAAGCGGCCGGCACGGTAATTCCCATATTCTCGCTGCGCACGGAGGGAAGTTTCGGCGTGGGCGATTTCGGCGACCTCAAACGATTGGCCGACTGGGCCGACATGACCGGGCAGCGGGTGATACAGGTGCTGCCGGTGAACGATACGTGCATGACGCACACGTGGACCGACTCGTATCCGTACAACAGCATAAGCATCTACGCCCTGCATCCGCAATATACCGACTTGCGGCAATTGCCCCGGCTGAAAGACAAAGACCGGCGCGAGCATTACGAACGGTTGCGCATGGAGCTGAATGCGCTGCCGATGATAGACTACGAGCGGGTGTTCAAAACAAAGACGGCATACCTTCGCGAACTGTTCGCACAAGAAGGGCCGGCGACAATGAAGTCGGCGGAGTTCAAAACATTCTTCGCCGCAAACAAAGAGTGGCTCGTACCATACGCCGCTTTCTGCCATTACCGCGACATGTACGGCACGGCGACATTCAACGAGTGGCCCGACCACCGCACGCTCACAGACAACGAGCGTGAGAGAATGAGCCGCCCGACAACGAAAGAATACAAAAAAGTGGCGTTCTGGTATTTCATACAGTTCAATCTCGACACGCAAATGCGCGCGGCCCACGACTATGCGCGCGGCAAAAGGATTATACTCAAAGGCGATATTCCTATCGGAATAAGCCGCGACGGAGTGGAAGCATGGATCGAACCAGACTATTTCAACATGGACGGACAGGCCGGAGCTCCGCCGGACGCTTTCTCGGCAAACGGGCAGAACTGGGGCTTCCCAACATACAACTGGGACCGCATGACGGCCGACGGATGCCGATGGTGGATGCGCCGCTTCACAAAAATGGCACAATACTTCGACGCATACCGCATAGACCATGTACTGGGATTTTTCAGAATATGGGAAATCCCCACGCATTCGGTGCACGGACTGCTCGGACAATTCGCACCGGCAATAGGCCTCACGCCCGCAGAGATTGAGGCTTACGGACTGACATTCGACGAGCAACGCCTCACGTCGCCGTTTATATCAGACAGCGTGACGGAACGATTGTTCGGCGAACGTGCCGCGGAAGTGAAGGAAACATATCTCGAAAGCACGGGCAACGGACGATGGAAGATGAAGCCCGGATACGACACCCAGCGCAAGGTGGAAGCGGCTTTCAAGGGAAAGACGGAGCCGGAAGACACAAAACTGCGCGACGGCCTGTACACGCTGATAAGCGATGTGCTGTTTGTTCGCGACCACAAGACGGCGGGAAAATATCACCCAAGGATAGGTGTGCAGGGCGACTACGTGTTCGAAACACTCACAGACAGCGAGAAACACGCTTTCAACAGGCTGTACAACGACTATTACTACCGCCGCAACGAGCACTTCTGGTATGAGGAAGCGATGAAGAAACTGCCCCTCCTGACGCAGGCCACACGCATGCTCGTATGTGCGGAAGACCTCGGAATGGTGCCGGGATGCGTGCCGTGGGTGATGAACGAGCTGCGCATATTAAGCCTCGAAATACAGTCGATGCCGAAAGAGACGGGCGTGAGATTTGGCCATCTGAGCCGAAATCCCTATCGCTCGGTATGTACTTTCAGCACGCACGACATGCCGACAATGCGCCAATGGTGGGATGAAGACAGCCAACGCACGCAGGAATACTTCAACACTATGCTCTATCATGCCGGTGCCGCGCCGCACCCGCTGTCGTCATGGCTCGCCGGCGATATCATATACAAGCAGTTGTCAAGTCCGTCGATGCTCTGCCTGCTGTCGCTGCAAGACTGGCTCGCAATGGACGAAAGCCTGCGGCTTGACGACATGAACGCCGAACGAATCAACATCCCCGCCAATCCCCGCCACTACTGGCGATACCGCATGCACCTCACTATCGAACAACTCATGGCTGCCGACGACTTCAACAAGAAAATAAAAAACATGATAAAGGAAAGCGGAAGGTAGAATTTTAATTACGAATTACGAATTTGGAATTCGTAATTCGTAATTCAATTATCCGTAAACAATCTTTCCGTTCTCGTCCTCGTACGGAGCAAGATCCTTTGCATACTGGTTCATGGCACGCAGACTCATGCCCATCGACGAGAAACCACCGTCGTGGAAGAGGTTCTGCATGGTCACTTTGCGGGTGAAATCAGAGAACATCATCACGCAATAATCGGCACATTCCTCGGCCGTGGCATTGCCCAGAGGCGACATCTTGCTTGCAAAGTCCATCAGATTGTCCATATCCTTGATACCTTTACCCGCCGTTGTGGGAGTGGGCGACTGTGAAATGGTGTTCACGCGCACGTTTTTCTCGCGACCGTATATATATCCGAAGCTGCGGGCGATGCTCTCGAGCATGCTCTTCGCATCGGCCATATCGTTGTATCCGAAGAATGTTCGCTGTGAGGCAACGTATGTGAGAGCCACCACCGAGCCGTATTCGGCTATCGCATCCTGCTTCTTTGCCACTTGAAGCATCTTGTGGAACGATATCGCCGAGATATCGAGTGTCTTCTGAAGATAGCCGTAATCGAGGTCGTCGTACGTGCGATGCTTGCGCACATTGGGGCTCATGCCGATGGAATGGAGCACGAAATCAATCTTGCCGCCAAGTTTCTCCACCGACTCGCGGAACACTTTGTCGAGATCTTCCACGCTCGTGGCGTCGGCAGGAATCACCGGAGCGTTCAGTTGCTTGCTCAGTTCGTCAAGCTCTCCCATGCGTAATGCCATCGGAGTGTTGCTCAATGTGATTGTAGCACCCTCCTCAACTGCTTTCACTGCCACCTTCCAAGCGATGGATTCTGAATTGAGCGCGCCGAAGATAATGCCGCGCTTGCCTTTCAATAAGTTGTGAGTCATCTTCTTTTATTGTTTGTTTCGATTGGCAAAAGTACAACTTTTACGGAAAACAGACAAATTCTTTGGACAAAAAGATGAATTCATGGCCGATTACTTAGAGTATGTCAAGCCCCTCCCGACATCCCCAATGGGAGGAGAAAGGAACAGCCTCGGCATCATCAGGAGGCCATTTTACCCTGCCATCACATAACAGTAGGGCCAGAGTCTCGTCTTTGGCCGCAGCCCGCAAGGGCTAATCTGTACCATAGTCCGCCCATGGCTCACATTATGCTTCGCCGGATTTGTAATCCGCCGCTATACATATAAGACATGAAAGGGCCAAACAAAAAATTGGAGAGCCTCGCAAGGCTCTCCAATTCTTTATAATGCAACAACGGATGGTTACTCCTCGCCGTCGTCCCAAAGGTTGAAACCGGGCAATGAGACGTGCTCCTTGCTTCCTTGCGAGTCTACTTCTTCGTCTTTCACAGTAATACTGTCTGCTATCATGGATTGCAACTCCATTTCTATTATTTCCGTCTGCGGCTTGATATAATTCTTATTCATTTTCATTCTATTTTTATCGTTGTTTTTATATGCCTGTTATCACTTTATCACTACTTTCTTTCCATTGAGAATATAGAGTCCCTTGGTGGGGTTCTGCACGCGGATACCGCTCAGAGTGTGATAAACGCCGTTTGCCTCACCTGTTGCATCAATCTCGCTGATGCCTGTTGTCTCGTCACCGAAGCTCATTTTTATGCTCTTGGCCTCGCTGTTCGTGATTACGAGATGCGCCTTGCCCTTTGACAGTGTGCCCACAAAAGGATAGAAACCTATGCCGCTCTTGTTGTTGAGCACATATATTCCGTCTTCTCTTGTCACAGCTGTGCCGCCTTCGCTTGCCACAAACGCGTTGTCTGCAAATGCTGCGACGCCCGTTGTGACAATGCCTGCGAACGTTCCCTCGCCTTTAAGCAGCACGCCTGCGCCTGCCGGAACTTTCTTATCGGCAACCTCTGTGAGCTTAACGACAGTATTGTCGTCATTCATATTGGCTGTATATACGGTAACACCGTCGTTTGCCGAGAAGTCTACATCCACATCGCTGCTGAATGTAGAATAGCCGTAATCGGAAGAGATTGTGACGCTCTGAGCAGGAGAATAAATTGTTATTGCTTTCAAAGCATTATATCGAGGTATCGTTGTTTGTGAACTTCCATCTATTCCAACAACAGTCTCCGACCCTGAGTTTGTAGTTACAAACTCAAATTTTGCAATGACTTTATCTGTTAATTTGGTCAATTTTACCCAGCGATTACCTGTTCCAACATTCAAGATACCAATACCTTCCAGCAAGTTGTGATTTGTTTGAAATTCCATAAAATCAAATATTCCTCCTGTTGCTTTAACAACATAAGTCTTTCCCACAAAGTCTGATTTGAACGCTGTAGCACTGTTATACTGTGTTCCGGCCTCGAAACCTTCTTCCTCTCCTACTGTATATAAAGATGTAAACTCAGGATTAGAGAAATCATACAATGTACTAACGGCATAGGAAGAAGCAGTATACATCACAGGTTCAGAATCGTCATAACCAGCCGCCGAAGATGTTACGGTCAACGTTCCGGCAGATGTAAATGTATAAGAATCATTGTCTAACGCAACAGACTTACCATTAAATGTTGCTTGATAAACAACAGAAAAATTACCTATAACAGTTGTTTGATCTGATGTTATAGTAACTACAGGATAATAGACATCACCTATTTGTGACATTCCTGTTACGCTAATTTCCGGAGTATTAAGCTTCAATACAGTTCCGACCGCAATATTTCTTTCTCCTACTTCTGATTTCACGCTTGTAGAAGAGACGGAAAATGCTTTCACTGTAACATCAGTTTCTTCTGTTATTCCCACCCCTATTGTTATATCTTTTGAGGCTCCTGTGAAACTTTCACTTTCTGTCGTTGGCTCTTTACCATCTATTGTATAATACGTGGTAACCGTATTCGAGGCAGAAGAGCTTCCTGCGTTAATTCTAACAATACGCTCACCTTTATTCGCTCCAATAGTTTCTATAGCTGGAGCAGATACCGTTTCACTTATTTTCGTACTCTTTATAACAACTCTATGAATACCAATATTATTATCTGTGATATAAAGGTCCAAATTAACCGGGGTGTCTTCGTCAGCAGCATTGACCGTATATTCAGTTCCAGAAACCAGTATTTCGTCTGCATTAACAGCCGAACCATTAGCTTCTATAACTCCGCTTTTTATAACATGAAGCTCTGCACTCTTTCCGCTTCGTATTGAATAAGTAATTGTTATCTTATCCCCTTTATACAGATTCAACACTGACATGTTTGCTGTAGCATTTGCTATCTTACCACTAAGCCACTGACATACTAATCCTTTTTGGTATTCTGTACCAGTATTTCTAAAACGCCAAAACATTTGATAAGAATTTGTCACAGGATTAAAAGCAAACCGATTGTTAAAATCCATTGTCGTCTCACCTATTGTTAGGTTTTTAACTTCATAAACATCCGTTTTTTTTTCACTTTCGCCAATCTGAGCAATAGCATCACCAGTCGCTTCCATGTACCCATCACCTGTCGCAAAAGAATAAAAATCATACGTCTCTGTTACCTGAGCCCAAGCTTTGCTTGGCATCACAGCCATAATCCCTAAAACAATTAAGGACAAAAATCCTAATCTAATTTTCTTCATAATTTAATTTAGTTATTGTTAATAGATAAAATAAATGTCATATAATTCATATCATAATCAATAAATCATCGCGCATACAACAACATTCGTCAACCAACGGGCACGACGGTAGCGTGCATCATTCATGCCGGCGGCATGACAATGCACGATGCTCCGGGCCACGGATGCGTGGCCGACGGATGGCAATAAGTTTATAAGATAGGTATACGGATTATGCCGCAGACAACCGGAAATGTGCCCGAACGCAAGGGTGTAAGCACTTTTTACCCCCCCGAATAAAAATCACGCAGACGCAGCATGCGCCTTGCCTTTAAACTGTCGATAAACATGATAGCTGTTACAGCTAATAGATAAGTAAATGTTTTTATTTATGACAGCAAAAGTAATGATTTTATATATACCGGACAAATTTTAAGTGTTAAAAAAGAGGGCGTATCAAAATATGTCCCTACTGTGCGCTTCCTTTGTATTTTGATACGCCCCCTCCCTTTCAGTCTTTCAGTGAGTAAGTTACGGTTGTCACCACACGCAGTTTCTTGATATACGGCGTGTTGGAGTCGCGGTCGGAAATGGAGAATTGCCCTTGGTCGGCGGTCATAATCTTTCCGGGTCGGCTCTTGCTGTTCTCGGCAAACTGTGTGGCTGTTTTCTCGGCGTTTCGTATTGCCTCCTGCATCATCTTCGGCTTGATGTCTTGAAACGACACATATTCATACTCCACTCTGTTCGAGTAGCTGTCGATAACGGCAATCCCCTGTTTGAGCAGTTCTCCCTGCCGCGCTATTATCGAGCGTACGCGCTTCACGTTTCGCGATGTCACGGTGAGCGTCGATGTGATGATATATCTGTACTTGGCCCGCTCGGCACTGTACTGGTCGGCCTTCAAGTCGGTCACGAGCGGTGCGTTCACACTTATCTCACTGTCGGCCACACCGTTGCGTCGCAGAAATTCTTTCACCTTTGCCGTCGTGGCGTTAATCTTCTCGTACAGTGCGGGCAGGTCGTCGCCCATCTCCTTGGTCTGTATAGGCCATGTCACCTTGTCGGCCGGCACCTCCCGCTCAGCGAGTCCTTTCACAGTCACGCTCCTGTCCTTGTTGGCAAAATCGTCCATTCCTCCCTTTACACACAGGCCGAGACCTATTATTCCCACGGCCACTATGGCCGCTTCCTTGATCATGCTCATAATATTATGGTTTTATTGGTTTGTTCACGGTGTAAAAATAACATATACCCGCGAACAATCCGATACCCGACAGCTTTTTTATAGAATTATTAACCTGCGAGCCCCTACTTTTATCTCTTTTAACCTTGCAACGCCCGATTGTGTCCGGTCCAAAGCCGCATACGAAAGACAGCACGCCCCTATCTCTCCGTCAGAAGAAATGCCATATACATCGGCAACTACCGGTTTTGCCACACTGACGCACACCTTTCACAACAATAGGTTTGTGAAATGGGGGTTCAAACCATGACAAGAGCTTCCTTTCTATTTTTCGCTTATACATTTTTACCCATTTTCATGCCGATTTTTGGCATAAAGTTGCACATTTTCCATTAAAAAAACACGGCTTTCGATTTTAAGAAAAAACATCGGTATACATCTTTTTTTCATAAAACGTAATCAAGCAGCACTAAGAATGAATATTTATACGGCAGAAATGAATATTTATGCAAAAACAAAGTGCCGCCATATTGATTTTTCTTTGATTTTTGATAATTCCATACTTGTTTCGAGGCCGATATCGCACTAATTTGCAACGAGATATTAACTCCGCCATAACGGGATATTAACTGCAAGGTAATTAAATATTAACTGCGAGACAATTAAATATTAACTGTCGTGGAGTTAATATCCCGTTACTGCGGAGTTAATATCCCGTTACGGGGTAATTAATACCTCGTTTCAGGGTGAAATCATGCGCATAAAAAAGCGGCGAGGCTCCCGACAACGTGTGTCG
>JAGAPR010000036.1 GCA_017623155.1 Prevotella sp. | reverse complement strand
CTGTTTCACCTCCGGCAATCTTTCACTTTCGGGATTGTCGCCTATCCATGTCTCTATGCGTTCCGCTTTCTCTATCACATTTCCCGCGATGAAGCGGTCTTTAATCTCGTAACCGGTTACGAGCGGATTGTAGAAGATACGTCCTTTGAGGGCATTGAGCAGTTCCTCTTCCGTGCTGTCGGTTATCCCCCGCATATAGTCAAGATTGACCGTGCCGAACTTGTTGAGCGATGCGGACAAGGCTTCTTCGGGAGAGCCGACATTGGCGTGGTTCTCCACCGAGAAGGAAACGGGACGCTCAAAGATGTCCGCCTTGACGAACCTGCCATCCTCCGCACGTTCCAGCGAAAGGATGTCGCGCCCTCCGGCATCCATCATCACCAACTTCACGTTCTGTTTGGCGTTGAGGTTGCCATAACGCATGACAAACTCATCGTAGCAGGTGTTCAGGTGTTCACGCCAAGGGACATTTTCCTCTTGTCTGTTCGATTCATAGCGATACAACCGCTCGTATGCGTCACGGAGCGATACATACAGCAATGTTTTCTCTTTCTGATAACCGGTTAGTCCAAGCGGCTGGAAGGTCGCACCGTAGGGAGTAATGTCCTTCAGATAACCGATGTCACGTGCCCTGTTTGCCACCAGCGAACCTTCACGCAGGTGCATTTCCGGCGTGCGGTGGTAGGGACGCGGCGTAAGGTCGGGTACTTCCTCTTTCGGTTTTTCCGTTTCAAATTCAGGGAAAAGGGAAGTGGTTGCCTTCTCACTTGGGCTATTGTCCGTAACAGGAACGGGAGTTACTTCCGGTTGTGCTTCGTGGCGTTTCGTCGCTTCTTTTTCCGGCATGGCAGATGCGGGAGCGGCTTTTACCGCAGATCCGTCCACCCTTTGTTTCTCCTGATGTTCCGCAGCCAGCTTGCGAAGCTCCTTGCGTCTTTCAGGTGTCAGCCCCATCATCATTTCATAGAAACCGTTGATGGGAGGATTGGTTTCCCAGTCAAGAGTGGCATAAATGTCGTCCGGGTCGCTTTGCTTCCTGTCATTATCCGACTTAGCTTCTTTGTCCCCGTTTGCAGGCTTGGCGGTTTCAGCCGTTGGAGCAGCCGTAACTTGCGGCTTCGGTTTGGGAGGCACACGCTTTGCCGCGCTTTCCTTTTTCGCCGTCTTTTTCTTCTTGGTGGGTGCTTCTTTCTTCTTGACTTCCTCTGTCATGCCCCAAAGGTCAAGCAGGGACAGTTGCACGCCACCCGAATACTGCGGACGGCGCGGCTCTATCTCCGGCTTTTCATCAACAGGCCGTGTTTCCTGTTTCACGGTAGGTTGTTCCGGCTTGACTTCAACGGCAACCGCTTTTTGCTCGCTTGCTTGCCCGATTGTTCCCGAATACAGGCGCATGGCAAGCCTCATGTGGCAATCCTCGTCAAGCATACGGCGCAAGTCATTGGCAATGCCTTCTGTCTTGCCCTCGTGCAGATAGACCATTGCGGGCTTTCCGTAAGGGTCGGTGTCAAGTTTCGCGGACGTATGCACGATGCGTTCGGGATGGTGGATGAAATAGGCGTTGTCCGTCAGGTTTGTCTTCGTGTCCGTCTGTATCACGGTCAGCAGCCGCTCATCCTGCGACATTTCCGTCTTGTGCAGGTTCTTTTGCAAGATTATCAGGTCACTGCCCACCTCTGTTCCCGCGTTGTCCGAGAACAGGTTGTTGGGCAGTCGGATTGCCGATACCAGATTCGCCTGACTGAAAAGTTCGTTGCGCACGGAGGTCTTGGCACTGTTCAGCACTCCCTGCGACGTGATGAAAGCCACGATGCCGCCGTCGCGTACCGTGTCCAGTCCTTTCAGGAAAAAGTAGTTGTGAATGGCTTTCTGTGCCGAGCGTCTGCCGAAAGATTCGCTTCTTTGAAATTCTGCGTCGAACACGGCTATATCACCGAACGGGATGTTGGACACCGCCAAGTCGAAATAGTTGTTGAACGGTTTTTCGATTTTCTCAAAACCGTCTATACGCATCTTCTTGTCGGGGTGGAGCTGTCGTAGAATCGTACCCGTAAGGAGATCTTTTTCAAACGCCATCACATCAGCGTCGGGACTGTGCCGCAGCACGGCATCCACGAATGCGCCGACACCGGCTGACGGCTCCAGCACACACGACGGACGGACACTGTAATCCGCTAACACGTCAGCGATGGTGCCGGTTATCTCTTTCGGTGTGTAGAAGGCTGTCAGCACGGACGCTTTCAGCGAATCCACAAACCGCTTGTACGCCATGTCGTCCCGGCTGTTCTCCCGTATCAACCTGTGCAGTTCCACAGTCGGGGCAAACAGTTCGAGGTCGGATTTCGCCCAGTGGACGGCATCCGTCAGTTCCCTTGCAGGGTTCAGGATACATTTCAGCCCGCCGAAACCGCAATACTTCCGGAGTATTGCCCGTTCTTCAGCTGTTGCCGCTCTCTGTTCCCTGTCAAGGACGAATGCCGTCCGTATCGCCTCGATGTTGTCCCGCAGTTTCTGTTTGCGGTTAAACGCCATACTCCTCTATATAGAGGACAACAGCCCCCGTCAGCTCCGTGTAGAGCAGGTTATAATCGGACGACAGGGCGAAATTGTCATCCGAGAGGTCATAAATGGAGAATACGTTTCCGACAAGCGGCAGCAGTTTTCGGGTAAAGGATTCACGCTTCGCTTCCGGCACGTCGTCGGCAAACTCGTTCTCCACGACTTCGCGCAGGATGGCGTACTTGGAGTAGCGAAGTCCCTCTGTCAGCGTTTTCATCGCCAGTTCCTGCGCTCCAGCGGCGGGATAGCCTTCGAGCCTTGCCTGCTCATACGTTCCGGCGGCACGGTCGGCTCGTTCACGGATGAAGGCTTCGTCGGTCGCCTGTTCAAATTTGTTCGTTCGGAGATAGTCCAGCAGGTACAGACCGTAATAGGAAAAGTCGGTCTGACCCTCGTTTTTCTTCTTGTTGTTCATTACTTTGGAATTTAGTGGATTGGTAGATAATGACCGGGATAATTGTCTGAAAGGAGAAAGAAAAGGCACCCGGTATCCCTCCGAGTGCCACCACTAAATCCAAAGTATGAGTGTAATCCGGTATCGAAGAACAATTCATTACTCTGAACCAGTGGCAAAGTTAACACTATTTCTTCCGTCCTGAAAATTTCTTGGTCGTTTTCCTTTCGGGGAACACGAAAGTCGTGTTGTAGTCCCCGTCAAAGGCAACCACGGCATCGAAGCTCTTGCCCTGCTTGCTCTTGAAGCCTTTGAGCAGCTTCGTGT